>JAUNHG010000004.1 GCA_030524035.1 Kocuria sp. | reverse complement strand
TTTCGTGTGTGGTGGGGGTGTTGGGGGTGTGAGCCACACACACCCCCAACCCGATGTGTTGTTCATCTCGCCCCTTAGCGCGTGTACGTGTGTGAACAGAGGGTTCGACAATGTTTCTTTGGACCGTCAAACTTATCGGTAGAAGTTATGGGCTGGGCCTCTATACACACGAGGTAGTGGGGTGCAGCCAGCGAGATACCGGGTCTGCTGAAAGGGAGAAGCAATGACCCCACCGAATGATGGTTCTGGGACAAAGGCAAGGCTCGGCGCGGTAGTTGGCGATGATCAACCGCCCTTTACGGCTGATTATGTTGTTCCCGCTGACGAACTGGGACAAACGTGCATCGCCCGGGCTGACTTTAGTGCTATTTTCGGTGACCACCCAGCCGGCATTGCTGTGATTACCGCCCAAAGCCCCGACGGCCCCGTGGGGCTGACGGTATCTTCGGTGTCCTCAGTGTCTGCGGAGCCTCCTATCATTGGCTTTTCTTTGCAAGCACGCAGTGGTTCAGCGCTACTTGTTGCCCAAGCTGACTCTCTGCTGGTCCACCTCCTTGATGCCTCTAACCTCGGGTTAGCTCAAGCATTCGCAACACACGGTGCCCCCCGATTCGGCGATGCGATGGACTGGGAATGGCTGCCTACCGGAGAACCAATTCTCAAAGGTGTAGGCCGCGTGATGCGGGTTCACCCCCTAGCTCGCATCCAAGCCGGCCCCGCGCTCGTCTTCAACGCTGGTGTGGTGGAAATCCTTGGCACGGAACCTAATGGCGCTCCTATGGTTTACCATCGACGGCAATTCCACACGTTATCCAGCAACTCTGTTGTTGACTACCAGATCTAAAAAACGCCTCACAGATTCCGCTGCGCCAGCCGCTGTGATCACCGTGACACCCAAAGCACACACAATTACTTGATGCATCACCTAAGTGGGTCTACTATTGGTGATACATCACCTAGTTATGGTCTTTTGTAGGAGGAACCACGATGAGCACCTTTGACCGTCTTGTCCCCGGCGCATGGAATTTTGACCCTGCTCACTCAGAGGTCGGTTTTACTGTTCGGCACGCAGGTATTTCCAAAGTGCATGGTGCATTTGGGCAAACCGATGCGACATTGAATGTCGCTGAAGATATTGCCCACTCCACCGTTGAAGCAACGATTCAGACCGCATCTGTGAGCACCGGTAACGCTGACCGGGACGCGCATGTGCGCGGAGAAGACTTCTTTGACGTGGAGCAGTTCCCTGTCATGACTTTCACCTCCACTAGCTTTGATCTGGTAGACGGCCAGGGCACTGTAACGGGCGAGCTCACGATCAAGGGCATCACAAAAAATGTTGAGCTAGAGGCGGAGTTCAACGGTGTTGTGGTTGACGCTTTCGGTATGACACGTGCGGGTTTCGAAGCCAAAACGACAATCTCTCGCAAAGAGTTCGGACTGACTTGGAATGCTGCGATCGAAGCCGGCGGAGTGTTGGTCTCTGACAAAGTAGTGATCAACCTAGATGTCGCTTTTACTGCCCCCCAGGCATGAGCTGAGGTTGCGGGGCCTCACATTACCCGGGTGAGCCACCAGATCAGCGGGATCACGATCAACAGTGCCAAGGCTAGGCGGCGTACACGCACCTCCATCACAGCGGGGTTCGGCGTACGTTTGCCTGGCCTTGTGTCATCTTCTGGATCCGGGGCGTTGTCAGGAAATATGCGGTCGCCCGGCAGATCAGGCCCGTGATCTTTCAACGCCATCTCGTGGTCATGATTAACCCCAGCATCATTAATCCCACACCAACAGCCACGTTGCCGTAACCAATCGAAGGAATCGGCCACGAATAATCCATCAGATACCAAATAATCAGCCACAATAAGCCGACGATGATCAGCCCAAACATGATGATCTTGTACCAAGTCGGAGTCTGATCCGCATCAGGGGCGGTGTTACGTGCTCCTCGGGTGATTTCTTCCGCAACGTCCTCAGCTGTGTCCTCAGGAGATCCGCCCGATTCAGCGGGGTCACGGTCAACCGTTTCCTTTTTGTGAGCCCGCTGGGTACGCTCCCACTCTTTGCGGCGCTGCTCCGGTAAAGAAGCAACAGCTAGCCGCGTGAGTTCATCGTCAATCGATACCGGGGGTGGTGATTCCTCTTCCACGGACCGCTGTTTTCGCCCCGCCAGGCGCTTCTTAGGTTCGGGCACGTCAGAACTCCTCCTGCAGACGGGTATTGGCGAAGTCGCCATCACTCACCATATATTTATGCGGGCACGTGATTCGTTGTGGTGGGCAAACCAGCCCAATCTTACCCATCTCCACCCGCGTTCTAAATGGCTCCTCCGACAACAGTATGCTCTGAGGGAGGTGGCCATCTTTCATGGAGACAGGAGCATCAAAAGTGTCGGTCAACGTATTAGTCGTGGATAACTACGACAGTTTTGTGTACACGCTGGTCGGTTACTTGGAAGAACTAGGCGCCCAAACCACGGTGATCCGAAACGATCAAGTAGACAACACAGCAGCCTGCGCTTTGGCGGATCGTCATGATGGGGTGTTGCTTTCCCCGGGCCCCGGTGCGCCCGTGGACTCTGGAGTGTGCCCTGCGTTGATTCTGCACGCAGAACAGACTCAGCAACCGCTGCTAGGAGTCTGTCTAGGTCATCAAACCCTGGCTGAAGTGTACGGGGCGACGGTGACCCACTCTGTGCAACTGATGCACGGTAAAACTTCGCAGGTCCACCACCACAACACCCCTCTTTTCTGCGGCGTGCCACCCACCTTTACCGCCACGCGCTACCACTCATTGAGTGTGGCCCCACACACCGTGCCGGAATGCCTAGAAGTCACAGCCCAGACAGACGATGGTGTCGTGATGGGGCTGAGCCACCGAAGCGCTCCACTGTATGGTGTCCAGTTCCACCCGGAATCAGTGCTCACGCAAGGCGGCTACCGCATGCTCGGTAATTGGCTGGGAATGTGCGGACTGGAGACAGCCGTTGCTGCTTCTGCCGAACGCTCCCCGCTGATCTTTCACGGCGCTCCCCGCTGATCGGACACTAGCCCACCGCGGGTTAAGTATTGGTACCTTGGCCTGAGTCGCCTTCACTCCCACCAGAGTTCTGGGGAGCAGAGCCACCATTAGGTGATGCGGCAGCTTCTGCCGCATTGTCATTTCCTCCCTCATCAGACGAATTATTGTTTTCCGGCTCGCTGTCAGAATTTCCGTCAGGACGTGTGGACGGTTGTGAACTTGGTTGAGAATCCCGGGTGGGTTCTGTGGTTTCCTCCGGGGAAGAGTTGTCCGAACCCTGTGTGGGGCCATTATCGGGCCTTTGCGTGCTGGATGGCTGGTCTTCCTGGTCGTCATTGGAGTTGGAATCGCGGGAAGACGACGGTGATGGGGTTCGCTCCGGCTCAGCGGCCACAGTGATTGTGATGGTCGTACCTTGATCCACGTCCGTGCCCCCAGGTGTCGACTGGCGCAGCACCGTACCGGCTGGTGATGAAGATGTGGCTTCTGTGACCACCGCAACGGGTAGTTGAACATCGTCGGCCTCAAGGGCGGCCACGGCATCAGCGCGGGAATCCCCCACCACATCCGGAACGGTGACTTGCCCGGTGGACAGAACAAGTTCAACATCGCTGTCCCTGGCTACTTCCGAGCCCCCTTCCGGGTCCGTACTGACAACCAAGCCCCGGCCAACCGTGGGGTGGTTAGTGTTGCGCGTATCGGAAACCTTGAGCCCGGCGTTGTCGATCATTTCCCGTGCGTACACCTCAGACTGCCCTGTCAAATCATCGGGGACAGTCACCTTTTCTGAACCAGAGGAGACCGTTAAGGACACCGTTGATCCGGCTTCCACTTCCGTTCCGCTGCCCGGATCCGACGAGATCACAGTGTCTTCATCAACGTCATTACTGCTTTCACGGGTGACATCAACAGCGAGACCAAGGTCCTTCAGCTCAGTCTCAGCATCTTGCTGGGACATCCCCACGACATCAGGAACTGCAACGTCATCTGCCCCCCGCTGTAACAGCATGGCGGTAGCGATCCCGCCACCGATCAACAACAAAAGCACAAGCGGTATCAACCACAGACGCTTTGTGCGCTGTTGGTCTTCGTCATCATATTGATCTTGCGGACGGGCGCCAACGGGTATCGCGCCGTCGCCATCAGGTGGGGCAAACAAAGCCCCTTTTGTGGCCGAAGCTGCGCCGGTCGACCTCGCGGAAGCTGAGGGGTCAGACGGTGAGGAGAGTAAGTCGCTGCTCGCTAGTGCACCAGCAGCGCCAGCACCTGAAGCAATGGGAAATACCGGAGCAGTGGCACGCGTGCCATCGTCGGGACCTTCACCGTGAGCAGCGGCAATAACCGTGGTGGCTTCCGTATCTGCATGCTCACGCAGTGGTTCAACAGCCCTTTGCATATCTTGGGCGGATTGGAAACGATCTTCCCTGGCTTTTGCCAACCCTTTGACAATGAAGTCGTCAAATACTGTGGGTAGGTGTGGTGCTAACTCGGACGGCGCAGGCGGTGTGTCCCGCACATGCTGGGCCGCAATATCCACTGAGGCTTCCCCAACGAACGGCGCCCGGCCAGTGAGCATTTCAAAGAACACACATGCTGCGGAGTACAGATCCGAGCGTGCATCGACGTTTTCGCCACGAGCCTGTTCCGGTGACAAATACTGTGCTGTTCCAAGGACAGCCTGAGTTTGAGTTAAGGCCGCCTGGGTATCTTCCACTGCGCGTGCGATACCGAAATCCATGACTTTCACCCGGCCATCAGGCATGATCACGACATTGGCGGGTTTGATATCCCGATGCACAATTCCAGAGCGGTGACTGTACGCCAAGGCATCCAAAATCCCGAGCATGGCATCTACCGACTCACGCGGGGATAGTTCGCCAGAACGGATCAGATCCCGCAGGGTGCGGCCCGGAATGTACTCCATGACGATGTACGGGCAGGCGACGTCGGATGGTTGCTGTGGGGGGATTTCCCCGGTGTCATACACCGAGGTGATTGTGTGATGGTTCAGCCCAGCGACCGCTTCTGCTTCTCGCTGAAAGCGTTCCTGAAAGGATTCGTCCCGCGCCAGCTCAGGTTTGAGTACTTTGATGGCAACCTGGCGTCCCAAACGTCGGTCCGTGGCCACATATACCGTGGCCATTCCGCCGCGGCCGATGGTTTCACCGACTTCGTAACGATCGTTGATCACAGAGGGAATAGGTGACTGAGCCATGGTCAGCCTTCCGTGGTGAGTAGATTGTCCGCAGCAGGTGTGGGGGCATCGGCTGCGGCTGCAAGGTGTACTGGATGAGGGGTGGACCCGGTGGCTTCACCTGCGGCAGACCGCGTGGCGGCCGGGGTAGATGCAGCTGACTGGCCCTGACGTGTGTTGTTATCCGCCCCAGGTGAGGCCGACTGAGTGGGATGATGCGACGCATTCGGCACCACGGTTAGGTCAATCGTGGAACCAACCTCCACTTCAGAACCCCCTTCCGGGTCAGAACGCGTAACAACACCGGGATCTTCGGTGGAATTTTCGTCATAGTAGACGTTGATATTGATACCCAGCTGAGTAACTTCATCGAACACTGGTTGCATCTGTCGTCCCACCAAACGCTCCGGCAAAGTGATAGTCCCCGGACCCGAAGAATGGGTGACAGTAACAGTTTCCCCGGTGTTCACAGTTCCGGTGGGGGAAACGTCTGTGACCTGATCAGCGGGGACATCCTGATTTTGTTCGGCAGCCACCCGGACGTCCAGACCCAAACCGTTGATTTCGCCCACCACGGTGTCCACATTTCGGCCAATGTAATCATCTGCGTTGATGGTTACAGCGGAAGGTGCGTTCGCCGCCGCTGCACCAGCCGTGGACGTCGATACCGTGCCCTGCGGTGAAGGAGACGAAGTCTGACGAGAATTTTGCAATGCCAACATGATGACAGCCAACACGAGTGCAGCGATGACCAACCCAACAACCACCATAGGCCACATCTTGCGTGGGGATGATCCGGTGGAGCTGCGCCGACGACCGGAGCGCTCAGACCGGCTAGTGGGAGAATCATGGCTACCCGAGGTTGGGGATTTGGTGACGGGAACCCCGGCTGCCGCCTGCGAAGCCGAAACACCAAAATCTTGCTCCTTGGCGATGGCCATCTCAGCGGTGGAGGCGCTGGGTTCGTTGCGCTGGGGCTCACCCGAAGATACCGCAGCCCCTGCTGTTCCATCACCAAGTGCAGTTGTGCCAGTAACCAGAGTAGACATGCGAGTATCGCTGTCTAAAGAGTTCAACGGCTCCGTGGAATCCGTGGCAGCGAGGAATGTGCGCATCCCCGGAACAGCATGAGCAGCGGCCTTGATGTCACCGCGGCGCAGACAGTCCACCGCAGCGGCTAAAGCCCCAGCCGTGGATGGACGCTGGGAAGGCTCCTTGGCCAGCATGGACATGATCAAAGCCCTGGCCCCCTCCGGTACGGCATCAGGCAACGGAGGAGGAGAATCATTGACTTGCGCCAAAGCGATAGCAATCTGTGATTCACCCGTGAAGGGGCGCCGACCTGCCAGACATTCGTACCCGATGATCCCCAGCGAGTAAATATCTGAGGAACCGGTGGCTGTTTGTCCTGTGGCTTGTTCCGGGGCCAAGTATTGGGCTGTGCCCATGACCTGTCCCGTAGCCGTGAGCGGAACCTGATCAGCCACTCGTGCGATACCAAAATCTGTGACTTTCACCCGTTTTTCAGGGGTGATCATCAAGTTGCCGGGCTTGATGTCGCGGTGCACCAAACCCTGAGCGTGTGCTGCGGCTAAGGCACGTGCGGTTTGACCGATGTAGTTCAAGACATCATCAACAGGCAGCGTTCGATCTCGGTCAATGATGTTTGACAGGGGCTCGCCCGGGACCAGTTCCATGACGAGGTAAGCAGAGCCATTGTCCTCGCCATAGTCGTACACGTTGGCCACACCCGGGTGGTTCAGCAAAGCGGTATGCCGGGCCTCAGCGCGGAAGCGTTGCAGGAACGTGGGGTCACCGGTGTATTCCTCTTTGAGGATTTTGACGGCCACCGTACGCCCCAAGACTTTGTCCTTGGCTTTCCAGACTTCGCCCATGCCACCAATGGCAATCCGTTCAGTCAGCGCGTATCGACCACCGAGGACTGTTTTTGATGAAGGCCTCATTCGTTCAACACCGCCTCAAACATTTGCCGCGCGGTAGACGATGCATCCGATGTCTGCCCCGCAGGGATGTCGTCGTACACCACCGCAATGGCGATTTTGGGGTCATCTGCTGGGGCGAATCCGGTGAACCACGAATCGCTCGTGCCACTCGTACCGATTTCCGCCGTGCCGGTCTTACCCGCTATGGAGTAGCCCGGAACTTTAGCACCGCTGGCAATGCCGTTATCTACGGAGCTGACCATCAAATCCGTGACGGTGTCCGCAACATCCGTCGAGGTGGAACGCTGGATCTGTTGCTCTTTAAAGGAATCAATCACTGAAAGATCCGAAGAACGAACTTCTTGGATCAGCTGGGGTCGCATTAAGACGCCATCGTTGGCAATAGCAGCGGAGACCATAGCCACCTGCAAGGGTGTTGCCCGGACGTCGTACTGGCCGATAGCGGACATCGCCAGACTGGCGTCATCCAAATCCCTAGGGAATGTGGAAGGGGTGACCGCTAAAGGAATGCTGAGCTCTTGGCCATAGCCAAATTTCTCCGCTGTATCCCGGATGCGATCTTGACCAAGATCCATGGCGATCTGCGCAAACGGAGTGTTACACGAATTATTTAAGGCAAATTCCAAATCCGCTTCCGTGCGGGACGAACAATTACCACCGACGTAATTGGGCAGCGTAGTGGAAGTATTCGGCAAGTCAAGGTCCTGCGGATTGGGAATCGTCGAATCGGTGGTGTAATCCCCGGATTCAAGGGCGGCAACGGTGTCAATGATCTTAAACGTAGAACCTGGGGAATAGAGATTGCCGGCAATCGCGCGGTTGCTCATCGGCTGGTTCTCATCGGCGTTGAGGCGCTCGCTAGCCGCTACCACGCCCGCTGAATCATGGGAAGCCAAAACATTGGGGTCAAAAGATGGGGAAGAAACCATGGCCAACACCCGGCCCGTAGCAGGTTCCAAGGCGACAACCGACCCTTTGCGTCCTGAGAGCAAAGAGTAGGCAAGTTTTTGTAGCTCAGGGTCCACGGTCATTTCCACAGAGGCGCCGGAAGGCTGGTTACCGGATAATGTGGCCATCACTCGGTCATAGAACTGGCTATCCGAATCACCGGAAAGCTGTTCACCCATGGTTTTTTCCAGCCCTGTGGCACCGTACACAGGGGAGAAATACCCCGTTATTGGCGCATACGCCTCTCCATCGGAATACTCGCGTTGGTAGGCGTAGTCACCGTCTGCAGGGATGGAGCGCACCACTTCCTGACCGCCTGCCAAGATTGGTCCACGGTCTTTCCCGAACTGCTCATACAACGCCCTCGTATTCCAGGGATTGGCTGCTAGAGAGCGTTCTTGGAAGAACATGACGGAAGTCAGAGCCAGTAGCAGCACAGCAAAGATCGCCACCGCTGCGACCCATACGTGACGAATGGCGCGATTCATGACGTTCCTCCTTCCGAATTCTGCTGGCGCGATGAACCATTGTGGACCGATAGCTGCGCTGTGTGGGGGCCACCTGGTTCATCAGAATTCAATGCTGAATCCGCCTGAGCCGATTGCTCCTTGCGAGCTTCACGTTCACGTTGAGCGGCTTCCTTACGTTCTCTCCGACGTTCTGCCCGTTCCGCGCGTTCTTTGTCGTGAAGTTCCGCCCGTTCCTGTTCTTCGCGCTCATGAGCTTCAAACTGTGCGATTTCTTCGTCACTGGCGGGGCCCGTGACCACCGGACGTCGAGCCGAGTGCGAGATAGCAAGTAAAAGCGCCGTAATAATCCAGTTGGACAACAATGAAGAGCCACCGGCGGACATAAATGGTGTGGTCAAACCAGTCAATGGAATGACTCGGGTTACCCCACCGACCACAACAAACAATTGGATGACCAAAATCGATGCCAAACCACCAGCTAATAGTTTGCCGAAAGCATCCGGAGTTCCCAGAGCGGCACGGAACCCGCGTGAGATGAGTAGGAAAAACAGCATCAAAATGGCCGCAAGACCAATCAGCCCAAGTTCTTCACCAAAAGCGGCAATGATCATGTCCGAATTCGAGAAAGACACAAGGTCCGGGCGGCCTTGTCCCATACCCTGACCGAAAAGACCGCCGGAGGCCATACCAAAAAGGCCTTGCACAATCTGACGAGATCCGCCCACCGGGGCGTCATAAACGGCAGGGTCAAAGGCATTCCACCAGGCATCCAAACGAGCGGCTACGTGGCCGAAAGTGCGTGAGGCCACCACAGCCCCGGCGGCCACGAACAGCAGTCCCAGAAGAATCCAGCTTAAGCGTCCAGTAGCTAGATATAACATGGCCACGAACAATCCAAAGAGGAGCATGGCCGTGCCAAGATCCCGTTGGAGCACCAGCACACCGATGGACACTAGCCACGCAACAAACATGGGGGCTAGATCCCGGAAGCGGGGGAGGCGGATGGGACCTAATTTGGGCCCTGCCAGCAAAATCACGTCTCGGTTGGTGGAAAGGTACCCGGCGAAAAAGATCGCCAGGGTAATTTTGGCAATTTCACCGGGTTGGAAGGTGCGGCCGCTAATTGAAATCCAAATACGGGCACCGTTAATTTCCGTACCAATGGGGCTCAAAGGAAGCACCAACAGGACGGCTGAGACCACCAAGAAAATGTAAGGGAACTTCCGTAATCTGCGGTGGTCTCGTAGGAAGACCAGAACCACAGCGGCAGCGACAATCCCAATAGCGGTCCACAGAACCTGGTTGGGGCCCGCGCTGGAATCCATCAACAGGTCAATGCGGTGAATCATGGCAAGGCCCAAACCATTGAGCGTCACCACAAGGGGCAGGATGTAAGGATCCGCATAGGGAGTCCGGAACCACTGCACGATGTGTAGCAACAAGCCGCCGCCAATGAGTACTGCGCTCATGCCGTAAAACTGCGTAGGGTCAGCAGTGGCAGCGTCCACATCCACCAGGACGTTAGCGCCAATGCCAATGGCCCAGGCCGCCACCAATAACATGAGTTCGGTCAGTCGACGGCGTCGCTGGATCGGGTGAGGGGAAGAAGCCTGGGAGGTGTCGGCAGCTGACGTGGGGGCAGCGGAGCTCATGACCCATCACCTCCCTGGCGGGACGATGATGGGCTAGAGCGTGATTCGCCGTCGTCTTCCGGTGGGGTGGATGTGCTTGGAAAGCTCACGGTGCCCGAATCCTGTGGGCTGGCCGAAGCGCTTGCTGAAGCTTGGTCCCCAGCATCATCGGACCGTAAATCGTTCACGATGCTGTGAGCATGATCCAGATTGTCAGCAGGGATGGTGTTTTCCACCCGGGAACGCGAATACGGTGAGAGGTCATCTAGTTTGATATCTGAGGTTTCCTCCACCCGCGACAATTGAATGGGCCCCAAACTTTGGGAAACTCCGTTATACACAGCAACGCGATCTTCCGAAACCCCTACGTAGTAGCGGCCCTGGACCCACGACCCGGCAACCACTGCGCCCACTACCAGCACGCTCACCACAACCAACGCCACCAGAGATCCCACAAGCCACTTTGTACGGCGTCGCGCAGGGGTGCCCAGGGCCTGATCAACTTCCGAGATGTCATCCAGATGCTCAGCGGCGTTGGTACGCAGCAACGTGGCCCGACGAGCCACCGCAGAGTCGCTGACGGTGGGGATGCGGCCAGTTTGTGTGGCGTTCGCGGCAGCGCCCACTAGCACGTGCGGTTGCAGACCGAGTCCCTCACGCAGGGTAGCTGCTGAGGAGACACCCGAAGGTGAGTCATCGGCGTCGTCCCCAATAGAATCATGGTCACCGGAAGGTGTGATGTTCGGTGATTCGGTGCCGCCTTCTGTGGGCTGGGCCCAGGGGAGGTCGTCATCCTCAGTCGAATCAGCGGTGGAGTGTTGATGGCCAGTGATTTGGTCAGAGGTGAGGGCATCATCCGGATCAGGCAAAGCGCCACTGACCGGGGTGCCCCAGGCGTCAACATCAGCCGAATCCACGACGTCCAGAACGACGACGGTAACGTTATCCGGGGCGCCGTATTCCAAGGTGGTGTCCACCAAAGTCTGAGCGATGACGTCCAAGTCGGTGTCAGAATTCAGGATGTTTTCGATGACTTCTGGGCGCACCACGGCGTTCAGGCCGTCCGAACACAGCAGCCAACGTTCGCCGGCTGCAACCGGGATGACTTCGGATTCCAGCTCCGGCGAAGCATCCACATCTCCCAATACACGCATCAGCACATTACGGTGCGGGTGGGTTTCGGCTTCTTCCGGGCGTAGCCGGCCTTCGTCAATAAGCCGTTGGACGAATGTGTGGTCAGTGGTGACCTGAGTGAGAGCCCCATCGAGCAGCCGATAAGCCCGAGAATCACCGATATGACACAGAGAAATGGTGTCCTGATCGATGATCAGTGATGTCACAGTGGTGCCCATGCCGCCCAGGCGAGGGTGTTGCTTCACCAGGTCTGCCAAATTTTGATTGGCGTTTTGAATCTCATCGGCCAACACGGTGGTGGCGTCGCCGTCGTACCCACCGCGATCTAAGTGTGTGAGGTCAATGACCGCAGAAGCTGATGCGATATCTCCACCGACATGGCCACCCATGCCATCCGCCACAACGGCAAGGTGATGGCCTGCGTAGGCGGAGTCGTCATTTTTGGAACGTACCCGGCCGACGTCAGAGCGAGCCGCAAAGCGGAAAAGCAAGGTCATGTATCAAGACCTCAGCTCTAAAACAGATTTACCCACCCGGAAAGGTTGACCGGCTTCCAGCGCCACAGCGCGGGTCAGGCGCTGCTCATTGACGTAGGTTCCATTGGTTGACCCCAAGTCTTCCAGGAACCACCGCGAACCCTGCGGGAACAGGCGTGCGTGACGACCAGAGGCATAGTCATCTTCCAAAGGAACTGTGGAATCTGGGGAGCGGCCCATCATGACCGGCGCGGCCCCCAGCTCATACGTACGACCACTGGTAGGACCCTGAACGACCACGAGTGTGTGTGGCCGTTGCCGCTGAGGTTGCTGAACCGCAGCAGGGGGGGCGTTCCCCTGCCTCCGAAGGGCATCCTGGCCTCTGGCTTTATTGTTGCGCCGCCGACGATCAATGGATAAGTCACGGCCTTGCGAAAGCACGATCGCCACGATGAAAACCCATAGTAAAATCAGAAAGCCGTAACGCAGAAGAGTCACCGTGAGTTCGGACATCAGGGGTTCCTCCTTGGGGCCACAAGCCGGAAAACCACCCGGCTGCGTCCCATGGTGATCACGGAGCCGTTCACCAGTTCCGCGCGGCCCTGCAGCTGTTCCCCGTCCACGTGTGAGCCATTGGTGGAGCCAAGATCCACGGCAACCCAATGGTCCCCCATATGCCGGACTTCCAAATGACGTCGAGACACCCCAGTGTCAGGGATTGTGACATCAGCATCAGCGGAACGCCCCAGCACCACAGAGTCAGCTTCAACCGCTAGACGACGTCCGTTGATCTCCAGGACGGGTACCCAGTGTTGTGGGGTGGATTCCAAGGGCTCCCAGTCGTCGTACCCCCTGCTCTGGGAGTCCGGGGCGTGGTGGGCAACTCCCTGACGGTCAGATGCGACGTCGTAGTGTGGGTCTTGGGATTCTGGTGGATCCATCCGAGCGGTTGAGGAGCTGACCACAAATTGCCCCCGCTCCAGTTTTGGATTCCGGGTAAATGACACCCGAACGGCGCCCTGCAATGTGTAGGTCTGTGACCTGGCGTGCCGAATCACCACTTCACAGAGTTCTTCGGCCAGTGGCTGCCCCCATTCTTGTGCCTGGGGGAAATCATCGGTGGAAAATTCGACGACAAAAACGTTAGGTGCCATGGTGCGGCCCGCAGAACTCGCAAACGAGTGTTCATCTAGTTCACGGCGTAACGCGCTGGCGATCTCCACGGCTTCGATCCGTTTGCGCGAACCGGTGGAGAAGGCCGTGCGCACCGCGCGTTCAATTCCGCGTTCCAAACTATCTAAGAAACCCACGTGCCCCTCCTTCCGATTGGTATACAGGCCGGAGCCAAGGCTGCACAACGGTTGTTGTGCAGATCGAAGCCCTTGCATCCACAGTGGATCGTGTGACCAAAGACGTTTCTGGTCACAGTTTTGCTTCAAGGATAGTAGACCTATCGCCGAGCGCCGTCTGTGAAAGAGAGCAATGAATGCTTAAAACTTGCGTGTTCAGAGGTTGCCGACGGTGGTCAAGCGCAATGTGGCGGGCAGGGCCAAAATCTCATCAACAACACAGCGGTTCACGCCTGATGAACAGTCGGTGACCAAGTACCCCGTTGGGCCTTCTGTGACCAACTGTTGGCCGTCCACGTTCACGCCGTGTTCGGAAAGCACAGTGTTCACAGAGGTCAGCACGCCCGGTACGTTCTTGTGCACGTGCAATAACCGCGCACCAGCCTGAAGCGGTTGCAGCTGAACCTGGGGGAAATTCACGGATAGCGAGGTGGAGCCTTGTTCCACATAGTCCAATAATTTAGACGCTACAAACTGCCCGATGTTCTCTTGTGCCTCTGCCGTAGAGCCACCAACATGTGGGGTCAGAATCACATTGGGAATGCCCTGCAAAGGCGAGGTAAAAGGTTCCCCGGAGGTTTTGGGTTCTTTTGGGTAAACATCGATTCCCGCGCCGGCAATGTGTCCGGAGATCAAAGCGTCCTTCAGGGCGTCAATGTCCACCACATGCCCCCGGGATAGGTTGAGGAACAAGGTGCGTGGGCGCATTTTTTCGAACTCTGCACGGCCAATCAACCCTGTATTGGATGCCCTGCCGTCTACATGAACAGAAATAGTTTCGGAAGTTTCAAAGAGTTCCTCCATGGAAGAACACTTCCGGGCATTACCCATTGGCAGCTCGTCACGAATGTCATAAAAGTTGACTTGCATGCCCAGAGATTCCGCCAAGACGGAAAGCTGCTTGCCGATATTTCCGTACCCAATCAAACCTAGAGTGCGCCCCCGGACTTCATGGGAACCCTGTGCAGATTTATCCCAGTCGCCGGTGTGCATTGCGGTGTTTTTGTCGGTGAGGTGCCGGGCTAGGGCAATGATTTCACCCAAAGCCAGTTCCACGACGGAGCGCGTATTGGAGTATGGGGCGTTGAAGCAAGGCGTAGCGGATTCCGAGGCAGCCGCTAGGTCAATTTGGTTAGTGCCAATGCAGAACGCGCCGATCGCCATGAGACCCGGGCTGGCTTCCAGCACAGCACGACTGACGGTGGTTTTAGACCGTATCCCCAGAAGATCCACGCCTTCCAGAGCCGCGATCAGGTCAGATTCGTCCAATGCACCCTTGTGGGTTTCGACCTCCACACCATGACGGCGGAGGGTCTGTTCGGCATCGGCGTGAATATTTTCCAGGAGCAGTGCTTTCACAGGTTCAGAGTCTATCCCTCAGCAGCTTGCGGTGGTTTGCGGAGATCAATCCCGAACACTCGCTTCACGGCGGTCACTACGTGGCGCCCGTACCGCTGCCCGGAAGGTGTGGATGAGTAGGGCAGAAAGCGCCCTGGATGATCTGGGTGTGTGATTTTTCCGTGTGTGGGCCCGGAGGTTGTGACGATGAATCCGGCGGCTCGTAACCGTTTCACCAGTTCTGGCTGGCTGGTGGGGTAGCGGGTGCCTTGGCCTCTGGAGGCTGAACGGCCGGATCCGGGTTCTTCCGGCAAGGGGCGATCCGGGCGGCGAGCCAGTGCCCATCCAGCGTGATATATTCCCATGATTTGTGCGTCTGACCTGCGGATTCGCACGCACAAATCCCCGCGGAGAAAATAGTCCGAGGCGCCGAGGTCCGTGGACCAGGTGTCGTCAGGGTCTTCTATGCAGCGTTGGAGGTCATGAAGGGTGGCGCCCCAAGCGCCCACGACTTCCACGGGGCCATGGGGTGGGCTCAGCTCTAAAGCATCCCCCGTGGGAACTGGTTGACCGGAGACCACCGAATACAGGGAACCAGGCGCTGTTAGCGCTTGATTGGTATTCGTTCGGAGAGCCTCCATGATGTGCCCAGCCAGGGCTACGCGGTCCTGCGCTGAAACACCGCGGTCAATGGCGGAAGAAGTCGTGGGGCGATCTACTGCACTGTCAGTGACGAAATCATCTGTGGCGCGTTGGTTTTGCGCACGGCGACGAGCGTGATCACGGGTGGCTTGGGTGTAGTCCACGGGGCGGACGCTCAGCGCGGGATCGCGGCGACCTGCCATCAGTGCTGGGCTGGGTGAGGTTGGCGACAGATTGGCGGCAGGGTTGTGCCGGGAGTGAGAGTGAGGCATGTGCGTCTCCTCTGCCGGTAGGCTCGAACCCGTGCAGTGCGATTACCACGACCAAGGGCTGTGTAGTTCTTGCACGCTGATTGACCAACCTTACGCGGCACAGTTAGCGCATAAAGCATCAGTGGTGCGGGACACCCTGGGGATTTCTGGTGGCATGCAGTGGCTCCCACCGGTGGCCAGCGCAGAACAGGGGTTCCGCAACAAGGCCAAAATGGTGGTTGCGGGGACGGTTGATAACCCCACGGTGGGGATTTTGGACCCTCGGGGGCGGGGCATCGACTTGCGTGCGTGCCCTCTGTATCCGACGGCAGTGGCCCAGGCACTTGAGGTCGTGGCGCATTTCAGCCGTGACATGCGCCTTTTGCCGTATAACGTTCCTAAAGCTCGTGGGGAGCTCAAACATATTGTGCTGACAATATCCCCGGATGGGGAATTCATGGTGCGGTTTGTGCTCCGTTCGTTGCGGCAAGTGGACAGGATCAGAGAACATCTTCCGCAGTTAGAGGAGCAGCTGCCTGATGCGCGGGTGGTCTCTGTCAACCTGCAGCCCGAGCACAAAGCCGTGGTGGAAGGACCACAGGAAATCGTGCTGACTCGTCAGGACACCTTGCGCATGCGGGTAAACCACGTGGGGCTCTACCTGCGACCACGGTCGTTTTTTCAAACCAACACGGATGTTGCCACCGCGTTGTATCACAGGGCGGCGCAGTGGGCGGATGTTATTGCCCCGCAACGCGTGGTGGATCTTTATTGTGGCGTGGGTGGGTTTGCCCTGCACTTGGCTGCACCCGGGCGCACGGTGATGGGTGTGGAGATTTCTGAGGACGCGGTGGCGGCGGCTCGTAGGGCGGCAACCGAACTTGGGCCAGTGGGCGAATGCGTTCATTTTCGGGCGGGTGATGCCACCGTGCAGGGCGGAGGACCACGCCATGTTTCCCCGGGTGATGCCCCAGATGGTGAGCATTTATTCGACTATGACGCGGCGGACCTGGTGGTCGTCAACCCTCCCCGGCGTGGGCTGGGTGTGGACTTGGCCCGTAGACTGGACGCTAGTGCAGTCAGCTCCATGATCTATTCCAGCTGCAACGCCACATCCCTGGCGCGCGACTTGGCGCAGATGCCGTCCTGGAAACCGGTAGAAGGGCAGGTGCTGGATATGTTCCCGCACACCCGCCACTACGAGGTTGCGTTGCTTCTGCGCCGTCGGTAGTCACATCCGTTCCAAGGGGGGCACATGGAGTGGCTCCCCTCCGGTAAACCCCCGGAGCTTTTGGGAAGCGGTGATCACGTACGCGGCTTCAAGATTGCTGAAGTGTGGGTTTTCCACCAAGGTCATGGTGTACAGCTGCTCGTCACGAAATGGCGCGAGCATTCCCCGTAGGCAGGTCTGGATATCCTCGCGCTGTAGGAGCACCCACGTGCTGCGGTGAACTCGTTGGATCACCCGTACACCGTCGATCAGTTCCACAAAAGGATCGTTATCCGACACACCGGCAGCCGCTGATAGACGACCTTCGTCGATGCCGGTCAGGATGCCAATGCACAAGAGCATTTCAAGCGTTACTCGGTTGCCGCTAATGAGGGCTTCCTGTAAAACATCGTCGATTTGTGGACCCGGTGTGCGAGTTTTTAGTGGTGGCGGGAAGAGTTTGGATAGTTTCCGCTGGGGGGTGTGAGGGTTGGTGGTTTCTGGAAGTTCATAGCGCAGTACATAAGAACCCGGCACTGTGGGGGTCAGGGTGCATTCCACGGGGCGGGCTTGGCCGTGGAGGGATTCGGCGCTGACACCGGCAACCAGCAACATGTTGGTGATTGTGGACGCAGCCTCAAACGCCTCACGGGCTAGCTCGTCAAAGAGCACCCGAGGCTGGCGGTGGACGGTGCGGTATTCCACAAGAACTGAATCAAAGGCGCGTGTTCCGGGGGCTGGGGGAGGGACGACGAGTTCGGGCACGGTTGAATCCTGATCGCGGCAACGGCAGAGCTGAATGGTGTAAGGCTAGTGGCACTTTTTAGTGTCGTGTCAATCATTGGTTGTTCTGCTGCTGGATGTCTTCTTGATCTTGACCCCACTAGTGCCCACACAGACCATGCCCTCACCTGCGAAAACGTTCTTAATGTGACTGTTTTCATGCAGTGGTTTGGGGCGGTGGTTTCAGGGCTTCAGGCGCTGATGAATGGAGTGGAATCCGGTGTGACATGGGTTTAAAGTCGGGGATGTGCATGTTGCAGGCGCTGATGCCGAACTCAAGAATCCCTCCGTGCCATTCTGGGATGGCCTTGCGTTGTTGTGGTCTTACTCGCGGCCTCACCTTGGCACGCTTTTAGTGGGCGTGCTGCTGGGACTTTTTGCGACGGCGCTGACCCTCGCCACCCCCATGGTTGCCAAGTGGGTGATTGATTCTCTCGGTACTTCGTCTGACCTGACGGTCCCCATTGTGCTTCTGGTCGTGGTGTTGCTGGTTAGTACGATCGCCACTTTTGCGCAAAGTGTTCTGCTGGGACGTTTGTCGGAGCATATTGTGCTGGATGCTCGTCAGGGTTTGGTGCGGCGTTTCTTTTTCGCCAAGTTAGAGCAGATCCAGCGTTTTCGGACCGGTGAACTGGTGACCCGAGTGACTAGTGACACTTTGTTACTGCAAGAAGCAACCACAAATAGTTTTGTGCAGCTGATCAATGGTGTGGTGTCGCTGGTTGGAACCATTGTCTTGATGGCGGTATTGGATTTGCCGCTGCTTGTGATCACCCTGGTTACATTGACTATTTCAGGCGGTTTATTTGGGGTGCTTGTGCCGCGCATCGGGGGTGCTGAAAAGCGGGCACAGGACGCGATAGGAAAGGTGGGGGCCTCTTTAGAGGGAGGTATTCGTGCTCTTCGCACCGTGAAATCCAGCCGTGCTGAGGCCCGGGTAGTGGGTCGGATCAATGCCCAGGCGGAAGAATCCGCCCGGTATGCGATTCGCTCCGTGTGGTTCTCGGCCGTGGCCTGGAGTGTGGCGGGTGCTGGGGTTCAGACGGCAATCCTTATCATCCTTGGCATCGGTGCTGGGAGGGTGGCATTAGGGGAATTAGCGGTATCGACGCTGGTGGCGTTCTTGATGTACGCCTTTAACATCGTGGAGCCCATCAGCACGCTGGCGGAGTCTTTTACAAGCTTGCAAGGTGGGCTTGCCGCTGCCGCACGTATTCGGGAAACCGAACATCTGGAGCAGGAAGACACCCACGCCCGCCCCACCACTGCGTTTGTGGACAACGATGGGCATCAGGACGCCCCCATTCTTGCGTTGCGTGATGTGAGCGCGACATACGTGGGTACGTCTTCAACTGTTTTGAGGGACGTGACGTTCTCAATTCCTAGGACGGGTCATATTGCCTTGGTGGGCCCGTCAGGTGCGGGGAAAACCACAGTATTTTCTCTGCTTTTGCGTTTTATGGAGCCGACATCTGGACAACTTGAATTGGATGGTATTCCCTATGACCGGCTGAGTATTGACGATGTGCGTTCTCGGATTGCTTATGTTGAGCAGGAAACTCCCATCATTTTTGGCACCATACGAGACAACGTGCTTTTTCGTGCACCGGATGCATCTGACGATGAAGCCTGGGCGGCGCTGGCAGCAGTGCGATTGGAGGACAAAGTTCGTTCTTTAGCCGGTGGTCTCGATGCCATTGCGACGGACACCAATTTATCCGGTGGGCAGCGGCAGCGTCTTGCGATCGCGCGGGCATTACTGCGCAGGCCAGAGGTGTTGTTGCTCGACGAAGCTACTGCGCAGCTTGATGGCACGACTGAGGCTGCGGTTCAGCGGGTTGTGGCGGATGCTGCTTCTGAAGGTGCGGTGGTGACTATTGCTCACCGTTTGTCGACGGTGCTTGATGCGGATCGCATTATTGTTTTTGAGGATGGTGCGGTACGGGACTCTGGGACGCATCGAGAGTTATTGATGCGGGATGCTTTGTATCAGGAGTTTGTCGCGGCGCTTCGGATTAGTTCTCATGAGGGCGCATCTGGAGTTGGAATGGGGGATCGTGATGAGTAACAAGGTTGATGTTGTATACCGTGCGGTGGACACCCATCGAGAAATCCATTCCCCGCCGCAGCAGAGTACTTCATGATAGGAGCGCGTCGCCCAATGTCCAAGCCCCTAGACAGACGCCACTGCGGCTGTCGACTGACCAATCGGACCGGTCGAAGTGGCCGTTCCGAGTAGTCGTGGGGCAGTAAGCTATGGAATTCTCAACGCCCCCACATGACAGCTGCAAATATTGCTGGAAGGGTGGTGGTCACCAGAAGGTAGCCGATGGCGTGCCAGATTAGAGCACCCCGAACTACCGCTACAAACTCGCGTAATACCGCGCTTGGCCAGAAGTAGGCGGCGGTTGGAGCACCCACTACATCCACGGAGACTCCGATGCGGTGGGCCACTATTGCGGCCCGCATAGCGTGATAATTGCTGGTTACCGCAATTCCTTCCGGAAGTGCTTCCTCTTCGGTTAGTCCTAGCCGCCCACGTACAAGGGAGCGACTGTAGCGTAGGTTCTGTTCAGTCGTCTCTGACTTGGTTTCCAAGAGCAGTGTTTCCTCGTGAGCGCCGTGTTCAAGAGCATATGCTCCCATGGCATCTGCTTCGCTCCGTGCTTCATCTGGCCCTTGTCCACCGCTCATTACCAATAGGGGCGCAGTGCCAGAGGCGGTCAAACCTTCAGCTAGCTGGAGGGCCAGGTCAATTCGATTGCGAAGTAATGGCGGGACACGACTACAAACTAGGCCTGAACCCAATGTGATGATGAAGGCGGGTTGCTTAATACGTAGTAGGCGTTGATAGAGCCATGAGTAGCTCAGGAACGAGAAAAAAAGTGCGGCGACCCATCCGCAGCTCAGGGCGATCCACAATGACAGGGGCAGCCACTGGGGGTCCAAGAAGAGCAATCCAAAACCCAGGCTAAGTGCTAACAAAAGTCCGAAGCCTGCCAGTAATGAGAGCAAGTTCCCGAGCGAGCGTCCTTCCCTGCGGAGCATTATAAAGCCGTTGTAGAGCAATAAAGTTGACAGAAGGAGGACCAGGACGGGCGCGATGACTGCCAAGAGGATGACAACGCTCAAGAACGTTCCAACACCGAGCACCGTCAAACCAACGAGTAGACACGTTATCCCCGCGGCGATCCATGCTGCGTTCGAGAAACGCCTCGCATCCGCCTGTATGCGTCGTATTGCAATCCACATGAGCAAAGTGGACACTGTGAGAGCCAACAGTCCGACAAGATAATGCACGTTATTTCCTAGCTCATTCCTGTGAGCTGCGGGCGGGTAATCGCTTCTGTTAGTTAGGATCTCAACATCACATGGGCCTGTAGCTTGCTTGCGCACGAAAACCACACACGGCTTGTGTGCTTGTTTGTTGTATAAGGACAGTAATGGTGTTCGTGGGGTCGAGGCTGCGACGGGGGCATTGACTCAGGTGTCGCATACGGTGAACGCGAAGGTGCGCAGCGTGCCGATTGAGTCGTTGGCGATGTCGTCGAGCGGTGGGAGGTCTGTGTTCTCATCTACTGAGTTGAGGGCATATTCGGTGCTATCGGGGGCGGTGAAGCGCAGTATGGGGTCGCCCTTGTCGTTCTTCTCGCAGCTGATGGTGCCGTGATCGACGTTGAGGTTCCAGGAATGACCGAAGTTGTCGGCTGTTATCTCTTGTGGGTTACTGGTCGCGGTGTGAGTAGGGCCGTCTTTGGGGAAATCATCGGGGTTCATCATGCCATTGCATCCCGCGAGGCAGAGTGCTAGCAATGCTGTACTTCCTGTAGCCGTGGATAAGCGGGTGATTGTGCGGTGGACTTTCATGCGTGCTCCTTGGGGATCGTGAGGGCCATGTAGCCGTCTTCGAGGTTCGGGTTGACTGGTGCAGCGCCCGCAGGTGGGTTGTCGGTGATGATCCGGTACTGCGTGCCTGCCTCGGTCGTCGTGGCGTTGACGACCGTGACGTGCTCGGGCGGAGGTGCGGGTTTGGGGGCGGTGAGCCAGGTGCGACCGCGGGCGATGCCGATCAGTCCGTTGGTGGGTCCGTCGTAAAGTAGACGCCCTTCCCGGAGTACGAATACATACGGGCAGGTCTGCGCCACGTCATCGAGGATATGCGTGGACAAGATGACTGTGCGATTCTGTCCTAGACTCGCCAGCAGGGTGCGAAATCGCATCCGTTCCTCGGGGTCCAGGCCAGCTGTGGGCTCGTCGACAACGAGCAGCTTCGGATCCCCCATTAGTGCTTGCGCGATGCCGACTCGCCGCCGCATACCACCAGAGAAACCTCCAATCCTGCGGTCTTTGGCGCTGTTCAAGCCAACCTGGGCGATCAGCTCGTGAGCTTGTCTCCGGCGTTCGGTCGCGTTGTCTATGCCTTTGAGCACCCCGACGTAGTCGAGGAACTCGAGTGGGGTGAGGTTTGGGTACGGCTCGACATCCTGCGGTAAGTAGCCGAGTGTCTTTTTCATTGCTCGGCGTGTAGTTGCTTTTGCGAGATCGTGACCGTCTATGAGCACTCGCCCCCTCGTGGGTTGGATGATCCCGCACAGGATGCGCATGAGTGTGGTTTTCCCGGCACCGTTGGAGCCGAGCAGCCCAATCATTCCCTGCGGCAGGTCGAGAGTGACGTCGTCGAGAGCGGTGGGTTTTTTGCGGAAGTCTTTGCCCAGATGGTCAATAGAGATGAACATGAGTTTTCCTTTCAACGCTTGGCCGAACGCTCGGCCAGCGCTGCCCCTGAGAAAAGCAGGGTGATGATGATAACGAGTTGCGTGATGAGTGAAAAAGTTGCGGCCCAGGCGGTGCCGTCGAAGGCAAACGGCCCGAGGGGCGAGTATATGGGTGCAGTGTCGAAATAGCCGCTTGCCACCGCATCACCGATCACAGTGAACACAGTGCCGTTCGGTGTGGGCAGGGGGAGGAGTGGCGACGAGAAAGTAAGGGATAACCAGACCAGCACGCCTGCGATACGACCGAGTGCGCGGGGCAGGATTGTGCCAAGTAGTGCCGATAAAGACATAGCGATCAAGGTGCCTGGGACGATGATCGTTGCAGTGACCGCTGTCGCTATCGGGAGTGACCAAGCGTGCCCGTTGACCGTCTGCACGAAGCCCATGACCAGGAGTGTTGTCATCGCCGGAGTAACGACGACACCGAAGGTGCCGAAGATTCTCGCTGTGCCTAGAGCGAGAGTTGCGACCGGGGTTGAGGCTTCGAGTTCGTCTATCCCCAGCCGTGAGAGGGCAGTGAAGAAGTCAGCGAACGCGGCAGCGTAGGCGATTCCGGTAAACATCACGATAAGTTGCGCGGAGAAAGTTAGATCTTCGACGCCTCCCGTGCCGGGATGGGCTGGAGAAGTGACTGCAAGCAGAGTGGCGAATGCGGTCAGTGGGATCGCAGCTAGCCACAGCGCCTTCTGGCGTCGAGCGACTTTCGAATGGGTGCGAGCGAGTGTAAGAACCGTCATGCTGGCGCTACCTTTGCGATGTTGCGTTCTGCGTCTCCAAGGCGCTGCCAGGTGGCGACTAGGAGGCCAACGGAGATAATGAGTGGGAGGCCGCGTTGTTGCGGTAGCGACAAGACGTAGGGATCCCAAAGCAATGCGAGGAACATCCATGCGGCCACGACTGCGATGGTGGTGGTTGATGCTGTGCCTGCGAATGCTGCGGTCATCAGCGCGACGACGACAATGATCACGACTGCGCCGACTGGAGACGCTACCGACGTCCAGCCTTCATCCCTGGGCCAGATCCGCAGCGCATGTAGGGGGTAAAACATAAGTACCACGCCAACCGTACCGGACAGCGCTACCAGACTGGCACGAAGAAACTGAACCTTGCGGAAACCGATCAGCGTGGACTCGTGGAGTTCGATCAGCGGGTCGCTTGTGAATGTGACTGCGGCACAGACACCGGTAGTGATCACGAATAACTGGGCGAGCCAGTTCACCAGTACTGCTGCTTGCGAAGGGGGCCAGGCGTCAGCGGCGAACCAGCCGATGAGCGCGACCGCAGACCCGGCGAAGGGTTGGCCCGCGAGCACCATCAGACCAACACGTTGGCTCTGTGAGTGGATCGCTGCTTTCATCGCGTCCTGCTCCTGACCTTTGAGAATCTGTATCTACGGGAGTCAGTAGCGGAGCGAGGCGGATTGGTTCACGCGGGTTGCAACCTGTTGACCGCCGCCTGCCGGGCCGACACGACAGCCCCGCTCAACAGAAATGCACCCGTCCCCAAAACTCCGAGCGGGGTCAGCGTATTCCACAACAGCCCCGATAGGCCGATGAAAAATATCCCATCTGATGCGGGGGTTGCCAGTGGGATTAGTGCGATCCCCGCAATGCTGCCGACCAAAGGACTGACCCAGACTGCAGCGAACGTTGCGGCTCCCGCAACCAACGTGACCGGATACAACCAACTTGCGACGACTTCAGGCAGACTATTTGTGTATCCCCAAGCTGATACCAGACCTGAGGCGGCAAGTCCGGCCATGGAGTCGATGACCAGCATTAGCGTAACCCGTGCTAGCACCACCGCTTGCGGAGCGATTGGTGTCGCAAGGGCGACTGAATCAGCTTTCGGGGATGACAGTGCCATCGTTACCGTCACCACGACACCAGCGAGCATCACTATGGTAAATCCACTGTCGCCAGCTGTCCCCCCTTGCGTTACCCCGAAGAATTGGGCGGTAAAGATCGCCATTGCCACCGTTACCAGGCCTACGGGTAATACCAGCCATGGCACGACCCTCAACTGGGCCCACGCCAGAACTACTGCTAATCTCGCACTCTGCCGGATAGACCATGGAGGGGCATCCATCGCAGAGGGTGTTTCAGCTATCCGGTGTTGGATCGTGCCGTACGCAGGTGCTTTGTGCTGTGTATCTTCCCAAATACGCAGCAACTGACGGAAATCGCCACTACCATCGCGTAGTGAATTGTGCTCACTCATTGCTTCTCCTTAGTGTCTCGCGTAACAAACGCCGAGCTCGCGACACTCTGCTTTTCACGGTCCCTGGGGGAATGCCTGTCAATTCCGCGATCTCCGCATACGGCAGTTCATATACCCACGCCAGGCGAACGACCTCATTTAGGTCAACAGGAAGCGCTTTCAATGCAGCCAGGAGTGTGCGGGTCTCGTCAGCAGACACCGCCATCTGGTCGGGACCAGCCTCGGCTGCAGGGATGGTGTACTGGTCTTCATCGAGCGGCACCTGCGGTGGATACTGACGTCGGGTATGTGAGTAGATCTGTCTTTTCGCAATGCCTAACAGCCAGGTCAGTACTTGGCTGTCGTTCCGGAATGCACGCGCTGATCGCCAGCAGCCTAGCCAAACATCAGCACTAACCTCTTCCGCGACTTCGCGACTCGGCGTTCGAGCCGTTACGAAACTGAAAACTACAGTCGAGTAGCGGGCGTAGAGCTCAGCGAGGGCGCGCTCATCCTGTTCACCGATTCGGGCGAGTAGCTCCCTATCCGTCTCACTCACAGATTCTGGCCATGCCATCGTGTACTTACTGTCTCCTGCACCGTTGGTTACAGCGCTTCCCCATATGAGTAGCGTGACGAGCTCTATCGGTTCATGAGATAACTCTGTTGCATGCAGCATGCTCGGGTGGCTCGAGCTTAAACAGCCCATGAGCTGGGTAGCCTCACACCCAGCTTGGCTAGTCCAGCGTATATCGCCCGGGTGATACCAGGGAGCATGCTGGAGCGTTCTCGTACCTCCATGGTGGTAAGTCTCTTCAAGGAACCGCACATCATGAATACCTGGCTTATCAAACCTGGCGGTGGGGATCCCTTGCAGCATGCAGCAAGGGATTGCTTGTTATCGGGGGTGTTGCAGTGTCTGTGATCTGACAGACGTTGGCGAGTGGAGCTTGATCAGAAGAAGATTCGACTTTCTTCTTGTCGATGATGCGGGCGGCTAAGGTAAGAGTTCTTCGTCCCTTGGTGCAGGACAGTGGCGACGGTGTTATACCTTTGCTCAGCCTCGTACAAGGTTTTGGGGCGATCGCACGCTTACCGCAATTACTCCTCAATAATTTAGGGGAGAAAAACAGAGACGGGGAATACGGGCGGGCCGCATGCGGCAAGGTGTGGTTTGGGTGTTTGGCTCTCACGACGTTACGCAGTTGCGTGATATCCGCCCATCACTGCTCACAGTGACCAGCACGTGATCAGCACACGTAGGGATGGGGGCTCTTACAGGCGATTGATTGCTGAAGCCATGAGGATAAAGGCGAGTGTTGAGTGATATGAATCGCGAAAAATCTCGTCTTGCGAAAGACGATTGATCGAGCCCACCATAGATGCGTTAGATGGTAAAAAGCCGAGAGCATTAACAGTCTCTGTAAGATGTTTGCGAAACGGATTTGAGGGCATGCTGGGTTCGAGTAACACGCGGCTCGCTTCGCATTCTGCCAGCAGGTCCAGATTGGATTGTATTTTGGCGGAGACGGAGATTGCGGAGAGCGCACGGGCCGTCCACGTCACATTCTCATTCGAGAGCGCGCTCGGACGCTTGCCGAATCTTGTGGAGTAGAATACTAGATGAGTAAGAAAGTACGCATCTGAAAGCGTGATCTTTCTTTGATCTGAACGGGGGCCTAGTCTCGCATATATAAGGGCCGTGTCGTAGTCGGCGGCCTTAGTCGGAAATTCGATCATTTCCGTCACATAGATATCGTCGAGGAAAGCACCAGGCTGATACTACGAATCATGGGCCTGCTACCCGCATCGGTTGGCATGTCATCGATATCAATCTCAAGATCGATATCGATGATTTCATCTGTTTCCAGCATTGCAGTCATAGCTTCGTCACCTCCCTTCTAGGCTTCCCGGCACTCGCGGTGCCGACATGATGCCGGACCATCGGTTTTTGCCGAGCCGCCATTGCTACTTTAGTGTGAGGTAAATAACCGATTAAAGAGCGCGAGCCTATTGTGACTCTATGTACTAGCCTTTTGGCTAGGGGAAACCTAGAGTCGAAGGGATAAAAGCGTGCACGGTCGCATTGCCTCACCTTCTCATGAGGGCGCATCTGGAGTTGGAATGGGGGATCGTGATGAGTAACAAGGTTGATGTTGTATACCGTGCGGTGGACACCCCGGTGGGCCAGTTATTACTAGCCGCCACAGAGCAAGGTGTGGTGCGCATTGCCTTTGAGCAAGAAGGAGTCGAAGCGGCTCTTCAGGCGTTGGCAGCCAAGATCAATGCGCGCGTGCTGCATGCTCCTGATCGCCTAGACCAAGCAGCGCGCCAGTTGGAGGAATATTTCGCGGGCACTCGCCGTGATTTTGATCTGCCGCTAGACCACCGGCTTTCCGCTGGATTCCGACTGACCGTGCAGCGTTACCTGACACGCATCCGGTACGGACACACGATGTCGTACAAACAGGTTGCTGAGCAGGTTGGCAACCCGCATGCGGTGCGCGCAGTGGGTACCGCATGCGCAACCAATCCGCTGCCGATTGTGGTGCCCTGCCACCGGGTACTGCGCACCGACGGCACTCTGGGGGGTTACGCGGGCGGCCTGGATACAAAAACCACATTGCTGGCCTTGGAGTGCGGGGCGCTCCCGGGTTAACCTCCTGCATTCGCAGCAAGAAGTGCCTGGTCAGATCTTTAGGCCCGGGTCATGCCGTCAAGGCTGTACTCCTGGCCATCTGGCACCCCGTTCTTGTCCTGATCAGGGTTCAGCGGGTCGATCTGGAACACCCGGGTTTCTCCCGCCCAATCGATCATGAAGAAGCCCTCCTGCGAGTCGGTGAACCCGTCACCGTCCGTGTCCGCACTGTTTGCGTCCGTGCCCTGGGAAAATTCAAGGCCGTCCAACAAACCGTCGCCGTCGGAATCTGAAGTCCTTCCCCGCGTCTGACTCTCCGAGTAATCGGCCCAGTCGGTATTGCCGTAGCCGAACACCTCGACGCTGTCGATGGCACCGTCATCATCCGTGTCTGTGACCCAATATTTTGTGCTGTTGGCTCCCATATTGAATTCGACCCAGTCGGGCATACAGTCCCCGTCATGGTCTCTGAGGTCATGACGTGAAGGACGCGGGTTTGGCTTATCGCTGATATTGGGATCGGTGCCGGCAGCCACCTCGTCACCGTCTCCGATCCCGTCGAAGTCTGTGTCCTTGGACAAGGCGCAAGTCCGCGATTGGCTCCCCTTGCCCAACTTTTGGTTGACTTCCTGTGCATCTGTAAGACCGTCGTCGTCAGTGTCTGTGCGGTCAGGCCGGGTGTACTCACGGTTCTCCTCGGAATCCGTGAGACCGTCACCGTCTGAGTCAGCCAACAACGGGTTCGTCGGAATGACAAAAGCAGGAATGGGTCCTGTGTGGGTCCGGACCTCTTGGCGCTTAGTGCCCACACCCCGCAGTTCGTGTCCGTCGGCCAGACCGTCGCCGTCCGAATCGGGGTGGTGGGGGTCAGTGCCGCGTTGCTGCTCGTCGGTATTGGACAATCCGTCTAGGTCCCAGTCATTCCCGATCACATTCCACAGAGAATCGACAGCGGACTCCCTGGCGGTTTCGGCGCTGGCAGGGGCCTGCGCTACGAGTGCGCCGAGCGGTAATGCTGCCACGGCACCCAAGGACAGCAATCTGCGGGGCACGGTGCTGTTGTTCTTTCTCCGGTTCATGGTTCCCCCTGGTGGGCTGTGTGAATACATGGCATGACGCACGTCACGTTCCATGAAACATGCGTCGCTTGGTCGGATCAATAGCGGCGTACCTTGGGTCGCTTTGGTTACATGAGAATCACGGTGGTTTTCACACGGTGCTGCCCAATGCCTCACCCCGCGGTGCCATAGGCGCGTCGGCGTGCGCGGCGGGGAATGCATGAGGCCGGACCGCTCCTGAAGGAGCAATCCGGCCTCATTGTGGCTATCCGCACAACGTGATTCACGTTCTTATACGGACCACCCAGTGTGCGCGAGGGGGGAGTTGAACCCCCACGCCCTCTCGGGCACACGGACCTGAACCGTGCGCGTCTGCCTATTCCGCCACTCGCGCGTGATGGTCAGCAGCACGGACGCTGCTGGGCAACGGGTAGATACTACCCACCCCGCGCCTGGTGTGCCAATCTATATCTTCCGTTGGTCATCGACAGGTGCACAAAAGTACAAAAAAATAGCGTTTTGTGTGGCTAGTGTGGCCCGGCACACACTCCATAAGTTGTGGTTATTGATTCGCGTGATCACCGTGTTGGTGCACGCCATAGCGAGATCACGAAGGAGTGACAAGGTGTTCGGTATGCCCCGCCGACTACTGTTCGGCTACATTGCCCTGGCCGTTTTCATGACCGGAGACGGCTTTGAACTAACCTTTCTGTCCCGTTTTCTGGTAAGCAACGGTTTCACTCCCACCCAAGCAGGGTTGGCATTTACGATTTACGGTCTGGTGGTGGCTTTCGCGGCCTGGACCACGGGTGTGATGGCTGAAGTCTTCGGTGCAAAAAGACTCATGGTCCTAGGCGGTGTGCTGTGGATGGTGTTGCACGTGCTATTCCTCACTGTGGGCCTCCAAAGCGTGACCGGGACCATTCTGCTCTACAGCCTTCGGGGGATCGCTTACCCGTTGTTCATGTATTCCTTTGTGGTGTTGATCGCCCAAACGGTGGATCAATCACGATTAGCTTCCGCAATGGGGTGGTTCTGGGCGTCGTTCTCCTTTGGGCTAGGAGCCATGGGCGCTTTTTTGCCTAGTTTGATGGTCCCTCATATTGGGGAATACGCCACTTTATGGGTGTCTCTACTGTTTGTGGGTATTGGCACCCTCATGTGTGTGTTTCTTGTTCCGACGGCCCAGGACTCTGAAAACGTGCCTGAAAAACTCACCGGTTCGCAGCGCACCCGCGAATTGCTGCGTGGAGTCACCATTCTGGTGGAAAACCCCAACATTTTACGGTCGGTTGTTATCCGAGTGTTATGCAACCTCACTCTTTACGGTTTCCCAATGATGATGCCGCTCTACCTCACCACCCGCGAAATCGGTGGAGACGCCTGGTTCACTTTGCCTGAATGGATGAGCATGTGGGCTGTGATGAATACCGTCACTATCGTCACCAACGTCATCTGGGGGCGAATCGGCGACCGGTTCGGCTGGATGCGACAAATGCGGTGGTTTGGGTTCGTGGGTATGGCCATTGCCACCTTATGTTTCGCCTATTTCCCCGTCATCTTCGGCGCGAATTTCCCCATGATGATCATGGCGGCTGTGATCTTTGCGGTTGCCGTAACTGCGTTTGTGCCGATGGGGGCGATCTTCCCCGCGTTGGCACCAGAGCACCGTGGTGCGGCCATTTCTGCACACAATTTGGCGTCCGGGCTCACCACTTTCCTTGGCCCGGGCATCGCAACTGTTTTGCTGCCCATCGTGGGGCCGCTGGGTGTGTGCTGGGTGTACGCGGGGCTGATGATCCTGGGCACGGTGATTACTTTCTTTATTCACCCGCCTCAGCCGGGCGTTACCGATGCCACCGGACGCGTACTCCCGCATTCATCCAGGGGTGCGATCGCAGCTAGCGCAGTAACCACGTCATGATGCCCCATCACGATCCAACGAAATCAGGAGAACCCACCATGGACGCTGTTGTTCTTGAACGCCAAAACCAGATCACCATCCGCGACGTCCCATCCCCACCCCCGCTTGGCCCCGAAGATGTCCGTATTGCGGTGCACACCGTCGGCATTTGTGGCAGCGATATTCATTACTTCACACACGGACGCATTGGCCCGTATGTTGTGGAAGCCCCCATGGTTCTAGGCCACGAAGCCTCCGGCACGGTCCTGGAAGTTGGTAACGCAGTCACCACCCTTCAGCCCGGGGACCGAGTATGTATGGAACCTGGCATCCCTAATCCCCACTCACGAGCATCCAAGCTCGGTATGTATAACGTGGATCCAGATGTTCGCTTCTGGGCTACGCCCCCAGTGGATGGGTGTCTCCAGCCAGAAGTTGTGCACCCAGCAGCATTTACTTTTAAGTTGCCGGAGGCCTTGTCCTTTGAAGAAGGCGCACTGATTGAGCCATTTGCTGTTGCGGTGCACGCGGTGACCAAAGCCCAACTATCGCCCGGAGACGTTGTCGCAGTGGTGGGGGCGGGCACCATAGGCGTTCTGACCGCGATTGCGGCTGCTGCCAGCGGTGCGTCCCGTGTATACATTTCGGACGTGGCGTCGGAAAAGTTCGAGAAAATCTCTGACTACCCAACAATTCACCCTGTTGACGCCACGCGTGAGAACCTTGCGGAAGTAGTCGCGGCAGCCACTGACGGATGGGGGGCTGACGTAGTTTTTGAAGCCAGCGGCAACCCCCACGCATTCACGAACCTGTGGCACGTGCCTGCCCCCGGGGCAACTGTGGTTCTAGTGGGTATACCCGTTGACCCGGTTCCGCTGGATATCGCAGCAGCTCAGGCCCGTGAACTACGCATCGAAACAGTGTTTCGGTATGCCAATGCCTACCCGCGTGCTATTGAGCTGGCCGCGTCCCCTGCCGTGGATCTTTCTGCGCTGATCAGTGCTACCTATGGTTTTAATGACGCTGTTGCAGCTTTTGAACGGGGAGCCGAAGCCCGTGCCATGGATACCAAGATTCAGATCCGGGTGGCCCCGGAGGTCTCCTAGAGCCGCAGCTGGATAGACAAGCAGTGTTCAGGAGGAATGACGGTGAATACCACCGCACAGAGCACCATGATGGAGGCCACCCCACCTGTCCGTGAGCTAGTTATACCGGATCCCTCAAGTTCCATGCGCTGGCACGAACACGGGTGGCCTCATCCCCTGGCCAGGTGGCATTACCACCCAGAGGTGGAAATTCATCTGATCAGAGAATCTTCTGGGACTGTGATGGTGGGGGACTATGTAGGCCCGTTCACGCCGGGGCACTTGTGCTTGGTGGGACCCGCTGTGCCGCACAATTGGATGTCCCACGGGGATTATTCGCAGGGCATTCCGTTGCGTGATGCTGTTTTACAATTTGATCAAACCTCTTTTTTGGCTTCTGCTGAATTCTTCCCGGAACTCAAAGGGCTAGCCTCTTTCATAAAATCAGCGACGCGAGGGATCGAATTTTTAGGGACCACCGCCCAAGAAGGTGCCGCCGCGCTGGAGGCTGTGGGCAGGGCGGACGGTATGCGTCGGTTGGCTGCCGTGATACACCTCCTCGGGATTTTGGCGGATTCGCCGCAACATGATCGCCGCTACTTGGGCCGGTTTGAAGGTACATATCGACTGAAAAGCCATGAGGTTGATGTGTTTAATCGGGTGTTAAACCACATCGTGAATAACACCAAAAAGCGACTACGCGCACAGGACCTGGCGCAGGAGGTGGGCATGAGCCGCACTGCATTTTCCCGGTTATTTGTCAGAGCCACGGGTGCGGGATTCGTTCAAACGGTTACGCGTATGAGGGTCACGGAGGCCTGCCGTTTATTGCAGACCACGGCACTGCCAGTTGCCCAGATTTGCCACGACGTAGGATTTACTAACTTGTCCAACTTCAATCGCCAGTTCAAGGCGGTCACCGGAACAACACCATTGCGTTATCGTAATTTGGAAAGGCCAGTCACGTGGCATTCTTAGGGCTCTGTTTTGGGCTGCCACGGGAGTTGGGTATCACACCCGGGGGTTACCCAAGCTTTCAAGAATCCTGCTGACTGATAAACGTATTCTCGCCACGTGGAACGGCTGGTCAAGGGATAATCATTGCCCCAATAATCAAATGTTGGCCACTGGGTGGTGCCGTCAAAACAGCGTTCAATAATCATTTGCGAGCGTGCCACATGTGGGCGGTACGTTAGCACCATCACGTTATCCCACCCCCGTTCCTCTGCCAGTTCCCGCAGTTTCATCGCCTCACCCTGCGTCGTGGATGGATTGGGCTTAAAACACATGACTTCATACGGGAGGTCTTGTTGATCGCAGTGGGGGCGTTCTTCAATAAACTCAGCGTCCGATGGCCAGGTACCTTCCACCGGATCAGGGGTGGCATACACCACCACGGGCGCTTTACCGTCTTCCATGATTTTCTTGGCTGCTTCCACGCGCTTGGGATCTGCAGGACCCAGCACAAGAAGGGCATCAGCGGGTTCTGGGTTCTCTGTGACGTTGGGGTGTATGAGTACCGCCGTGCATACCATTAACCACACGACGGTCAGCACTACTGCTGACCCGATCACGGTCCCCAGAATCCGTGCTGTTCGCCTGATCCAATGCAACCTTGCAGCTCCTTTCCCCATGGTTTGTGCAACCAGAGCTAATGGTGGGCCGGCAGGCAACCATAGCGGCGAAACCTTCAGATGCCATAACGCGCATAACGCACCAGCCCGGCCGAATCATAAGGAGAAACACCCACCTATGACGAAGTCCAACGCACAAGACGTTGCTCACATATCGATAGATGACGCTGAGGCGGATGGTTCAGCGCTTTATGACCCCCAGCGGCAACAGGTGCTGCGATTAAGCACACAGCAACAGGAAATTTTGGCTCCTTGGGCGGGCCGTCCCCATTGACTCGATTTTTGCTTATGCAATGGCGGCGGCCACCACAAGACCCACAGATAGGTGTGTGGCGGCGGTGATCCATACAGCAGGGTGCATGTGGTCATCATCATCCACGATCAAATCCCCCAGTTTGCCAGGTGCCACGAGGTCCATCAGGAAGAACGACACCGCCATGAGCAGCAGACCGATGACCCCATACAGCAGCGTGGTCATCAACCCCAGCCACAGCACAGACGCGGAAGCTTCAATGGCGGCACGGATGATCAAAGCCATAGCCAACACGGAGGCGGCCAACACCAGCACGGCACCACGATTGCGATCAACCCAGATCAGCTGGTGGAGCTTGCCTGGAGTTAGCAGGTCAATCACCCAATACCCCAAAGTCAGCAGGACTAACCCCACTAGCCCATAACAAGCAGCCGCAGCAGCGGAGTAGAGCACAGTGCCCAGAACAACAGAATCCATGTGTGTCCAATCAATCGTTAGGATCTCCAGGGTATACAGGCAGGGGCAGGGTGACAGGACGGCATGCCCAGGGACTGTGCTCCCACCAGCCCGTGCCGCGCCCCGCGCCCAGAGAACTGACGTCTCGCTTAGTTATCGAGGACAATGGGGGAGCGATCAATCCGACGGAACGCTCACACAAGCCTTGTGTAGGCCAGCGTTGCGGTGACGTCGGTGCCCCGAACATTTTGGAGGAACCCGCGTGCTCGCGTTTATGCGTCACGGTGAAACCGACTGGAACCGTGCCCAGCGTTTACAAGGCCGATCAGAAATCCCGCTCAACAACACCGGACGCGCACAAGCTGTTGAAGCAGCGCAAGCCTTGAAAGGCTCGGAACCCGCGTGGGACTTGGTGGTGACTTCCCCCTTAGGGCGTGCGCGTGAAACCGGGCAGATTGTGGCCCGGGAACTTGGGGTAGAGCTCGGACCCACCTACTACGACCTGGTGGAACGCTCATTCGGTCCTAACGAAGGCCGCAGTTTTGCCGGTGTTTCCGCACAAGAACAGCGGAAATTACGCGAAGTGGCGGAGCCGAAAGAAGAAGTTCTGCATCGATCTTTACGGGCTTTGCGCCAAATACAACAACAATTCCCGGATCGGAATGTGCTGATGGTGTCTCACGGGGCATTAATCCGATTAACTATGAGCCACTTGCATGGCACGAAAACTGAACGCGTAGCCAACGTGGAAGTTGTTTTGGTGGACGACCATTTATTAGCTGCCGTCCCTCCCGTGCATCAACCAACAACGAACGATTAACAGGGCGGTCAACTTCTGGGAATCTGACCTCGGGCGCTAGGGTGAGTGAGGTACCCATCGGTGCGCGGGCCTGTGACCTTACCTGTGCTCGCGCAATTGCTCACAAAGGCGTGATCGAGTAGTGACACAGGATAAGTACCGTGCAGGGGTGGACGACAACACAGCACCCCTCCCCAAGGTGCCTCAAGCCTCCCGCTTCACCGGAGACAACGCGTGGATACGAGCGTACTACGCTGCAGTTTCCGACGAAGACCTGGCACCGCGCCCGGTGGATTCGCTCATTCAGAGAGCTAACCGTCACCGGGAAGTGGCGCACCAGCGCAGCGCAGGGCAAACCCTGATCCACGTGGAACGCGAACCCCGCCGGTGTGTGCTGTACGTGGTCACAGAAGATGTTCCGTACGTGGTGTCCACTATTAACACCCAAATCGCCCAGAAGTGGGGCGGCGCAAGGTTAGTGATTCACCCCATTGTGCGTGTCACCCGCGACGACGACGGCGTGCTGACCTCGGTTGACGAAGTCCCTGACCTGACGTCCTACTCCAGCGGTGACACCCAGGTGATTCCGGCTGTCAGCCAGTCTGGCGGCAACGTCACTGTCGAATCTTGGGTGCAGGTGGTGCTGACCAGCGAACTTGACGATGACGCCGCATCCCGGTTGATCCAAGACCTTCGTCCCGTGCTTGACGACGTCAGCGTGATCGCCCGCGACCACCAAGCCATGCGGGATGCCGTGGAAAACGTGGCTGTCGCCCTGGACGGTGTGCCCCAACGCAATCCTCAACTCAACGACGTTGCATCCACGCAAGCGTTCCTGCGCTGGATGCTAGATGGCAATTTTGTGTTGATGGGTGTCAAAGAGTATGACCTCGAAGGCCCTGAAGATGACCTGTATTTGATGTCCCGGCCGGACACTGGACTGGGCCTGCTGCGGGAAGACACCCATGAGACCCCATACCGTCGAAAGCTGACCCAGCAAGCACAGGAACACGCCAAAGACGCCGAAACCTTGTTCGTGACCAAAGCCAATACCCGCTCCCAGGTGCACCGCAATGAATTCCTGGATTATGTGGGCGTGCGCAGGTTTGGCGCTGATGGTCAGGTGGACGGGGAGTACCTGATGATCGGCCTGTTCGCCCGTAAAGCCTACGCCACCCCTGCCCGGGAAACCCCGTGGGTTCAGGACAAGGTGCAGGCTGTGGCCTCCCGTTTTGGATTCCGCGACGATTCGCATTCCGCCCGTGACTTACTGAGCATCATGGAGGAATACCCACGCGAAGAACTGCTGCATATGTCCACGGACGAACTCACGGATGTGGCCCGCGGTGTGTTGGGGTTGGACGAACGGCGGGTGACCAAAGTTTTTGTGCGTCCAGATTTATTCGGCAGGTTCGTATCCGCTGTGGTGTATTTACCTCGCGACCGGTACACCACCTCCGTGCGGCAACGGATTTCTGATGTGCTGACGCAGACGTACGGCGCCACGGACGTGGATTTCCATGTTCGGCTGTCCTCCTCTGCCTTGGCGCGGGTATTCTTCCGGTTGCGGCTACCGCATGACACTGCGCCGTCGGTGGACATGCCGGAGTTGGAATCCCGGGTGCGTTCCGCCGTGCGATCTTGGCCCGAAGCCCTGGTGCGCGCTGTGGGCAAGGAATTTACGGGGGAAGTGGCTCGTCAATACGCCTATCACTGGGCTGAGGCTTTCCCGCCGGCGTACCGGGCGGATTACCAGATCGCGGACGCTGTGGCGGATCTTCAACGCTGCGAAATGCTTTCCGCCCAGGAATCTGAACAACCCGCTGAAGTGCGCGTTGCTGCAGCACATGGCGATACCAGCGGGCAAGTGCGGTTGAATGTCTATTTAACGAGGCGTTTAACGCTCACTGAACTGTTGCCGCTGGAACAAAACTTAGGTATGACGGTGCTGGACCAGAAGCCCTACGAAATCACACCGGCTGATGGTCGCGAATTCCAGCTGTACGACTTTGGGGTATTACTGCCAGACGGGGTGGATCCCGTGGGCCCACCAGAAGCCCGCACGGAAGACCTGATTGAGGAAGTTTTGTGCGCGGTGTTATCTGGGCGTTCGGAGTCCGATGCATTGGACCGCCTGGTGTTAACGGAGCGGCTGCACTGGCGCACCGTGGCCGTGCTACGGGCCTACGTGAAGTACCTGTTGCAGCTAGGTGTCCCGTATTCCTTCGACTTCATGGCGGACACGCTGCTGATGCACGCGGCGGTCACTCGTGCTGTGGTGGAGCTCTTCGACGTTTCCTTTAACCCCGACCGCTATGTGCTGCCGGACGGAAAACCCGATGACCAGGCGCGTGAAAACGCTCGCCAGCAGGCGTGGTCCGTTGTGGAGGCAGCCCTGGAGGAGATTCCCACCCTGGATGCCGACCGATTCCTGCGCACGTTGGCGGAGGTGGTTAATGCCACCTTGCGGACCAATGCGTACCAGACCGACCGGTCCACCATAGCGTTCAAGATAGACCCCCGGCGGATCACGGCAGCACCGCTGCCGCGTCCCCAGTTTGAAATCTGGGTGTGGTCACCACGGGTGGAGGGTACGCACTTACGGTTCGGTCCGGTGTCCCGGGGCGGTCTGCGGTGGTCGGATCGCCGGGAAGATTTCCGCACGGAGGTTTTAGGGCTGGTCAAGGCACAAATGGTGAAGAACGCCGTGATTATCCCCAGCGGCGCTAAGGGGTGTTTTTTCCCCAAACAATTGCCGGACCCTGCTGTGGATCGTGCGGCCTGGGCTGCGGAAGGGGAGGCAGCCTACAAAGAATTTGTGGGGGCGCTGCTGGACATCACGGACAACCTTGAGGTTTCTTCCGGCGATGACCACAGCGATCAAACTGTCATCCCGCAGCGCACGGTCCGGCGCGACGGTGACGACTCCTACCTGGTGGTGGCAGCGGACAAGGGCACGGCCCGGTTCTCCGACACCGCCAATGCCATCAGCGTGGAGCGTGGATTCTGGTTGGGGGATGCTTTTGCTTCGGGTGGGTCGGTTGGTTATGACCACAAGGCGATGGGTATTACCGCGCGTGGTGCGTGGGAGTCGGTCAAGCGGCACTTCTTTGAGCTGGGTCATGATACTCAGACCCAGGATTTCACCGTGGTGGGTGTGGGGGATATGTCTGGGGATGTGTTCGGTAACGGGATGCTGCTTTCCGAGCACATCAAACTAGTGGCGGCTTTTGATCATCGGGATATTTTTGTGGATCCTAACCCGGACCCGGCGGTGTCGTACCTAGAACGTCAGCGGTTGTTTCATTTATCTAGGTCGTCGTGGCAAGACTATGACCCTCAGAAAATTTCCCATGGAGGTGGGGTATATTCGCGCCAGTCCAAGTCTGTGCCGATTTCTGCTGAAGTCCGTCAGGCTTTGGATTTGCCGGAGTCCACCACGCAGCTATCACCCATTGACTTTATCCGTGCGATTCTGCAAGCCCCGGTGGACTTGTTTTATAACGGTGGTATTGGCACCTATATCAAAGGTTCTGGTGAGTCCCATGCGGATGTGGGGGATAAAGCCAATGATGCTATTCGAGTGGACGGCGAGCAGCTGCGCGTCAAAGTTGTGGGCGAAGGCGGCAATCTGGGAGCCACTCAGTTGGGTCGAATTGAAGCAGCCAATAACGGGGTGCTGATCAATACAGATGCCATTGATAACTCCGGTGGTGTGGAATCGTCAGACCGCGAGGTTAACATCAAGATCCTGGTGGATCGGATGGTGACTGCGGGGCGCTTGGCAGCTGACGACCGTGCGGAGTTTATTGAGTCCATGACCGGTGATGTCGCGGGTCTTGTTTTGCGCACTAACGTGGCCCAAAACGTGACGCTCACGGTGGATCGTTGGAAATCTGCCGATTACTTGGTGACTTATGAACGACTCATGGAGTGGTTAACGGAAACTGCGGATTTGGATCGGTCTATTGAATTCTTGCCAGACACGGAGGCGATGGAGCAACGTATAGCGGCGGGGGAAACCATGAGCTCCCCGGAGCTTTCTGTGTTGACCGCATACGCCAAAATTCAGTTATCGGAAGCTTTAATTCGTTCTGATTTGGCGGATGATCCGTGGACTTCCGCCGCGGTGGAGGCCTATTTCCCAGCTCCTGTGGTGGAACGTTTTGGGGCGGATTTACAGAATCACCCGTTGCGACGTCAAATTTTATGCACCATGGTGGCTAATCACATGATCAACGTGGGTGGTGCGTCCTTTGCGTTCCGTGCCATGGACGAAACTTCCTGCACTCCCGTTGAGTTAGCGAAAGCATTTCTGGCCACTGTAGAGATCTTTGCCGTCGATTCTTATCTGGATCAAGTGGCGCATTTACCGGCAGAAATTCCGACGGAGCTGTGGGTTCAGATGCTGCAGGACCAGCGCAGGCTGGTGGACCGGTCCGTGCGGTGGTTGATCAGTAGGGGGGAGACGTCCAACCCTGTGGGGGATGTGGTTCAGAGATACGCCCCGGTGGCTCAGTTGCGTGGCGCGGACACTGTGCTGTTGGGGCAGCAGGCCCAAGTTCGTGATGATGAGCTACTAGCGGCTGCGTTGGACCAGGGGGTCCCGGAGGGGGTGGCCCGTGAATGGTCTCGGATGTTGGATTCATATCCTTTGTTGGATGTGGTGCGGTTGGGTTCGCAGGCCGGTGTTGATGTGGAGTTGGTGGGGCGGGTGTACTTCCTGTTGTATGACCGTTTTGGTATTGCCTCATTATTGGAGCGGATTAGCGGTTTATCGCAGAGCACGCGGTGGGAGTCCTTAGCCCGGATCTCTCTGCGGGAGGATGTGTACTCCATGGTTGTGTCCATGGTGGCGCAGGCTTTACGTATGGAGGGGGATACACCGGAAAAACATGTGCAGGCATGGGAGTCAGCGTACGAAGCTCAGCTATCCCGGTTGCGTTCTGTGATGGAGAGCGCTGTAGGTAGGGGTACCAATGATTCCACGGATGATCTGGCGGCGCTGTCCGTAATTTTGCGTGCCATGCGGGCCGCAGTTCAGGACTGACAGAAGAAGGAAATATCGTGAAGCGCAAACTCAACACTATTCCACTTCCGTATTCAGAAATTGAAGTGGAATTGACGGGGGCCGGAATCGCCATTGCGAAAAATCTCCGGTACGCGCTGCTTGAACACGCCACTGCACATCCGAAAACAATTGCAATCGGCAGTCAGGACTTACCACCTATCCTGCAATCCAAAATCAATCAGGTGTCACCACAGTCGATCCCATGGATGGCTAGTAAATGGTCCCTTCCTGAAGATGATTACCATCAGTCCGCACACTGTCAGTACCTCTCTGTATTCATGCCCGAAAACTATTGCGACAAGACGCAAAAATTGCGACCAGTGATGATCTGGGTGCATGGAGGTGGCAATAAGTATGGCCAAGGTAATTCAGTGGCCACGGATCCCACGTCCTTAGTCCTTGAGCAGGACCTTGTAGTGGTTACTGTCAACTATCGGTTGGGTATACTTGGATTTGGCGGTGATGGGTTTACGTTTCCAAAAAATTTGGGATTATTCGATCTGTTGTCGGCCATGGAGTGGGTTCGTCATTTCATAAAATACTTTGGAGGCGACCCAGAAAATGTGACATTAGCGGGACAGTCCTCGGGCGCTGAGAATGTGCTGGCTATTGTCGCATCGCCGGAAGCCAATGATTTGTTTCATAAAGCAATAATCCAAAGCGCACCCATTGGCCTTCCAAAAGCTGGCAAGTTTAGACAAAAAATCCTAACGCAAATCTATAGAAAAACTAGAACCCCTAAGAACCTTGTGGGCTTAAGTCGTGATCAAATTTTAAACGTGCAGGGTAAAGTTCTACGCAGGCTTCGTTTAACGCCACACGCTGCACTTCCCTTTTCAGCTGATTGGTCGGCCGAGCCACTGAAAAATGGCCACCGCACCGGGGTGAAAATTACAAAAGGTTCGCGCGAAAGGTACTTCCTTCTAGGGGCTACAACGCAGGAAACGTCCATATATTTAAAATCGTTACATATTTCCTGCGGTCCATTCAATCATTTATCAAGATGCAGAACATTCATGAATGTAATAAAATCCACATTGGTTCATGTGTCAACCAAGATTATATTTATATGCCCAACAAGAAGACTGACCGGGAGAATTTCAGCGACCGCTGAGCGCGCCTATTTTTATGAATCTAGTTGGAGTCCGGGGGAGGGGTCAGTGGGTGCTGCTCATACTACTGACCTGGCCCTCCTTTTTGGTGGAAATAATGCTTGGAAAGACTCTCCAATCTTTCGGCACAAAAGCCGAACCCCTGCGTCAAGCGGCAAGTGCTCATCGCTGAATCAGCAAAGCAGTATTTCAGTTTGGGAAAATGCAGGCAGGCATTTGCGCGAAATTTGGGGTAAATTTATGCGAACAGGTGAAATTGATTGTGATTCTTTGTCTACAAAATACATAGTATTGAACCAGGTGGAGTCTATGCCTAGTGGTGTGGATTTGAAGTTGTTGGACGGGTGGTCTTTACGAGGACTTGTTCAGCGATTCTTGGTCCGCACGAAGGGGTGGGCTCGTTTGTCCCAGCCTTCGAGGTAGGCACGGAGTTTGCTGTTGAGGTCCTTGAGTGGGCCGTCACCCGAGGAATGACCGTTTCTACCGCTGTATTAACAGGTGCCACAACCGGCTCTTGGCCAAGGGTTGTTACGGGAACAGACAAATCGCAGTATCTGCGCGCGGCTGGCTTTCGCTCATTCGGCAGGCCTGGCGGAGAGGTCTTTTGTGGACGCTGCGACGATTGCTCGATGTGCCAAAGGCCGTTGCGGCTGTTGACGATCTCAGCCAAGAACGCCCGGACGCGAGTCCAGAACCCTGCCGAGGTGTGCTTCCTCTTAACATCGATACGGATCGATTCACCAGGCCAGGTGACTTCGTGGCGCTGGGCGACGGAGCGGCAGTTCGGTGGCCTGATCGACGCACCCCAGTCTGGGCATCCGGTAGACGGGTCCGGAATCCCCTGACGGTCGACCGCGGCGTATGGGGGTGGTGGCTCAACCGATGCGGCCCTTACCGGGAGGGTGAACCGCAGTCCGATGATGCGCGCTCGGTCCGTGCGCTGAGCCTGTTCGGGCTGCGGTGCGGGCGGCTCGAACGGTCAGTAAGATCGATTCCTGCCCGGTGCCGACTGACCGGCGAAACACCTTTGCTGGGCGCACTTGGAAGTGTTCAGCTACGCGTCGCTGGCGCCAGCCGTGATCGATGACGAAGGTAGACGAATCGGCTCCCGCCCTCATGGGTCATTCAGAGCGTTATTAGTGTGTCATAAAAGACCTCCGGTTTCGGGCGCGTGTCGTCCCCCAGTACGATACTAGGGTCTTCTCTGACCTCAATCTATGTTCACAACTTCCCGAGGAAATACACCTATCCAAGACATGACTTGACGACGTAGAATCTAGAAATCTTCGAGCAACGCACAGGTGGAGTAATCCGAAGGCACCCGTGCCACGACACCAGAACGGAAAAATTGTTTTGAAGAACTTGAGACCCAAGGCGGCAGTCGCCGTACTTGCAGCTACAGCACTCGTTTCCATACCTCCTGCTTCAGCGGACCCCGGTGCCTCTGCTTCCAAAATAGCTGATCAAATTGAGAACGTAACGCTTGAGCCTGTTGCGCCGTTGCAGCCGACCCCGATTGGCAATAGCTATGTTGGGGATTCCACTTTGACACCGGTCACTGTGGAAGTTCCTAGCAATCCGAACCAGCCCATTTCTCTCGCTGACGCCAATAGCGGCAACTCCATATCAATAGGGCTCCCGGAAGAGGTGGCTTCATCCTCCGGAGAGTTGGCACCCAGCGGAAGTGTCGTTTTCGCAGCAAGTGAAGATGAAGGTACCGATGTTTCAGCAACAATAGTTGAAGATGGGTCTGTGAAGATTCATACTGTCCTGCCAGACGAGAATGCACCCACAGAGTACACTTATCCAATGTCTTTGCCCGATGGTGCTTCAATGCAACTAGCTCCAGACGGTGGCGTCCTCATCAAAGGATCAAAGGGGGAATACATAGCGAGCGTGGCTACCCCTTGGGCCAAAGATGCAAAGGGCCGCGCACTTGAAACACATTACAGTGTCCAAGGTGACTCAATAATTCAGACGATCAGTACCGACAGCAGGACTGAGTATCCAGTCGTGGCGGACCCCTGGCTAGGAATCAACTTGATCAAGCGGGTTGTTCGCACTCACGATGGCACCGGAAATCGTTACATGGTTCATCCGACAGCATACGGCCGGGTGGCCCCCGAGATAGCGCGATTTGCAGCCTGGAATGAAGCGAAATCCAAAGGTGTTCCGGATCGTTCGACGCTGAAAAATCAATTCTTCTGCCACTACGATCTGCGTCCCGCGATCCTCTTCAAGGGTTCTTGGAACCTTGAAGCGTGGCGTGCAGATAAGGGCTATACGCGCTTCATCCTTGCTCGATGCAATTGACGAGGAGAAACTTGTGAAAGAGTCATTGCGCGATGGGGTGTTTAAGCGGAATGCGCAACTTGCTTGGCTGGTAACATTCATTGTAGGTGCTTCGGCTGTGGCGCTAAATATCACTTACGGATACAAGGCAGACGCAACACCCGTCGAGCGGTATCAAGATGTGGCACCGACCCTATTTGCGGCAGCTAATTGGTCACTTGTCGCGACCGTTGCTGCAGCCGCTGTGGCTATTTGGACAACTATCCGCTGGCGCCGTCAGCAGCCCCAAGACTAGAGTTTTGTCTAGGTCCTTGACCAACCAGTTTAGCGCGCTGTGGTCCTGGCTTGATTCGCCAGGACCACAGCGCGCTAAAGAGCATAGTGACTATACACACCCCCAGAGTGTCAAAGCGGCAAGCGTCGCGGCATCCTCGATCTCGCCCTTATTGACCACAGCTTGAATATCAAATTTCCGCACTTTCACAACCGACCAATCTTCGCCAAGGTCAAGGTTCGCTTCACCTTCCCCTACGATCTGTCCATGAAAAACGTGGCAGAAACTATCGCTAACGGCTGCAGACTGCTTGAATGAGCCTAGGGGTTTGAGTTCAGCTAATTTGTAGCCCGTTTCTTCCCGACACTCTCGCTCGATAGCTTGCGCAGGAGTTTCATCCGGTTCTACAACTCCACCAGGTAGCTCCATAGAGGGCCTTGATGATGAAAACGGCCTAGTTCCTCGAATAAAGATCACCTCCCCCTCGTGCTCGCTGATGACAATCGCGCTATCGGGTGCTTTCAGGCGGAACCAAGTGCCGCGAGGACCGACATAACGCACAACTGAGAACCAAGGATTTTCGTGGACTATCATTTTCATGAAGTTAAGATAACCTCTTAGTCGCGATTTTTCGCGGGGGGGGGGCTAAGTGGTCTGCGGTTTTGAAGTCCTCGCCGATGGCTTCGGTGAGGACTCTGGAGGCGGTCCTGACTCCGATTCCGGGCATCGCGGTCAAGACCTAGTGACGCTGAGAGTAGAGTTCTTTCAGCTGGGTGGCGATGGTTGGTACGATGATCGCCACCTCCTCTAGTGCCAGGAACCATCATCGTCTGGGCGTCCAGGGCTGTGAAGATCTCCTCAGTGAGTGGCCTGGCCAAGCGCGGGTTGTGCTTTTTGATCCGGTTGCACACATGGCCTCCTTCGAGCGCTTGTTCCCGAGAGCCGTTCTCACGCGAGCTATCGTGTTGAGACTGTCCATCCGCTACACAGACCCGCCGGGCTGAGAACTGCGGGAAAGACCGCAGTGACGCGCTGGGTACGTCACGACAGCCGTAAGGATCCCGGTCGGCTCATTGACGCGGTCTCTGTTGAGCTTGTCGTCCCGCGCGTCGCCGCTCAGATCAAGGAACTCAAGCATCAGCGCGAGATCGTCGCCGGTGAGGTCGAGAAAACTGATCGAATGAGTTTTCTCTTTCGGGTCTTACGTCCGTGCTGGGAGTTGGGGTCAAGATCGCAGTACAGATCCTCCTGGCCGGTGAGATGTCACATCCCCCCCGGGCCATATCTGGCGGTTAACGCTGGCATCGCTCCAGCGACCCGCAGGTCAGGGACGTCGATACGCGGTGAGTCCCCCGCCAGGTCAGGCAATAAGTGATTGAAGAATGCCCTATTCCGATCCTTGTGGATCGCCTCACGCGACGCCCCGGTGTCGAAGGCCTACTACGCGCGGAAACGACTCGAGGGCAAGCGCCACAACACCGCTTTGATATGCCTAGCCCGACGCCGCTTGAACGTCATGTACGAGATGATGAAGAACGGCGCACCCTCTACGAACTCCGAATCCCCGCAGCTGCTCGACGACAACCATAGGGCCCCATTCCCACTACCAAAACTCGGAAGAGCCCTCAGCAGGTCCCACCATGTAACAAAATATAAAAAATTTAAACTCGCACTTGACCAGCAGTCATGTCATGATGCGATGATCCATCGCATGGAAGTCCTTCCCCTAAGTATGGGTCAGTTTGACCTTCTCAACGGCACGTATGGCCGCGACTTTGCAAATCAACACGCAATGATGGTCACGCTCTCAACTTCATCGAGATTCGACCTAGCCGCGTTGCGGCAGGCACGCAATGCCATGGTGAGCAGGCATGCGCCACTCAGAATGCGACCCAATTTTGATCTCTGGGGTGCCGATGGCTGTGTTTACGAGCAGCGACTGCTTCGCGATCCCAACGCGGAACAGCTATGTCCAGTTGTCTATCAGTATGAACCGGTATTTCCTTCTTCATCAGAGGAAGAGATTCAAACATTACTTAACCGCAGTGTCACCGATCTACAGAAGCAGCTGAACATACTCACGGGTCCCTTAGCCTACGTCTTGTGGATCAGTTGCCGCACAGAGAATTTTTTAACCTTCATATTCAGTCATTACGTAGGCGACTATTTCTCCCTAGGGCAATACATCCGAACTTTTATTAATTATCTCATTGATCGTCGAGTCGTGAGTCAGGAGAGAGCTGAAGCACGATTGAAAAAGTATCTCATAAATAACGGCTTTGATTGCAGTGTGGGTACTAGTGTCACTCGTGAGGTTAAGAGGCTAGCAGCAGAAGCAACCGTAGGCCCAACGGCGCGACTGGATAATTCGGTTGGGGTGGTCGATTACGAAGTGCGTTACGAGCAGACGATCACTGAATTTGATGGTCGGATCAAAATTGAAGAGATTGCCATTAACGCTATATCTGATTTCCTAACAGAAAGACTCGGCGAAAGAAAATTGAGAATAGACCTAGCTACACATGGGAGAGGTTTGCCTCACGGCCGTGGAGTCGAAGGGTGGGCAGCTCATGCAGTTCCGCAGGTAACCAATTATCAGTCAAGACTGAGGGAGTTTGATGCACTATGGCCACGCGTGTTTAGTTTGATGCGTATCGAGAACGGACCCAAAAATAAGTATAATTTTCTTGCGCACGCTTTTGTTAATTATATTACTCCCAGTGACCCGAGGCTTTGGGGTAAATCTGGTTTCAGGGTGGCGAATATTCAACCGGCAAATACTGGATTGAAAAGAAAAAGTTACGTGCCTATACGTCTAAAAATCATGCCTTGGGGAGGTCGTGTAAATCTTAGCTGGGAAGCAAACCCGGCTGCCGAAGACATTATGATTGAAATTATAAGTTCTGTATCTCAGTCCGTAACGAGCGTTTCGTCCAGCTCTTTTCTCCACCGGGTATCGAGCCATACATGATGCGCAGTATCCCCTTGGATCGAAACAAGTTTTTGTTACTTTGTGGGATTTTTGTACACCATGCAGCGCATGGTGTAATGCACCCGCTTATGAGCTCTATAAGCCGTGACTATTCATTTACGCAGGTGCAATTGGGGCTGCTTTCGACAACAACGGCAGCTGCTGCGATTATTGGCGTGCCAGCTTGGGTCAAATTCTCTCGGATTTGGGGCTATAAGGGCGCGCTACTAGTGGGCTACTTCATCTGCCTTGTTGGTGCAGTGGGATTTGCTTTGATATTGTTAATGTATGCTGATGTGAAAGGCGATGAAAAGTTCCTTTGGTTATGCTTTTTATTAAGGGGGGCAATGTTTGGGTTTGGCCTATCTGCCCCCCTTACTATTGGACAAATCTACGTAGTCAGCGTCGTTGATTCAATTTCGGGGAGAATGCAGATTTTTGCCATGATGGGAATGGCGCAAAGCGCTGCGGTGATTGCATCGTCTCTCCTCGTGGCCATAATTGCCCCTAGGGCTCCAGTCATATATTTCTCATTCACGGCGATTTTAATGGGAGTAAATTTTATACTGAATTTTAAATTCAGAGACGAACATGCGTTCGAAAGATCATTTCCCGCAGATTCATCCTCAGGGAAATCGATGCTTTCAATTGGTGGCAGTGTTCGCTACCTGCCTGCGGCAGCCGTGTTCTTAATACTAAATTTATTAATATACTCAAATAGCTTTTTATTTGAGCATGCGGTTGGTGGCTCCGATTCAAGGTGGGCAGCTTCGTCGCTTGCGGTTTGCGCATTTCTATCAATTGCAGCTCAGGTGTATATCAGAAGTTTTTCCAGTCTTAACGCTTGGACCGTTGCCAATTTGGGGCTGGTAACTATGAGTGTGGGATTAATTCTGATGATTTCGGCACTATCTAGTGCTTTGGTGGTTGTGATTGGGTGCGCGATAGTCGGGGTTGGATTCGGGTTGGTCCAGCCAGCGGCATCCGCCTTAATTTCCGATCATGATGACGTAAAATTCAAATCAAAAACAATGGGCAATTTGAATGCTATCATTGGCACGATTAGCTGCATTTCCCCAATTTTCAGCCTTTTGGTAATTGGTATTTCTCCCTATGTCGTTATCGTAGTGTGCATCGGTGCAGCACTTGTCGGCCTGGCCTCGATGGTTAAATTGCGGTAGTGCACCATGAAGCTTTTGACTCTATAGGGGGTTATTCGCGAGCCCTAAAACCGCACCATTGAGGGTTCTCGCAGGGATGAGTGGATGAGGGCCTCAAGTCGCCTGTGTTGGGTAGGCAGCGGGCGAGGTTGAGGAGAACCCGCGGGCGGTGCCGCGGAGGTAAAGCGTCCGGGGTTTCATGTCGTATCCGTTTGAGTTTTGGGAGGGTGCAGTCATGCTGAAGATTGTCGATGAGGAGGTGCGTGCCCGGGCGGTCTGGTTGGGGGATGCTTTTGCTTCGGGTGGGTCGGTTGGTTATGACCACAAGGCGATGGGTATTACCGCGCGTGGTGCGTGGGAGTCGGTCAAGCGGCACTTCTTTGAGCTGGGTCATGATACTCAGACCCAGGATTTCACCGTGGTGGGTGTGGGGGATATGTCTGGGGATGTGTTCGGTAACGGGATGCTGCTTTCCGAGCACATCAAACTAGTGGCGGCTTTTGATCATCGGGATATTTTTGTGGATCCTAACCCGGACCCGGCGGTGTCGTACCTAGAACGTCAGCGGTTGTTTCATTTATCTAGGTCGTCGTGGCAAGACTATGACCCTCAGAAAATTTCCCATGGAGGTGGGGTATATTCGCGCCAGTCCAAGTCTGTGCCGATTTCTGCTGAAGTCCGTCAGGCTTTGGATTTGCCGGAGTCCACCACGCAGCTATCACCCATTGACTTTATCCGTGCGATTCTGCAAGCCCCGGTGGACTTGTTTTATAACGGTGGTATTGGCACCTATATCAAAGGTTCTGGTGAGTCCCATGCGGATGTGGGGGATAAAGCCAATGATGCTATTCGAGTGGACGGCGAGCAGCTGCGCGTCAAAGTTGTGGGCGAAGGCGGCAATCTGGGAGCCACTCAGTTGGGTCGAATTGAAGCAGCCAATAACGGGGTGCTGATCAATACAGATGCCATTGATAACTCCGGTGGTGTGGAATCGTCAGACCGCGAGGTTAACATCAAGATCCTGGTGGATCGGATGGTGACTGCGGGGCGCTTGGCAGCTGACGACCGTGCGGAGTTTATTGAGTCCATGACCGGTGATGTCGCGGGTCTTGTTTTGCGCACTAACGTGGCCCAAAACGTGACGCTCACGGTGGATCGTTGGAAATCTGCCGATTACTTGGTGACTTATGAACGACTCATGGAGTGGTTAACGGAAACTGCGGATTTGGATCGGTCTATTGAATTCTTGCCAGACACGGAGGCGATGGAGCAACGTATAGCGGCGGGGGAAACCATGAGCTCCCCGGAGCTTTCTGTGTTGACCGCATACGCCAAAATTCAGTTATCGGAAGCTTTAATTCGTTCTGATTTGGCGGATGATCCGTGGACTTCCGCCGCGGTGGAGGCCTATTTCCCAGCTCCTGTGGTGGAACGTTTTGGGGCGGATTTACAGAATCACCCGTTGCGACGTCAAATTTTATGCACCATGGTGGCTAATCACATGATCAACGTGGGTGGTGCGTCCTTTGCGTTCCGTGCCATGGACGAAACTTCCTGCACTCCCGTTGAGTTAGCGAAAGCATTTCTGGCCACTGTAGAGATCTTTGCCGTCGATTCTTATCTGGATCAAGTGGCGCATTTACCGGCAGAAATTCCGACGGAGCTGTGGGTTCAGATGCTGCAGGACCAGCGCAGGCTGGTGGACCGGTCCGTGCGGTGGTTGATCAGTAGGGGGGAGACGTCCAACCCTGTGGGGGATGTGGTTCAGAGATACGCCCCGGTGGCTCAGTTGCGTGGCGCGGACACTGTGCTGTTGGGGCAGCAGGCCCAAGTTCGTGATGATGAGCTACTAGCGGCTGCGTTGGACCAGGGGGTCCCGGAGGGGGTGGCCCGTGAATGGTCTCGGATGTTGGATTCATATCCTTTGTTGGATGTGGTGCGGTTGGGTTCGCAGGCCGGTGTTGATGTGGAGTTGGTGGGGCGGGTGTACTTCCTGTTGTATGACCGTTTTGGTATTGCCTCATTATTGGAGCGGATTAGCGGTTTATCGCAGAGCACGCGGTGGGAGTCCTTAGCCCGGATCTCTCTGCGGGAGGATGTGTACTCCATGGTTGTGTCCATGGTGGCGCAGGCTTTACGTATGGAGGGGGATACACCGGAAAAACATGTGCAGGCATGGGAGTCAGCGTACGAAGCTCAGCTATCCCGGTTGCGTTCTGTGATGGAGAGCGCTGTAGGTAGGGGTACCAATGATTCCACGGATGATCTGGCGGCGCTGTCCGTAATTTTGCGTGCCATGCGGGCCGCAGTTCAGGACTAAGCCAACAGGAATGCGCCGGCTAACCGTCAGCGTAAATAGGCCACACTTCCACTGCCCCCACCCGGGTCACTGCGCTGCGCACACGTTGGCGTAACGGGTTCCAGCGAGTTCGTTGATCTGGGCGATGTACTTTTGGGTTTCCGGGTAATTCGGCACCCCTTTTTGCTCCAGTATCACCGTGGGGCCGGCGTTATAGGAAGCTAACACGAGTTCGGTTTCCTTCTGCTTGTCAGCCGGTTCCAGCTCGGCAATCATCGAACGCAAATCCTTGAGGTAGTACCCCTGTGCCCTGATAGAGGCCTCCGGATCTGTGATGTCACCGTCCCCGTAGGTTTCCCAAGTTTCGGGCATGAACTGAGCGATCCCACGGGCACCTGCCGGACTGTACGCGTCCGCGTCCCACCCGCTTTCCGTGTGCAGCTGCGCGGCAATCACCGATGGGGACACTCCGGAAACCTCAGAAGCCGCCACAATATCGTCCACCCATTCCCGGGGGATCGCACCATTGCGGTCCGCGCACGTGGGGTGCATGTTGTCAATCACCGCGCCGGTGGAGCCCACAGCCAACAGCACCACTGCGGTCAGATTGATCCACCCTTCCCGGAGTGCACGCAGACTAAACCCAGGGGCTGCGGCGGTCTCCCGACGCCGACGTGCCCTTTCGCCCCCACCGGGGTGCTGTGCCGGTGGTCTGCGTGGACGTGTAAAACTCCGGAGGGTATGGCCCTTCGAGTGTCGTGGTTTCCGTGCTGAGGATGCAGGCATCCCGGTCAGCGTAGGCCATCAACATCGAGCAGAGCTGAACTCGTTGTCCTACCTTATGGTGTGAGCGCGCTTTATTCCGGGTCCTGATTCCGGTGATTGTCCTGGTGCGGAGCGGATTGGGGGGTGCCCAATGTCTTGCTGGTGATTTTCACATCACCTTCCTGTGCGATCACCACGGGAATCTGCCCCGTATGTGCGGTGGCCGTTTGCAGCGCAATGGTTTCAATGTCCTCAGCACCCGTGCCGCTGGTGGCTGTGGTGACTGAATCCACCAGAACCTGACGGGCCAGCTGATGACGCAACACCAGCGGATCACTACTGAGATCCTTATACACCGCCACACATAACAACAACATGACCACCACAAACGGCAAAGCGGACACGATGGTGATGTTCTGTAAACCACTCAGTGCCTGGCTAGGGTCAGACCCACCAGCCAAGAGCATGGCGGCAGCCACCGCGCCGGTGGCCACGCCCCAGAAAATTACGGACCCTTTCGAAGGTTCAACAGAACCGTTCTCCGATATCCCACCCATCACAATGGAAGCGGAATCCGCCCCAGTGATGAAGAAAATTGCTACCAGCAGTACCGCCAGGACCATCAGGATGATGGTGATCACTTGTGGAACAGGTAGGGCGTTGAGTAGGTCAAAAAGCACCACGTCAAAATTAATGTCCGGGCCGTCGGGGGTTTGCTGAGACAGCATGGCCGAAGTATCCCCGGCGCGTTCAGCCCGCTCCTGCAAACCAATCGCTCCACCACCGAAAATCGCGAACCACATCAAGGACACCACAGAAGGCACAAACATGACCCCCGCGATGAACTGGCGTACCGTACGACCTCGCGAGATTCGGGCAATGAACATGCCCACAAACGGGGTCCATGAAATCCACCACGCCCAATAAAAGATAGTCCAGGACGACAACCACGCAGCGACGTCTTCGTCGCCTACAGCGGAGGTGCGTGAGGCCATAGCTGGTAGTTCGGAGACGAAATCGCCAATAGCTGAGGGGATGATATTCAAAATAAACAGGGTGGGGCCGCCGATGAACACGATGACAGCCAGCACAACAGCCAGCACCATGTTGATGTTGGATAACCACTGGATACCCCGGGCCACCCCAGACACCGCAGACGCCACAAACCCTGCGGTCAGTACCGCAATGATGCCCACCAACACCACGGAGTTGACTTGTTCAAAAAGACCGGTGGCCTGTAACCCGCCGCCGATCTGCAGCGCGCCCAACCCCAATGAACAGGCGGAACCAAATAACGTGGCAGCGATGGCCAGAATGTTGATGATCCGCCCGCCCACACCGTTGACGGCTTTGTAGCCAAATAGTGAGGTGAACATGGAGGAAAACAACTGGGACCGGCCGAGTCGGAACGTTCCGTATGCCATGCCTAATCCGACCAGGGCGTACATGGCCCAGGGGTAAAGCGTCCAGTGGAACAAAGTGGTGCCCATGGCGGTGGCAGCTGCTTCCACGGACTGGGCATCAACTGTGCCCGGCGGGGGAGACATATAAAACCATAAGGGCTCACCCACGCCGTAGAACATCAACCCGATGCCCATGCCCGTTGCGAACATCATGGCGATCCAGGAACTGGTGCGGAACTCAGGGGTCTCACCGTCGTGCCCCAAGGGAATGTGACCAAAGCGGGATAGCGCCACAAACACCACAAACACCACAAACAGTGTGGCTGCGATGACAAATAGCCACCCGAAGTTGCTCATAGTCCAGGCCAATGCTTGGGACGAAACAGTCCCGAGGCTACTGGGACTGATAAACCCCCATGTCACGAAGGCGACGGCTAGGGCCCCGGCGATGCCGAAAACCACTTTGTCCAAACCTTCCCGGGTTTCCAGCGGAGGACGAGTTAAGGATTCCTTGAGTTGGGAGAGTAAATGTTGTTGGGCACTGTCTGGCGTGCTCATAAGTTCTCCTATGGAAGCGACCACTGCATGAGATGGACCGCATAGCTAGTGTTAACAAGCACTAGAACCTAGCAAACCTTCAGATAGGTGTGGTCGCAGGGGGTGGGCACACTTATGGTGTCTGCCCTGATGGGCTTGGGAAGTCAGCGTTCAGTAGCTCAACGATGCCTTGGGTGCGTGTTCGATGTGCTTGTTTGCGAAACCTCTAACTGAATCTTTAAAAGAGCTAATTCATAAGTTGTCGGTAACCACTTCGCTGGCTTGCGTATATACCCGTTTTTATCTAGCCAGGAGAAAATTTTAAAACAGCGATTTGTGTTACATGCCCTCAACAGGTTTGCATTTTTGGGTACCGTTTCCTTGCGGTGTGGTTTTTCTTGACTTCCTTGATTTTTATATTTCGTTCTAGGTGAGCTCGACACTTATGGTATTTCTATCATCTGGCATAATACCAACGTGAAAAACTTGAACATTTCCTGCGTTGCGATCACTGACTGTCAACCAACAATGTCTAACTTGAATCTCCTCTCGTTTGCTGCTCTGGCTGCTTTATATTAGTCATTGATGTCTAGCGCATGTCCACCATATGTGACGCGCATTAGAACACCAGATCATCGTTGTTGAGTCTGAGCGGATGCAGGGCCAGAGCTCGTATGGGCAGCTTATGGCGATTAACGATATATATGCCCGTCTTGTGTGCCAACACGGGTCTGGTTTGAGAAGCGGCGATTGTCGTCCGCAAGCGGGAGTTGGTCCACTATCCCTGAGCGGATCCAGTCAGAGCATGGAATTACAACATTGGCTGGATAAGCAGGCTGTAGGGGGATTTATATCGGAAGGGCGAACGCCTTGGGCAGCTCTCGAATGTCCGAGTGAGAGATTCGAAGAAGAGCCTAGAGGGTTCATTGTGTCCATCTGCTCGGGCGAGACTAATCTCCAATGCGTGCTTGGCATACGCGTCGGCCAAGGGGGGCGGTGCAGTGAATCAGGTGTTTCCGGCTGGTGCAGGCTACTCATTGACTTCCACCGGTTGTGGTGGACCGAGTGTGTCACTATGTGACTCGATTATTTCGTTTTTTTAAGTTTCTTGTTGATCGCATGACTTCTTCTGGGTATGAAACTGACTGCCCTGCGTCTTAAAGCGGTGAAGCATGAGAGTTTCAGACTGAAATTGCAGCCTCGGGCTAGTGCAGGGGAGCTGCTCGGGTTGATTTTTTAAATAAATTAACTGTGAGCATTGACGATAGGTTGCCTCGAGTCACTACACTGGTGCTGTTCACCAGGGGCTTCGAACTCGAGGCCACTGGAAACTGGCATCTCAAGCAATTAGAGAAGGAGTCTCTGACCATGGATCTGCTTGTTAAGGTTGTGAATTCAGATCAAGCAGCCGGTCGTATTCCGGCTGCGAATGGTGAATTCGTTGAACTTTCTTTTGTGCCGATGACTGCCACTCCGGCTGCTGCAGCTGTGCTCACGGCTCGTGCTACCCCGCACGTAGTGAAGGCAGGCCAGAGAGCGGTCAAAGGCTGTTTCCGGAATTGCGGAAGAACTCAGCGTCGCTGAATATTAAATTGCTTGGTGGCCGGAGCTGGACCTGTTTCGGCCACCAAGTGGCCTGACTTGCCCAGGAGGTTGTCAACTTGAATGCAGTTCGTCCCTTGGCTATTGCTGAATCCCTTGCGGCTTTCACTCAGATACTCTCGACGGCAGAGGCTATTAGAAATAGCGAGCGTGAGTATGGAGGGATTAACTATTGGCCGGATTCTAAGTACATTCTCGGATTTGTTAAATCTTCTTCTTTTGAGACTGCCGTATCTCGCCCTGGTGTAGTTCAGGGGCTTTTACTGGCTCGAATCATGGCGTGTGTTACGCTTCTTTTCCCTAAACTACCCAATTCGGTCCGCCAAGGCTCAAGTGCATTTATATTCTTTAATTAAATCGGCTTGGGGAGATTTACCATAAACGGTTCTGATGGTGCCGATCAGATGACGTGTTTAATTCACGGCGCAGCAGCTCTCGGGAGAACCGACAAGGCAAGGAATGCCGACCTTGCCGTAAGTTTCATAGCTGCTCAGACCACCCTGAGTTATTTTACCAGCGGGGTTGTAAAGCTGCTTGGAGCCGACTGGCGTAATGGGAGAGCTGTGGAGAGGGTTGTAAGGACTGAAACCTATGGGCATGAAGGCCTCTATAAAGTTCTCCGGGCTCACCCATGGATGAGCGAGGCACTCAGCTGGTCGACAGTCTTCATTGAATCGACATTCCCGATACTCTCCCTTCACCCCATTACCCGCACAACGGCGTTGATTGCTATGGGCGGCTTCCATGTAGCTAATGCAAAGGTTATGGGGCTTGGAAGGTTTGCGTTGGCTTTCATGGCCACTTACCCAGCTATCGAAGCTTCCTGTAGGAAATGGAGCCAACGGTGACCAATTGGAACGAGTTTGAGCGTTCTGCGATTATTCTCTCTGTGACAGCTCTCTTAGCTATGAAGTGCCGTGAGCAATATATGGCGCGGTTGGCTTCCCGATACCCGAATGTCTCGGATTCTCGGAATGTGACCGAGGATGTGTTCACCTCGCGTCTTCACAATGACATTAGTTATCGGCATATGGGTGATCCTCAGAGTGAAGATGTATTTGTATTACTCCATGGGCTCGGTGTGAGCTCTACGACGCTGATGTACTTCGCGGAACGGATTTTACGAGCGCATCCTGATTCGTGGGTAATCGTTCCTGACCGAGCTGGCTATCGACGGTCCCGAGTTGGTGCGATGGAGCCTTTCAATCTACGAGAACCTGTGGCCGATTTAGCCGACCTGCTCCGTGCGCGGGTTGGAGAACGGCGCGCTGTAACTTTGATTGGTCATTCGCTTGGTGGTCTTATCGCCCAGAGGCTAGCGGAAGAGGAGCCTGGCCTTGTGCATCGACTCATTCTTCTAGAGCCAACTCACCCACATGAGGCTCGGCAGTCCCCCGTCAAGCGACGAGGTGTTCTGTTCACGACCATGGATATCGAGCAGACCGCTCCTTTGATGAGCTGGGGGGCTGCTGCCTTACTTAACGAATACGAGGGGTATAGGGGGTGGCGTCGACAATGGCGAAAAACACCCCCTTCGCAGCCTTGGATTCCCTTGATTGCCGCCGAGCGGGAGATTGGGCGTACTTGGCGTGCATTTGCACGGGAATGGCGTTATTTGTCTCCGTGGTTCCTCGATGGAACTGCGTCTCTCCCGAGGCTACCGGAAGGACTTGAAGCTCACCTTTTCATCAGTTCCGACACGCGCGATGGGCTCAAGGAAACGGATCAGCTCAGCCTCCTCGACTCGATTGCGCCGGGGTGCACTATTCATGATGTTCCTGACTCAAACCACCACTTGATGGTGATGAACTGTACGCCGGTCGAGCACATCGTCCGTCTGATCACCTCGTCAAAGGTAGGCGCATGAATTTGAAGCGAATTCTGATCGGTGCGGTTTTTGGCACCTGGTTCACCGTAACGGCCTTCTCTCAACATCCTGATGACAAGTACTCACGGGCAAGGGATTTGCTCAGAGGGGCCGGGGGAATGGCTGTTCCTAACTGGAAGTTCTTCGCACCTAACCCTGGTGTGGAGGATACTGTTCTTATGTATCGGACGGGATGTCCTGATGATCACGAATGGGGGGCTTGGAGTAGAGTCTCGGATCCCCCAGGAAAAGATATTTTGAGTTCCTTTTACTCCCCTTCGTCGAGGAAAGCTAAAGGCATTTTGGACATCTTTATGTCACTCGGTACTGGGCAGCAAGATCCTGATGCTTGGGAGGCGCATGATGCAGGGATGCGGTTGATTCGTGCGGCTACCGTGGGTCAGCTCGCATCTGTCCCAGACTCCCATACGCATTTTCAGACCATGTTGCTGCATTCTGCCGGGTACGAGACGAAAATTCCCCCGCGGTATCAGGTTATCTTTCCTCCGGAACCTATTGGCCCTCTGAGTACCCAAATATGATCGCCCGTATCGGTTTTCAGGGGGGGCGAGGGGTATACGTGCTTGCGGTGGCCCTGGGCCTCGTCGGTGCTCTCGCTACCGGGGTGCAACCTCTGCTTGTCGGTTCTATTACGGAGGCGTTCTCGGCAGATACGACTCGGGTCCATTCGCTCGTACTATTGCTTGTAGTAATCTTCGCAGTCGATGCTGTTGCTTCCACAGTCAGTGGCGTCCTTCTAGGACAAGGATCAGAAAGTTTTATCTACAATCTTCGCCTTAATTTTGCGAAGCGTGTCTTGCGGGCGGATGTGGACTCTCTTTCTGCGTTCGATAAGGGTGACGTCAATAACAGGGTAGTTGAGGATGTCCCTAGTATTCCCCCACCTTGGTTCACTGTTTTTCCGCAGCTGCTTTCGGCCATTACAGTAATGGCCCTTTGTCTAGCTGGAATGTTCCTTAACTCCTGGCCCCTTGCCCTCATTGTCGTGGGTCTTCTGGCCTTCGGAGCTATGGTGTCTGCAGTTGCCTTGAAACGGGTCGAGAGGAACGCTCGCTTAGCTCGCGAGGGTGAGTCCGCGTTCTCCTCTCACCTCTACGAGATTTTGGGGAATGTCCCTGTACTGAAGAACGCTAATGCTGCTGGATGGGCTCTGCGACTCTTGGATAGGGAAGCGGTTAATACACTTCGAGCTGGCCGAGCGTTGGTGGGCTGGGAGTCGATTGTTGTACCCGCCATGAGTGTTGCCTTCCAGGCGTCACTAGTCACGGTCTTGCTTTATGGGGGATCACTTGTGAGCCGCGGTGTCCTCGAACTCTCAAGTTTGGTTACTTTCTTTCTTTATCTTACGTTTCTTGTTTCGCCATTGCTGACAATCACGGCATCCCTTGGTGATCTTAAGCAGGCAAAGGTCTCTAATGATCGCTTAGAGGAGCTGCATACCTGTTTACCCGGGGAGCCGGAGCCTAATGGTGGGTCTTCGATCGTCTCCGCGAAGTTGCTTTCCATCCAGACTCAGGGTGTTGTATGTCGCTACCCTGGTGGAGATCCTTTCCCTCTTATGGATCTCAACCTCCGGGGCCCTGGACTTCACTTACTTCGTGGCGCCAATGGTGTCGGAAAATCCAGTCTTTTTGTCATTTTGGCGGGACTGCGCCGCGCGGAGGCCGGATCCATCCTCGTCAACGGCGAGGATGTGGCGCAGATGGCTCCTGGTGATCTGCGTCGTGTGGTCTGTCATGTCCCGCAGACGCGTCAGCTCTTCTCTGCTACGGTCCGGGAGAACATCACTATGGGCAGGGACTGGAGTGATAATCAAATTACTGAGGCTTTCACGCGGTTGGCTGCCGACGAAGTCTTGGCCTCTCTGCCTCGTGGTCTGGATACACACATTGGTCATGAAGGACATGAATTGTCTGGTGGACAGGAGCAGCTCGTGTATCTCATTCAGATGCTCCTGGATGATCGGCCTATCGTCTTGCTCGATGAGCCTTTTAACAGTCTGGATCTGAAACGTCAGGTTAGAGTACGTGAAATCATTAACGAGTTGAGCAAGACGCGCTTAGTGGTCATGATCATTCACGACTCCGATTCTGAACCATTGCTGCAACAATACTCAGGTGCACGAGACCCTGAAAGGTGACTAGTATCCACCGCCTGTACCACCCTACGCACGCTCAGGTCTCGTTTCCTCAAGTACACTTCCCCGCTATTCGTGGGGGGCCGCTATAAATGGCGTATGACCAGACCAAGGCTGGTTTTAAGCTTTGGCGAGTATACTGCATCGGGGGTCCTTGCTAGCCGGTCATGCTCTCGATTTAGGCGAGGGGCGTTCGGATCGGTCCTTCATTGCTGATCCCAGTTGTTGAAGAGGTTGCCGTAGGCCATTTGCCTGAGACATTCGTCTTACCAGGGAGCAGACATTGAACCGATGACTTGTCCCGATCTTGTGACGTTGAGGAATTTGTCGAAGGACTGTGCGAACCATCGATCGTGTGTGATTGCGACGGCTGCGCCACTAAATCCTTGCAAAGCTCTCTGGACTGATTCGGCAGAGTCCACATCGAGATTGTCTGTAGGTTCATCCAGGAATAGGAGGTTCACGGCTTCTAGCTCAAGCAGAAGAAGCTGGAAACGAGCTTGCTGACCTCCAGACAACGCCTCGTAAGTTGATCGAGACTGAGCTGCTAGCCCGTACCGAGCGAGAAACTCACCTGCTTCCTCCTGCCCAATCCCAGTACGGTACTTGTGTCCGTGGTGCAAAATCCCCAGCAGCGTCTCACCGTCAAGATCGCTTCGGCGGTTTGTTTGAGAGAAATAGCCTGCGCGCACCCCAGTACCCGTTTGAACTTTCCCTACGATATCGAGTGTTTGTGGGTCTCGATCCACGTCGATCCTTCGCTCTGAATCAGCCCCGGTAGCGGACGTCGCGGTGGCGAGTAGGTGCATCAAGGCGCTTTTGCCCACACCATTGCTGCCAACTAAGGCCACCCGATCCCCTGCGAAAAGTTCAAGATTGAAGGGGTCGACGGTGCCGGGCACCCCTATACCCTCACACCGTAGCACCAGCTTGCCCGTCCTGCTGCCTTCGAATGTGACGTCTGCCCCCCTGAAAGCCATGATTCGTTCAGGGTGCGGGTCTCTTTCGAAGCGTGCTAGACGGCTCTTGGCAGCCTTCAACCTAGAGGCCAACTTGTCGTTATTTTTCGCCTCCTGTCTCTTGCGCTTGACCTCAGAATCCAATCGTGCTCGTTGCTCGTTCCACCGGCGTCGGTCTTCCTCGACCGCTGCCACGCGGGCGGTTCGCGCTTCGGCCCAGCCATCAAAAGACCCGGGGTGTACCCATACCCGGTTCCCCGTACGATGGCGTTCAATGGTCACCACCTTCGTGGCGACGCGATGGAGTAAGTATCGATCATGGCTGATGACCAGCACAGCCTTTTCTGAAGCCGTCAGCTGGTCTTCTAACCACTGCTTTCCTTCCACATCGAGATAGTTGTCTGGCTCGTCGAGCAGTAGGGGATCTAGAGGGCCCCGGAGCAGCGACTCGAGAAGCAACCGCTTGACCTCACCACCAGAAAGGTGTTCAACCGGTAGATCTTTGAGATTGCGGAACGTGCGGCCAGCAACGTTTTCCCCTAGCCTGTCCCAGGTGGCTTCAAGTTCAAAGCCGCCGAGCTCATCCCAGTCCGCTATAGATTCGGCTAGCGCCATATGAGTCTGGTCGCTGGGCGCAACCGCAGCCGCGCGCTCAGCGCGGATCAGCCGAGTATATGCCTGGGTCACATTGGTTCCTGCTGTTTCTGCCAGCATCTCACCGACTGTTGCGCCACCAGGAACCTGACGGAGTACCCCTGGCGAACCGTGCACCGATATATTCCCGGATGAAAACCGCACTTCCCCCAGGAGCGCACGCAGGATTGTAGTCTTGCCGGTGCCATTCTCACCGATGAGGCAAGCTCGCTCCCGTCCGCCAAGTGAGAACGTCGCATCCTTAATCAAGGGTCTGCCGTCTGGCAGATTAATAACAAGTTCTTGGATGCTGAGATAACCGATGTTACTCACAAACGCTCCCGTTTTGTGTCTGGCCTACTCTGGCCGTCTGTTTGGTTCTGAAAATCAGATGCCCCATGGTGCGAGCAAAGTAAAAGTATTTTTTCTACTACGATCTCATCGTATCGGAGCGACATGTGGTTCGTATAGGCAGAATTTAGAATTCACTGTGACAATTGTGGGGTCTACAAGGACCGCGCAATCGCGGTATTGTGGAGCAATAAGAATTATTTTTCGATTGGAGCGCATAACGAATGGATGCGGTTGTTGTTGGTTCCGGTCCTAATGGTTTGACTGCCGCGTGTGTTTTGGCGCGGGCGGAGTTGTCCGTGACAGTCTTGGAGGCACAGCCTACCGTGGGCGGTGCCGCACGCTCGGCACCCTTGTTCGGAACTGGAACCACCGTGGATCTGGGAGCGGCTTGCCACCCTTTTGGGGCCGCATCTCCCGCGTTCGCTGCGTTGAACTTGCAGGAACGTGGTCTGGAATGGCTGTTGCCTCAGATCGCAGCAGCCCACCCACTGGACGGACAGGATCCCGGGCTCCTTCTGCCCAACCTTGAACAGACAGCCGTGGCCCTTGGGCGCGATGCCGCCGCTTGGCGCGCATTGCACGCAGGGCCTCTGAATAATCTTTCGGACATTCTGAGCAGCGCCCTCCGGCCTTTGATGAGGTGGCCCCAGAACCCAATGACTGTGGCCAAGTTCGGGGCCCGGGCACCATGGCCGGTGTCGTGGCTGGCGCATGCTTTCGTCACGGAGCAGGCTAAGGGACTCCTGGCTGGAGCTGCTGCACACGCCGCCTTGCCGATGTCCTACCCGTTGACCAGTGCTTTTGCGGTCCTATTTAACATTCTGGGGCACAGCAACGGGTGGCCTGTGGCTCGGGGTGGTACACAGTCGATCGTGGATGCCCTGGTAGCTGACCTGACCGTTCACGGCGGGAAGATCGAAACCGGCCGCCAAGTCACAGACCTCCGGGACCTAGGCGCCCCAGAAATCCTCATGTTGGACCTCACCCCGCGACAGATGCTGCGGTTGCAGGGGCTGGATATGCCCTCCCGCTACCGCAAGGCTTTGAGCACATGGCGTTACGGGGCAGCAGTGCACAAGGTTGATTTGTTGTTAGAAGGCCCCGCGCCTTGGTATGACCCTCGCATAGCGCAGGCAGGGACTGTCCATGTGGGAGGCACTGTGCAGGAGATCAGTCGCGCCGAACAACTTGCCGCTCGCGGAACCCTGCCGGAACGTCCTTTTGTGATGGTTGCTCAACCTTCCGTCGCTGACCCCTCTCGGGCACCTGCCGGACAACACGTGCTCTGGTCCTATGCCCACGTGCCACATGGGTACTGCGGTCCGCAGAAAACCCCGAACCTGGCGGGGGATCTGGTGATCCAGCAGATCGAACGGTTTGCGCCGGGGCTGAGGGACCGGATTGTTATGCGAGTGGATCATGCGCCCCAGGCACTTGAGGCCATGAATACCAATCTGGTGGGTGGCTCTATTGGTGGCGGCGCGCTGAGCGGGTTACAACAGGTATTCCGGCCGGTGATCAAACTTAATCCGTATAGGGCTGGGGCTTCCGGCGTGTACTTATGCTCCTCATCGACACCGCCAGGTGGGGGAGTCCATGGAATGTGTGGGTATAACGCCGCCACCACCGCGTTAGGCGACCTAGCGCGCGTCTAGGGGACAATGGGTGGCATGACTGCTGAAATCATCACCACGTTAGTCACCGTCGCGCTGATCGTGGTGGGCACCATTGGAATTATCGTGCCGGTTCTGCCGGGGTCACTGGCCATCCTGATTGGCCTTATCATTTGGGCATTGGTGGTGCAAGCGGTTGAAGGCTGGATTGCTTTGGCCCTGGGCGGCATGCTGGTGATCGCAGGTATGTCAGCGTCCTTCGTCATGACCGGGCGTCGCCTCAAACAGCGGCAGATCCCCAACCGCTCCCTTTTGCTGGGAGTCATCGGCGCGGTAGTGGGGGTATTTGTCATTCCCGTGGTGGGGTTGTTCGTGGGATTTATCGTGGGATTGTTGGCCTCCGAAACCCAGCGGCAGAAAAACTTCCGCGCCGCACTGGATTCGTCATGGGTGGCAGCAAAAGCCATGGGCATTGGCATCCTGGTGGAACTAGTGTGTGCGCTCGCGGCGGCTTCCACCTTTGTGGTCTGCGCGGTGTCCTTTTTTGTGCGGCTGGCGTGACAGCTAGCCAGCTTTCTGTCTGCACTGCTCCCGCATAGACTCGATTGCTCCAGCTGTCCGTTGTTGCGTCAGGAGCGCCCCTATGAAGTCCGCCCTTGCCCCTGTGTTGCTCGCCGCCGCTGCGGTGCTCCAAGCGCTCGGGCGGCACGTGTACCACCGGGACACCATTGTGGTCACCGGGGAGTTGTTCTTCCCGATTTTCTTCGCTGGTCTGGGTATCTTTTACGGTATACGGGCAAAAAACGCTGCATACGCCACCACCAAACTTGCCCTATTCATCCTGGCTGTTGTGATTGCGGTACTCACCGCCACAGGGTGGGGCATGGCACTGTTCTGGTTTTACCCTTCCGTGTGGGTCTACTACGCGGCCTTTGCCCTTTTGGTCGTCAATGCCGTGGTGGCGGTTTTGTCCATACCATCCGCCAAACAACTGCGTGCAGAACAACAGGGTACCGATGACCACGCCCCAACGCCCCCAGAGAACCCCTCCGAAACACAGGACGATTCAGGGTGGCGCACCGCACGCCGGTAGTGCCACCACGCGGGAGGAACCAGCAATACATGCAACATCAGCAACACAAAAACCACGACGTTTCTGTAGTTCACGGCTTTGGCCAGGAATCCATCGCCGGTCCTGCGCAACCCGTGGAGGCAGGGTTCGCAGACCCCGCTGACTATGACTTCGCCATCGTTCACCTCACCGATACCCAATACATTGCTGAAGGTGCCGCTGATCCTTCTAACCCCCAGCGGCAAGCCCGTTTCAAAGCCGCTCACGACGCCATTGCGCGTTGGGTGGGCGAAAACGCCGCGAAACGGAAGATCGTGTACCTGGCCCATACCGGGGATCTGGTAGAGAACTGGTGCTGGTCCTGGAACCGTAAATCCACGGCACGCCGGGAGTTTCAGGAGGCCGAACGGCTGATTTCTATGATTGAGGATTACGGGGTTCCGGTGGGGGTGCTGCCCGGAAACCATGACAACCGGTGGGGTTCGGACGAAGGCCGTGGGGTGCCGGAACTTACCAAGTTCAACAAAGCCTTTGGGCCTGCACGTAACCATTTAGCGCAGCAGAAGTGGCGCCCCAGTGCGGGCGATTTGCCGGTTCGGGTGCGTTACGGCGGCCCGTGGAAGCCCGGCGAAAACAGTTGCCATTACGACCTCCTCGACGTGGGGCGCACCAAGATGGTTATTCTGCACATGGGATACGGCATCCGGGACCACCACACTGCGTGGGCTCACCAAGTGTTGACAAAATATGCGGACCGGGACGCCATCGTGTGCACTCACCACTACCTTGACCGGGGTAATCGCCCGGATGGCTCCGGCGCTGAGTATGGCGGACCAGGCACATATGGTCCCAACGACGGTGTGAAACTGCACCGTGAGGTGGTGTCCCGCCACTCGAATGTGGTCATGGTGTTATGCGGCCATGTATCTGGGACCGGCTGGCGCGTGGAATCCGACGCGGGATATCCCGTGCCGAGTTTATTGGCCGACTACCAGGCGCACCGTGTTCCAGACGAAAATTTTCCCGTGGGCCACCGGGAAGCCCGAGGGGAGCGGAGAACGGGTTTTTTGCGGTTATTACAGTTCCGTGTTGCGGATGGTTCCGTGCGGGTGAGTACCTATTCCCCGGTGCTCGATAGTTTTTCGCCGTCAGATTTTGCCCCTCAAGCCCAGATAGACCATATGCAGGGCGCATTCACACCCGAAGAACTGGCCCTGCAGCAGTGGGGGGACCCCGATCACCTTATTCTGCCGGTGGATCTGCGGTCTCACGTGCCGACGGGTCGGAAGCCGGCGGTTATGGAGGATGACAGCCTAGAGTCAATAGGCGGTTCTATTGACTCTGGGCGAGTGATTCCCGACTCCTGGGGAATGGCGCTGACCGTGGCAGTTGTTGCGGGAGCCGCCATGGCAGTGCGTGCGGTGCACCGGTATCTCCGCTGACCACCGCAGTATTTGGCGGATGCCAGCGGAGATGCCTGCATCAATTCGGGGGCAACTGCAGATGTTCGGTGCGTTTTGCCAACTGTGCGCTGATGAGGTCAAAGACTTCATTTTGCCGGGACAAAAGGGCTTGCAACCCGACGGTGTCTTTTTTGGCGAGCATGCCGCCGAGCCCTCCAGGGTGACCGGAGTGCCAGCGGTTAGCGGGCCGCACACGTTGCGCTGCTTCCGGGGTCACCCACAGAAACAGTTTTTTCTTATTCCGCATTTCCACTTCCAGGATTTCCGGCCAAGCCAGCTGCCAAGACTTGGTCCGTACCCCCTGTGGGTCAATGGTGACGTGCTCAGCTCGTATCCCGAAATATAGGCAGTACAGGCCGTAGAGGAAAAAGAAAGCAGCAAAAAAAGGCCAGATGGGAAGTAGCGTTATAAACAAGTTACCCCTTCTGTTTGCTCCTTCACCAAACTCAATAGATCCATTGAGGGCACCAAAGAAGAGGAACATGAAAAGCGCCGCAAATGCAATGAGAAACAATCCGCTGATAATCCATCGGAAAACCTGAACTCGTGCAACATATTGCACATCAGTACTGGGTGCTTGCATAAGAATAAATCCTTCCTGGTGTTGGGAGGGCTCGAGTGGTACTGCGTGATCGCGGAAAAGACCTTACCGGGGTGTGTTTGTTGTTGGTGGTGAGTGAGCACGAAATGCGGGGGCAGAAATTCATTTACATTAAAAGAGGGGGTTTGTGGTGCGCATGCCGACGGTTTTAGTCCATGTCGGATAATTGCATGAAGGTATTCCAGGATGGTGGCTGTCCACATTTGTAGGTAATTTTTTGAAGGAGTGTGGACACGATGCGTGTGTCGGCTGTTTGGTGGAAGCGCGGGTAGGCTAGGGGAAACCCGTGCGCGGGTCCCACACTTGCTCATCCCTGAACCCCACATGGGGTAAGGGGTCACTGTCCGCAGGAGGCCCGCTTGTCCACACCCCCTCGCTACGCTCAACCTCAGCCAGCCCCTGGCTTCTCGCCCCGCTGGGTGGTGCCGTACGCGCCAGGAACGGGTCCGGCGTGGGCGCAGGCCGTGGCGTATGTGGCATTGGCGCTTGTGCTCGTGTGGTCTGTCGTCCTGGTGTTTCAGGGCTCCTTGGATTTGATGGTTTACAACATGGGGGCGCAGTGGGTGGCGGATCCACAGCTACGCCAACAGCCTCTTTACGACCTTGAATTCCCGGTGCCGTGGAGTGACGACACCCTGCCGTTCACATATCCACCATTTGCTGCGTTGTTATTTGGTCTGCTGGCCTGGATTCCTTTTGACCTCATGCGCTATTTGCTGCTCTTAGCGGACCTTATAGTGGCTGTGCCCTTGGCCGGTGCTCTGGTGTCGTACGCCGGGCGAAAACGCCGTCCCATTCCGCTGACGAACTATTTGGGCAGTCGAGCCATGTTTGCGCTGGTGTTGGCAGTCATATTATTCAGCGGCCCGTATATTCGTACTATTTCGTTAGGGCAAATCAACATCCTGCTTTTGGGGTTAGTGTTCCTGGATTTAGTGCGCCGAACTGACGGCACTGGTGCCTGGATTGAACGCGCCACCGCTTTTATTCCACGGGGTGTATTCATTGGTCTTGCGGCGGGGATTAAGCTCACACCGTTAGCATTTGGGCTAATTTTCTTAATGCAGCGCCAAATCCGCACTATTGTGGCCATGGGGGTGACTTTTGGGATTACAGTGGCTGTCGGTTTTATGGTTCTTTATCAGGATTCCATTCAATTCTGGACTGATTCTGTGTCCTCCTCAGATCGTGTGGGATCCATCAAGTACATCGATAACACCGCGCTGACTGGTCTGTTGATCAAAAATGGAGTGCCGGGGGACTTGGTTGACCCCATCCGTTACCTGCTCACTCTGATCATGATCGCCCTGGTGGCGGTGGCTATGATCTACCTGACCCGCCGGGGCATGATTCTTTCGGCGATTTCCATGAATGGGTTGGTCATGTTGTTTATGTCCCCCATCTCCTGGTCACACCACCAAATGTATTACCCGGTGATTGCTCTGGCTCTGTGGCTGGAAGCCTTCCCGCATATTTTCCACGGACTGACGCGTGCGGTGGCGGGGGCACTGACCTGGGTGTGGTTGGTGGGGGCTTATATCGGCCCCATGCGGGGGTTATTTTTGACCGATCTTATGGGCTTTCACCTGCACACATCTGAAACCGTCTGGGCTTTCCCTTACGTGGTCTTATTTATCTTGTTGTTGTTATGGGCAGGTGCGGTGATCGTCGATGGACGCCGCTCTTCTGAGCACATCGTGACGCCAGCAACCACAGGGTGAGGCCCCCGGCACAAAAAACCACCAGAGAAGCTATCGCGGGCAAAAGTGCGGATGTACTACGTCCGCGATAGCTTCTCTGGCGGCGGGCTTACCCTGTCACAGGATCATTCGGCATCCAGATCCTTTTCGATCAAACCCGCGATCTTTTCTACAGCTTCAGGGTTGTCAGAGCTGACTTCAACCTCTGTGCCTTTTTCAGCACCCAACGCCATGATTAACAGGGACGATGAGGCGTCGGCGGGGTCCTCATCAGGGTCGCTGACCAAGCTGATGAGGATTTCATCCTCAAATTCACCGGCAGCTTCAGCGATGATTGCAGCGGGGCGAGCGTGCAGGCCGACAGCAGAGCCGACCACAACTTTCTTGCTAGGCATGATTCCTCCTGTGGATGGTGTTTTTTCGATGCGTCCCGAATGCTACAGCCGAGAGCGCAGGCGCACCATGAACACTTCTGTAACAGTCCTGTAAGGTCAGCGATCAGGCGTTCACGGAAGCTGCTGTGGGCGCATCAGCTGACTGTGCCTCGTGCTGAGCAGCTGCCATGAGGGACTTTTGCCGCTGGGCTTTAAGCATCGTGACAATCAGTGCCGAAACAACCACCCCTGCCACCAGCGCCAGCAGGAAGCCCCATTTGTTACCCATGGCCAGAATCACAAAGATGCCACCGTGCGGAGCATTCAATGTGACCCCCAATGCCATGGTGAGTGCGCCAGTCACCGCGCCCCCGGCCATCATGGATGGAATCACGCGCAACGGATCAGCAGCCGCAAAGGGTATGGCACCTTCAGAGATGAAGGATGCTCCCAGCAGCCATGCGGTACGCCCATTTTCCCGTTCGGCTTCTGAATACAAGCTGCCACGAACCGTGGTCGATAACGCCATGGCCAGCGGGGGCACCATGCCAGCGGCCATGACAGTGGCCATGATGGCCATGGCTGCATCCGTGCCCTGTGCTAGGCCTGCGGTAGCAAAGAGGTAGGCGGCTTTATTCACCGGACCACCCAAGTCAAAGCACATCATTAATCCCAGAATGATGCCCAGCAACACGGCGGACGTGCCGGTCATGGAGTTCAAACCATCCTGCAACCACGTCATCAGGCTGGCCAAGGGGCGGCCCAACAATAGGTACATCAGCAATCCCACAACGGTGGTGGTGACCAGAGGGATAATCACCACCGGCATGAGCCCCGCCAGCCAGCGTGGAACCGAAATAGAAGCAATCCACATGGCGATGAAACCGGCTACCAAACCAGTGACCAAACCACCAATGAAACCTGCTCCCACAGCAACGGCCACCGCGCCGCCGACAAAGCCCGGCGCAATGCCGGGGCGGCCTGCCAGGGCGTAGGCGATGTAACCGGAGAGAGCGGGGACCAAGAAACCCATGGCGAACTGCCCCACGGTGAAGAACACCGCGCCCAGGTACAACCACAAACCACCGTCAGCGGGCAGATTGAACAGGGTGTTCTCGGCAACCACGGTTTCGGCGACTTCCGCCACACGTTCAGCACCACCCAGGGCAAAGCCCAGTGCGATGAGCAAACCACCAGCGGCCACAAAGGGAATCATGTAGGACACGCCAGTCATCAGCGCTTGCTGAATACGGCGACCCCACGACTGGCCCTCTGAGGAACCGGCAGATTCACCAGAACCGGACCCACCGCCACCGGCAATACGGTGCCCCTGGGGGTCATCAGCGGCAGCTAAGGCTTTGGTGATGAGGCCTTCGGGATCGGAAACCCCTACGTTCACGCCGGCTTCCACACCGGGCTTGCCCGCAAATCGTTCGCGGTCGCGCACTCCCACGCCTACGGCAAAAATCACGGCGTCGGCGGCATCAATCTGTTCCTGGGTGAGGTTAGTGCCACCGGATGAGCCTTGGGTTTCCACGACCAATTCATGGCCCATCTCCTGGGCTTTCTGTTCCAGTGCTTCAGCGGCCATATAGGTATGGGCAATGCCGGTGGGGCAGGACGTCACGGCAACCAAGCGACGTACAGCGGTACCTCCCGCGCTGGCTGCTACACCAGCACCGGCGGAAGCACCGGCGGTACTGTCGGCTTGAGGTGCGAGCACGTCTTCGATGATCGCCACGACCTCCTCCGCTGTTTGAGCTTCACGCAGGGAGGTCAAGAAATCTTTGCGGGCCATGGCGCGCGCCAGCTTGGACAGCAGCTTAAGGTGCGCCTGGCCTTCACCGTCAGCAGCAGCGATCAGAAAAACCAGGTCTGCGGAGCCGTCTTTGGCGCCGAAGTCCACGGGCTGAGCTAAACGGGCAAACCCCAGGGAGGTGGTGGTGACGTGTGCTGAACGGCAGTGCGGAATCCCAATCCCGCCGGGCTGTCCCGTGGGGGACTGACCTTCGCGGGACAGAACGTCGTCAGCTAAACCGTTCGCGGAATTCGCGCGGCCAGCGGCGGCGACTACACCGGATAAGTGCGTGATCACATCGTTTTTGTGCGCGCCCAGATCCTGGTCAAGAACGACCAGCTCCGGGACGATCAGCGGTACTTCTGACATGGGTTGAATCCTTGCTATGTGAAGGGATGATGGTGCAGACGTCACCGAAGAGGAAGTGCGGTGACGCGGGTGTGGTCGAGATCGACCTGATCCGGACCGGGGACACCGGTTCCGGCAAGTGCTGTGGCCCCAGAGCCATACGCCACGGCGTGCCGCAGGCAGTCGGCGGGCTCTAAGTTCCGGGTGAAGGCCAGCAAGAGACCGGCTAGGGAAGAATCTCCAGCGCCCACGGTGGACACCGGTGTGATGGGTGGTGGGTTGCCTACCCACCCGCCATCGCGGGTTACGAGGACTGCCCCGGCGGCACCCAGTGTGGCTAACACGGCTTGCACACCGCGCTCTACGAGCTTGTGTGCGGCATCAACGGCCAGGGAAAAATCTCCATTTTCCGCTGCGGCTTCAAGGGCCGGGCCATCGGCCCCCACCAGCTGTCCGAGCTCCAAGCCGTTAGGTTTCAGCAGGTCTGGGGCAGCGGTTTCCAGCGCGGTGGCCAGGGCAGTCAACGGGGCATCGGAAGTATCCACGGCAACGTGTGCGCCCGTGGCCTTGAGTTCGACAATCATCTGGGCGTACCAGTGATCGGCGGGCCCTGGTGGCAAAGAACCGCACAGTGCCACCCAATCGCCGGGCTTTACCGCTTCCATGAGTGCTTCTAGACAAGCCTGCTGGCCGTCTGCATCCAGGGTGGCACCGGGTTCGTTGATTTTGGTGGTGGTGCCATCCGGTTCCGTGATCGTGAGGTTGGTGCGCACCCGTGTGGGACATTCCACTAAGCGGTAACGCACTTGCGAGTCTTGAACGGCTTGGACCAGAGGGTCCCCCGATGGGGCGGGAAAGACCGCCATGGTGTCGGCGCCAGCTAAGGCCAGAGCGCGGGAAACGTTAATGCCTTTACCACCGGGACCGTCATGAACGGTGACCACACGGTTCACGCCACCTCGTTCCAGGGGAACGGATAAATCGGCGGTGCGGTCAATGCTCGGATTCGCGGTGAATGTGACGATCATGCGATCACAACCTCAATGTCGTGGGCGGCTAAAGCTTGTGCTAGGTGAGCTGGTGGTGCGGTATCCGTGATAAGGGCATCAATCTGATCTAATTCCGCGAACGTGCACAGATAAGCCGAATCAAATTTGGAAGAGTCTGCCAGCAAAATACAGCGCTGGGAGCGGGTAAGCATCAAGCGTTTGATGGCAGCTTCTTCCATATCCGGTGTGGTCAAGCCGTACTTTGCCGATAACCCATTGGTGCCGAGGAAAGCGACGTCAGCCGTTACTGTGCTGAGCATGCTTAGTGCCGTGGACCCCACCACGGTTTCCGTGACCTGTCGGATTACGCCGCCGAGCATATGTACAGATAGGTGTCGGGTAGCGGAAAGTTCCAGGCCTGTGCGCACGGAGTCTGTGATGACGGTTAAGGGGCCACGGGTGGGGTTTTGTTCGGCGTGCACCGTGAGTTCAGCCGCCAGTGCGCCAGTGGTGGTTCCACCGTCCATCATGATCGACCCGTGGGCTTCTGGTAGATAAACAAGCGCGGCGCGTGCAATGGCGGCTTTGGCTTCTCCCCGTGTGCTTAGGCGTTCCCGGGCGGAGGATTCGCTGGTGCCGAACGAGGAGCGGGGGATAGCGCCGCCGTGTACTCGATCTACCAGCCCGGAACGAACTAGTACGTCCAGGTCCCTGCGAATAGTTTCCGGGGCCACGGCAAACTTCACCGCTAAATCAGCAACGGCCACCCGGCCCCTACTCAGCGCCAGCTGGACGATAGTTTGCCGCCGTTCTTCGGCATACATGGTCAGGGCAGCAGAGTCCGAGGGGTCGGCGTCAGCGCCCGACGTGATCTTTGTTACGCCCATATGTGAATGTTTATGCCCGAATCTGTTGTTTGTCAACCTGTGTTGTCGTTGATTCCAATGGCCACGTATTCTGACCATTCCGCCACTTTTCACGTGCGCGGGAGAACTCGATGACGAGGAGCGCACCTGATGTCTGTTGATGCCCGAATCGACCCGACTCATCCGCAAGATGAGGCTCCGGCTGTCCGTCATGCCACGCTGCCGGGCATCGGTGTTGTGGCCGGCGTTGCCGCTGAATACGCCTTGTGGGCTCGACCGCGCCCGCAATTGCCCAGCGCTGGTCCGGCAGTTCCCGAAGGGCAGCGCGAGCAACAGAAACAACAGTTTGACGCCGCGGCGGCAACCGTCGCGGGTCGTCTTCAGGAGCGCGCTGAAAAAGCTGAAGGCCATGCGTCGGAGGTATTGGAAGCCACTGCCGCGCTGGTGACAGACAAAGGATGGCGCCGTGCGGTCAATAAACACATTGACGCTGGAGCGGATGCTGTAGTGGCCACTGTTCGTGCCACGGACACATTCGTTGAAAAATTTGAAAAGATCGGTGGCCTGATGGCCGAACGCACCACGGACCTTAAAGACATCCGTGATCGTGTGGTGGCCGAGTTGCGGGGGGAAGCTGAACCGGGTGTGCCCGCCCCACAGGAACCCGTCATCCTCTTGGCTGATGATCTTGCTCCCGCTGATACCGCAGGGTTAGACCCCCAATTTGTGCGGGGCATTGCCACTCAACTGGGTGGCAAAACCAGCCACACTGCAATCATCGCCCGGCAGTTCGGTATTCCGTGTGTAGTGGGGGTGGGGAGTGCCTTAGAGACTGTGGAGGACGGATCCTTCATTCTTTTAGATGGTCAGGCCGGTGATCTTGAAACTGCGCCGGACCCCGTGAAGGCACGGGAACGCGCTGATGAATCAGCTCAGATGCAAGCCAAAATCCGCGCCTGGCAAGGCCCGGCGGTCACAGCAGATGGCACGCGGGTTCAACTTCTGGCCAACGTGCAAGATGGTGCCGGTGCTCGCGCAGCTGCGGATACCCAGCTGCCAGAAGGTGTGGGGCTGTTCCGCACCGAATTGTGCTTTTTGTCTGCCCAGTCGGAGCCTTCGGTGCAAACCCAGGCGGAGATTTACCGAGAAGTTTTTGAAGCTTTCCCGGACCAGAAAGTTGTGGTCCGTACCCTGGATGCGGGGTCGGACAAGCCCTTGGCCTTCGCCACCATGCCTGATGAACCCAACCCTTCGCTGGGGGTGCGTGGTGTACGCATTGCCTTTGATGAACCCGGTGTGCTGGAACGTCAGCTTGACGCCGTAGCGCAAGCCGCGCAGGGCACCGGAGCACAACCGTGGGTGATGGCCCCCATGATCGCCACGGTGGATGAAGCCAAGTGGTACGCCGCAATGTGCCGGGACCGTGGTTTGGTGCCCGGGGTGATGATTGAAGTTCCTTCCGCCGCCTTGATGGGCCAGGAAATGTTGGAGCACGTGGAGTTCTTCTCCATCGGAACGAACGACCTCACCCAGTACGCCATGGCGGCAGATCGTATGGCTTCTCAGCTATCTGAACTTACGGACCCCTGGCAGCCCGCAGTGCTTAAACTCATTCAGATGGCTGCACAAGCTGGCCAACGTGTGGGTAAGCCGGTTGGTGTGTGCGGTGAGGCTGCGGCGGATCCGCTGTTGGCGTGTGTGTTGGTGGGGCTGGGTGTGACCTCCCTTTCCGCTGCTGCGCCGGCCTTGGCTGCCGTGGGTGTGCAGTTGGGGCAAGCCACGGATGACCAGATCGCTCGTGCAGCGCAGGCGGCGGTCAGTGCACCCACCGCGCAGGCGGCACAGGATGCCGCTGTCGATATTCTCAAGGGCGGCAAGTGACCCCGTGACTACACTGCCGTTTCTGCTGGTTTCCACCCGCCCGGAAGACGACATCGCGGAAGAAGAGCACGAAACCTTTTGTCGGTTTTCCGGGCTGGATGCCGCCCAGCTGCGGCACATTCGGTTGGAGCGCAGCGAGGAAGCTACACGAGTTTTAGCCGCAATTGACCTTGGCCAATATTCAGGTGTTTTTGTGGGTGGCTCACCGTTCAACACCTCAACACCGCAACAGGACAAGACGGCAACCCAAGTCAGGGTGGAGCTTTCCCTGAGGAATCTGCTAGATCGTGTGATGGCAGATTGTGTCCCTTTTTTCGGGGCGTGCTATGGCGTCGGAACGTTGGGAGTCCACCAAGATGGCGTGGTGGATCAAACGTACGGGGAGGAGGTCGGCGCTATTGCGGTCACCGTGACTGACAATGGTGCTCACGACCCCCTACTGACCAACCTGCCTCAGACTTTCCACGCTTATGTAGGACATCAAGAAGCCATCCGAAAGCTCCCGCCACAAGCGGTTTTGCTAGCTACCGGGGAAAATTGTCCGGTGCAGATGTTTCGAGTGGGGGCCAGTGCTTACGCCACGCAGTTCCACCCGGAATTGGATGCTGCCGGGCTGATTAACAGAGTTGAGGCGTATAAACACCACGGGTATTTCCCAGCGGAAGATGTGGAAAAAGTGAAACGTCAGGTGCGGGAAGGGCCGCCAGTACACGTCCCGGCGAGATTGTTGAGTGCCTTTGTGGCGACATTTGCTCGGTGATTGTTCTTTACAGTGACTCTTGTCTTGTTCATAACCTAGATACGGTGAATTCATGAATTTTCAGACTGGCTCATGGCCGCCGCCGACGGCATCGGGCCCATGGGGCTATTCACCCACCCCTGGTGCATCAGGGGGGGCGCAGCTTCCGCAGCTTGATCCACACACCGGGCTGCCCACCGGGGCACAGCACCGGGATTTGCGTTACCACCGGTTGGCGCTGTCAGATTTTAAGCATCGTCGTTGGTCTCCCGTGGCGGAGGGCGGTGCGCTCGCGATCGCCATATTTATCGTGAGCATCATATTTTTTTTGATCCTCTTCGTGACCACTCTGATCATTGGGTATGAGGATCTCCTGAACCAACTGGGCAGTGGGCAAACTCAAAACTTTGATGTGTCCGACCCCTGGGTGTTTTTGGCCCTATTTGGATCGATCGCCATCTGGGTGCCACTGATTTTAGGGATCCGATGGTTGCTCCGTCCGCGCCCGGTGGGGCTGATCTGGTCAGTCACAGGACGTATCCGGTGGAAGTGGCTGATAGTGACCGCTGGGGTGGCTGTTGCTGCGTTTCTGTTGGTCTACGGCGTCGTGGGATTGTTGGAACTGATCTTTGGTGAAACGGATACTCCACCAACATCCTCTGGATCGCGTCACTCTCTATGGTGGTTGTCACTGGGTTTCGCTCTGATAGTGGTGCCCCTTCAATGCACCGCTGAGGAGCTGTTATTCCGCGGATATATGGCCCAAGCGATTGGGCGGTGGCTGAAGAATCCAGCGTGGGCCATTGTGTTACCGGCGCCGCTGTTCATGTTGGGGCATATGTATGACCTCTGGGGTCAGTTGTTTGTGTTCAGCATGGCGTGTGTTGCGGGTGTTTTGACGTGGCGTACGGGTGGACTTGAAGCCGCGATTAGTCTGCATGTGGTCAACAACATGGTGGCGGTGGGCTCCAGTCTGCTGTGGCCTATTGACCCTAATAGCCCTGAAGCCTCGGTAGGCTTCCAAGGGTTTGCGGCGATCATTGTGTTGTTTTTGGTGTACACGGTGGCGGTGCTGGTGTTGGGCAAGCGGATGGGGATTGAGACCTCACGCCGCGCGGTGGTGTGGCCCAAGAAACACCAAGACGCGTGGTACGCCCAAGTGCGGGCCGCTTATGCTGCCCAAGGTATATACGGTGGTGTGCCTGCGGCGATGCCCGGTGTTCCCGCCCCGCCAGTGCAACCGCTGGTGCCTGTGACCATCCCGGTGTCCATGGCCTACGCCACCCCGGATCAGATAGCCCCGGATGGCACTTTGCGCTTGGTGCCAGCCGACGGACTGGTTGCGTACGCGGCACCAGAACAGCAACTAATTCCAGGTTCCGATCCGCCGGTATACGCCCACCCAGTGGTATGGATGGCGCGGACATCGCAGCCCCAGGCCAGCGAGCCGCCGCAACCTGTTGTGTCGGAAGGCCAGGCATGACTCCGCCGGATTCCGCCGGTGGAAACACAGCGAGGTGTCGGGTGAGTCGCCAGGCCATAAAACACGCAGAGGACCTGGGACGTTTTGTGGAGGAGTCGCCGAGCTCCTACCACGCGGCGGCTGAAGCTGCTCGTCGGTTGGAAGAAGCCGGTTTTCAGCAGCTCGGCGAAACTACACCGTGGCCGAATACGACGGAGCAGGGGAGTGCACACACTCGACGGTTTTATGTGATGCGTGATGGTGCGCTCATGGCGTGGGTGATTCCCACCGCCGTGGACCCCGATGCCTTGAGCTTCCGTATGGTGGGCGCACACACGGACTCGCCGACCTTCAAACTGAAACCCCGGCCCAGTACCGGTACTCACACATGGTGGCAGGTGGGCGTGGAAGTATATGGCGGTCCTTTGCTGAATTCTTGGTTAGATCGTGAATTGTGCCTTGCCGGGCGTATCACGGTCCGCACAGACCAAGGCCATGAAACTCGGCTGGTGGCTACGGGGCCAGTGGCTCGTATTCCACAGCTGGCCATTCACTTAGACCGTGAGGCCAACCAGGGGCTGACCTTGAACCCACAAGAACATGTGCAGCCTATTTGGGGTTGTGGGTCTTCCCCAGGTGATGTGCTGGAGCTGCTGGGAGCCCATGCGGCGGGTGGGTCGGTACCCGCGCAGGACATCCTGGGATGGGATGTGGTGCTCGCCGACACTCAAGAGGCCAGACGATTCGGTGCGCACGGAGAGTTCCTGGCCTGTGGGCGCTTGGACAACCTGTCCTCGGTGCATGCAGGTGTCAACGCCATCGTGGAGCATGCGGCTGCCGCGGAAAACACCGACTCTGTTGCTGTGTTCGCGGCGTTTGACCACGAAGAAGTGGGCTCGCAGACCCGGTCCGGTGCTGGTGGCCCCTTTGCTGAAACCACCATGCTGCGTATTGGTGCGGCCCTAGGGCTTACGGAACAACAACAGCGGATGGCGTGGGCACGGTCTTCAGTGCTGTCATCAGATGCCGGACACCTGATACACCCCAATTACCGGAATCATCATGACCCTAACCATCAACCGGTCCCGGGTGGTGGTGCACTGTTGAAGATCAACGCTAACCAGCGTTATGCCACCGATGCTGAAGGAGCCGCTCAGTGGTACCTGGCCTGTGAACGCGCGGGGGTGTCCACACAAGAGTTCGTATCTAAGAACACGGTGCCGTGTGGGTCAACCATCGGCCCCCTCACGGCAACACGGCTAGGTTTGCGGACCGTGGACGTGGGAGTGGGGCTGTTATCCATGCATTCCGCGCGGGAAATGGCGCATGTGCAGGACCTCTATGCGCTCGCCGCTGCGGTGGGTCAATGGTGGCTGGGGTAGTCTCCGGCCCCAAGCGGTCATAGGCTGTTAAGTGGCGTCATCCCCGCCAGTGAGCGTGCGTTGCGGTGTTACTGTGTGGGGCATGTTGACTGTGATGGGGGAAGCCCTTATTGACGTTGTCTCACGTTCAGATCGGGAACCTGTGCGTCACCCCGGCGGCAGCCCCATGAACGTAGCGCTGGGGCTTGCCCGGCTGGGGCATTCTGTGCGGTTTTTAGGGGCATGGGGCCAGGACGACGACGGCTGCTTGCTGGAGCAGCATTTGCGGGCAGAAGGAATTGAATTGCCGTTGCCTGCCCACGATGCCCCGACGTCCGTGGCTGAAGCAGTGATTGCGGAAAACGGTTCGGCGGATTACAACTTTCGAGTGACGTGGCAGCTTCCCGTCGAGGACGCTGAGTTGGAGGCTATGGTTCATGAAGCCACGGCGCTGCACGTAGGGTCAATTGCCACTGTGTTGGAACCCGGGGATGCCCAGGTGGTGAAAGCTGTGGAGATGGCTTCCGGGAAAATGCTGGTGTCTTACGACCCCAACTGCCGTCCGCAGATCGTGGGCGATGTTGAGCACGTACGTGCGCGCGCTGAGTATCTGGTGGCGCACTCTGATGTGGTGAAAGCTTCTGACGAGGATTTGCAGTGGTTGTATCCGACATCTACGTTGCAGGAGTCCGCCCGCTCTTGGCATCGTCTGGGCGCCAAAATGGTGGTAGTGACTCGGGGTGACCTTGGGCCGTGGGCGATCACCGATTCGACCGGACTGGAAGGTGTTCAGGTTCCTGCTGCGCATACAGATGTGGTGGATACGGTGGGGGCTGGGGATACCTTCATGGCTACTTTGATCAGCCAGTTTGCTGATCGTGGGCTGGATGGCCCCGGTGCGGGTGACCGGATTGCGGCTTTGCCTGCAGATCACGTGGAAGCTATGTTGCGCCGCGCAGCGGATGCAGCGGCAATCACGGTGTCCCGTACCGGTGCAGATCTGCCGCGCCGTGATGAACTGGATGCTTTGACGCAGCCCACAGACTGACCGGTACGCAGTACACACATGAAAATTCACGGCGGGCACGTGGCTCATTGTTCTCGGCTTCGGTAGCGTGAAGCTCATAGACGTGCGAGCTCGCCCCCGACGGAGCGGGTCGTTGACGTGTAGCAAGCCCAAGGAGGAACGTGTGCTCAATCGTGACCCGTATGCTGACCTGCCCGATCTACCAATCTTCACCGTGACGTCCCAGGACATCACGGACGGTCGACCGTTACCCATGGCACAGGTGGGCAGTAGCCTGGGTGGGGAAGATACTTCCCCGCAATTGTCCTGGTCAGGTGCCCCAGAGGGGACAAAGTCCTACGTGGTGACCTGCTATGACCCCGACGCTCCCACGCCGTCTGGTTACTGGCATTGGTGTGTATCCAATATCCCAGCGGACGTCACCAGCTTGAACACGGGTGCCGCCACGAACCTGCCGTCGGGGGCAATCACCCACCGTTCGGACGGTGGGTCTGATGCGTTTGAAGGAGCCACGCCGCCGGTAGGTCATGGACCGCACCGCTACATTTTCTGCGTTACTGCCGTGGATACCGAACGCCTTGACGTGGAAGGCGCCACCCCCGCCGCCGTGAATTTCGCCTTGTTTTCCCATGGACTTGGCCGGGCATTTATCACTGCCACTCACGAGGAGACGGGAGACTGAACAGTCTGCTAGCCCCCGACCCCGATGCTCTGGTCCGTGATGTTCAGTTGGTGGCCAGTGACCTGGATGGGACGTTAATCGGGGCGGATTTTCGCTTTCGCCCCCGTTCCCTCCGCGCGTTGACTGCGCTAGAGGCAGCGGGGGTTCCCGTGGTGTTTGTGACAGGGCGCCCTGCGCGGTGGCTGCACCCACTCAGCGAACAGCTTGCCCCTTTGTGCCCAGTGAGCACCGTAATCTGCGCGAACGGAGCCATGATTTATGACGTATCTGCGGGTCAGGTGCTCGCGGCAGATACGTTCACGGGTCGTATTGCACTGGATGTAGCCCACAGCTTGCGCACGTCAATTCCTGGAGTGTGTTTTAGTGCAGAAACCCTGCGGGGCGTGGTGGCCGAACCGGGTTGGGTTCCAACAGATCGCACCGGGATGGAGGATGTGACGGTGGGGGGTATTCAGTCCGTGTTGCGGCCGGAGGACGCCGTGGTGAAATTCCTGGCCAAGCACGACGAGTATGACCCGCACGATTTTGTGCAGCAAGTGCGCCAACACGCGGATTCTCAGGTATCTGTGACACACTCGGTTCCCAGCTCCGCCCTGGCGGAAATGTCCCGGTGGGGGTTGAGCAAAGCAGAGGCACTCAAGTCAGTATGCGCCGAAATGGGGGTTGAAGGATCACGCGTCATGGCCTTTGGCGATATGACCAATGACATCGAGATGCTGACATGGGCGGGTTATGGGTTCGCCGTGGCATCAGGTGATCCGGCGGTGGTGGAGGCTGTGAAGCGCACGGCCCCACCCTTCCAGGAAGACGGAGTGGCGCAAATCATTGAGGAGTTCTTAGCCCGCCGTTGCGGGGAACGTGCGGTATAAGCCTGTGACAAGCTCCGCGACAGGCCGGTCAGAAGTTACGACATGGTAACCGCGAGGTCTATGCTTCTCGCATGACTACTACGCCCGATCAGGGGGCATCTGCTGCTGGCATACACAAAGTGCTGGCGCACCGAGGTTTTGCGCCTGACGGTTCGGAAAACACCATTCCGGCTTTCTGTGCTGCCCAGGATTTGGGGTGCGTGTGGATTGAAACGGATGTGAACACCACTCGGGATGGTGTGGTGCTGGCTTTTCACGATGCCACGTTAGAGCGCGTCACTCAGGGAGCTGGGCAGGTTAACGACATCAGCTACCAGGACCTCACACACCTGGTGGTAGCAGGCTCCAGCCCGGTGCCCACCCTCCGTGAAGTTTTGGAGCAGCTGCCGGAAATCCAGGTCAATATTGACGTTAAGGACGAAGCCTCGGTCACGGCTTTGGCTGATCTACTCAAGGAACTTGATGCGGCACATCGTGTGCGTATCGCCTCTTTCTCTGATGCTCGTCGTGCCCGGGTACTCGATGCTATGCGGCAGCGGGGGATTACCCCATTGAGCACGTCCGTGGGGACCACCGGGTTGGCGGCGGCGTATGTCACTTTCCACACGGTTCCCTTTATGTGGCCCGTGGTGCAGCGTGCGCTGCGGCGTCATGTGCCTGCGTTCGACACCATTCAGATGCCCATGTACTTGGGGTGGATTATGCCATCAGTCAAAAAAGTTCCGGTGCTCGGCACCAGGCTGGGGCAATTGCGGCTGACCACACAACGGTTTATTCAACAAGCGCACCGTTACGGCAAGCAGGTGCATGTATGGACTGTGAATCGACCGCGCGATATGCAGTTGCTGTTGGATATGGGCTATGACGGTTTGGTCACTGATCGTGCCGACTTAGCTATAGCGGTGTTATCCGGAGCCTGGCCCACGGGTCGGTGCGGGGTGGATGACCCCACACAGGGGTCGAGTTCATAGGGGCAGCACCCGTACAGTACTGCTATGACGCAAAACACAGTGCCACTAGATCCGCAGCCTTATCTTCACACTCGTGTGCACGACGGTACCGGGGTGATCACTCTGGACCGCCCCAAGGCTCTGAATGCGTTAACTGCCCAGATGTACGCGGACCTTCTGGAGCTGCTTTGGGCCTGGGCAGATGACTCAGATATCCGGCAGGTGTTGGTGCGTTCCAGCGCACCGCGGGCTTTTTGTGCTGGTGGGGATATTCGCCAGATTCGGCACACTGTGCTGGATTCGGGGGTTGACGCAGCAGTTGCTGCTTTCCGGGATGAGTACACGCTGAATAATGTGATTTCCACCTACCCCAAGCCTTATATCGCGGTGATGGAGGGGTACACCATGGGTGGAGGCATGGGGATATCTGTGCATGGTAGTCACCGGATTGCCACAGAGAACACGGTGTTGGCCATGCCCGAATGCGTCATCGGGTATTTCCCGGATGTGGGAGCCTCATGGTTTTTGCCGCGCATGAATGTCCCGGGGCGGGGCTATTCGTTGCCCTTAGCCCGGTGGATGGGCCTAGGCGGGCAACGGATCAGCGGTGCGGATGCTGTGGCTGTTGGCCTTGCCGATCACCTGGTGGCCTCTGATCGCCTGGAGGTTTTCCACCATGCCGTCCTTGCGGACGGTGTGGATGCTGCGGTGGCCGAATACGCGCTGCCACATGACGACGCTGTGGCACAGGCAACAGTGCTTGAACGTGTGGAACAGATTGAGTCCGTCTATGGGGCGGACTCCTTGGAAGATGTGCTGGCGGCGGCGGGCCAAGATTGTGCCGGCGCTGCGCCGTCGTCCCTGGTTCGGACGTGGGAGTTGTTGAATGTTGGTGCCACGGCTGCTTCGGCCACTGAGTGTTTAGAACGTGAGCTTGCCTTCGCCCGCGATGCTGTTGCGGCCCCTGATTTTAGGGAAGGTGTGCGGTGCATGTTGGTGGATAAAGAAGACACCCCCGTGTGGCAGCCGCCCACGATAGGGGACGTGGATGTTGACCACATACGGGCGGTGCTTCGGACCTCCGAACCATTGCGTGAACGCCTTTGAGCATGAGATGGCCTGGTGTATGTGCGGCTTCCTCTATAAACGATCGTCTGCGGTACCCCGTAACCTCGCGATCCCCCGCATGCCGTGGAAGACGATTAGCGTGGCCGCCGTTCCCAGTGCAATCCCGGCGAACTCAATCCCGAAAGCGTCCCAGGTGTAGTCAGCAATCCCTATGATCATGGCCACTGCTGCTGTGGTGAGGTTCACGGGGTTGGAGAAATCCACCCGGTTTTCCACCCAAATCCGCACACCCAGCATGCCGATCATGCCGTAGAGGACCGTCGCAGCCCCACCCAACACCCCAGCCGGTACCGACGCTACCGCTGCACCAAAAACTGGCATGAATGACAACAACAGGGCAATCACTGCAGCCACCCAGTAGGCAGCGGTGGAGTACACCTTGGTGGCAGCCATAACCCCAATGTTTTCGGCGTAGGTGGTGGTGCCCGAACCACCACCAGATCCCGCCAACACCGTGGCTAAACCATCAGCCATGATGGCGCGCCCCATCACCGGGTCGAGGTCGCCACCGGTCATCAAGGCCACTGATTTCACATGCCCAATGTTTTCCGCCACCAGCACCAAGACCACGGGCACAAACAGTCCCATCAAGGACATATGAAATTCAGGGGCGTGGAACTGCGGCAATCCCACCAAACCATCGGATTCCCACGTGGCGCGTACCGGGGTAAAGTCCACCTCCCCGCGCATGACGGCAGTCAGATACCCCACGACCACCCCCACCAGGATGGATAGCCGCCCCAGAAGACCACGGAAAAGTACCGATACTAGGAGGATGCTGGCTAATATCACCACGGCAGTGACCGGCGCGAGCATGAAATTGTCCTTGGCTGCAGGGGCCAAGTTGAACCCGATGAGCGCCACAATGGTGCCTGTGACCAGCGGTGGCATCAATGCTTGCAGCCACCCCGTGCCCACACACTGCACCACCAAGCCGATGACGAACAACGCGGCACCGGCCATTACCACACCACCCAACGCGCCACCGGGGCCGTATTCCCCTACGGCGGCAGCAATGGGGGCAATAAACGCAAAAGATGACCCCAGATAAGACGGAACCCGACCGGCGGTCATCACCAAAAACACGATGGTGCCAACACCGGAGAAAAACAGGGTGGTAGACGGCGGGAAACCGGTGATAAGTGGCACTAAGAAGGTGGCTCCGAACATCGCCACCACGTGCTGTGCCCCAATACCCACCGTGCGGGGCCAGGTCAACCGCTCATCCGGGCGCACCACAGAGCCCTGCCGCACGGTGCGGCCGTCACCATGCAGTGACCATGCCAAACCTAAACGTGCCGTTACGGACGACGTCGAACGGGGTGTGGGGGTGGGGGAATGGGACATGGGGCAGCTCCCGGTGGGTTCAGAGTGAAAGCGGCCCGTCGGGTTTCTGGCGGACCAGCCCCAGGGTAGTCGAGACTTACGTGCGACGACGTTCGCGCAGCAGCCACTGTGCCGCAGCATCCAGTGTGATGCCGATGATGCCAATCAAGATAATGACCACCAGCATTTCGTCGTACGCCAGACGATCGCGCGCGTTGAGAATTTCATAGCCCAACCCGGAGGAAACACCGAGCATTTCAGCGGGCACAATCACTACCCAGGCGACTCCCAACGCCAAACGAATTCCGGTCATCACGTACGGGCGAATACTGGGCAGCACCACAGTGCGCACCAATTCCCAGGGGGTTGCGCCCAAGGTGCGTCCCACCCGAACGTGTAAAGGGTCAAGTGCTGCCACACCGGCCGCTGTGTTCATCGCAATCGGCCACACCGCCGCCGCCATCACCAAAAAAATCACCGGCGCGTGCCCTACCCCAAACAATGCCACGGCTACTGGAGCCCAGGACAACGGGGAAACCATCCGCAGGAACTGCACTGGGGCGGTGGAAGCCCATTTGAAAGGAGCGGAATAGCCGATCAACAACCCCAGTGGAACGCCACACATTGCCGCTAAAACCAACCCACACAACAGACGCCACAGCGACGTAGAAGCATCCTGCAGGATTACGCCACGCTCCCACAAAGAACTGAACGCACCGGGCAGTTGATCGGGACGGAAAGCCGCGATCATGCTGTTGGCAGAACCGGCCAGATGAGTAAAAATCCACCACACGGCCACGGCAACCACAAGACCGAACAATCCCCACCCCATGCTGAGGATCAGCGGTGGTTTTCGTATAACACGCTGTGGGTTGGCGGGACGAACGGACGTGGCGCTCATGCGGAAAACTCCTCGGTGCGTTCGGTACCAGAGAGCCCAAAGACCCCCATGCCGCCCAGCCGTTGAAGTGATTCCCAAACTAGGGAGTCGTCCACCAACTCTTGGTGAGCCTGAGCGGGGTCCAACCCCGCTAAAAAGTCCGTGGGGGCATCAACCACGGTCTCTTGCATGGAGCGCACTAATAGCTCCGTGGTGGATTGATACGGCCAGGGCCGAAAGTCAATGCGCTCGCCGTGCCAGTTAGGGTGATTCACCGTATCCGCGTGCTGTGTGGAATCCCTGATCAGAGCTTTTTTGATGACTTTTGCTGGTTGCGGCAGGTAATGATTGGCCAGCAAAGTCGCAGCCTCCGGACGATTTTCCCGTGACCAGGCTTGGGCGCGGACCAGCCCGTCCATGAAACCCGCAGCCAGGTGTGGGCGGTTGCGTAACAGTTCACCACGCATCATGGTCACACAGCACACGTGGTTGTGCCATACATCGCCTGTGAAGCGGTGAATATGGCCCACCTGTTGGGCTTCAGCGGCAGCATTAAAGGGATCCGCCACTGTGTATCCGCCGATGACGCCGTTATTCAGCGCGGGCAGCATGTCTGCGGGGGCCATAGGTAGTAGCGTCACGGTGCCCTGTTCTGCCGATGCCGCCTGCCGCATGACGGGTGTCAGGCCACTGGCCCGTAATATCTGCTGGACCACCACGTTATGGACAGACCACCACGCGGGAATGGCCAAGGAACGTCCCGCAAGATCCTCCACGGTGGTGATTCCCGGGCCGGTGGTCAACGCTGATCCATTGGTGTGATTCCAAGCAGTGATCAGCACATCAGCCTGCAACCCGTAGCGCATGTACAACGCCATGGGCATCAACATGTGGATCACATCAACCTGCCCGGATACGAATGCTTCTGATAGGGACGACCAGCTGCGGAACATGATGGGCTGCGTGGTTGGAACACCCGCATCCGTGTAATACCCATTGCCGTGACCAACAAGCAATGCCGTGGAATCCGTAATAGGTAGGTACCCAATACGGACCGGGGCGTGATCGGTGGTGTTCCGGGCGGATTCCCGGTTGCTGGCGTACCCGCGACCAGCACCCCAGGCCAAGGCACCTAGACCGGCCGCGGTGGCTCCGGCGCCCAGTGCTTGTCGTCGGGTGAGTTGTGCGGGTGTGGGCCGAGAATTCAAATGACCCAGCTCCCCGGAACATCCCCGCCGCCACGGTAATACGCCACAATTTCTTCCACTGTGGTGCCGTCACGCGCTGGAACCCATTCGTGGCTGAAACCCCGTGGTCCTCCAAAAAAGCCAATTCGATCCCCGACCGCAACGGCCTCAGCCACATCGTGCGTGACCATAAAAACCGTTAAGTGCAGTTCCTCAGCGACCGTGCGCAGCCAAGTTTGGAGGTCGCTACGTGTGGCAGGGTCCAACGCAGAAAAAGGTTCGTCCAACAAGACGACGTCGGGCTGGACCGCCACGGCTCGTCCCACCGCTACACGCTGGGCTTGCCCGCCGGATAACTCTGTGACTGGCATAGACGCCAGATCAGCCAGCCCTAAAACCTCCAAGAGGCCGTCTACGGCGGAGTCATCGAACCGGTCCTGATTGCGCTTGTAACGGCCGCCCAACGCAATATTTTCCCGCACGTTTAACCAAGGAAACAGCCCCGGGGATTGGAAAACCACCGCCAAATGATCATGGCCAGATTGGGTGGCCACCAATCCCGCGTCCAGTGGTTCTAGGCCGGCGATGGTGCGCAACAGGGTGGATTTACCGGACCCTGATGGCCCCAGAACAACAAGAAATTCCCCGGAACGCAGAGTCATGGAAACGTTGTCCAAGGTGGGTGTATGTGCACCGGGGTAGGTTTTGGATACCCCCTCTACCCGCAGAGCGGCTTGTGGGGATGGTGCGGGTGCGGGGTGGTTCTGACTCATACTGTTAGGTTCTGGTTGTTGCCCACCGTCGGAGTCTGACCGTGGGTGCCTGTCTCTGCTTCCCAGTGCATGAGCAGGTGGCGTAGGTGGGATTCAGTGGGTGACTGCACGGGCAGGAAAGCGGCTTCGCGCGCCCGCCTGGCGGTGTCCGACCGTATGGCATACCCCTTGCCACCTACCACTTTGGATTCCAGACGCGTGGCTTCACCGGTGAGTAGCGCGGCGTCCAAACGGAGGTGCAAGACGTCCCGGAATTCTAGGTCACGTGGGGTGCGCAGGTAATTCAGCAAAGTGGAACGTACACGTTCAAACTCGGCAACCACGGCATCGCGATCAGGACGAAACACCTCCGAGACCCCGGTCAGGGCACTGTCCGCAGAGGCCAGGGCGGCAGCGGATAACCCCACGCAGAATGCGGCTTGCATCAGTAGGAACGGCCCCCGCACTACTGCCAGGAAAGCGGGAAGGTCCTCCGTCAGGATGGCATCCTCCGTCACGGGGGAATCTTTAAAGGTCACAATGCCTGACGCTGTGGAATCTAAGGCCATGAGGTTTTGCAGGGGCCGCACGGAAATTCCTTCAGCTGCGGTGCGGGTAACTACCACGACGGCGCGGTGCTCTCCGGCGTCATCGACCCGGATAGCGGGTAGCACCACCCAACCCTGGGGGTAAAGATTAGAAGCCCAGGGGATCACACCGTTGAGCACCCAGGAATTACTGCTGGCCGAACGGGTGAGCGTCACGGGAATGTCACTGATACCGGCAGCTGCCTTGAAAGCGGGGGCCATGGCACTGGATCCTGGCTCTGATCCATCCCGGAGGCCCTGGGGGATTTTGTGTCCGGTGGCGTGCAAATACTCGATGCTAGAACGGTGCGCCCACAGAGAGAACGCTGTAGCGGTGCACTCGGTTGCCAGATCGTGGATCACAGCGGCTTGTTCCACCAAGGAACCATCCAACCCCAAAGCCAGTAACCCATCCTGTCCTATGGTGCGAAGTAGGGCGAACGGGGATTCTGCATTCTGGTCTACTGCCTGGGCGTGATCAGCGGCTGCGGCGATCAGTCGATCACGCTGTGGGTATTCAGCCAGAGGGCGGATGGTGAACGGTTCGTTGATGTGTAGGCCTTCCGTTGCGGTTGCCATGGGGGCATGGTGAGGTGCGGTGGGCGTGGTCATGAGAATCTCCTGAAACGCTGCGACGGATCAGGCGTTCCGTTGCTGAGTTAAGCGGGACGCCTGATCAGCGCGTGATTCGGTCAGCGCGCGCCGAGGGTGGGTGCGCGTGCTGACAGCCAGGGCTGGGCTCAGGCTTCCAGCTTGTGCATGCGATCAATCGGTGTCGATACGGCCTCGCGGGCGCGCACGACGGCGTCCTCGTCCGGGGCGTCGTAGAAGCACAAGCACTTGGCAGTGTCCTCACGCACGTAGGTGCGCAGGAACTGGACTTCAGGAACCTCGGCGTACTTCGGGGCGTTGGCTTTTTTGCGGGTCAGGTACTGATCCATGGTGATTTCCGCTGGGATATCCCACTCCACCAGGTATTCAGCAGACTTCTTGAGCTTCTTGATGTCGTCCAGTTCAGCGCCTACCAATCGGACTTCATGCGGGCCATCGACGTCGATATTGCCCACGGCTTCTTTGACGGAATTAAAGACACCGTCCGGTGAAGTAGCTTCCAGGATCACGAAGACGCGTTCGTGCCCTGCCGTCACTTGGGATTCGATCAGTTCAGCACCGGTGGAGGACAGCGCGGTGGAAACTGTTTCCAGTAGTTGCGCAACAGCGGACTTGTCCGTGGTGGACGGAGCGAGTTCAACAAGGAACAGGGGCATGGTGATCCTCAAACAATCTTTCGATCAGGGTGTCCGATCCGCCGGGTTGGCGTTCGGGAACCGTCAATGCGGTCCGCTGACCGTAACAATGTGTGGCCATAAATCTTCCCAGATCGTCACATTTCGTCACATAGCGGATTTTTTGCCTTTTGACATGGGGAATCGATGAGCTAACTACGTGTGACGTAGTACGTTACGTGAACGTATACGCCGTGGATGGCTGGGTAAGGAGGGGTGATGATTGGGGCAGATGCCATTCGTGGACATATTGCCTTGATGGTGCTGGCAATTTTGGAGTATCAGGATTCTTATGCTTACGAGATTTCCAGGATTATCACCCAAATTTCGGATGGAAAATACACGATGAAGCAAGCCACTCTTTATACGGCGGTTAAGCGTTTGGAATCGATGGGTTTCTTGGAATCATATCAGGGTATTTCCGAATCCGGTAAGACTCGCACGTATTACCAGCTCACTCAAGCGGGGCATATGCACCTTGATCAGAAGCGTGCTGAATGGGTGCTGACTCGTGAGTTGGTCAATCGTTTTGTGGAAGGGGATGTTTTTCCGTGAATGTTGTGGACTCTTATCTAGACACCCTTTTTGCCCCCTACCCCAGTTCCAATAGTATGTGGCGCGCTCGTCAGGAACTGCGGGATATGATGGAGGATAAATTCCAGGACCTTCAAGAAAAAGGTCTTCCAGAAGCTCAGGCTGTGGGGCAGGTTATTGCCGAATTTGGGTCTTTGGATGAGTTGGCCCCGGTGTTGGGAATTGAAGCCGAGATTCAGGGATCTGTGAATAATGGCAAACAAGATATGCAGACCCAGCTGGATCCTGAGCAGGCTCGTCGTTATGTGGACGCCACGCGCATTTCAACTGTGGTCCTGGGGATCTCCATAGGGTTATTCATACTGAGCCCTGTGCCCCTGTTGATTTTGGTTGCGACGTTCATAGATTCTGGAAATGTTGGGGGTAGTGTTCCAGCTCCCATCATCGGGGCAGGAGTTTTTGCGCTTTTCGTGATGGTGGCTATGGGAATCATGTTCCAAGTGCGTCGTAATGCGATATTAGAAGATTTTGAAAACATTACATCGGGTGATTTTGAAAGGTCTACCCACACTGACGACGTAGCATACGAAACCTGGGATGGGAATCGGTCGCAAGCCATCAAAGGTCGAATGGTAGCAATTGGTTTACTAGTACTGTGCCCAGTCCCCGTAATTTTATTGGCTATCCTCGATCAGGAAAACTATTCCTTAGTGATCGTTGGTTTTATCATCACACTTTGTATGGCAGCACTGGGTGTGATGGTGATGTTGTTTACTCGGTGGAGTGAGTCGGCAGCCAACGACCTCCTGCAGGATGGTGACGATGACGAATCAGTGCATCCCGTTATTCGAATAATCGCCTCCGTGTATTGGCCTGTGGTCCTGATTGTTTTCCTTCTGTGGAGTTTTATAGGAGATGGCTGGGCGAGGTCTTGGTTAATCTGGCCAATTGCGGCTGCTCTCTATGGTGGCATGCGGGCTCTGAGCAATGCCATTGCTGCTAACCGTGGCGCAGGTGATGGTACGTCCAGAGCCCACTCCTAACCTCCATCCGTCAGGAGATTACTGAGTCCACAAGTGCCTTGGCCTCTTTTTGAACCTGTTTCAAGTGATCTTCGTCGATGAAGGATTCGGCGTAGATCTTGTAGACGTCCTCTGTTCCAGATGGACGGGCCGCAAACCACGCATTGTCAGTGGTGACCTTGAGGCCTCCAACGGCCTCACCATTGCCGGGGGCTTCAGTCAGTTTGGCGGTGATTGGGTCACCAGCTAATGTTTCCGCTGCGACTTGTTCGGGTGAAAGTTTCTTGAGCGCAGCTTTTTGTTCCCGGTTCGCTGGAGCGTCAACGCGCTGGTACACCGGAGCACCAAACTGTTGCGTTAATTCCGCATAGCGCTGCGAAGGCGTTTTGCCTGTGACGGCAGTGATTTCAGCAGCCAACAACGCCAGAATAATGCCGTCCTTATCGGTGGACCACACGGAACCATCACGACGTAGGAAAGAAGCACCCGCAGATTCTTCTCCGCCAAAACCGATTGAGCCATCTAACAGACCCGGCACAAAATACTTAAACCCTACGGGAACTTCCACCAATGTTCGGCCCAGTGATTCCGCTACACGGTCGATAATTGACGAGGACACCAACGTTTTTCCAATTCCTGCGTGTGGATTCCAGCCGTCACGGTGCGTGTAGAGGTAGTCAATGGCCACGGCCAAGTAATGGTTGGGGTTCATGAGGCCAGCGTCTGGGGTGACGATGCCATGACGGTCGGTATCGGCATCGTTACCGGTGGCAATATCGTACTTGTCCCGATTACTGATCAGAGAAGCCATCGCATTGGGCGAGGAGCAGTCCATGCGGATTTTTTCATCCCAGTCCAAGGTCATGAACGCCCACTGGGGGTCCACATCCGGGTTGATGATTTCCATGTTTAACCCGTACCGGGAAGCAATTTCTTTCCAATATTCCACTGATGCCGACCCCATAGGGTCGGCCCCAATGCGTAACTGGGAATCTCGAATGGCATCGAGGTCAATGATCTCTGGCAATTCGGAAACATAAGAATCCAAGTAATCAAACGTGCCCGTGGTTTCCGCCACACGTGCGTCTTGCAAAGGAATGCGTTGAACGTCAACGTTACCTGCTTCAAGTAATTCATTGGCGCGGTCAGCAATCCACCCCGTGGCATCGGAATCTGCCGGCCCACCGTGAGTGGGGTTGTACTTAAAACCACCATCCGCTGGGGGGTTGTGGGATGGTGTGATCACGATACCGTCCGCCAAATCCTTGGAACGGTCTTTGTTGTATTTCAAAATTGCATGCGACAGAGCAGGGGTGGGCGTGTAGCCATCCCGCGAGTCCAGCAGCACGTTCACCCCGTGAGCTGCCAATACCTCCAAAGCGGTGTCCTGGGCGACGCCGGACAACGCGTGAGTGTCCTTGCCCATGAACAGAGGGCCGGTGATGTTTTGCGAAGCACGGTACTCCACAATGGCCTGGGTGATCGCTGCGATGTGGGCATCGTTGAAGGACGACTTCAGCGAAGAGCCCCGATGCCCTGACGTGCCGAAGACCACCCGCTGATCCGGGTTATTCAGGTCCGGTTCCTGAGTGGAGTAAGCGGCTAGGAGTTCGGCAATATCAACAAGATCTTCTGGAAGGGCCACGGTGCCCGCACGATTCGACATGCTCACCAGGGTAGGGCCACATGGTGTTTGAGTCACTGGTGTGACAGTGCGTCGGGCCGTGTTGCGCGTTGCCAGCCAGGGGCGGGCGTGCAGCGGGTTACTGCCGAAGCCAGGGCCGGTACTGGGATGTTGGGGCTTCCTGATCGATGGAGTCTTGCGGGGTGTCTTCTGCGGTTTCTTCCGTTTGAGTGAGAGACAGCTCGAACTCTAACGTGACCTTGTCGCTGACCATAACGCCACCGGAATCTAACACTGAGTTCCACCGCACTCCCCAGTCTTTGCGGTCAATCCGCCGGTTACCTTCCAGACCTGCCCGCACCGTGCCGAACATATCTGTGTCGATCCCCGTCAACTCCAAGGGGATGGTGATCGGACGGGTGACATCCCGGATGGTGAGGTCACCCGAGACAATGAATTGGCCGTCATCCACCTCATCAATGGAGGATGACTGGAAGATGATGAACGGATAGCGCTGGGCGTGGAAAAAATCTTCGGACATCAAATGGGTGTCCCGGTCCTTGTCACGAGTGTCAATGCTTTCCACCCGCAGTTTGACTTCCACGGTTGAGCGGGTCAGGTCCTCTAAGTCGATATCCGCGAACCCTTCGATATCGTTGAAGGCACCACGGACTTTCGTGACCATGGCGTGACGTGTGGAAAAGCCGATGCGGCTGTGTGCAGGATCAATGGTCCACCGGCCAGAAAACTGGGATTCGAGATTCATGACTTCCTCGTTCGCGTAGAGGCCCTGAACGGGGCGAGGATGTTCAGGGCCTCCTGTCGGATTAGTTGAGTACCTCGTCTGCCCCTTGTCAGGGCAGCACGTTACACAACGTTTATCTGGTCAGGGATGTTACTGACGAGTTGCTGTGGTGTTGGGTAGGAAGGCTGAGCACCAGGGCGTGTGGCTGCGTAGGCGGCAACTTTCATGGCGGCAGCGGTGGCTTCAATCAGGGTCATTCCGCCAGATACTGCGGCTAGTAGGCAGCCAAGCACTGCGTCCCCGCACCCTGTGGTGTCTACGGCCTGGATGGCATAACCCGGAACTTCCGTGACCATGCAACTGTGGTCACTTCTGTGTTCAACGATGGATTCGATGACTAACGCCCCTTGTGAGCCAAGGGTGATGACGAAGGCCCCCACTCCGGTTGCAGCATGCAGCGGGGTTGCCTTTTGTTGCCATGTTCCGGTGGGTGGAATGCCGAATTTGCCGAGGACCTGCTCAAATTCGTGCTCGTTCATGACCAGCACATCTGTGCAGGCCAGAAGCTCCGGTTCTGGTGGATGGAATGGGGAGGGGTTGAGGAAAACAGGGACCCCATGGGCGCGCGCTCGTTGGGCGGTGGTGAGTACAGTGCGTTCCGGGATTTCAAAGGTTAATCCCACGGCACCTGCGGACTGGAGTGCGGTGTCTGGCACGTGCTCTGGGTGTAACTCGCCGTTGGCTCCGGGGGAAACGACGATGGTGTTTTCCCCTTGTGAGGACACGGTAACCATGGCGGTTCCAGTGGGTGTGCCGGTCAGGGTGTGCACGTGTTCGGTATTCACCCCATCGCGCACTAAGCAATCGCGCAGGAGGTGCCCGTGGGGGTCGTCGCCCACCGCCCCTACGAGGCTCACGGTGGCACCTAAGCGGGCGGCCGCTACTGCCTGATTAGCTGATTTACCGCCGGGGATAACGCTCAATGGTCCACCCGTGACGGTTTCACCGGGGGCGGGGTGGCGTTCAGTATGCACCACCAGGTCAGCGTTGAGGGAGCCAACCACGCACACGGTACCGGTTCTCAGATGCATCTCATCCCTCCTGAGTCTTGGGGTGGCCCAGGCAGTCAACGGTGTTCACCACAAGTTGCCAGAACCCTGTGTGGTCCAGCTCCGTTGCCACGGAGGTGATGCATTCCGTGGGCGCTGGCCTCCTGAGGTCCACGATGGTTTGGCCGGTGGTGAGTTCCCCGTGTAGCTCTACGTTGACGGGGGCTTGGCGCACGGTGACGAGCTCTGGGGCGATCACGCGAGCCACCGCAACAGGATCGTGACATGGAGGGTCGACAAAAGCCTGATCGTTTGCGTAGGCATGTCGGTAGCTGTGGATGAGTTCAACGGCGACGTCACCGAATGGGGTTCCTAAAGCGGCGAACTGCGCTTCGACATCTGGGGTTGCCAGGGCTTGATGGGTGACGTCGAGGCCCACCATGGTGACGGGCCACCCGGCGTTGAACACTGCCTGTGCGGCTTCGGGGTCAACTGCAATGTTGAACTCGGCCACTGGGGTCACGTTGCCGGTATGGATGGCGCCACCCATAAGCACAACGTCGTGGACTCGGGCCACAATTTCTGGGGCCTGACGGATGGCTAAAGCCAGGTTAGTAAGAGGCCCTGTGGCGATGACGGTGATTTCTTGGGGTGGCCTGGACAGCACAGTCTGAATGATGACGTCCACGGCATGTCGGGTATCCAACGCGTGCTGTGGCTCCGGGAGCTTGACCACACCTAGCCCGGTATCTCCGTGGATGTTCTCAGCGGTGAGGGGTTCCCGCACCAGTGGGCGATGGGCTCCGGCGGCTACCGGTACGTCGTCCATGCCGAGCAGATCAGCCAGTGCCAGCGCATTGCGGGTGACCTTGTCTACTGTTTGATTACCTCCGCAGGTGGTGACGGCCAGGATATCCAGCTCTGGATGTCCGTGGGCAAGCATGAGGGCGAGTGCGTCGTCCACTCCGGGGTCGCAGTCGAAGAGTATTGCGCGCGTCATGGGTCCAAAGTATCGGTTTGGTGGCGACGACAGGCTGCGTAACCCTCATCGCTCTAGGTTTCACTTATCAGTGAAATCACCCTCAGTGTGTCTCGCGGTGGTCCGATATCACGGCAGATGGTGGATCTTATAGGGTCATTAAGCCTTTCGCTGTGAAAGTGCAAGAAGCTTTGCAGCGCCTAGCGCACTATCCCGGGTGAACCCATCACCCCACCTGGAGTTCGCCCATTTCTTCCCAGCCATTGCCTTCGATCTGACGGGAGATGATCTTAGGTGTGGCCCGCAGGTACTGGGGGAATTCACGCTGCATCTTCTGGAAGTGTGGTGCGTTGACGTGATCGGCAGCGGCGTCGTTCTCAAAGGCTTCGACCACCACAAACTCATGGGGGTCATCCACAGAACGTGACCACTCAAACCATTTGTTCCCCGGTTCAGCGCGGGTGGCTTCCGTGAACTCGCGGACTAACTCAGGCCACTGGTCGGCGTACTCAGGCTTGACAGGAAATTTCACGACGATGAAGATCACGGGTTACTACTGCTCCTTGAGGTGGCGGACTATTTGTTCAGCTAACACCAATAGTCCCACGTCAGATCCTGGGCGACCAATCAACTGGATACCCATCGGCACGCGAGCTTCACTAAAGTCCGAACGTTCCCATGTGGTAGGCAGTACCACGGCAGGTAAACCTACCACGTTCACCAGGGACGTAAAGGGCGTGTACTGGCACTGTCTCCGGTAATCCTGGTCCGCAGACGCCGGGTCGGCCGGATCGTAGCCTTCCCACCACCACCCCAACGGCCTGGGGGTTTGTGCGAGCGCGGGAGTCAGCACGACATCGTAGGTATCCCAGGCACGCACTGTTGCCTTTTCGATTTCCCGTAACGTGCGAATAGCTAACGCCAGCTCCGCAGCGGAACGTTCCAGGGCCGCCGCCCGGTAATGCTGTGCCAAGCCCGTGAGCCGTTGCTCCTCCTCTAAACCCAGGGGAAGCATTCCCAACGACGTGGTCCACAGGGCGAAAAACGCCTCCGGGTATCGGGGGTCATACCGCAGGTCCGTCTCCTCCACCCGGTGCCCGACGTCCCGTAAAGCTTCCACGCCATGAGCCAGGGCCGAACGCGCTTGCGCAGAAAGCGGGGTTGGGAACGCTGACGCAAAAGCGGATGCCGTGGACACCCCAATATTTAAGGGGCGGTGACCCCACGGGTACTGCCCAGAACGTGCCCCTATAACCGCATCCAAGGCAGAGCCAGCGTGTTCTGGTTCCTCTGCCCAGGGCCGCCTGACGGCCTGCGTCCCGGGTGCTGCCGTGGGGCGGAACAAACGGTTCTGGCCAGGCACATCAAGAACGCACTGAGTGAGTCCATCAAACACCAGCGCTGCATCTGCTGGGTTTCGGGCAATCGGACCTTGCACAGCCAACTGGGCATGGTCGCTGCACGCATCACCTACGGCAACCACGCCCCGTGACGGTTTCATGCCAATCAAACCGCATGCTGCGGCAGGAATGCGGATAGAACCACCGCCGTCGGAACCTACCGCCACCGGCAGCGCCCCGGCAGCAACGGCGGCTGCTTGCCCACCCGATGAACCACCCGAGCCGCATTCCATCTCATGCGGATTACGTGATGGTGGGCCTACCAGATTTTCGGAATAACAATTCAGCCCAAATTCGGGCACCTGGGTTTTGGCGAAAAGCACAGCACCGTGGGCCCGGTGAAGGGCCGCGAGGTCATCGTCTTCTGAACACAGGGGGGCTGATTCCGGACCGTCCGGGGCATTCACCCGCGAACCCCAAGTGATCGGTAGCCCCGCGACCTCCTGGAAATCCTTCAACCCCATCGGTAACCCATGCCAATTCCTGCGGTTCTGCTGCGCGCATTCATCTGCAGCGCTGGCCATCCGGTGTGTGTGCTCAGCAGATGCTACGGTCACAAAAGCCCCCAGCGGCGGCCCCGACTCAGGGCGCTCCAGCGCTAACGACCGTTTCCGCGCTATCGCCGCCACCTCTACAGCGGAAATCTGACCACGCTGTAGGGCATCACGCAGCGCCACAGCATCCGTAAAAATCTCCTGAGCCCTGGGCGTGATGGACTGATCTGTGCGGCAGCGGTCCATGGTCACTCCCAGGGGTTTTCCACACCGATGTACTGGACTGTGCTGTACTCCCCAATGCCTTCTGCCCCGCCTTCACGGCCAACGCCGGACTGTTTCACGCCGCCAAACGGTGCGGCAGCATTGGAAATCACGCCCACGTTCAACCCCATGAGCCCAAACTCAAGGCGATCCGCCACCCGGTAGGCGCGTCGGTAATCCTCCGTGAATACGTAGGAAGCCAGCCCATATTCGGTGGTGTTGGCAATCCGGACAGCGTCGTCCTCATCCGTGAACGTTATAACAGGGGCCACAGGCCCAAAGATTTCTTCACACGACACCCGGGCGTCTTCAGGGACGTTCGTCAGCACCGTGGGGGCGTAAAAATACCCCTGATTCCCCACACGGTGTCCACCGGTGACCACACGTGCCCCCTTGGCGACGGCATCATCCACAAAAGCGGAGACTGACTCCAGCGCCTTGGCGTCTACCAGTGGACCGACTTTGGTGTCTTCCACGGTGCCGTCCCCCACGGGCAATTCCGCCAGTTTGCTCGCTAGCTTTTGAGTGAATTCATCAGCAATCGATTCCTGAACCAAGATGCGGTTGGCTGCGGTGCAGGCTTCTCCCATGTTGCGCATTTTGGCGGCCACTGTACCTGCCACCGCTTTGTCCAGATCGGCGTCATTAAACACCAGCAGCGGACCATTGCCGCCCAGTTCCATGGAGGTGCGCAGGACGTTGTCTGCAGCATCTTTCATGAGTTGTTTACCCACGGGGGTGGAGCCGGTGAATGAGATCTTGCGCAGCCGGGAATCCGCCATGATCGGTGCGGACACAGCGGACGCGGAACTGGAAGCCACCACATTCAGCACACCATCCGGCAGCCCGGCATCCAGCATGATTTGAGCAAAGTACTGGGAGGTTAACGGTGTGAGCTTGGCGGATTTCAACACCATAGTGCACCCGGCGGCTACCGCAGGGGCCACTTTGCGGGTGGCCATGGCCAGGGGAAAGTTCCACGGTGTGATCAGGTAACACGGCCCCACCGGTTTAGGGCGCACCATGATGTTCAGGTTGCCTTCCGGGGCGGGGGCACTACGTCCGTAGTGGCGCACAGCTTCCTCTGCGAACCACCGGAGGAACTCGCCACCGTAGGTCACTTCACCATCGGCTTCAGCTAATGGTTTGCCCATTTCCAGGGTCATCAGGAGTGCAAGGTCATCACGACGCTGTTGCACCAGATCAAAAGCCCTCCGCAGAATCTCGGAGCGCTCGCGGGGGGTGGTTCGCCCCCATTTTTCTTGGGCTTGAGCGGCTGCATCTATAGCGGCTTGTGCGTCACTCGGTGTGGCGGAGGCCAGGGTGGCTAAAACCTCGCCAGTGGCGGGGTTTTCGACGTCGAACGTTCCGCCGTCGGAAGCGTCGCGCCACTGTCCGTTAATCAACAGAGCGCGGGGAGTGCGTTTGAGGACCTCCTGAATCCTGTCGACGGATACGCAGGGGCTACCGGAAGCTATGGCGGTGTGTTTGGCCATCACAAACTCCTTGACGCGGGTGTCAGCATCGACACCTTGGTGAATTCGGGCTTGTGCCCGGCAGGTTTTCGTTCATAGTAGGCACCCCGGCTAGCGTGAGGCTATGTGCGCAGAAACTGATGAGTGATCCCTCGCGCACAATAAACGGTGCGGTGATGCCGTACGTTGGGTTTCAAACAGCCGGTTTTGTGGCGTCAGGATGGCAAAAGCCTGCAACTGATCCTGAAATCGGGATGATGGTGATGGAGAATACGATGAAATCAGCCCCACAAGCACAAACTTTAACTTCCGGTGTCGCGAGCGCTCATGAATATATTCGCGTGCAGGGTGCGCGGGAAAACAACCTCACAGGTGTGGATGTTCTGATTCCTAAACGCCAACTCACTGTGTTCACTGGGGTGTCTGGGTCTGGGAAAAGTTCGCTGGTGTTTGGCACGATTGCTGCCGAGTCCCAAAGGTTAATGAATGAAACATATAGCAGCTTTATTCAAGGATTTATGCCATCCATGGCGCGCCCCGACGTTGACGTTTTGGAGGGGTTAACAACTGCGATTGTTGTGGATCAGGAACGCTTGGGTGCTAATGCGCGTTCCACGGTGGGTACTGTGACCGACGCCAATGCCATGCTGCGGATTCTGTTCAGTCGCCTGGGGACGCCGCATGTCGGTTCGCCGAAGGCGTTTTCCTTTAATGTGGCCTCCATGAGCGGTAAGGGTGCGGTGACCTTTTCCAAAGGTGGTAAGGAGGTGAAGGAGCGTCGCGAATTTAATATTACCGGCGGTATGTGCCCGGCGTGTGAGGGCTTGGGTCGTGTGTCTGATATTGATTTAACCGCCATTTTTGATGCTAAAAAATCATTGAATGATGGGGGTTTGATTGTTCCCGGGTACTCTATGGATGGCTGGCATGGGCGCATCTATGGGGGATCTGGTTACTTTGACATGGATAAACCGATCGGCAAGTTCTCGCAGAAAGAGCTCCATGATCTGTTATACCGAGAGCCCACTAAAATCGTAGTAGATGGAATTAACCTGACGTACGAGGGTGTCATTTCTCGTATTCAGAAATCTATGCTATCTAAGGAGCGGGAATCTCTGCAGCCGCACATTCGGGCCTTTGTGGACCGGGCGGTTACGTTTGCGGCCTGCCCGGATTGCGGTGGCACCAGACTGAACGAGGCGGCACGTTCCTGCACAATTGCGGGAATTTCTATCGCGGATGCGTGCGCTATGCAGATTGGCGATCTTGCACAGTGGGTGCAAGGCATTGACGACGACTCCGTGGTGCCGTTATTGAAATCTTTGACTGAACTGCTGGATTCCTTTGTTCAGATCGGATTGGGGTATGTGACGTTAGAGCGATCGGCGTCGTCGTTATCCGGTGGTGAAGCGCAACGCATCAAAATGATTCGTCATTTGGGGTCACCGCTAACGGATATCACCTATGTGTTTGATGAGCCTACTGTGGGATTGCATCCGCATGATATTCAGCGGATGAACGCTTTGTTATTGCGGCTGCGGGATAAGGGAAACACCGTCCTGGTGGTTGAACACAAGCCGGAGACCGTTGTGATTGCTGATCATGTGGTGGATCTGGGTCCTGGCGCGGGGAGCGCAGGTGGCGAAATAGTCTTTGAGGGCACAGTGGAGGGCTTACGACAAAGTGACACCCTGACAGGCCGCCATTTGGGGGATCGAGCTGCGCTGAAGGATTCTGTGCGCACCGCCTCCGGGGCCATCGAAATTCGCAACGCCACCAGGCACAACCTGCGCCACGTTGATGTCGATATTCCTCTTGGCGTGCTCACGGTGGTGACTGGTGTGGCTGGTTCCGGTAAAAGCACCTTGATACACGGCTTCCTGGCTGACGCTACGACTGAGCCTGTGATCGCGATTGATCAAGGTGCTATCACCGGTTCGCGGCGGTCTAATCCTGCGACGTATACAGGGTTGCTGGATCCCATTCGGAAGGCCTTTGCCAAAGCCAATGGGGTGAAGCCTGCCTTGTTCAGCGCGAATTCGGAAGGCGCCTGCCCCACCTGCAAAGGCGCGGGGGTGATGTACACGGACTTGGCGACGATGGCCGGGGTGGCTACCGATTGTGAGGACTGCGAAGGCAAGAGGTTCCACCCCGCGGTGCTTGAACACACGCTAGGCGGCAAAAACATTAGCCAGGTGCTTTCGCTATCCGTAGCGCAGGCGCGCGAATTCTTCGGCGGCGCAACCCCGGAGGCTCAGGAGGCCCGTGTTCCCGCCGCACATAAGATTTTGACGCGGTTGGATGACGTCGGCCTGGGCTACATCACGCTTGGTCAGCCGTTAACCACACTTTCTGGTGGGGAGCGGCAGCGACTTAAACTGGCCGCCAACCTGGGGAACAAGGGTGAGATTTATGTTCTGGATGAACCCACTACGGGCTTGCATATGGCGGATGTGGATCACCTGCTGAACATGTTGGATGCTCTGGTTGACTCAGGCAAAACCGTGGTGGTGATTGAGCATCATCAAGCGGTTATGGCGCATGCGGATTGGGTGATCGACCTTGGGCCGGGCGCTGGCAGCGATGGCGGTCAGGTGGTTTTTGAGGGAACGCCTGAGGGCCTGGTGGGACAGGCTGCGACCATCACTGGTCAACACCTGGCCGATTATGTGGCTGGCTGTTCGTGAGTGTGGTGGAAAGCATCCAAAAAAAGGTGTGTGACGTGCTCGTCCGCGAGTTCGTAGCGGTGTTGGCGGCCTTGCCGCACCGCACGCACTAAGTGTGCTTCCCGCAGCACTTTAAGGTGTTGGGAAACCAAAGGTTGTGGCATTCCCAGGTGTTCCACGATTTCCCCCACAAAGCACGGAGATTGCGTGAGCCGGTGCACAATGGCTGACCGTGCGGGGTTAGATAAGGCTGAGAAGATCAAGGACACCCCCGTGTAGGGTGCAAGGTGTTGGTTGGGCTCGGTCATGGCAGGTTCCTAACGCGTGGATCTATCCCAGGCTAGGGCAGATCAATGCACAAATGCCCACGACGTCCCCGAGTGTGCGTACCCTGGGGAGTTAGTACAACAACACTGATATTTCAGGGTACGGTCAGGCACTCCCTGTCTGTCCCTGTGTTCGGAAAGGTAGTTCCCCGTGGATAACGTCAATAATCTCCCCAGCGCCTCTGTGGAGGAAGTTCCGCAGGATGCCAAGATCCTGGATGTCCGGGAGGACTTTGAGTGGGAAGCCGGGCATATTCCCGGTGCGCAGCATATTCCGTTGGGTGAGTTATCTGAACGCTACGGGGAAGTGCCTGTGGATCAGGATGTTTATGTGATTTGCCGTTCCGGCGGGCGGTCCTTGCGGGCGACGTCGTTCTTAGCAGAATCGGGTTTTGACCCCATCAATGTGTTGGGTGGTATGGGTGCGTGGGCAGATGCGCAGAAGCCCATGGTGTCCGAAAATGGTGCGGACCCCACCGTTAAGTGACGTAGCCCGCGCCCATGACTATCGCCTACCTTGGCCCTCCCGGAACGTTCACACAGGTGGCCTTGCGGCATATTGATCCCCACGGAACGGATCACGTGCCCCTCAACTCCGTTCCCGCTGCTTTAACGGCTTTGCGGGAAGGGCACGTGGATTCTGTGGTTGTCCCGATTGAGAATTCCGTGGAAGGTGGGGTCTCCGCCACTTTGGATGCGGTTGCGGTAGGGGCAGAAGTCCGAATACTGGCGGAAATGCTGGTGCCCATCCGCTTTAATCTGGTGGCTCGTCAGATCATGCCGTTGGGTGATGTTCGTGCGGTATCCACTCACTCCCACGCGTGGGCTCAGGTGCGGCAATGGGCACAGGGTCATATTCCGGATTCTGAGTACCTTCCGGCGGCTTCAACGGCGGCTGCAGCGGTGGGGCTCCTGGGGGATTCCACGGTCACGTACGACGCCGCGATTTGTGGCCCCAATGTGAGCGAAGCCCACCCCGAATTAGTGGTCTTGGCGGAAAATATTGGCGATAACCCTGATGCCGTGACTCGTTTTGTGCATTTGGGGACGGTTGACGCTCCCCTTCCGCCGCGCACCGGGGCGGATCGCACCACATTGGTGATTCCTTTGTGGGAGGACCGTGCTGGTGCGTTAATGGAGATCCTGGAGCAGTTCTCCACACGTGGGGTTAACCTGAGTCGTTTGGAGTCCCGGCCCACGGGTAATTACCTGGGGGAGTATTTCTTCAGTGTGGATGTGGACGGCCATGTTCAGGACGAACGCGTGGCGGAAGCACTTGTGGGGTTGCGCAGGATATGCCCCAGCACCCGTTTTTTGGGGTCCTACCCCAGGGCGGATGGTAAGGCCGCCACGGTGGCTTCCCACCACACGGACAGCGCTTTTACGCAGGCACGTGACTGGGTGGCTTCCCTGCGTGTTACCTGATCAACAGCCGGGCATCCACACCACTGACGCCGGACACGGGAGTTGCCATGATTGAAGAACTTGAAGGCTGGGAACAGGGCCTAACCGCCGGGCCGCTCCTGGCGATCGCCGTAACAGCCATCGCGGTGCTCTTAGTGTTGATCATCAAATGTAGGGTGCATGCTTTCCTGGCCTTGATTGTGGTCAGTGCACTCACCGCAGTGGTTGCTGGAATTCCCTTGAACGCCGTGGTCCCGGTGCTCACTTCCGGCTTTGGGAACACCCTGGCTGGTGTGGCCCTGCTCGTGGGCTTGGGGGCAATGCTTGGCCGCCTTCTGGAAACCTCCGGCGGCGCACAGGTGTTGGCGGACAAGCTCGTAGGGCTCCTGGGGGAAAAGCGCGCCCCTTTAGCGTTGGGTGTGGCGTCCCTGTTGTTTGGTCTTCCCATTTTCTTTGACGCCGGTCTGGTGGTCATGCTGCCGGTGGTCTTTTCCGTGGCGCGGAGGTTGGGTGGTTCGGTGCTGCGTTACGCGCTGCCCGCGGTGGGTGCGTTCTCTGCCATGCATATCTTCTTGCCACCGCACCCCGGACCGGTGGCGGCAGCGTCGTTCTTTGAAGCCAACGTGGGTGTGGTGTTGTTGCTGGGCTTGTTAGTTGCGTTGCCCGCCTGGTACCTGAGCTCTTACCTTTTTGGGTTGTTTGCGGGACAACGCATTCCCCTGCCTGTACCTGAGATTTTGGGCAAAGCTGAAGATGTTCAGAATCCACCTAAGACCACCACGGTGGTGTTAATCCTGCTGCTCCCCGTGGTGCTGATTTTCCTCAACACGGGGCTGTCCACCCTTCTTGGGTCGGGTGCCTTGCATGAATCGGTGGGGGAGGCTTTGTGGTATCAAGCCCTCGTGGCTATCGGTCAGACCCCCATTGCGCTGACCATCACGGTGGTGGTGGCGGCGTTAGTGATTGGTACTGCGCGTGGTGTGAGTGGTTCTGCGCTGGAGAAGACGTTTGAATCGGCCCTTGCTCCAGTGTGCTCGGTCATCCTGATTACCGGCGCGGGTGGCATGTTTGGTGGTGTGCTGCGCACGTCCGGGATTGGTGACGCTCTAGCTGACGTGCTGTCCGACCTGGGCGTGCCGGTGATCGTTGCTGGGTTCCTGATTTCGCTGCTCTTGCGGGTGGCGCAAGGTTCGGCCACGGTGGCGTTGACCACTGCTTCCGGTTTGGTGGCTCCGGCGATTCTGGCAGGTGACTACAACCAGGTGCAGGTGGCTGCTTTGGTGTTGGCTGTCGCTGCGGGCTCTGTGGCGCTTTCGCATGTCAACGATTCCGGGTTTTGGTTGGTTAGCAGGCTTCTGGACATGGATGTGAAAACTACGTTCAAAACCTGGACAGTGCTGGAGACCATCATTGGTGTGGTGGGGTTTGTGCTCTCGGTAGCGATTTTCGGTGTGGCGGCCGCTGCGTGACAATTCGTGCCCACACAGCGCGTTTGCTACCGAATTACGTCATTTTCGCTGTCCCCTTGCGAGGGCGGAACTTGGAGGGCCAGCGCCTCGGGCATGATCTTCGCTTCAAAGAAAGTCACTCGACCCAAGCCGTCACCATCGATTTGAGATTCGGTGGGTTTATGGAATTCCACCCGTAATTTCTTGCACGCGTAGTGCTCCATGGACGGCAAATCGTGGCGTTGTTTAAAAATAATCTTGCTGGTTAAGCTCACCCAACCCAGGGGGCCGCGGGGGGCAATAACCACCACATCCATCAGACCGTCATTGAGCTTTGCGTCTGGCACCAGAACCAGCCCCCCGGTCAGCACACCACAGTTGGCTGCCATGATGGAACGTAGGCGCTTAGTTTGCCACGGGCCGTCGTCGATGCTGTACCGCGTCCATACGGGGTCTACGGCCAACCGCCGCATCCCGGCTTCGGTGTAAGCCATCCATCCGATTTGACGTTTCAATTCGTCCCGGGTGTTGGACATAATTTCGGCGTCGAACCCCGCCCCACCCATCACGCACAAAGCATGGGTAAAGGACTCACCCCGCATATTTTCAGTGGTGAAAGACACCATATCCAGGTGTCGTTGATCGCCGAACAGGGCAACATCCACGGAGTGGTGGATATCGCCCAGATGTGCTCCGAGATTGCGGGCCAGCAGGTTACCGGTCCCCAAGGGAATCAATCCCAGGGGGGTCCCGGAGTGTGCCATGACCTCTGCCACCGTGCGTACGGTGCCGTCACCACCGGCGGCCAAGACCACATCCGCACCATCAGCCAGGGCTGCTTGAGCCATAGAAGTTCCGGGATCGTCCACGGTGGTTTCATGGAATATGGGGTCCGGCCATCCGGCTTTACGGCACGTCACCACAATGGTGTCCCGGGCGGAGTCGGCGCCATATTTCGAGGGATTGATCACGACTGCCACGCGCTGCGGCGACGTCGAGGATGTCACAGAGGTACTCCTTGTCAAGGGCAATGAACCACAATTAATCCTGCTGCTGGGCTTCCTCCACGCTACAGGTGGGCTGGAAAGAAACAGCGCAACAGGGACTCTGCCGCCCTTGGGCGGGGCCGTATTTTCGAGAATACTCGGATACCCTGGCACACGTGATCGACATCAATCTTCTTCGCGAACATCCCGACCAGTTCCGTGCATCCCAGGCAGCCCGTGGCTTGCCCACTGACACCGTGGATCAAGTTTTGGAGGCTGATGCCGCGCGGCGTGCGGCGATCACTGATTACGAAAACCTGCGTGCTGAACAGAAAGTGTTTGGTAAGCAAGTTGCGCAGGCTCAGGGCGAGCAGAAACAGGCTTTGCTGGCTGAGGTGAAAGACCTTGCTGCGCGGGTCAAGGATGCTGAAACTCGATCAACGGAGGCTCAGGAAGCTATCGATCAGCTTCTGAAGGCCATGCCCAACCTGGTGGTCGACGGTGTGCCCACCGGTGGTGAAGATGATTACACCGTGATCAAGCACGTGGGCACAGTGCGTGATTTTGAGGCAGAAGGTTTTGAGCCCCGGGATCACTTAGCCATCGGTGAGCTGGTGGACGGCATTGACATGGAACGTGGCGCGAAAGTGGGGGGCTCCCGTTTTTATTTCTTGAAGCGTGATATTGCCCGGTTGGAAACCGCTTTGCTGCGCATGGGGCAGGACCTTGCGGTGGATAACAATTTCATCAGCCTGACCACACCGACCCTGGTGCGTCCGGAAATCATGGCTGGCACCGGGTTTGATGTGGAGCACGATGCCGAGATTTACCGCCTGGAAAAGGACGACCTGTATTTAGTGGGTACCTCCGAGGTGGCGATTGCTGGGTACCACGCGGATGAAATCCTGGATTTATCTGATGGTCCCCTCCGGTACGCCGGGTGGTCCTCCTGCTACCGGCGTGAGGCTGGCTCGGCGGGTAAGGACACTCGGGGCATCATTCGGGTGCACCAGTTCAATAAGTTGGAGATGTTCATCTACTGCAGCCCGGACGAGGCTGAGCAGGAGCACGCACGGCTGTTGGAGTGGGAAGAACAGATGTTGCAGGCATGTGGGCTTGCCTACCGCGTGATTGATACTGCCGCCGGGGACTTGGGTACCTCCGCCGCCCGGAAATTCGACTGCGAGGCGTGGATTCCCACGCAGCGCCGCTACCGGGAGCTGACCTCTACATCCAACTGCACCACCTACCAGGCGCGTCGGCTCAATATTCGGGAGCGCCTGGCGGACACCACGGTGGATGGCAAGGTCAAAAAGGGTGGGACTCGTGCCGTGGCTACGCTCAACGGCACTTTGGCTACCACTCGTTGGTTGGTAGCGATCCTGGAAACTCACCAGCAGGCCGATGGTTCCGTGGTGATTCCAGAGGCTTTACGGCCCTACATGCGTCACCAGGACCGTATCCAGGTGGTTAATCCATAGCCAGCGGGTGCGTCACAATCTCTTGCGGGTGCTGTTATATCGAAAATGTTTCTTAACGGTGGGCCGACCGTTACCGGGCCGGCGAGTCGATGCAGGACCGATCCTCGCGACCCCACCACAGCCCGAACAAGACCCCGCAGCAAGTGGCACGGTGAGTTGATGGGGCACACGTTCGTGCACTCGGTGATCGATGACCACTCCCGGGTCGTCTACTCCGAGGTCCACGACGACGAGACCGCCCTCACGGCCACCGTCGTTCTGGTTTGGGCCAGCGACTGGTTTGCCGCCTGCGGCATCACGATCGAACGCTGAGATGCCTTGACCAACGTCCCCGATCAGTACACCTAGACATCACCCATCCTGCCGGTCAGGGGCCCAATCCTTCATCCCCGCTCCGCGACCACGACGTCATGACCCATAACAACTAGATAACGTTTAAAGTGAGACAGTTCACAGGTAGCGTAGTAAACTTACACTGACTAGTGTAATCATCATGTGAACACTAGTCAGAGGGGCAGTTGTGAAAACGCAGAATGTTCGATATGTGATTAGTGGATTGCGCTTGTGGTTGTCGGCTCAGTTGGTCTAACCAGTGGTGCGGTGGCGGCGCCGCCACCGCATGCTGCGGCACCAGAGCAGGCGCAGACGAGAGCTCACAACGCGCCGGAACGTGGGGTCGGCGCGAAGGCTCCTCGCGCTGGTGAGCAGGTGTTAAGCGACGACTGGGTCGCGCCAGAAGGGTCAATCGCTTACGAGGTCCAGCATGCTACTTCCATGGAGCAAGCGGTTGCGCTACTGAGGGTTATGGGTTCACGTTGCGGGATTCCAGGGCGGAAACCTTGCTGTATGCCAAGTCAGTGGATGGCTTGGATATTGGTTTCGAGATCAACAAGGAATCGCCTGTTTCATTGGGCGAGGCGACCACTGCGTGGGCCACGTATTGGTCAGGGGGGAAGCCTTGGATTCGCGGCAGCTACGACGAATGGATGCGCGCCATCAATTACGGGAGCATTTTCGGAACTGCGGCGTGTTCCTTCATTACACTGGCGTGGTGTGCCGTGGCTTGCGGCTTAGTTGTGCAATTAGCTCGCCAGTGGATCAATGATCGCGGACGATGGCACCCGTCCATGTGTCTGGCTGTGACTCCGGCGCCGGGCGTAGTCCGAGCGAGACTTGAGCGGTGTGTGCGATGAAGCTGAAAGCTATGTGGGTGGGCGCCATGTTCGGTGTCACAGTTCTGGTAGTGCTTGTCCGCAGCTTTATGGCGACGGTTGGTGGGGGCGTGACCCTGGTGAGCTTGCTGGTGTGCTTGGCGGTTGTCGTTTTGATGGGCCTGGCTCTGAAATGGAGAACGGTCCCTGTGCTGCCGCTGATTGCTTTCTTGGTGGTTTGTTGGTCATACCTCATCGATTCATGGAATTTGTTCACGGTGGCGTCGATGCTTTTGGTTTTCTCCATCGTCTGGCATGAACATCAACACGAGAGAAAAATCAAGCGTTCTGCTTTGTCGTGAATGTTGGTTGGGTTGTTGATTGCGGAGTCGAGATTTTCCCTGCCTCCGTGACTGATCGAAGCATTGAAAAATCTCTGCAGCTTGATTTGTGCCCTTTGCAGGGTTTCGCGCTGGCTTCCGCAGGTGTCGTTTCCCTCGTCGTCCAAGAGCCGTCAGAGTGACTGTGCTTCAATTAAAACGCAGGTAACTTTGACTTCTTGGGGGTGAGGTGAGGCGTCGGCTTCAGACCAACCGCAGCCCCGGTCGGTCCCAAAGCCTAAGTGCTCAAGTCCTCTGGGGTGGAGCGTCCACTCGACGTGCGTCACCAGGAGCGTATCCAGGTGGTTAATCCATAGCCAGCGGGTGCGTCACAACCTCTTGCGGGTGTTGTTATATCGAAAATGTTTCTTAACGGTGGGTGACGTATACCGGAACACCAAATCCGTCGGATTCAGTGAGCACTGTTTCGATTGCGTCACGTGAAGCGTTCTCGGTGTAAGTAACTTGCACGAGGGCGGCGTCTAGGTCGTCTGCGCATGGAGTTCCGACTGAGACTTGGATATCTGAGCCCTGGGACTTTAGATTGTTTGCAAGTGCCTCATGTGAGGTTAAAGCGTCGCGAACTTCCTTCTTGGCCGGAAGTTCACTGCACGGGGGATGAGTACTGGAATTATTAATTCCAGGAAAGAATCCAGTGAATAACGCTATCGCAAGAGTGCCTATTACTACTGCCAGAGCGGCAGCGATTCCGATGATAGTCTTGGTCCTTTTTGTCTTTAGACCAGTGGTTGCGGTCATGATGTACCTCGTTCAGTCCAGTGTTGCCAGGTTTTCGGAGTGCCGCGTTGTCATCGTGTGTTGGGTATCGCACGCAGCGATCATTTCCTCATCATGAGTTGAGATGATCACCGTTGCACCCGAGCGCGCGAAGTCCGTGAACAGGTTAATCACAGCGTGCCTATTGTTCTGATCAAGAGAAGCAGTGGGTTCGTCAACAAGAAGGACCGCTGCTTTCCGATAGATTGCGCGTGCAAGCGCCAGGCGCTGTTTTTCGCCACCACTGAAATGACTGGCTAGTTCCGGCCCCCGGTGTGCCAGGCCAGTACGTTTCAGTGCGTCAGCGACCTGTGCGTCATCAGTTTTTCGAGAACGGAGTGCGACGTTGAATGCCGCACTTTCGTCATCGATGATGCCGTAATCCTGGAGAACAAATGCGGCATGGTCGCGCCAGAATTTTCGACATTTGCGGCTATTCCAACCGGTGGCATCACGCCCCGCAATAGTGATTCGTCCATGTGTGATGGGCAGGAGCAGGCCAAGGCTATGCAGCAAAGTGGTTTTTCCGGACCCGCTGGGGCCTACCAGCGCTGTCATCTTTCCTGGTTCGCAACGAACAGACTCCCCGCTGATGATGGTGCGGTTGTCGATCGTTACGGTCAGGTCTTCTCCTTCGATCAGCACGATTTTCCCTTTCTAGAGTTTTCGGTGCGTGACGCGTGTGAAAATCAATGACGCCGCGATGGTGTGGCTGATATAGATTGCAGCAATTCCTGCAATTGATACCGCGGCGGTAATAGCGGAAGCGGACACAGTCGGTTGAGTGATAACAAAAACAGCCCCTATAACAGCGCCGATGATTGCGTCGCGGAGAGCGCGTGAACGCACAACCCGTTCCCACCCAACCCCGGTCAACCGGATGGGGAAGTCTCGGTGCGCATTTAAAAGCCCAGAAATCATGGCATGTACAGCGGCTGCAACCAGGAAAGCTAAGGCCAAAGCCATGAGCGAAACAAGGAGAATACTGGCCAGGTAGGTGGCGAATTGTGCTTCCAGGATGCCCTGCTCCGCAACATACACTGTGCGCATTGTTCCGGGCACACCGATGTCGTCAAGACCGGCGTGATCCAGTCCCGCTTCGCTCAGCCGCTGCTGGGTCCGGTCTGCTCCTGTGAAAATGATGTTGCCAGTGGAGGCCAGGCTGGCAATGTTCTGATCATCGAAGACCGCGTGGATCTCTGGGACCTCCAGGACTAACACGTCGTTGAGGAAACTGAGCTGACCCAGGGCACCACCGTCCGCAACCGGGTAGGCCGTGCCGTTGGATGGCTCATACACGGTAAGCTCCGTGAGGATTTGTGGCGCTGTTTGGGTGTTACCGCCCCATAATTCAAACGATTCCCCGAGTTCACGGGTGAGCATGTTCTCCACGTCTGAAGTTGCTACTGGTTTCAGCGCGTCTTTGCCAACTGAGTGCTCCATGAGTTTGATCCACTCGTTGTTGACTAAGGTGATTGCGGAATACCCTTGAAAGTCCCCTTCCCACAGTTCTTCTGTGATTGTGTACGACAGTGCAGCTTCCTCATTTTTCTCAGCGTTTTTGACCAGCTGGCTGAATTGTGGGGTAACGGCGTCGAAATACTGATCCTCAAAACCAAACGCGACCTGCACTTGGTCTGACAGCTCGTTCCACGCCTGAAGCTGTGCAGCATTTTGTTGTGCGTTCTGGGTTGCGCCCCATGCTGGTCCTGTGTACGCGACCAGGATGACGAGCGTGACGATTTGTACACCGTGCGCAGCCCACCGCAGACTTTTTACTGCGGGCAATCGCCGTGCGATGAGGTCAACGCTGGGCCATGCGGTGAGTGACATTGCTACCGCCACTGCCAATGATGCAGCCAGCGTGAAGCATTCGAATACTGTCAGGACAACAGCGAAGGACGGGGCATAAGCCCATCCACGAGTCACACCGACCACCAGGGTTCCTAGCGCTGCGACACAGAACGCAGAGCCGGTCAGGATCAGCGCGAATCCCCCGAGGTCCTGCAGCTGAATGCGCCACGGCACGCCGCCAGCAAGCACACGAAGTGCTCGGGAGCGTGCCCTGATAGCGAGCCAGAAGATGGTCATCGCCGCAATTAGTGCACACCCCGCAAGAACTGGTGCCGCGAACCCCGATGCTTGAACAAGATTTTTAACGCTTTCTAGCGGGGCTGAGTCTGTGCGGTTGACCGTGACACCTTGATCCTTCAGCTCCTTTACTGCTTCATCAAGGTAAGTTTTGTCAGTGACAAGGTACGTCCCACTAGATGGTGAGTTTTCTAGTCGTTCTGTGCCGACGATTTTGGCTGGTTCGTACCTGCCAAACCAGCCGGTTGATTCGTTGGTTTTCTCGGCGCTGAGATCAACAAAAACCTGAGCGCCGGTGTCATCTAGGTCAGGCAGGAGTCGGTATAGACCTAACTGGTGTTCTTGGTTCAGGCGCTGTGTTTCTGCCAGGGCGGCATCTTCGGAAATAGCGGATTCGGTGAATTCAATTCCGATCTGGCTTTCAACGCCGAGCTCTTGGGGGAATTCACGGTCATGAAAATCCGTGACCACCGCTGCCAAAAAAGCCAATAATGCGTACAGAGCCACTGCTGTTAGTGCAACTATTTTTTTGTACACGCGTCCCCTCCGGGGTTCCCTGGCTGACTACCCACATTACTCCTTGGGAGGTGGGTCGGGTCCCCATTATCCCGGGACCCGACCCACCCAAAGTTCAGCAGACGCGATAGTAGTATCTCCCATCCAGAGCAGCAGCATTAACTGTCCAGACCTCAGCTACTGACCTTCTGCCTGCTGCGGTATTAATGCTGCGGGAGCTATTTATGACCCTGCCACTCATCAGTTTTTGCACACTGCTACCGTGACATCTATTGACTGTGTAGTACGACCTCAGGTGGAAATTTTGGAACCCGGACGTCCAAGTTCCACCCTCTCTGGGGTGCTGGGTTTTCAACCCGACTGATTCCCAAGCATTTGCTGTGACTGCCGGACCGCCGAGGGCAAGCAGTGCAGCGGCGGTAACGGTGGCAACTCCTTTGGTGATCTTGTTGTTCCGCATGATGACTACTCCAATCTCCGATCGCGATTCGCAGGCTCGCTTCGATGGCGAAACTGCGTGAAGCCTTACGCACCCCGGCCGTGGGTGAGAAGAGCCTTCACAAGGCAAGTTATCGCAAACGGCCCAAATGTGAAAGCAGTTACATGTAAATTTTTTCGTGATGCTTCATCAGGGCCACGTCCAGGTGATCAACCCGGTGCGACGGTGTGGCAGCATGACGAATATGGCAGAACATCATAAAATCGGCACCGATGACCGGCTGACTGACTCATCACCTTCACCCGCGCAGCGGCACACCCCATCAGGGGTTTCACCGTTCCCTGAACCCCACCGTGACCCCGTGGGCAGTGATTGGGCCCTAGAACCAGGGATCCAATACCTGGTGGCCCTGGACGTGGATGGCACCCTGGTGGACCACGACGGCGTCATGTCCCCCGCAGTTCACGAAGCCGCCCTGGCAGCCAGTGATGCCGGGCATCATTTAGTGATTTCCACCGGTCGTTCCCGTGGAGCCGCGCTGCCCGTGTGTCAACAGTTGGGGTTGGAACAAGGATTCGTGGTGGCCTCCAACGGCGGAATCACCCTGCAACTGGACCCAGAAGCCGCAGACCACTATCGGGTCATTGATGCGGTGACATTCAGCCCCGGGCCAGCACTCAAAGCCCTTCAAGAAGCCTTACCCACCGCCAAATTTGCCCTCGAAACCGCTGACGGTGAGTTCTACTCCACGGAACGTTTTCAGGATCGTTCCTTTGGTATCCAAGCCACCGGTACGGATATCCATCATCTGACGCAGTTGGAAGCCGTGCGTGTGGTGGTTTACAGCGCCGAAGACACCCCGGAGAACTTTGCCCGGGGTATCGAAGCCGCCGGGCTGCACGGAGTGGCTTACTCCGTGGGGTGGACTGCATGGTTGGATGTTGCCGCGTCCGGGGTGTCCAAAGCCAGCGCCCTGGAACAGGTGCGTCGCCAGCTGCATGTTGACCCCGCCCACACAGTAGCCATTGGCGATGGCCGCAACGACATTGAGATGCTGGAATGGGCCGCCCGCGGGGTTGCCATGGGCCAAGCCCCCGACGACGTCGTGGCAGCGGCCCGGGAAATCACCAACAACGTGTACCAGGACGGTGCCGCACGCATCCTCCGCAGTCTGGTCTAACACCTCAGTGATGACGGAGCCACAAGGACCCCGTCGTCACTGAGACCCGGGCCAAAAGCGGGATTCAATATCCATAGAATGAGCGATCAGTTCGTCCTCCAAAACGTCACGACACAGTGCGGGGAGCCGAAGGGAACCCGGGCGCTCGAATTCGTCAAAACAGAGGCACATCTGTGTGAAACCGATCCGGTACCGAGCCATGTCCGTGCCCAATTGATGGATTTCCCCCAGAACTTCCGCAGAAGCAAAAACCCACAGAGTGGCGTGATCCGTGAGTTGGAACAGACCAACGGAACCGCCTGTGAGCGCCGTATCCGCCCCATTAAAGGACGGACGATGTACCCACCCGCCGGGCTCCGGAATTTGAGAGGTCTGCACCACGGGAAGAACCGGTGCTGCGGGTTCGTATTCCCAGCAGCGTGCCGCAACCAGCCAGTCAGGGGGTTGCGGCACGGTGAGTGGGGAATCGTCATGGGGCCACACGGCGTCGTCAAAGGCGGAGGTATAGACGGTGTCCCACAAAGTATCCATGTTCAGATCCACCGCCAGGCTGGTGAGCAGCACCCCATCAGGGCGCAAGCCGCCGGTAGAAGACACAGTTGTGGAAGTGGGAACATCACGGCGTTTCAGCATGTGATCCAGGTAGGCCAAATGTTCGGGTTCCCCCAAGATCACGGTTCTGCCTTGGTATTCCAGCATGTAGGGCACGCGCTGGGCGGCCTGATGGTGCGTCATGATGGCCCCCCAAAAAACCGTCGTGAAGTGGTTGTGCTTAACAGAGCTAATCGTTTGATCTTGCCCTAACTCAACCACAGCCAACAGACATCACAACAGGAGTCCGGGGCCCACACCCCACAAAGGTGCGGACCCCGGTGGTCGCTGCGTAGCGACAGAGTGCAAAATCAGTCTTGATTGTCCTGCTCGGCTTCCGCCGCTGAGCTGTAGTGGGAAGCTTCAAAACGTTCCTGTGCCTCACGGACCAAACGCTCTGCTTCTTCTTTGCCAGCCCAGCCTTCACCCTTCACCCACTTATTGGGCTCCAGGTCCTTATAACGCTCAAAGAAGTGCTGAATTTCCTTTTGCTTGTATTCGTCAATGTCTTCCAAGCCTTGGATGTGGTCATAACGCTTATCAGCGGAGACGCACAACACTTTGGCGTCCCCGCCGGCTTCATCCGTCATGTTGAACACGGCGATTGGTCGTGACTCCACAATGACCCCGGGCATGACGTCAACATCAATGAGCACCATGGCATCCAAGGGGTCCCCGTCTTCACCCAAAGTGTCTTCAAAATATCCGTAGTGGGTGGGGTAACCCATTGAAGTGAACAGCACACGGTCCAAACGGATCCGCCCGGTTTCGTGGTCGATTTCGTATTTGACGCGCGAGCCCTGGGGGATCTCGATTGTGACGTCCATCTCCATAGTTACTCCTTGAATGGCTCAGAGATTCTCATACCTACGACAGCACGCCGTAGTCCTACACGCAAGCCTAGCGGCGCGGGCGCGACGTTACCGGTCGTGTGAGCTCATTTTGTGTACTTTCCCGGCACAATGGGCCGAGTGAGCAGCCAAAAACCAGCACAAACACCTCCCACAACCCCGTCATTACGGGGAGCGCAGGGTGTATCTGCTGTGGTGTTGGTGGTGATCCTATTATTAGTGGTGTTGCTATTGTGGCCGAACGTTGGTGATTCCGAGCGCACGCCTGGGGCTGAATCGGAAACACACACCCCGGCGCCAGCCGAGTCGCCCACACAGCAGGCCAAGCTGAGTGAGTCGACTATCGCGCGGTTGGATGACGCATTAGCGGGTTCCACCGCACAATCCGCTGCGGCGGTGGTGATTGACCCAGAATCAGGGCAGCAGCTATACGCCGCATCACCGGATGATCTGCTCCTGCCAGCCTCGAATCAGAAAATCGTGACCGAATTATCCGTTCTGCATTTTTTGGGCGCTGACCGACGCCTAGCCACCACCGTGGTGGATGGGCAGGATGATGACACCGTGGTTTTAGTCGCCGGTGGGGACACTTTGTTGGCTCCCGGCCAGGGGGACCCTCATGCGGTTCAGGGCCGCGCGGGGATAGCGGACCTGGCTCACCAGGCTGCCCAGACGATGGATCTTTCGGAGGGCTCCTCCACCGTCACGGTGCAGGTGGACACCAGCCTGTTTACGGGCTCGGGGCTCAACGATTCCTGGTTGCCTGGTGATATCGCCGGTGGGGAAGTAGGCCCTGTGTCCCCCATGGCTTTTGGGTCACACGCGGTGCTGAGCGACAACAACCAGCCCACGGGTTCCTATGACTCTGATGCAGCATCCAGTGTGGCTGACGTTTTTGCTTCCACTTTGAGTCAAAAGCTCACAGAACGTACAGGGCGTTCCATTGCGGTTGAGGTGGGGGAAAGCGTGGACACTCCGGCCGATCCGTTGGTCCCAGCCGACCAGCAAGACTCGGTCACGGAGTTAGCGCGCGTGGAATCTGCGACCATTCAAGAACAGTCCACGATCATGATGCGGGAATCCGATAATCGGCTCGCCGAATCTTTATGCCGAGTGGCTGCCGTCTCCGCTGGCCAGCCTGGTGATTCTGAGGGTGCACGGTCCGCTATAACCCAAGCTATGAAGGAGGTATTGGGGCAGGACCTTGTGCCGCAAGATGGTGCGGTGCTCAGCGACTGCGCGGGAGTTTCACCGGATAACAGGATGACTGCGGCGCTGCTGGGGGAAGTGCTGGCTGCAGCGGCTCGGGAATCGGATGGTGCCCACCGTGTTATGGGGGACACGTTTCCAACACCGGGTGAAGGCACACTGAGCGATCGTTTCCATGCACCAGAAGCTACCGCTGGGCGTGAGCGGGTACGGGCAAAAACGGGTACCTTGCACGGCGTCACTGCGCTTTCTGGAGAGGTGATCACTGAAGATGACGACCGCTTCATCGCAGTGGTCATCCTCAACGACACCGCTGATCGACAAGCCGCACGAGATAGCAGTGACCGGTTTTTTGCGGCATTGGCCCAGAGCAAAGCGGCATAGATAACAGGTTTCGAAAGAGTGCAACACCACGGCACGCAGGTGCGCCTGTGGTTGCATGGAGGGTATGTCAACCTCTGAGACCACATCCGCCCGCCAGGACTCCGGCCTTATTGCATGGGATCTTGCCGCCACAATAGCTGCCAAGGCTGTTCCAGCAGGTCCCACCCCACCGGCTCGTATGGTGCAGGAGGCCGTGGCGTCTATGCGGCATCATGCGGAAGCCTCGGTGGATCACGTGTACCGGATTTCGGGTCTGGAAGCCGCCCGTGATTTACGGGATGCTCCCGTGGTGGTGGTTGATCGGGCGGGATGGTCCGCTGCCAACGCCTCCACCTTCCGAGTGCTCTTAGAACCGGCGATGAACGGCTTGGTGGCCAAGTACCAGAGGCGCTCACAGGGTTCACGGGAACTCACGCAGTGGATCGGCAGTCGCGCTACCGCAGTGGAAACTGGGGCCATCCTCGGGTTTTTATCGACCAAAGTGTTGGGCCAATATGACCCCTACGCGGGTTTAGCTTCACAGGAGGCTGCGCGACGTCACCCGGGTGGACGTTTGATGATTGTGGCCCCCAACGTGCTGGAAGTTGAGCGGGAACTCAACGTTGATCCTGACGATTTCCGGCTGTGGGTGTGCTTGCACGAGCAGACCCACCGGGTGCAGTTTGCTGCTGCCCCGTGGTTGCGGGAGCACATGGTCTCGATCATTCAGGAGCTTTCTGGCTCTATGGTGCAAGACATGGGCCACATGAAGGACCGCCTCAGTGCGGTAGTGGTAGCAGTTAAACAACAATTGCCGGGGCGTTCAGCGGTTGCAGCGGGGGAAGATGACCACTCCCTGTTAGGCCCGATGTCAGCTGTGCTGGGTGCTCGGGAACGTGACCTCATGTCCCAGGCTGTGGCCACGATGTCGCTATTGGAAGGCCACGCCAATTGGGTGATGGATAACGTTGATTCCTCCGTGGTGTCTTCCGTGAAGACTATCCGTCGGCGTTTCGACCGTCGGCGGGACCTCCAAACCCCAGTGCAGCGGGTGGTGCGCAAGATTTTGGGGTTGGACGCTAAGGCGGAGCAGTACGTCCAGGGGCAGCGTTTTGTGACAGAAGTCGTGCGGATAGCGGGGCGTGAAAGCTTTAACAGGGTGTGGGACACACCAGAAAACCTCCCGACGATGCGTGAGATTCGTCACCCTGACCAGTGGGTGGCGCGCGTCCTCTAAGGCGACAACTCCATGATTTACCGTTGAGCTCTTGGCATCCTCCCAGGTAAGAGAGTCCGTTTCGTTCCCAAATACATCCTTTCTCATGACACAATTGCAAACGTGACTTCCGAGAATATTCAGCAACAGATCAAACTTTATGGCCAGCCCCTTTCCGAACGTTTCGGTGCGGTGGTTAACGGATACAACATCACGCAACGGCGTCTTGCTGAAGTTCTTGGACTGTCAGCACCGATGCTTTCGCAGCTCAACTCTGGTCGGCGCATCAAGATCGGAAATCCTGCAGTTTACGAACGACTCGTGATGTTGGAACAGAATTTAGGCACAGACCAGGTTGACGCCACACTGCAGGAAATCGAGCAGTCCCAGCCGGTGTTAACCACCACGCAGATTCGTGGAGTTAAGCACGATGAATCTGGGGTGGCTTCCGCATTAGCTGAGCTGATTCCGCCGTCGGAACTGGCGCAGGCTCTGCGGGTGATGGGAGACTCAATCCCCACATTGAGCAAAGTGCTGGAGATGGCTCAGCGGGAAGCTGGCGCCGCTTAAGCGCATTACTGCTGCTGGCGGACCGTATTCCGGGGGTATTGTGACGCAGTTTGGCAGGCGTGGTCGTTTGTCGCCCCAGGTTTCTGCGGGTCGTCGGGCTGTGGAACATGCTGTAAAGCAGTCCTTGGGTCGTGCTCCACAGCCCACAGATCGTGTGTTCGTCGCTTTATCCGGTGGCCCAGATTCTTTGGCGTTGGCGGCAGCAGCAGCGCACTTTCACCGACGTCACCGTCTGCGGGTTGGGGCGGTGGTGGTGGATCACCAGCTACAAGAAGGGTCCGACCTGGTGGCTCGCAGAACCGTGCAGCAAGCATGTGATCTGGGCTTAGATCCGGTGGAGTTGCGGACCGTGGCGGTGCGGCGTGACGGAGAAGGCCTAGAAGCAGCAGCTCGTCATGCACGGTATGCGGCGCTGATCGACGTCTGTTCGCAGTATGGGGCGCATGCAGTGCTGTTGGGCCACACCCGTGATGATCAGGCAGAAACAGTGTTGTTGCGCCTGGCCCGGGGGTCGGGCACCCGATCCTTGGCGGGTATGTCCATGGTCTCGGTTCGTGACGGCCTCCGTGTGGTCCGGCCTTTCCTAGGGCTTACGCGCGATGACACCACTCAGATATGTGCCGCCGAACAACTGCAGCCCTGGTGGGACCCCACCAATACCGACGAATCTTTTCTTCGTGCCCGCGTACGCCACACCGTTCTTCCGATGCTGGAGCGTGAACTGGGGCCGGGCGTGGCGGCGTCGCTGGCTAGAACCGCCGCGATTGTGGGACCAGATGCGGATGAACTGGACCGGCAAGCGGAACAGCTGTTGCACTACGCTCAAGATCAGGTGGCCCTTGAACAGAACGTGGACCGGACTGCTGCCGACGGTGATCGTGTGGTGCTGTCGCTGAAGGTTTTGCATCAGGCCGCTCCCGCGCTATTACACCGAACTTTGGCGCGTGCCTGTATTTTGGCCGGTGGGCAGGCGGTTTCCTCTGAACGCTTAGGGGCTTTGGCGGAACTGGCACGAGGCCGTGGGGAGTCAGGCCCAGTGCAAATGGCGGGTAAGGTGTCCGTGTACAGGCGTAGGCCGACTTCCTCAGATGCTTCAGGGACTCTGGAGTTCCGGCCCACCACCTGAACACCTGGCTGTTGAACACTGTACGAACCCCTCAATCGCAACCTCAGCAGGCCCGTTTCCACTGTGGAGCAGACATCTGGGACGGGCGTTCGAGTCAGAATTTAGGAGCACCGTGAAGTCTCAGGACGTGGCAGAAGACCTCAAGCAAGTCCTGCACACCAAAGAAGAGATTGACCAGCGCGTGAGCGAACTGGCTGCCGATATTGACGCTGACTATCACGGCAAAGATGTTTTGCTCGTCGGTGTGTTGAAAGGTGCCCTGATGGTCATGGCGGATCTTTCCCGTGCATTATCCGGCCAGTACCCCATGGATTGGATGGCTGTATCCTCCTATGGCTCAGGAACCAAATCCTCCGGGGTGGTACGGATTTTGAAAGATCTGGATACTGATCTCACGGGTAAGGACGTCCTGATCGTGGAAGACATCATTGATTCAGGTCTGACATTGTCGTGGTTATTAACCAACTTGAAGTCCCGTGGTGCCCGCACCGTAGAAATCTGCACGCTGCTGCGTAAGCCAGAGGCGTTGAAGGTGGACATTGAGGTTAAGTACGTGGGGTGGGATATCCCGAACGAATTTGTTGTGGGGTACGGGTTGGACTGGGCAGAGCAGTACCGCAACTTGGACTGCATTGCAGTGCTTTCACCGCATGTGTACTCCTGATCCGGGGTTTGTCACCTGGTGATTGCCTCAGAAAGTGTCCGCCGTGGGGTGAACCGGACGTCATGGCCCTGACGGATGACCCCTGGCGCGCTACATTGTCACTTTGACTTCCCATGGCGCTGCCGTTGTGGCATGCGCTGTGTTCCTGATCGGCATTGTGTGAGAGAGGACCACCGGCTTTGGCCACCGCTCAAAAGAAACAGGGCTTCTTTGGAGGACCATTTTTCTGGATTCTTCTCGCGCTGTTGGTGTTGATTCCTGTCATTAACACGTTGACATCCAACGACGGAAACCGTGTGGATACCAACGTCGGCCTAGAACTACTCAAGGACAACAAGGCCACAGAAGCCAAGATCCACGATGGCGAACAGCGGGTGGATCTCACCCTGGCTGAGGACTATTCAGCCAATGGCCGCGACTATGGCAAGAACGTTGAGTTTTACTACGTACAGCCACGTGGGCCAGAAGTCGTGGAAGCCATCGCCAATTCGGAGCTGGACAGCTACACAGATCAGCCAGTGCAAAGCAACTGGTTGTTGTCGCTGATCCAGTTCCTCCTGCCGTTCCTGATCATCTTGGCGATTTTCTGGTTCCTCTTCTCTCGGCTGCAGGGCGGCGGATCACAGCTGATGAAATTTGGCCGATCTAAGGCCAAACAATTTGATCAAGACAACCCGAAAGTGACTTTTGCCGACGTCGCCGGGGCTGACGAAGCCGTTCAGGAGCTGGATGAAATCAAACAGTTTCTGGTGGAACGTGACCGTTTTACAGCCCTGGGGGCATCGGTTCCCAAGGGTGTTCTGCTGTATGGCCCCCCGGGTACGGGGAAAACTTTGCTGGCCAAGGCCGTCGCCGGGGAAGCTTCTGTTCCGTTTTTCTCCATTTCCGGGTCCGACTTCGTGGAAATGTTTGTGGGTGTGGGCGCTTCGCGTGTGCGCGACCTATTCCAAACCGCCAAGGAAAACGCACCCGCAATCATCTTCGTGGACGAAATTGACGCCGTGGGGCGTCAGCGTGGCGCTGGAATGGGGGGCGGTAACGATGAACGCGAACAAACCCTTAACCAGTTGTTGGTGGAGATGGACGGTTTTGATGCCACCACCAATATCATCATGATCGCTGCTACAAACCGGCCGGATGTTCTGGATCCGGCATTGCTGCGCCCGGGCAGGTTTGATCGTCAAATTGGTGTGGAAGCCCCGGATATGAAGGGCCGTGAGCAGATTTTGCGTGTCCACGCGGAAGGCAAGCCTTTGGACGATTCCGTAGACCTTGCCTCCGTGGCCAAACGCACGCCTGGATTCACGGGTGCTGAACTGGCGAATGTGATGAACGAGGCCGCTTTGCTGACTGCTCGTTCCCACTCGCACCTCATTGACCACCGGGCTGTGGACGAGGCCATTGACCGTGTGATCGCCGGGCCGCAGAAGCGCTCACGGTTGATGAAAGAGCACGAGCGCAAAGTCACGGCTTACCACGAAGGCGGACACGCGCTGGTGGCGGCAGCGTTACATCACACAGACCCGGTCACCAAAATCACGATTCTGCCGCGAGGTCGCGCTCTGGGGTACACCATGGTGATGCCCGCAGATGACAAATATTCGACCACCCGTAACGAGCTGTTGGACCAGATGGCTTACGCCATGGGTGGGCGCGCGGCGGAGGAAATCGTGTTTAAGGATCCTTCCTCTGGCGCCTCCAATGACATCCAGAAAGCCACTGATACGGCACGCAACATGGTCACCCAATTTGGGATGTCCTCTCGACTGGGGTCCGTCAAACTCGGTGGTAATAATTCCGAACCCTTTATGGGCAGAGGTGGGGCCGAAGAACGAGGGTACTCCGAATCTACAGCGGCAGTGGTGGACCAAGAAGTACGCGCCTTGCTGGAAAACGCTCAAGATGAAGCACACCGGGTCCTGCTGCAGAACCGGCAGATTTTGGACCGTTTGGCGCTGGAATTACTGGAAAAAGAAACACTGAACGAAGCCGAAATCGCGGAAATCTTCCGTGACGTCGTTAAACAGCCAGAGCGTGAGCAATGGATTTCCCATGAGGGTCGTGAAGTATCAACCCTGCCGCCTGTGACCACCAGCAGGGAAAAGGAAGAGCTGGCTCAGGCTTCACCAGAAGAACGTGAGCAATTCGAGCGGTTACCGGGTGAAGGAGAACCGGAACAAAACCCACAGGATCCGGATGACCATCAGCAGGGGGGAACACCGTGGTAGACCAGCCACGAATTGCGGCTGCGGTGCGCGAAATCCTGGAAGCAATTGGTGAGGATCCGGATCGTGAAGGGTTGCGTGAAACCCCGCAACGTGTGGCCCGCGCTTACGACGAAATGTTCGCCGGTTTGACCATGACGCCGGAGGATGTTTTATCCACGACGTTCGACATCGGCCATTCGGAGATGGTGCTGGTAAAAGACATTGTTTTCCACTCCGTGTGTGAACACCATTTGGTGCCTTTCTACGGGCAGGCTCATATCGGTTACATACCCGGTGACGGAGGACGGGTCACTGGATTATCCAAATTAGCGCGGTTGGTAGGTGTTTTTGCCAATCGTCCCCAGGTGCAGGAACGATTAACCACCCAGATTGTGGAATCACTGGTAGAGCATTTACAGACGGCGGGCGCAATTGTTGTGGTGGAAGCTGAACACCTTTGTATGTCTATGCGCGGTGTGCGCAAACCCGGGGCTAGGACCGTGACCTCTGCGGTACGTGGCCAATTGCGGGATCCTGCCACACGCACGGAAGCTATGAGCTTGATTTTGGGACGCTGACGGATATGAGCATGACAGCGCCTCTGAGTACGAAAATATCCCAGAGTCTCTCGTTGCCGGACGGTGCTATGGGGTGGGGCACGTGGGAAAATTTACCCCGTGAGCGCACGGTGATCATGGGAATCCTCAACGTCACCCCGGATTCGTTTTCCGATGGGGGACTGCACCACACCCACCGGGAGGCCGTGGAGCACGGCTTGTTACTGGCCCGGCAGGGGGCGGACATGGTGGATGTGGGCGGTGAATCCACCCGCCCCGGTGCTGCCCGTGTGGATCCTGTGGAGGAGCGCCGCCGTATTCTCCCGGTGGTTCGTGAGCTTACAGACGCCGGCGTGGTGGTCACAGTGGATACCATCAACGCGTCAACGGCTGAGGCTGCGCTGGATGCCGGTGCGCATTGCATCAATGATGTCTCAGGGGTGTCCACGACGGCGGAGATGGTGGCGTTGATTGCTGAACGTCAGGTTCCGTACGTGCTGATGCATTCCCGTGGTACTCCCGGGACTATGGATTCTTTAGCTGTTTACCGGGATGTCGTTGAGGAGGTTCTTCAGGAACTGCTGAATGTGGTGCAACGTTTTCTGCACGCCGGTGTGGAACCAGCCGATGTGATTCTGGACCCCGGTCTGGGTTTCGCGAAGGCTGGAGTGCAGGATTGGGATCTGCTGCGTGCCCTACCTGAGTTTGTGCGCACGGGCCATCCTGTGTTGGTGGGGGCTTCCCGAAAACGGTTTATCGGCAATGTGCTATCCGTTGATGGCGATCCCCGGCCAGCGCTGGGAAGGGACGTGGCTACCGCAGCGGTTTGTGCGTTGGCCGCTGACCGTGGCGCTTGGGCTGTGCGTGTACATGATGTGCCGACCACACGGGATGCTCTTGCGGTCTCCCGTGCTTGGGCAGGTGGTGCCTCATGACGCGGGACAAAATCACCGTGACCGGTGTGACCGGTTACGGATACCACGGCGTTCTTGCTGCTGAAAAGCGTGAAGGGCAGGAATTTGTGGTCGATGCCGCGTTGGAATTGGATGTGAGTTCGGCGGGCACCTCTGATGACCTCCGGCATACGATTGATTATGGCCAGGTGGCGGAACTGATTCACGGGCAGATTGTGTCTGACCCCGTGGATCTCATTGAAACCTTGGCGGAACGCACAGCACGGCTCATTCTGCAGAATTACCCGCTGGTGCAGCGGGTGGAGTTGACCGTGAATAAACCACACGCGCCGATCACGGTGCCGTTCACCAACGTAGCCGTTACGGTGGTCAGGGAGCGTTAGTCATGAGACAGGTGATTGTTGCGTTGGGGTCTAACGTGGGCGACCGGGCGCAGTTGTTACGTGCAGCCGTTGCGGACCTCGCAGCAACCGATGGTGTGGAGGTTGCGGCAGTTTCGCCCGTGGTGACTACTCGCCCTGTGGGAGGGCCGGAAGGCCAACCCGATTACCTCAACGCGGTGGTGCGTCTTTCGACCACGCTGGGGCCATTCGAATTATTGGCGGTGTGTCAAGCAATAGAAACCTCGCATGATCGGGTTCGTGATGTTCGGTGGGGTCCTCGCACCTTGGACGTGGATATCGTGGACTATGCCGGGCTGACCATGGATGAACCAGCGCTGACACTGCCGCACCCTCGCGCTGCAGAACGTGCTTTTGTGTTAGTGCCGTGGTCCATGATGGACGCGGATGCCCAACTACATGGCACGTCGGTACGCCTGTTGGCGGAACGGGCCGAGGATTTCACGGGTGTTGCCGCCCGTAGTGATCTCTTACTCGCAGATGTTCCCGCTCAAAGGCCTGCGAGGTAGCGGTGCGTCACCTCACCCTCCGCGTGCTGCTGTTGATAACGGCGTGTGCTTTTGCCGGGAGTTGGGTGGTCGATCTGCTCACGACTGGGGCGGGGGCGTCCTTATTGTCGTTGCCATGGGCCGCCGGAATCGCTTTGTTGTTCCAAGCCGCAGCGCTTTTGTTGGTGGGGCTGCGGGTCCGTCGGATACGTGATGGTGACCGTGACGTACGGATGGACCGGACGTGGGCGGTAGTTGCGGTAGCCATGGCGCAGGCTAACGCGTTGGCGGGAGCCTTGATTGCAGGCTGGCATGGGCTTTTAACCGTTACTCAGGTTATGTTGTTATCGGTTCGTTCCGATCATTCGGCGTTATGGCTGGTTGGTGCGATGACCGTTATTGGTGTGGTGTTGTGCGTTGTGGGGTGGTTGGTGGAGGGTTTCTGTCGTCTACCCCCGGACGAACCGGAAGATTCCGGTTCTCAGCCCAGCCCCCGCAACTATCCCGCCCAGGAAGGCGGTATGGCCCGGGTCCGGGGTAACAGAAAACCTCCGAATCCTCATAGCGTGAAAGGCGCCGCAGATGACTGAAACCCCCGCAACACTCACCCCGTTGCGTGCAGATGACCCTGCTACACGCCCTGGGTCTGGTGACGCTGATGGTCAGTGGCAGGGCATCAGTTCGCGTTATGTCTGGATCTTGTGGATTTCTGAGGTGATGTCGGCGGTGATTCTTCTGGCAATCACCGGCTGGCCTGTGGCGCTCAAACTATGGGTCTGGGATTCTACGGTGTCATGGTGGTGGGTGATTCCCTGGCCCGCTATGGTGCTGGTGTTTTATGTGTTCCACATTCTCTTGGTGCCACGGCGTGCCCGCGCGTATTGCTATCGGGAAGACCCCGAGTATTTCTTGGTACGTAAAGGGTTGATTATTCGGCGGTTGGTGGTGGTCCCGTATGGTCGTATGCAGTACGTGGATATTAATTCGGGACCTCTGCTGCGCGCCTTCGGAATGGCGGAAATCACGTTACATACCGCATCCCCAGAAACTGATACCACCTTGCCCGGAATTACCGCTGCTGAGGCGGATCGCTTGCGCGAACGTTTAACGGAACGCGGCGAAGGCCGCTTGATGGCGCTGTGAGTACATTGCCTGAATTACGGGGAGCGGATGATTCCCACACCTGGCATCGGCTACATCCCATCAGCCCTTTGGCCCGGGGCTGGATGACTTTGGCGGTGTGCGTGGGTATCTGGTTGAACAGCTCGATTAACGGGTTTTTTGATGGTTTTACTGATTCAGAGAGTTCCTCAGCGGAGGAATCGCAGCAAGAAATTCCCGCGTGGATTGAATTTATATCCATGGGTTCTCCCGTGGTGTTTTATATGTTCATTGTGCTGGTTGGTGCCCTCGTGGTCACGGCATGGTCAGCGTATGTATGGTGGTTTGAGCGGTACCAGATCACCCACACCCATGTGCGATTGCGCACCGGTTTGGTTTTCCGGCGGGACCGTCAAACCAGGTTGGACCGTGTGCACGCTTTGGACTTGCAACGCCCTGTGGTCACCCGGTTATTGGGGCTAGCGGAGTTGCGTTTTGAGGTCGCTGACGCTGGGGAAACTTCCGTGGTGCTGCGTTACCTGAAATACCAGCACGCCCGGCAGCTACGTCAGGAATTGTTGGGGGCTGCGGGGGCTGTGAGCCATGCAGCGGCCTCCGACACTGGCGAACAACAAGGGTCTGAAACGGACTGGCAAGGTGTTGGTGAAGAGGGAGCAGGCGCGCGGGAGCAGATGTTGTTGCGTTTGCCGGTGCGCCGTGTGATTTGTGCACGGCTGTTAACCGTGTCTTTTCTGTTGTCCTGTGTGTTGGTGGTTAGTGGTGTGGTGCTGGCCATTCTGTTCCCCCAGCTGATTGGGTTTTTGGTGGCATTTTTTGGTCCGATGCTGTTGACCTTTGTGGGTATGGGATTCAAAGCTTTGGACGAGAGCTGGGGATTCACCATGGCGCGTAACGATCACGGGCTGCGGTTACGTTATGGGCTGTTAAATAAGGTGTCGCAGACGGTGCCTACACATCGTGTGCAGGCAGTGGGCGTGTATCGACCGTTGCTATGGCGTTGGGCTGGTTGGTCTATGGCGCGGGCGAATGTTGCAGGCTATGGGGGATCCGGCGATTCTTTGTCGTCAACCGTGTCTCGGTCAGTGTTGTTGCCGGTGGCCACGGACGACGAACTTCGACAGCTTTTTACGGGTGGCCTGGCCGTTCCGGGCGGCGATGAGCTCACGGATGTGGTGCTTGATGGGTTAACGGGCGAGGCTGATCAACACTCCAGGTTTCATCACGCCCCGTCCCGGGCTCGTTGGGTGGCTCCGCTGGTGCGGCGTCGTTATGGGTACGCGGTCACTGATCACGCGGTCATTACGCGCCGGGGGCGGTTGTACCGTCAGTGTGCCGTGATGAATCACGGCAAGGTGCAGTCTGTGGGGATCAAACGTGGGCCGTTATTGCGGCTGCTGAAGCTGTCGGATGTGCAGTTGCATTCGACCGCTGGTGCGGTGCGTGCGGTGGCGGCACGGATGGATCAGCGCGATGCCGAGGGGTTGGTGGTTCAGCAGTTGCAGCGCCTGCAGTCCGCAGTGGTTTTGGTGGCTGAGCCCGCCAGCGATGGCGGTGAGCTGCCGCAAAGCCATATATCGAAACCCCCTGCGCCGCTGTGATCGATGACCATTTCCTGCCGCGCAATAAGAGAAGTTTTATATAGGCGTTCTCAATTCTGGAATATCTGTTGTTGCGTCTTGAGTGTTCTCTGCCGCCGGCAGCATATAGGTGCGGTATTCACCTCGGATACCATTCAGGCGTGGATAAAAGCACAGCAGCCAACACGCCGTCGAACCGCCCCGGACGTCTAGGAGTAGGGGTGGTCGGGGCGGGTAAAGTCGGTGCCGTCCTAGGGGCTGCGCTCCGCGCTGCAGGGCATAGCGTGGTGGGGGTCAGCGCAGTATCCCAAGAATCCATGGAACGCGCGGAACTCCTGTTGCCGGGTGCCCCTATCCTGCCCGTTCCTGACATCGTGGAACGAGCAGAGCTAGTTTTGCTTGCCGTCCCCGATGACCAGCTCGAAGACCTCGTGAGTGGGTTAGCCCAAGCCGGGCATTGGCAAACAGGTCAGCTTGTAGTTCATACCGCAGGACGATGGGGCACCTCCGTCCTCGAACCAGCGCGCGCCATGGGTGTGATGCCGCTGGCTATCCACCCCGCCATGACCTTCACCGGAATGTCCATGGATCTAGACCGCCTAGTGGATTGCCCCTTCGGGGTGAGCGCCCCCGCCGCCATCGTGCCCATAGCCCAAGCCCTTGTGGTGGAAATGGGCGGAGAACCCGTGATCATTCCGGATGCTGACCGGGTGCTGTATCACACTGCCCTCACCCACGGAGCCAACTACCTGACCACACTCATCGGGCAAGCCACGGAAGTATTAGAACGCATCGGTGTGGACAACCCCTCACGTCTCTTAGGCCCCCTCAGCCGCGCCAGTGTGGACAACGCTTTGCGCTCCGGCGAATCCACCCTCACTGGGCCCGTGGTCCGTGGCGACGCCGGTACCGTCGCCGAACACCGTGTAGCGCTCGCGGAAGCTGCGCTCGCCACCGGGCAGACGGACACACTGGATACCTACGTGACCCTGGCCGGTGTCACCGCAGGACGTGCACGGCGTCGTGCGGCTCTGAACCCTGCCGATTATGAACGAGTCATACAGGCCCTAGTGCCGGAGGCCACGCACTCTGCAGAACCAAAGGTGATCACGGAGCCTCAGGAGTTTCGTGCTCTGCTGCGGCAGCGTGTAGCGGCTCTTGGTCCCACGGCAACTATTGGTTTTGTGCCTACCATGGGCGCTTTACACGACGGGCACGGGCGTGTGGTCCAACAAGCGCGGCGGGATAACGACATTGTGGCGGTGTCCATATTCGTTAATCCGCTCCAGTTCGGGGCGAATGAGGATCTTTCCCGGTACCCGTCCGACCTACCAGCGGATGTGGAACGGCTGCGAGCATTGGGGGTGGACCTGATTTTTGCACCTTCCGTGGAACAGATGTATCCCGGGGGGTTTCCGCTGGTGAGGGTGTCTGCTGGGGAATTGGGTGATCGCTGGGAAGGGGCATCACGCCCGGGGCATTTTGACGGTGTGGTGACCGTGGTGGCCAAACTTTTTGCGCTGACACAGGTGGGCTGCCCGCTGCGGGCGTACTTTGGGCAGAAAGACGCCCAGCAGTTGCTGATCATTCAACGCATGGTGCGGGACCTGAATCTGGAGGTGGACATCCGATCTGTGCCCATCGTCCGTGCGGACGACGGCTTGGCGCTGTCATCTCGTAACACCTACCTCACTGATGACGAACGCGCGGCGGCCCTGGTGCTCTCCCGGACGTTGGCGGCGTTGAGTGAACGCTCGATGGATCTGGACCAAGCCAGGCAGCGCATTAACTCTGAACTGATTGGGCAGGGCCCACAAACGGTGCGGTTGGATTACCTGGATGTAGTAGACCCAGACACCCTGAACCCCATAGAGCCTGCACCCGGCGCATTAGCACTGGTGGCAGCGTGGGTAGGCAACACCCGGTTGATTGATAACTGGCGTTTGTAGGCGTTGCGTGGGTGGGGGACACGTCGCGTGTTCTCCGGTGCCGTCGGATAGAGGTACGGGGCTGTAGCCCGTTATTCTGGGTCACCGTGACCACCCCTGAGAATCCCCAGAATCGTCAGCCCAACACACTTTCGGATGAACAAATGGAGTTCCGGCTTGCCAAACGGCAAGCACTCCTGGATTCCGGACGTCAGGCGTATCCGGTGAGTGTGCCCCGGACCCATACGGTCCAGCAAATCCGCGAAACGTGGGGACATCTTGAGGCTGGGGCCGAAAGCGGCCAGGTGGTATCGGTGACCGGCCGGGTAATTTTTGTGCGCAATACGGGCAAATTGTGTTTTGCGGCCATTCAGGACGGAGATGGCAGGCAACTTCAGCTCATGCTTTCACTGGCGGTTGTGGGTGAAGAAGCATTAGGGGAGTGGAAAAACCTGGTGGACTTAGGGGATTTTGTGTCCGCCACCGGTCAGGTGATCAGTTCCCGTCGGGGGGAATTGTCCGTCATGGTGGATCACTGGCAGATGGCTTCCAAGGCGCTGCGCCCCTTACCCAATCTTTATGAGGGTAGTGAATTGAATGAAGAAACCCGGGTTCGGCAGCGATATTTAGATCTTCTGGTACGTCAGCCTGCGCGTGAGGTAGTACGAACTCGCGCCACTATCGTTAAGACTGTGCGGCGCACTTTGGAAGACGAAGGGTATTTGGAAATTGAAACCCCTGTCCTGCAGTTAGTGCACGGCGGTGCTACTGCCAGGCCTTTTGAAACTCATCTTCATGCGTTTGATCAACCTATGACTTTACGCATTGCCACGGAACTGTTTCTCAAACGTGCCGTGGTCGGAGGCGTTGAACAGGTGTTTGAGATCGGGCGCGTGTTCCGTAACGAGGGTGTGGATTCCACGCACAGCCCGGAATTCACCACCTTGGAGGCTTATCAGGCCTGGGGGGATCAATTCACCATGGCCGCGTTGATCCAGAAAATCATCGTGGCTTGCGCGGATGCCTTGGGGGTTGATGGCCCCTTGCGCACCGCCCAAGGGGATATTGACCTTCGTGGGGAATGGGTGTGGGTGGGAGTTTATCCCGGCTTGTCTGAGAAAATTGGGCGGGAGGTCACGCCACAGACTTCCGTGGATGAGTTACGAGCGATTGCCGTTGAGCAGGACATCGCCATCAAAGATGAGTGGGATGCACAAAAACTTGTGATTGAACTGTTTGGTGAAATCGTAGAACCAACTCTGATTCAACCAACTTTTGTCTACGATTACCCACCTGCGGCTCAACCTTTGGCCAGGGAGCACCGTAGTCAAGAAGGTGTGATTGAGGCATGGGACTTAATCATCGGTGGAATGGAACGCGGGACCGCATTCTCTGAACTGGTTGATCCAGTCATTCAATGTGAGCGTTTGACGGAACAGTCGCGTATGGCCGCAGCAGGCGATGAAGAAGCGATGCAGCTGGATTACGACTTTCTCCGCGCACTGGAGCACGGCGCCCCACCTATGGGAGGACTTGGGTTGGGTCTAGATCGTCTGATCATGCTTTTCACAGACCTTGGTATTCGGGAAACTATTTTGTTTCCTTTGATGAAGCCAGAGAAGGACTGAGGATATGGGTGAGTATGTAGCGGTTATGGGTGAGTATGCAGCGGTGTTGCTGCCATCCATTGGTGTTGGACTGATTTTCTGGTTTGTCTTGCGTTCTGTGGTGCGTGCAGATCGGGGAGAGCGGGAAGCTCAGAAGACGGCTCAAGAGGATGCGGAACGCTGGTATCACGCGGTAAAAGCTCGGGAAGAACACCGCGTGACTACTCGTAATGATGAACAGAACGAATCTTCATTGAAAGATGAGGAATAATATTATTTTGCAGACACTGTGACAGTAGACAGAAGTAGGTATATGAAGAGTTCAACTTTGGTGACTGCGCATGATATGCGTCAGTAAACATGAGGAAAGTGTGAAATCTAGACCAAAGTTGCCAACCCGTTAATTGCATAACGTTGTCTATAGGTTTAATGTTGTGTTCATCGAGCAGGTTGGTGGCGGCGCTTTTTAGCAAATAAGCTCCCTCTGGTCCCGCTCGCCTCTGCAACGCAAGCAAAAACGGGAGACACCCACACAATGGCACAGACAGTAAAGATCATCCTTGAAGACGACCTCGACGGCGGCCCTGCTGACGAAACCGTTCGCTTTGGTTTGGATGGCAACTCCTATGAGATTGACCTCTCCAGTGCGAATGCCGACAAGCTGCGTGGGGCAATACGTCCCTTCGTTTCTAAAGCCCGCCGGGCCACTATCGGTAAGGGACGTAGCGGTGGGCGCGCTACGGTAGTGACGCGCGGTAACCCGGATACCCCCAAGATTCGTGAATGGGCCAAGTCTAATGGCTACAACGTTTCTGATCGTGGCCGTATTCATCAGGAGATTCAGGACGCCTACTATGCAGCACACAAGTGATTGATGTGTTCTGAAGTACGTGACGTCGAATTTTCGACTGAACAACTTAACTGAACTACTCAGTATGATCAGTTAAGTCGCGCTAGGGCTGGAAGAACTAGGTAAGTTCTTCCAGCCCTTTGCCATGGGACTTTCTATAAAAATACTGATCAGTACTCACCATGAATCACCGTCTTTTTGTGCGCAGTGAAGTCGTGAGATTGAGCCTCGGAATGTCTTGCGATCTGCTTCAGAAACCTTCTCGCCGGTGGCGAACACCCCCCGGAAAGAACGGATCGTCTGCGTAGCATCGTCATAACGATCAATCTGAGGAGTATCAATGTTTGAACGCTTCACCGACAGGGCCCGACGGGTCGTGGTGCTGGCCCAAGAAGAGGCCAGGATGCTCAACCACAACTACATCGGCACGGAACACTTGCTGTTGGGCCTTATCCACGAAAACGAGGGTGTCGCGGCCAAGGCTCTTGACTCCCTGGGTATCACCTTGAACGCCGCCCGTGAGCAGGTTCAAGACATTATTGGCCCTGGGCAACAAGCTCCGTCTGGGCACATTCCTTTCACCCCGCGCGCCAAAAAAGTGCTGGAGCTTTCTCTGCGGGAAGCTCTGCAGCTTGGCCACAACTACATCGGAACAGAGCACATTCTGTTGGGCATCATTCGTGCCGGGGAAGGTGTTGCCGCGCAGGTATTGACCAAACTAGGTACGGACCCCCAGAAAGTGCGCTCCACTGTGCTGGATTTGATCTCCGGATACCAGGGGGGCTCCGGAGAAGAGAAAGAAACCGCTGGTGCTGGTGCTCGTTCTTCGGGAGAAGGCACTCCCGCCGGTTCTGCGGTGTTGGACCAATTCGGGCGCAATCTGACTGCGGCGGCGCGTGAAGGTCAACTGGACCCGGTGATTGGCCGCGCTCGGGAGATGGAACGGGTCATGCAGGTGCTTTCCCGTCGGACCAAAAACAACCCCGTGTTGATTGGTGAGCCCGGTGTGGGTAAAACCGCTGTGGTTGAGGGTTTGGCGCAGGCCATTGTGCGGGAAGACGTGCCGGAAACTCTGAAGGACAAGCATCTCTACACCCTGGACTTGGGGTCTTTGGTGGCGGGTTCGCGGTATCGGGGTGACTTTGAAGAACGCCTCAAGAAGGTGCTGAAAGAAATCCGTTCTCGTGGGGACATCATTCTCTTCATCGACGAAATCCATACGTTGGTGGGCGCGGGCGCTGCGGAAGGGGCAATTGACGCTGCCTCCATCCTGAAGCCCATGTTGGCTCGGGGGGAGCTGCAAACCATTGGGGCAACCACCCTGGATGAGTACCGCAAACACATTGAGAAAGACGCTGCCCTGGAACGGCGTTTCCAACCTATTCAGGTAGATGAACCGTCTGAAGCGCACGCAGTGGAAATCCTGAAGGGTTTACGGGATAAGTACGAAGCACACCACCGGGTGTCGATCTCTGACGAAGCTTTGGAGTCCGCCGTCAGTCAGTCAGCTCGTTACATCTCGGATCGCTTCCTGCCGGATAAGGCGATTGACTTAATTGACGAAGCCGGTGCCCGTTTGCGGATCAAGCGCATGACTGCGCCCCCCGAGATCAAGGAACTTGACGAACAGGTTGCGGAGGTCAGGAAAGCTAAGGAAGACGCCATTGAGGCGCAGGATTACGAGAAAGCGGCTTCCCTGCGTGACCGTGAACAAAAGCTGATTGCACAGCGTGCTGAGAAGGACAAAGCTTGGCGTGAAGGCGGCGATCAGGTTGCTGAAGTTACTCCTGATGTGATCGCTGATGTTCTGTCAGTAGCTACGGGTGTTCCGGTGTACAAGCTTTCGGATGAGGAATCCGGCCGCCTGTTGCGCATGGAAGACGAACTGCATAAGCGTGTCGTTGGCCAGAACGACGCTATCAAGGCGCTGTCGCGGTCAATTCGGCGAACACGTGCGGGGTTGAAGGATCCCCGCCGCCCGGGTGGGTCGTTCATTTTTGCGGGCCCCACCGGGGTTGGTAAAACTGAGTTGGCTAAGGCGCTGGCCGAATTCTTATTTGGCGATGACGACGCCCTGATCACCTTGGACATGTCCGAATACCAGGAAAAGCACACAGTGTCCCGTTTGTTCGGTGCCCCTCCCGGTTATGTCGGGTTTGAGGAAGGCGGACAGCTGACGGAAAAGGTGCGCCGTAAGCCATTCTCTGTGGTGCTTTTTGACGAGGTCGAAAAGGCCCACCAGGATTTGTTCAACTCCCTGTTGCAGATTTTGGAGGATGGCCGCCTCACCGACTCTCAGGGCCGTGTCGTGGACTTCAAGAACACGGTGATCATCATGACCACTAACCTGGGTACCAAAGATATTTCACGGTCGGTTCCCGTGGGCTTCCAGGCTGGTTCCGATGCAGGGTCCAATTACGAGCGCATGCAGGCCAAGGTGCAGGAGGAACTAAAAGAGCACTTCCGGCCGGAATTCCTGAACCGTGTGGACGAGGTCGTAGTCTTCCCGCAACTGACCGAAGCAGAGATCGTCCAGATTGTGGATTTGTTTGTGGCCCGTCTGCAGGAACGTTTGCGTGAACAGGACATGTCCATCGTGGTGACGGACCCCGCCAAGAAAGCTTTGGCTGCTCGTGGGTATGACCCCGCTATGGGGGCTCGTCCGTTGCGCAGAACCATTCAACGTGACATCGAAGACCACTTGTCGGAAAAGATCCTTTTTGGGGAAATCACCTCCGGTGAGCAGGTTTTGGTGGATGTAGAAGGTGAAGGCGAAGACCAAACTTTTACATTCGTTGGCACCCCGATGTCGGAGCTTCCTGACACTGATTTTTCGGACGCAGAACCTTCCGCTGAAACCAATAGTGATGCGGATTTAGTACCTGGCGAAGAACCGTCCGGTACGGATGTTCCGCACAGTAGTGAACACGGCGCAGGGCCTGAGGGCTCTGGTCCGGATATCTCCGGGAGCAGACAAACCACATTCTGACGGGCGTCTGGCACGTCATGTGTATGGTGATGGGGGTCGCATTTACGGGTGCGGCCCCCATACCCGTGCCTACACTGGGCACGATGAGTGCTGAAATCCGTATCCGTGAGGCCACAACGCGTGATGTCCCCGGCATTAAAGCGCTAGTAACCCCGCTGGCTTCAGCTGGGGTTTTAGTGGTGAAGGAAACGGTGGCCTATTACGAAAGCATCCAGGAGTTCGTGGTCGCGGAAATTACGGATGAACGTGGTAACACGTGTCTTGTGGGGTGCGGCGCATTACATGTGATGTGGGCAGATCTAGCAGAGATCCGCACTTTGGCCACGGACCCCACAGTGCGAGGGCAGGGCATCGGAAGCCGCCTGGTCAATGAGCTGCTGCATAAGGCTCGGAGGCTGCTCGTGGAACGAGTGTTTTGCCTGACCTTTGAGGTCTCGTTTTTCCAGGGTCACGGGTTCAACGTGATGCCTAACCAAGACCAGATTGACCCGGAAATTTTTGCCGAACTGCTACGTTCTCAGGATGAAGGCGTTGCGGAATACCTGGACCTTGCCAGGGTCAAACCGAACACATTGGGCAACACTCGCATGCTCCTGGAGTTCTAACTCGGGTTGGCTTTATGCCGTGTTGGATTCATGGGAGACTGATGCCCCCTGCCTGGCGGATAGCCAGGCCGTCGTGAATTAACCCACGGACTGCGCGTCGTCGTTGTTGCGGTGGAGCATCCAGGATGAGGAGTTTGTCGAGCTGTTGTTGAGTCGCGGTGGACACCTGGTGCTCGGGGCCCACACTGATGTGTGTGGCCGTCGTGAGCCAGTCCTCCGGCACGGGTTCGTCCGCTGCGCGCAGAACCGCCATAACCGCGCCACGGACTTGCCGGTCTGTGCCGTGCCACTTTTGCCCTTTGGGCGGCACTACAGGTGGGGGTGAGCCCGCAGCAACCCATGCGCAATCGAAGGACACCGGGCACTGTGTGCAGCTGGGGGAGCGAGCGGTACACACCAAAGCCCCCAGTTCCATCACGGCTTGATTCCAGGCCACGGATAACTCGCGGTCTTCTGGCATCAGCTGATCCGCCAAGCGTGTTTCAGCTGCGTTCAAGGAAGTTGCTGGGAGCGCGGTGCCCGTGACCACCCGTGCCTGAACCCTACGGATATTGGTGTCCACGACGGTCTGCCGATCCCCGAACGCAAAAACCGCTACAGCCGCAGCCGTATACGCGCCAATGCCCGGTAGCGCCAACAAAGCGCTGTGATCTTGCGGCACCTGACCACCGTGCCGTTCCACGATCACCCGGGCAGCAGCCTGTAGCCGTAAAGCCCTGCGCGGGTATCCCAGACGGTCCCAGGCGCGCAGTACGTCTGCGGTATCAGCGTGGGCAAGGTCCACAGGATGCGGCCACCGGCGCATCCATTCCGACCACCGGGGTAACACGCGCACGACAGGGGTTTGCTGCAGCATAATTTCGGAAACCAACACACCCCACGCTGAACAATCTGGGTGACGCCACGGCAGGTCCCGACTCGCAGCGGCATACCACTGGGTGATCCTGTGGTGCAGGCGACGAACCACCTGCGGATCCGGTGCGGGGGAGAAGATATGCGCGGGGGTCATCAACACCACTGTAGCCTGGAGATCATGGCACGAGACGATGCAGGTGGGCGTTCACAAGGCGGGTCCGGTCAGGGGTCACAGTCAGGGCGTGACTCCTGGGACTTTGAGCTGCCTGACTTAGGTGAAACCACCACCCCGGCGCGTCAGCGTGTTCCCCGCAGCTCCACGGAAGAACCCCCGCGTTCACGTACTTCATCCCGGGAAGCCCCAACCGCCTTGACCAGGCAAGACGACTCCCGCCCCACCGCGTCCGCGCCTGGCACAGTGGATGACAGTGATCGTGCTCTAGCGCCAGAGGTATACCGCCGTCGTCGTGTGGTGGCGGTAATTCTGGCACTGGTGGTGATCCTGGCTGTGGGTTTTGGTGTGATGAACCTGTTCAACGGGCGAGCACAGGACGACGCACAACCGGCGGCAGCGCAACCAACTAACACGGACCCCTTTGCCGGGTTTTCCCCGAGGGCGCAGTCGCAGGCAAGTGATGGTGCCACCGGTCCAGCCGCCCGTGCTTGCGGCGAAAGACTGACAGTGAGCGCTTCCACCGATAAAGAAAAATATGGTGAGAAAGACAAGCCCATCCTGATTATGTCTTTGAAGAACACGGGGGACCAGCCGTGCATGGTCAATGCGGGTACAGCGCGCATGAACTTCACGGTTTCCGACGGCGCTAACACTGTTTTTGACTCCGCGGCGTGCCAGATTGACGGTCAAGACCGCCCGATTGAACTAGAACCGGATAGCACCGAAACAGCGCGATTTGAGTGGACCAGACGCCAGTCAGTACCCGACTGCGCGACGGAAGGGGAAAAAGTGAACCCCGGGAATTACCGTGTGACCGTCACGTTGGGAGAAACCCGCAGCGAAGGAGTGGAATTCACTCTGGAATAATCCACGACAGGTGGCTTGCTAGATGTTTGAGGCTGGGAAAAAGAGTTCCAGGGCATCAGCCAGCGTGGTGACTTCCTTGACTTTAAAACCTTTCGGGATCGTTCCGGTCCCTTGTGGGCTGGCAGGAACCACCGCGTGTGTGAACCCCAGCCGGGACACTTCGTGAATACGTCGACTAATCCCGGGGATGGGGCGGACCTCCCCGGCTAATCCCACTTCCCCACAGCACACCAATCGTTGGGGAAGTGGTTTGTCCTGGGCCGCCGAGGCCAAGGCGAGGGCCACGGCGAGGTCCGCAGCGGGCTCCCCTAAACGCACACCCCCGACGGTGGATACATAAGCGTCCATATCCCCTAAAGACAGTCCTGCGCGACGTTGTAAAACAGCTAACAACATAGCTACGCGGGAGGAATCCAACCCTGCGGTAGCCCGACGCGGTTGAGCGGTTTGGGAACGGTCCAGTAACGCTTGAACCTCCGCCAGCAAGGGACGCCGCCCTTCCATCGTGACGGTCAGGCAGGTACCGGAGACGGCCTGAGCCGTGCGGGAAACAAACAAACCGGAAGGGTCTTCTACTGAACGGATACCCGTTTCTTGCAGCTCAAAGCACCCCACGTCATCCGTGGGGCCGTAACGGTTTTTAGTCGCACGTAGCAATCGGATGCTGGAGTGTTTGTCACCATCAAACTGACAGACCACATCCACTAAATGTTCTAGTAAGCGTGGCCCGGCAATGGTGCCTTCCTTGGTGACGTGGCCTACCAACAGAACGGTCATGCTACGGGCTTTAGCGGCTGCGATGAGAGAACCCGCTACTTCCCGTACCTGGGTGACTCCGCCTGCTGCGCCATCAACTTCCGCACTGCTGAGCGTTTGGACAGAATCCACCACTAGTACTTCTGGGTTCAGTGCCTCGACGTGGCCAAGGGCCGTCGCAAGGTCTGTTTCCGCCGTGAGGTACAGAGAGTCAGCCACTGCCCCCACACGGTCCGCGCGCATTTTCACCTGAGCTGCGGATTCTTCCCCGGTCACGTACAACACACCGCGGGGTTTTCCGGGTGGGTGCCCACGGGCTACACGTGCTGCGACATCCACCAACAGTGTGGACTTACCCACGCCAGGTTCACCAGCCAGGAGGATGACCGCGCCCGGGACCAAACCTCCCCCTAACACACGGTCCAGCTCAGGAACTCCGGTAGGCACAAACGCCGCGTGGGATGCGTCGACGTCAGCAATAGGTTGGGCGGGGGAATCCACCACACGTGCAGGTGTGGTGCGCACTTTGACTGCACCGACCTCATCCACAGTGCCCCAGGCTTGACACTCACCACAGCGCCCCACCCATTTGACAGTGCTCCACCCACATTCGGTGCAGCGGTACCCCGGTGTTTTGCGTTTGGTGTTGGTGCTCATGACCTCAACGTACAAAGGGGCTCAGACACGACAAGCTTGGGGGCATATTAGTCCCGGTCCCAGTCGTCTAGCGGAGGCAGTATGGCCACGGCATCCTCGTGATTCATGCCTGTGGCTTCCAATAAATCAACCACCATGGGCCGCAACAGAAGAACCAGACTTTGTCCTTCCATGGTCTGGATTCCCATAGTGGTTGGGTGCATCTGAGCTCCCAACGTTTCCAGCTGGTTATGTGCCTGCCGTAGATACGACTTCCGTGCCCCGGAATGTGCCACAACTAACCCCGACCCCACAGTGGAGACGATATCCGCGATAGATTCCAGGCTATCTGCAATGGACTCCATCGCTTCCGGCGCCAACGTCACGTGATTGATGATGCTTGCCACCCGTCGGGCTAATACGCGGGTATTACGGGTCACCAGGTCCACATAGCGTGCAGCCCGAGCGATATCGTTCACCTCTGAACGGTGCCGCCGATGCAACGGAGCAGCCCGTGCAATTTCGTCGGAAGATTTGAGGGAAGAATTCACTGCATCCACGAGTGGTTGAGTCCGTCGCGCACGCACCAGGCAGCGCCATGCAGCGTGGGAATCGTCACGGCGCACGGCTCCTGCAGCATCACGCAATACCTCTGAAAGTTCAGCCGTGAGAATGCCTAACTGGGTGCGCGGTTGGCGTCTGGGGTCCGTGGGAACCAAATACGCCAGTAACAATGCGCAAGCCCCGCCCACCATGGCGTCCACAGACCTGGTGAGAGTTCCATCCACAGGGGGTGGGAGCATGACCACCAGTAGGGACTGTAAAGCCATTTGAGTGGTGAACAACGTGCCACTATCTAGGAACTGCGCTAACAGCACGGATAGCAGCATGACCGCAGCCGCCTGCCACACACCATGCCCAATCCAATGGGTCATCAGTTCGGCGAGCAAGATGCCCAGCGTGCACCCAATACCTACTTCCAGCACTCTGCGGTAACGGATGCCATCTTTCGAGAACCCCAATGCCACCGTGGCGGCAGTGGCCGCGAAAATCGGTCCTTGATGTCCCAGGACCCGTTCCGAAAAAACAAATGCGGCTACCGCCGCCGTCGTCAGTTGCAAGGCCTGTAGGAAACCAGCGCGGACGCGTAACAGGCCCGCCTGAGCGCGTCCGCGAACCACCGAACCCAAGCCACGTAAGGGGAGGGCGGCGGTGTCTTTGGTCATGAGGACATCTTAGGTAAGGAGGGTGTATCTTCCGGACGCCAGTGATTCCGCGCGGCCATCGGGGTTGCGAAAAGTCCGGGTGCTGTTCACCTAGCGTTCACCTGTCGCAGTTCCGTCGTCCACGTGGCACCCCTACAGTTTGTGACGGTGAGGAAGCCGCCCATGACACGGACCTTCCGCACCGGAGATCGTGAGATGAAAAGACACGAAGGGATCATGGTGAAGATTTCTCTCCTTGGTCGTACCGCCGCTGTGGTTCTGGGCGCACTCACGCTGAGTGCGTGCAGCACAGGGGCTCCCTTGATTGGTACGGGTGCTTCTTCCCAAGAAGCAGCGATGACGGCTTGGACGGATGCCGCGTCTCGTGACATTGACGAGGAAGTCCGCTATTCCCCGGATGGTTCCGGCGCCGGGCGTGAAGCTTTCCTGGCAGGTGGCGCGGATTTTGCAGGCTCGGACGCAATTATGAGCGACGACGAATACGAGCTTTCCCAACAGATTTGCGGCCCTGATGGCGCGTTTCACGTTCCTGCCTATATTTCCCCGATTGCTCTGGCCTTCAACCTGCCAGGCATTGATCACGTGAAGATGGACGCCACCACCATCGCCCAAGTTTTCGCCGGGGAAATCACCAGGTGGGATGACCCCGCGATTGTGGAACAAAACCCGGATATTGAACTGCCGGAAACCGAAATCACCGTGGTGCATCGTTCGGATGAATCCGGTACTACCGAGAACTTCACCGAATACCTGAATGCTTCCGCTCCGAATGTTTGGGTGGATGAAGCAGATGAATCCTGGCCCATTTCCGGCCAGGAAAACGCCCAAGGCATATCCGGGGTGGTGTCCACAGTGACCGGCACGGAAGGGTCGATCACGTACGCCGATGCCTCTGCCGTTGATGGCGACGGGTTGGGCACCGTTTCCGTGGGAGTGGGGGGTGAATACGTGGATCTTTCCTCAGAAGCAGCCGCTACAGCTGTGGAAGCGTCCACGGTGATTGAAGGCCGTTCTGAGGCAGAAATGGCCATGGAACTAGAGCGTGACACGCAGGAATCAGGGGCCTACCCGATTGTGCTGGTCAGCTATCACATTTACTGCAATCAGTACCAGGACCAGGAAACGGCGGACGCTGCTAAAGCTTTCGGCCTATATGTTGTTTCTGAACGGGGCCAGGAAGTTGCTGCTGAGGCCGCAGGGTCCGCGCCGTTATCTGATTCCCTGCGGGTCAAGGCCGAGGAAGCGATTAACGGCATCACGGTTGCTGAAGGGTCGTGACGCATGTCAACCAATACTTCCGATGAGCGCAATCCGTCACAGGGGACAGGCCAGACCCCCGGCGGTTCATTGGCTCAGACTACGTCGACAGCTGGACGTGCTGGGGACCGAATTTTCTCCGGATTGAGCTTGTCCGCTGGAATTTTGATTTTCGCGATGTTGGCCGCCGTCGCCGTTTTTCTGGCGTGGCAGGCTTCCCCGGTGCTGGAAATCCCGGCAACTGATGTTTCTGGGGGCAAGGGGTTCCTGAATTATGTGTACCCCCTGGTGCTCGGGACGCTGATGGCTTCCGCGATTGCGCTACTGATCGCCACACCGGTGGGTATTTTGGTGGCCTTATATATTTCCCACTATGCCCCTGCCACGGTGGCCAAACCTGTGGGCTATGTCATCGATTTGCTAGCGGCCATCCCCTCCGTGGTCTACGGGGCGTGGGGTATGACCGTGCTTGCCCCCGCGTTAACCGGGATCTACACCTGGTTGGCGGATCACCTTGGGTTTATTCCGCTGTTCGCGGGGCCAGCGTCGACCACTGGTCGCACGGTGATGACCGCCGGGGTTGTGCTGGCCATTATGATTCTGCCGATCATCACTTCCCTATGTCGGGAGATTTTCGTGCAGACCCCGCAGCTGCATGAGGAAGCCTCTTTGGCATTAGGGGCCACCCGGTTAGAAATGATTCGTCAAGCGGTACTGCCTTTTGCCAGGACTGGCATTATTTCTGCGGTCATGTTGGCTTTGGGGCGTGCCTTGGGGGAGACCATGGCGGTTGCCCTTGTGCTGTCCACTGGCGGGTTGCAATGGTCCTTGGTGCGTACCGGCAACAACACCATTGCTGCCGAAATCGCTCTGAACTACCCGGAGGCCTATGGCGACCGCTTAGCGGAACTGATCGCAGCAGGGTTGATGTTGTTCGTGATCACCCTGATCGTGAACTTTATTGCCCGGGCCATTATTGCCCGGTACAAAGAATTCTCGGGGGCCAATTGATGTCAATTAACACGCAATCCACGTCGTCAACGCTTTCACGCAAGAATTCATTGACGTCGGGTCAACGGCCTACATGGTTGGTTCCTGTGGTCATGGTGGGTGCGGTGGTTGTGGGAGCAGCAGTGTCCGCGCTGATCGGATTTGGTGTGGCCACCTGGTCTCTTTTTTCTGCGGCGATTTTCCTGGTGTTCGCACCGGTGGCAGTTGGTGTCATTGAAGGTAGGCGCAAAGGGGCCGATGCCGCCCTGACCTATGTGGTTCACGCGGCGTTCATTGTGGCACTCATCCCGTTGATTTCTGTGATCTGGACGGTGTTAGTGCGTGGCGTGCCCACCATGTCGCTTGATTTTCTGACTACCACGATGGGCGGGGTGACCGGCAGCGGAGACCGCGCCGCAGACCGGGCGGGGGACCCCGCTCTTGGTGGTGCTCTCCACGCGATCCTCGGTACCGTGGCCGTGACTTTCTGGACCACGTTGTTCTCCGTACCCATCGGTCTGCTTACCGCGATTTACCTTGTGGAGTATTCCAACGGTAATTGGCTCGGCAAGGTCATCACCTTCCTTGTGGATGTGATGACGGGTGTGCCTTCTATTGTGGCGGGACTCTTTGCTTCCGCGCTATTTGGTCTGCTTTTGGGGCCAAATACTCGAATGGGAATTATTGGTGCCGTGGCTTTGGCGCTGTTGATGATTCCCACGGTGGTGAAATCCACGGAAGAAATGCTTAAAATCGTGCCGCATGAACTCCGGGAAGCGTCTTATGCGTTGGGTGTGCGTAAGTGGCGGACCATCTTGAAGGTTGTTATTCCCACGTCCATTTCCGGTATTGCCTCCGGGGTGACTTTGGCGATCGCGCGCGTCATTGGTGAAACAGCGCCCTTGTTGGTCACTGTGGGATATTTCCAGCGGGTGAACCTGAATGTGTTCAACGACTGGATGGCCACCTTACCCACCTTCATTTATCAGCAGTTGATGAGGCCGGTTGCCCCCGTTGCCCCGGACCCTTCCACAGACAGAGCGTGGGCTGCGGCGTTGATTCTGATTGTGTTTGTGATGCTGCTGAACTTGATTGCCCGCTTGATCGCGCAGGCTTTTGCGCCCAAGACCGGCCGCTGATCTATAACCCATAGACTACGAAAGAAGCTGAATATCAGATGTCCAAGCGAATCGACGTCGAACACCTAAACGTCTACTACGGCGACTTTTTAGCTGTGGAGGACGTCAGTATCACCATTGACTCCCGTTCCGTCACGGCGTTTATTGGCCCTTCTGGCTGTGGAAAATCCACGTTCCTGCGCACCCTCAACCGCATGCATGAGGTAATCCCTGGGGCTTATGCCAAAGGCAAAGTCATGCTGGATGGTGAGGACCTTTATGGGCGCGGTGTGGACCCCGTGACGGTTCGTTCTATGGTGGGCATGGTGTTTCAGCGCCCCAACCCGTTCCCTACCATGTCCATTCGGGATAACGTGCTGGCTGGGGTGAAGCTGAATAACAAAAAGATTTCTAAGGCTGATGCCGATGAGCTGGTGGAATCTTCCCTTCGGGGAGCCAACCTGTGGAATGAAGTGAAGGATCGTTTGGATAAACCGGGATCCGGGTTATCTGGGGGGCAGCAGCAGCGGTTGTGTATCGCCCGGACTATGGCCGTGAAACCGGATGTGGTGTTGATGGATGAACCTTGTTCCGCGCTGGATCCGATTTCCACGATCGCTATTGAGGACCTCATCCACGAACTCAAAGAGCAGGTCACCGTAGTGATCGTGACGCACAATATGCAACAGGCACAGCGGGTGGCGGATAAAACGGCTTTTTTCAATATCGAAGGTACCGGCAAGCCCGGCAAGCTGGTGGAGTACGACGACACCGCTACGATCTTCCAGAATCCTCAGCAGAAGGCCACGGAGGATTACGTGTCGGGCCGGTTCGGCTGAAGTTCTTGCGTGCAGCTGCACGGTGTGTTCCACAGCGTTTGGGTTATTGACCGAGCAGCGGAGAAATGGCCAGGGCTAACGTTCCGGCGGCGACGCCGCTGACCGGCACCGTGAGCGCCCAGCACACTAGGGTTTTGCGCAGTTGACGGTGGTTGATGGAGCGGTGTTTCTGGTTTGTTCCTGCTCCGAGCACAGCGCCGACCATCGTGTGTGTGGTGGACAGTGCAGTCCCGTTGGATAGCGCGCCCAGGAAGAGCAACAGACCGGACGTGCTTTGCGCGATCCCACCGCGCAAAGCATCCGTGCTGACCAGGCGGCTGGAGACTGTGCGGGCGATCCGCCATGCGCCAAACAGGCTACCGATCATAAAAGCCGTTGCAGTGACAAAAACAGCCCACGTGATCGGGGTGGTTCCGACGGGTGTGTCGGTTAGGCCGCTGATTGCAGGAATGGTGATCAATAGCCAAAGGACACGTTGTCCGTGGAGCACCCCGTGTCCTACGGCGGTTCCTGTGGAACCTGCCACCATACCCACGTGGGCCAGTAAACGGATGTGGTTGGTTTCTGCATGACGTAGCCATCGCACCACGGGGGCCGTGAATAACCAGGCGATCCCAAAAGCTAGCAGGGGCATCAGCACCACGGGCACTATAAGGTCACGCAAGATTTTCACGTCTAAAGCGTTGTGCACTGTGAGCCCCAGCCATCCCAGGGCGACAGAACCACCTAGAGCGCCACCCATGAATGCGGCAGTGGATGATGACGGCAACCCCCACCGCCACGTCAGTAGGTTCCACCCGGCGGTGGCCAGTAGCGCGCAGATGATCACTCCCAGGGTGGGGTTGGGGTCGGCCATGCTGGGGGGAAGAGCGGATGGCCAGGTGAGCGGCATCATGGTGGCTGCGATGACCACCCCCAGGGCGTTAAATATGGCGGTCAGAATGAGTGCCGTGTGGGGCGCTAATGCCCGGTGTTTAACGGGGATTGCGGTGGCGTTAGGGGCGTCGTGAAAGGCACTCGCCAGGGCGTAGCCCACGGTGAGTGTTAGCGCTGTTAGGGCCAGGACCGTGGTGGTCAAGACTTAAGTCTCCGCTACCACGATGCGCCCGACTTCTGTGGCCAGCTGGCTGAGCGCCCGTGTGGAGTTGTGCAGGTGTTCCACCATGATGGTGCGTTTGAGTGCTACGGCGGGTTTGTGTTGGTCCAGTAGGTCCAGGCGGTGTGTTTCAAAAGTTTGGTCGGCTTGTTTGCGCAGCCGGTACATGTCAAACCAGTAGTCGTCTAGGCCTTCGAGGGTGGAAAGGTTGTACATGGCTGGCCCGCTTAAATTGGCCATCCGTCCAATGGTGTTCAGTTGTTCCATGGCGTGTTTTGATTGCCGCCGCATGGCTGGTTCGGCCATGGTTTCTGCGGCTAACAGCAGGGATTCGCAGGCGCGTGCCAGCCATCCGCTGAGGATGTATACGTCGTCGCGTGGAATGGGTAGGACGTAGGAGGACCGGGAGGTGGTCATGGCGGAGAAGTATAGGTCTGCGGCGCGGGCGTCCACGCGGCGGGCTTCTTCCAGAGATTTTTCGACGTGGTCGTCTGCTGCGCCGAGTAGTTCGGAGCAGCAGCGCGCGGCTTCATTGACTTGCCCGGCCATATTGGCCAGGAGGTCAAGGATGCGATCGTCCTCGGGGAAGATCCGCAACGCCATGGGTTTCTACACCTTCGTTGTGTTCGGGGGTGCCGGACCGGGAGCGCCTCTCGGCGTAAGGCCGCTCGTAGCGGCTAAATGATGGAGCCCGGGGCTACCTGCGGCCCGACACCTACTCCCATCGTACGGTTCACCGTGCAGTGGTCAAAGTGGTTGCGTCATGCTCACGCTGAGTGAACGTGACGGTGTTTAGCTTAAGGTCCCGGCGCGCCAGGATCGGGCAGCTGCCTCTAGGTCTTCGGCGGTGCGTTCGAGTTTGCGGGCGGCTTTGATGGCGGTGAGTCCGTGGTGGTCTTCTAGGCGGATTCTACCGAGTGCGCTGACCCGGCAGAATGCGGCGAATCGTTCCAGGGCGACGTCAAAATCGCCGGTCCAAGCTCCGTTGAGCACGGTGTTTGCCATGGTGCTGATTTCTTGGGTGCCTGGGGGGTCTGCCACGCCCGCGACGACGTCAGAGACCTGTGCTGTTGTGCGGCCTGCGCTGAACCAACGGCTGAACTGTTGAGGGTTCGTGCGGACGGCGGCGCGTAGAGCGTAGAGCCGCCACAACGCACCGGGCAGAGTGACAGGGGGAGCGTCTGCCCATAGGGCGGCTAAGCCGTCTAGGCCTTCGGTGTCTGTAAATTCCACGAGTCGCCGGTGTATGTCGGTGTTGTTGGTGGAGCGTCCGCGATGGACTACAGCAGCGGCTGTGACATGGGCGACTTCTGCTACGAAGGCAGGGTCTAGGCCGCCTTCGTTCTGATCAAAAGTGTTCGGGGAGAATTTCACGGGTTTGTGGTGTTCTCGCGGCTGTGGCACCCCAGCAGTTTACGATGTGCCCTGCTGATGGTTGCAGGGGTTTCACTCCGAGCTTTTGTGCTTGGGGAGTGCGGGTTCGTGTGGTGGGGCGTGACTAGGTTACGATGTGGGATGTTGCCGACGCCCTCTGTGCCGGGCGCTGGTGACTGGGGCCTTTAGCTCAGTTGGTAGAGCAGTGGACTTTTAATCCATGGGTCGCGGGTTCGAGCCCCGCAGGGCCCACTTCATGTTCGGAGCCCCTGCGGTAGTTGTCTTACCGTGGGGGCTTTTGTGTGGGTTGGTGTTGGTGGTGGTCTGTGGGCGAAGCAATAACTATCCTCTTTGTGGGGAGGGGTGCCAATGAATGATGCGGTTGAGAAGTTTTGGAATTCTGCGATAAATGCGCTCCCAGAGTTGGCGGCTTCCCCAATGCCCCAGGCTTGGGCTTTTGGAAATACGAAAGAAATGGCAGATGAGCTATCAAGGTTAGTTGTTGATGGTGTAAAAACTGGCACATCGAGCAGGATGGAAGATTATGACGCCGAAGGCGATCCGCTTCCTGAACCGGGTCAGCTAAGCATCGTTCTTGACGGCTCGGGTGACCCAGTGGCCCTTATTCGAAGTAGTGCTGTTGAAGTACTAATTTTCTCTGAAGTTGCAGACCTTCATGCGTGGCATGAAGGCGAGGGGGATAGGTCATTAAGCTATTGGAGAGCTGCCCATCAACAATTTTGGTCACATTCAAAAGATGAGCTGGACGAAAGTATGTTGATTGTTTATGAAAAGTTTGAGCTAGTGTACGCAAGTGTATAATAAATATTTCTCACGGGACGTGTGGAAATTTCAACAATTGTGCATTAATTTCCAGGTTTGTCGCTTCTGGAAAATTCGGTCCCAGTCAGCAGGCGTCCTCCGCGACTGCCTCGGGTATATGGCTCACATTCATTGGGTTGGCTATTATGTTTGCGCTAGCCTTACAACTCTGTATCTAGAGAAACGTAAAAATTACACTCTAGATCTGCTCAACTTCTAGTTTTCGGAACCCTTGCATGTGTTGCTGTGCGTCGTCCTGGCGCAAGAACTACCGGTGAGGGACAGTGGGCGATGTCACGGGGTCCATGAATCATCGCTTGTGGCCCTCACCGGCAAGTACAAGATCAGCGGCCTCGAATCAGCCCACGTGGGTGTCGAAGAACGCGATCAGCTTCTCAGGGTGTTGCCCAAAGTAGTTGTACGCGTAGAAACGCTGGTTGGAGTCCTCGATCCACAGCAGTTCCTTGTCCTCGGAGCCCAGGGAGTCAAAAATTTCCTGCCCATCTTTCACGGCGTCGACCAGGAAATCACGACGCAACACCGCAAGAAATGCCGGGACCTTGACAGCCGCGCCATACGGTTCGGGGGTTTCCTCGTCCAGACGTTGACCGGCGGTGGCCAACAGGCGCTCCGCAAGAGCTTCTTGGGCGGTGTGGGGATCAAGGCCCAAGTTGCGCGCGCCCTGTTCGATGAACGCGTGACCAGAAACGGCGTTGACCATGCCCAAGGCCTGCACACCCTCAAACTCTTCAGACCAACGGTTCATTGCGATGATCGTGGAGTTCGCGCCCATGCAGCGGCTGAACAGCGCCAGTTTCATGGCGCTCAGATCGGCGCGGCTGCGTACGTAGCGCATGGAGCCCACGACGTCGCGGGCCTCTAACAGCCCCAACCCGCTGGTCACACCGTTGGCGTCGGAGGACAGGCCGTGATTGCGTAGATCGTAGGTAAGGATGTTATATCCGGCGTTGTGCAGGTGACGTAGCTCGGTTAAGAAGTCCACCTCGAAACCGCCGAACATCTCATTCCATGGCTCCAGGTGCCCCGGAAATCCGTAACGGTTGCAGGTCATGGGGTGGTTGATCACCAGCAGCTTGTCGGAGCCTTTGGCTGGGATATACCAACCCTCAAGCGGCACACCGTCCATCGACGGGAAAAACACCTCTTCAAACTCCATACCTACATCATCCGGGCGCTTCATGACCGGGGTGCGTGCGCCGTGCCAGAACATGTGGCCGAACTGATTCACCAGGCCGGCCAGTTTTTCTTCGTCTGTGCCAGTGGGCGTGGGTAGGGTGGTGAGGTCAAGGTCGTTTTGGCCGAGATCCTTGTCGACCTCGATCTGGTTGCCATTGCGATCAAATGCGATCATGAGTGTGCTCCTTAGCTCTGATGGGTTTTCGGATAGGGGTATGGAGTCAGTAGAAAGATGGTTTGTCGCCGTCGGTGTCGGGCTTGTTAAGCCCGACGTTGGTGCGGGCGTGTGTGCTGGGGTCGGCGACAATGTCGGTTACGAACGCCCCCACGCTCTTGCGTGAAATCTCTGTGCCCTTGAATTGTTCGTCGCGTTGTGTGATTTCGAAGTCGATTTCGTCGGCATCAGTCAGCCAGGCCGGGCGCAGGATCGTGTAGTCCAGATCGGAAGCCTCGATGATGTCTGCCGCGCGGCGGTAGTCCTTGAGGGCGTCACCGATCATCTGATCGTTCCAGGTCTCAAATGGCTCGGGTAGTTCGTGATAGATCCCCAACGAAAGCACGAAGATCAGGGACTTAACCCCCGATACACTCAGTTCGCGCACCTTCCGGTGCCTCAACGCCGGCGGCATGACGGGCGTACAGGGTGAGATCGTGCCCGGCCGCAGCCAGCATGGGGATCGCATAGCGGGCGATTCGCCCGCCGGCTCCCAGAACAAGTACCTTCGACATCGCATGCTCCTTGTGTGACGTTATTTCGTGAATTTTCACCACGACGATAACCAACCGTAGTCTGGCGCAACAGGGACAGTTATCGGGGGCACTGGTTGTCACTGGATACGGTAAGTGTTCGCGTTGTACCGTCGTTGACATGCTGGTCTCCACCGAAATCCGGGACTTTCTGATGTCTCGGCGCGAAAAAATTCAGCCCGAGGATGTGGGGTTACCGCGTGGTCCCCGCCGTCGTGTGCGGGGGCTTCGACGGGAGGAAGTGGCTACGCTGGCCGGAGTCAGCGTTGACTACTACATTCAGGTGGAACGCGGCGGGGTGGACGGAGTATCTGACGATGTTCTGGCGGCGATTTCACATGCCCTGAACCTTGATGACGCCGAACGTGCTCACCTCTTCGCGTTGGTTCGCGCGGCGACCACTCGCAGACCTCCCCGCTCCCCAGAGCCAACCGACTTACGTGTGCCTGTGGCGCTGCGGCAATTGCTTGACGCGATCACAGAAGCACCCGCCGTGATCCAGAGCGGTGGGCTGGACATCGTGGCTGCCAATTCTTTGGGACGTGCTCTCTATAGCAGCGCGTACGATGCCCAGGGGGAATGCCCGAATCTGGCGCGCTATGTGTACTTAGACGATGATGCTCTACGGTTCTTCCACGACTGGGATGCCGTCGCTGACGAGGTTGCAGCCATACTGCGCGCCGAACTTGCGCATTCCCCCAGTTCGGCACTGGAGATGCTGGTCTCGGAGTTGTCAGTGGGCAGTCAAGCATTTCGACGTCGGTGGGCGGCACACGATGTTGTGGACCACCGGCGTGGGTTCAAGGTCCTTCATCATGCTGCGGTGGGGGAGTTGCGGTTGCGCTATGAGGCGTTGGAGATCACGGGGATGCCGCGGGCCAGGTTGCTTGGTTACACCGCAGATCCAGATTATCCGGCCACGCGGGAAGCGCTGAAGCTGTTGGGCCTGGTGAGCCACGGCGCATTATCAACGCTGGTTGGGGTCCGTGAAACTGAGGGTTGATTGTCACAGATGGTTTTCGGTGATCTTGGTATGGGTGGTTGGTTGGTTGGGTGTGTGGTAGACGGTGGGTGTGGGGGGTGTGTAGCCACCGGCGGGGGTGAAGTCGGGGTTGGTGGGGTCGTAGATCGAGGTGAACCCTTCGGGGATGGTGACGACGGGGTCGGGTTCTCCGAGGTTTTCCAGTTGTGCTGGTAAACCGATGTGCTGACGCAGATTCGCGGAGAGAGCCTCTAACTGGCGATCACAATCAGCACGGTCCCACCCTAGATCGTTCTCGCCGGGGGATAGGCGCAGGAACATGATCATGCCCATTTCCTTTGCGTAGTTTTGGATTGAGATATCAGGGGTTCGTTGCCACATGATCCCGGGGTTTTCGGGTGGCCCGTATCCTTCGTATTTTAATACGGAATCTTCAAGAGCAAATCTTTTGATTCGGGGTATAGCGCCGGGACTCAAATTTCTGGTGATGTTGAAGAGTTCTGCGTAGCCGGTTAAACCGACGCGTTGGGCGCACCATTGTAGGTGGGGCCAAGAGCCTCGTGTTCCTGTGTCGCTGTTTCGGTATTCGGGGTCTGTGCATCGAACGACGAAGGATTCGCAGAAGTATCTGACGGCGTCTTTGTATCCGCAGATAGCGAAGAGGACAGGGACGTCATGTGCTAGTGATCCTGCTTCTTTAACGGTGATTTCTTTGCGGATTTTCCGTGTGAGGAAAGCTTGAACGTAAGGCGGGATTTCTTGGGGTAAAGCATCGATCGCTGCTACGCGGAGTCGGTCAACTTCCCGGATAATAGACCGCTGAGACATCATGGGTGTTGCGTGGGGTTATTCTGTGGTGACTTCGGTGATTTGGGTGCCGTCTTGTTTGTCTTTGACTTGGTGGAAGATCTGCCCAAATAAACCCCAATGCACTTCCATGTCTGTGAGTTCACGGTTTTCGGGTATGTTTTCCCCACCAAGCATCGGTGGGGTTTTGTAGCTGACGCACTCGTCGAACTGTAAACCCAGGAGGCGATTCTTTGTGCAAAATCGCTTGAACACGTCACGTTCGAAGAACTCTTCAGCTTTTCGATCAGTGGTCACAAATACCAAGAACTCCTCTAACGGGGCGATAACCTCCAGGCGAGCACTAGCAATATCACCAGCAACCACCACCACAGCACCGTCATCCAGGACACCAGCTGCGTAATGGATACCTTGCCAATCGGTAGCAAACACCACCACATCGGTGGAACCTTCACCAAACGCCTCATGCAACTGCAACGTGGCTTCGGCTCCGGTTTCCGCATTGTGGACACGTAGCAAACCACGATTCAAAGAAGCCCCACACCAGCCTTTATCGGCCAAGGTGGTGCCGATGATCTCCGTGGCCCAAGCAGTGGTGTTCGGCAGCTTCGCTGAGGGTCTCAGTTTCATGATTCCAATCTCTCCTATCCACACCACCAGTGACTGCTGTGTGGTGGTGGGTTTGTTAGTGATGCGCCCCTTCTTGTGTTGTCGAGAAGGGGCGCTGGACTGGTGGGCTAGTT
>JAUNHG010000001.1:279249-848487 GCA_030524035.1 Kocuria sp. | reverse complement strand
AACCGGTGTTGCCGCCGTGAGAGGGCGGAGTACTAGGCCGCTATACGATGGGGCCGCTGGGGTACCAGGACTCGAACCTAGAATGACGGTACCAGAAACCGTTGTGTTGCCAATTACACCATACCCCACTACGCACAAGGGCTTTGGCCTACCTCATAGCTGCCAATACCCACGCGCAACGAGGTGCAACTATACCTATCTGCGTCAGACCCAGCAAATCATGCAGCCCCGCCATGTGGCGGCGCAACCACCTCAAACACGGTTCACGCTCCGTTGTGTGTCTGCCCCTGCAACCGCTCCGCTAGCGCAGTTAAACGCCGCAACACGGAGTCCTTACCCAGAATTTCCATGGATTCAAACAGCGGCGGAGAAACCTGCCGTCCGGATACCGCAACACGGGCCGGTCCAAAAGCCAGACGCGGCTTGATCCCCATCTGTTCGACTAACGCCTGACGCAACGCAGCCTGAATATTTTCCACCGTGAAATCTTCGATTGTCTCCACAGCAGTGGAAGCAGCCGCTAGTACCTCGGGGGCGTTATCTTTGAGCTTATCTACGGCTTGTTGGTCATAGGTCAGATCGTTATCCGCACAGAAGAGGAAACCCAACATCGGCACGGCATCAGCCAATAAGTCCATGCGGGTTTGCACCAACGGTGCTGCTGCGTCAAGAACCCACTTTTCCCGCTCGGTGAGCGTTTGACCCAACACTCCCCCGGCCTGCAAGTAAGGGATCAATCGGTTCCGGAAATCGTGTGGCTCTAACGCCCGGATGTGGTCTCCGTTAATGGCCGTTGCCTTTTTCAGGTCAAATCTGGCTGGATTGGCCAAAACATCATGAATATCAAATGCTTCTACCAGCTCTTGCTGCGTAAAGATGTCCTGGTCCGCTGATAATGACCACCCCAGCAATGCTAAGTAGTTGAGTAGCCCCTCCGGAATAAAACCAGCATCCCGCAAGTGGAACAGGCTGGACTCCGGATCGCGCTTGGACAGTTTCTTATTGCCTTCCCCCATAACATAAGGCAAATGACCAAATTCCGGGACTCGCTCAGCCACACCCGCGGCAACTAAAGCGCGGTACAGCGCAATCTGGCGTGGAGTGGAAGACAATAAATCTTCGCCACGCAGCACATGAGTGACCCCCATGAGGGCATCATCAACGGGGTTGACTAATGTGTAAAGCGGTTTCCCATTAGCGCGCACCACCACAAAATCTGGTACCGACCCGGCAGCGAAAGTAATCTCGCCACGCACCATGTCCTGGAACGTTATGTCCTCATCGGGCATGCGCAACCGGAGCACAGGTTCCCGGCCCTCCGCGCGGAAGGCCGCAACCTGCTCCTCTGTGAGGGTTCGATCAAAGTTGTCGTACCCCAACTTAGGATCGCGCCCAGCAGCTTTGTGGCGCGTTTCAACCTCTTCCGGAGTGGAATACGACTCGTAGAGTGCGCCCGTATCTTTCAGTTTCTCGACGATCTCTTGATAGATCTCACTACGCTGCGACTGGCGATAAGGCTCATGTGGCCCCCCCACCACAACACCCTCATCCCAGGTGATGTTCAACCAGTCCAAAGCCTCCAGAAGCTGTGTAAAAGATTCTTCGGAGTCCCGTTGTGCATCCGTGTCCTCAATACGGAAAATCAACGTGCCACCAGTGTGGCGTGCGTAAGCCCAATTGAACAGCGCAGTACGGATCAAACCTACATGCGGGGTACCGGTCGGCGACGGGCAAAACCGCAAGCGGACCTCGGACGGGGCGGATACTGCTGTGGACGATACGTCACTCATGATGTGCTAGTTCCTCATATTTCTTCTTGCTTAACAGGCCGTAGCCCCGAAGCAGCGCATAACCGTGTGGTGATATATAGGACGTTCTACCGGCGTATGGCTGTTCTCAGAACACCGATGCCTTCAAGATCAACTTCCACTGTGTCACCGTCATCTACGTGCCCCACGCCTGCTGGAGTACCGGTCAAAATAACGTCGCCGGGCAACAAGGTGAAAACGCTGGAAACATATGAAACCACGTCAGCCACCCCAAAGATCATGTCAGCAGTGGAACCATCTTGTTGAAGGTCCCCATTCACCGAAGAACGAATAGCGATATCAGACGTATCCAACTCTGTCTCAATCCAGGGGCCCAGCGGACAAGCACCATCAAAGCCTTTGGCGCGGGTCCATTGCTGTTCTGCGCGCTGAATATCACGAGCCGTCAGGTCATTAGCGCAGGTGTATCCAAAGATCACCTTATCTACTTTGTCTGATGGCACATCCCGGCAAATCCTTCCGATGACCACAGCCAATTCAGCCTCATACGACACTTCATCAGTCCACGACGGCAAGGTGACGGGATCACCGGGACCCACCACGGAAGTGTTTGGCTTCAGGAAAAGCAGCGGACTATGCGGCAATTCATGGCCCATTTCGCGGGCATGATCAGCATAGTTACGACCAACGCACACAACCTTAGACCGCGGGATCACCGGAGCCAGCAAGCGGACATCCGGCACCGGCCACGACGTGCCTTCCACCGGTTGAACACCGTTGATGAAAGGATCCCCGGCTAAAGGAACCACTACCTGATCGTCGTTCTCACCATGCACTACGCCATAGTGGATTTGGTCATCGACAGTGAAACGGGCAATACGCATGAGTCCAGGCTAGTAGCGGTTCAGGCCAACCGCGTTAGCCAACCGTGTCGGTCCTGTCTGCGGCCGGTTTGAATCTCCAACAATTCCTGGCGTAGGGACAGAGTGACTTCCCCAGGCTGTGGGTCGTCTGGGCCAATGATTTCGGTATCGCTGATCAGCCGACCCACCGGAGAAATGACCGCTGCTGTACCGCAGGCAAAAACTTCAGTGAGGTGGCCTGATGCGACGCCATCGCGCCATTCGTCAAGGGTGAAAGTACGCTCCTGCACAGTCATCCCACGGTCTCTGGCCAGCTGAAGGATGGAATCACGAGTCACACCTTCCAGAATGGTTCCCGTGAGTTCTGGGGTGACCAATGTGTTGCCGTCAAAGACAAAGAACACATTCATGCCCCCTAACTCTTCGATGGCGTGATTGCGCAGCGGATCGGTAAAGATCACTTGCTGGCAACCGTGAGCATCACCTTCCATTTGCGCCACAAGAGAAGCCGCATAATTACCCCCGCACTTCGCATGACCGGTTCCGCCCCGCCCGGCACGGGCCCAGTTTTTAGAGAGCCAAATATCTACGGCCTGCGCTTCACCAAAATAGTTTCCCGCCGGGGAGGCAATCACACAATAGAGCACTTCTCGTGATGGACGAACACCCAAGAAAGGCTCACTAGCGACCATGAACGGCCGCAAGTACAACGCTTGACCCTCGCCCGAGGGCACCCACCGCCGGTCCTGTTCCACTAAGACCTTGAGAGACTCCAAGAACATGTCCTCGGGTAGGGACGGCAAGGCCATACGCTGGGCGGAACGATTAATCCTGGCCGCATTACACTCCGGCCGGAAGGTCCACACGGAGCCATCGTCATGTCGATAAGCTTTTAGACCCTCAAAAATCTCTTGGCCGTAATGCAGCACTGCGGAAGCCGGGTCCATCGCCAAAGGACCGTACGGAACCACAGCGGGCTGTTCCCACTGTCCGCTGCCTTCTTCCACATTGCCATGCCACTGGATACGGATCATATGGTCCGTGAAGTGCTGTCCAAAGCCGGGGTCAGCCAGTATGCGCTCACGCTCATCATCAGAAAGAGCATGGGTATTGAGCTGCTTAGTAAATGCCACAGTCATGGTGTTCTCTTCCACTCAAGGTGTGCGCCATCGATCTTTATCAGTGACACAGGGATTATCACAGCCGCACAGCTGCAACCACCGCGTCACCAATCTGTGATGTGGTGCGCGGCGTGCCACCGTGACGTTCCAAGTCGTACCGCACGGCTGTCCGGATCTGCTCTGCCTGGTCACGATGGCCCAAGTGCTCGAGCATCATGGCTGCGGCCAGGATAGCGGCTATTGGGTTAGCTTTCTGCTGACCCGCGATATCTGGTGCAGACCCGTGGACGGGCTCAAACATCGACGGCGCAGTACGGTCCGCATTGATATTGCCGCACGGGGCCAGGCCAATGCCCCCCGTAATAGCACCTGCCAGGTCCGTGATAATGTCCCCGAACAGGTTATCCGTCACCAGCACATCAAACCGCGCCGGATCTGTGGCCAGGAAAATGGTGACGGCATCCACGTGCTGGTAATCCACCGATACTTCCGGATATTCGGCAGCCATGGCGTTAACGGTCCTCTGATACAGGTGACCAGCATGAACCAGAACATTATGTTTGTGCACCAGGGTCAATTTTTTACGTTCACGACGGTTGGCCAGCTCAAACGCAAAACGCACCAGGCGCTGCACCCCATATGCCGTGTTCAAGGATACTTCTGTGGCAATTTCCTGGTCCGTGCCTTCCCGCAGCACGCCTCCAGTACCTGCATAGGGACCTTCGGTGCCTTCCCGCACTACAACAAAATCCACTTCACCCGGATCACGCAGGGGTGATACTGCGCCGGGGAAAAGTTCGGAAGGGCGCAAGTTGACGTAGTGATCCAAACTGAAGCGCAGCTTCAGCAGAATCTCACGCTCAATCAGACCGGAAGGAACACGGGAGTCCCCGGGAGCAGCCCCCACGGCCCCGAACAGAATGGCATCGTAGCCTCGAATAGCCTCCAGGGTGTCTTCTGGCAACGTTTCCCCCGTCGCAAGCCAGTGATCAGCGCCTAGATTGAACATCTGCTTATCCAAAACGATCCCGGCCGGTGCGCACACTGCATCCAGGACTTTTTCGGCTTCTGCAACAACTTCCGGGCCAATGCCATCACCCGGGACAACGGCAATCCGATGCACCACAGCCTCAGCGGCATCCTGAGCTGGTACCGGTAGGGATGACGACGCGACGCTGTGCTCACTCATATCTGAATCCTATGGCGAGGACCATTGCCCTCAACCACATGACGAACCAACGTCTCACTATGTGAACTGTGATCAGGTGTGAAGCCCCTGATTTTCTTCGTAACGCGGGAAAACAGGGGTCGGTTGCGGCAGTGCCGTTCCCGGGGTGATCTGATCGGTGATCGCGCGGAAGTAACGTTGCTCCACGGGCTGTCCCAGAACATCCAACAGTGCGGCAGCTGCCGTGGGCATGACCGGCTGAATTAGCAGTGCAACAACACGCACTGTTTCCAACGTGGTCCACAAAACAGTCTGCATACGTTGTGGATCAGTCTTGCGTAACACCCAGGGTTCCTGTGCAGTGAAGTATCGGTTACAGTCCGCTACCACCTGCCATACGGCTTCCAAGCCCCGGTGGAACTGCAACGCTTCAAAAGACTCTCGCACCGTTGCCAACAGGTCATGCGCTGCTTCCAATATCACTCGATCGTCGTCAGTCAACTCCTCCGGTGTTGGCACCCGTCCTCCGCAGTTTTTGGCCACCATGGATAGTGAGCGCTGAGCCAAGTTCCCCAAGTCGTTGGCTAAATCAGAGTTAATACGGGAGACAATTCCGTCATGCGAGTAGGACCCATCCTGACCAAAAGGAACCTCCCGCAACAAGAAAAAACGTAACGGGTCCAGTCCGTATTCACGGATCAGTGCGTGGGGGTCAATCACATTCCCCACTGATTTGGACATTTTCTCGCCCTGGTTGTAAAGGAACCCATGAGCAAAAACCTGATGCGGTAGAGGAAGACCAGCTGACATCAGGAAAGCTGGCCAGTACACAGCGTGGAACCGCGCAATGTCTTTACCAATGACATGGACATGAGCCGGCCAGTACTTCTGAAACACATCACCGTCGGTATCCGGGTAACCCACCCCGGTCAAATAGTTGGTTAGAGCATCTACCCAGACGTACATCACATGCTCCGGGTCATCGGGCACAGGAACCCCCCAGTCAAAGGTGGTTCTAGAAATAGACAAATCCCGGAGTCCGCCACGTACAAATTCCGAGATCTCGTTCCGCCGGGTCTGCGGAAAGAGGAAACCATCCTGGTCATACAAGTCCAAAAGGCGGTCTTGGTATGCCGACAAACGGAAGAAATAGGAAGCTTCTTCCGTCCAGGTGAGTTCGGTTCCGGTTTGTGTGGAGTAACGACGGCCGCCCTCCCGCACCTCAGTTTCATCCTCACCGTAGAAGGCCTCATCACGGACCGAGTACCAACCAGCGTAGGAGTCCAGGTAAATATCTCCATTAGCCTTCATCCGCTCCCAGATTGCCTGGGAGGCAGCATAGTGATCTGCATCCGTCGTGCGAATAAAGCGGTCATATGAAATCCCGAGGGCATCGTCCATGGCCTGAAACGCAGCCGCATTGCGGTCAGCGAGCTCCTGCGGTGTGATGCCTTCACGATCAGCAGTTTGCTGCATCTTCTGGCCGTGTTCATCCGTCCCGGTGAGAAACCGGACGTCATAACCATCCAGTCGCTTAAATCTCGCCAAAGCATCAGCGGCGACGGCTTCGTATGCATGCCCAATATGGGGGTGCCCATTGGGGTAAGAAATCGCAGTCGTCACATAGAACGCCGGGCGATCATCGGCAGCGGAAGAAGAAACCTCGGAAGTCACAGACCTATCGTAATCGTCATAGGCCAGAGGCCCCACACCCGTTCGCCGCCGCGCTCACGCTCTACGCCGGCGCCATCACCGCGGATACGTCTCCCGGCGGGGATTTCTTAGGTGATCTGCCCAGGTAACCCTGCGTATTGGTCACCAACGACGGCGCCCCCCAAACACTGGCAAAGTGCACGGGGGGCGTCGTCGTCGTGAATGCTGCGGCCCAGGGAAGGTGGGAAGATCCGGATCCGACCTGCTATCACGCAAACTTTTCCGACTAGCTCGCGATCAAGCGGGGGGCCTCAGCGAGCAGCGGTTCCTTCAGTGTAGTCGGAATCTGTGTCAGTCCAAACAAATAGCTTCCGCAATTCCCGGCCGGTCGCTTCAATCGGATGGCCCTCTTCCTTCTGACGCAACTGTGTGAACTCTTGTGCCCCGCCGTCTTGGTCTTCAATGAAGCGAGTGGCGAACGTACCATCCTGAATGTCGGACAGAACCGCCTTCATGTTTTCCTTCACGGATGGGTCGATCACACGGGGACCAGAGACATAGTCGCCGTATTCAGCGGTATCTGAAATGGACCACCGCTGCTTGGAGATGCCGCCCTCTACCATCAAGTCAACGATGAGTTTAAGTTCGTGTAGAACTTCAAAATAAGCGATCTCCGGCTGGTATCCGGCCTCCGTGAGAGTTTCAAACCCGTACTGCACGAGGTGAGAGACCCCACCACACAGCACCGCCTGCTCACCGAACAGATCAGACTCGGCCTCCTCTGTGAAGGTCGTCTTGATCACACCAGCACGGGTTCCGCCGATTGCCTTGGCATAAGACAAGGCAACCTGTTCCGCATGGCCCGATGCGTCAACTTCAACGGCTACCAAACAAGGCACACCACGGCCTACCTCGTACTCACGTCGCACGGTGTGTCCCGGGCCTTTCGGGGCAACCATGGCCACATCCACACCCTGGGGTGCCTCAATGTAGCTAAACCGGATATTGAATCCATGGGCAAACAAAAGGATGTCGCCATCCTTCAAATTCGGCTGGATCGATTCGGTGTATACGCTGCGCTGAACCTGATCCGGGGTCAGAATCATGATGACGTCTGCTTCAACAGCGGCATCAGCAACGGTCTTCACTGTTAGACCTTCAGCCTCGGCCTTGGCCCGGGATGACGACCCTTCCGCCAAGCCCACACGCACATCCACACCGGAATCACGCAAGTTCAGCGCATGAGCATGCCCCTGGGAACCGTAACCGATAACGGCGACTTTCCGGTTTTGAATAATGGAGAGATCTGCGTCGTCTTCGTAAAAAATCTCAGCTGCCATGGAATATTTCTCCTTCTGTACTGCATGTATTTTCGACCCGCTGCTTGCAGATCGCCTGTGAGGGTTATGGGCGGCGGTTCACGGCAGTATTCAGTGCCGCAATGCGCGCTCAGACATTGACTTGGGGCCGCGCCCCAAGGCCAACGTACCGGCGCGCACAATCTCCCGAACACCAAAAGGTTCAAGGACGTCCAGTAACGCCGTGAGCTTTTCCGTAGCACCGGTAGCTTCAATAACAACCGAATCCGTAGACACATCCACGATTGACGCGCGGAAAAGATCTGCTGCTTGTGTTACCTGAAGACGAGTTGCGGCATCCGCACGAACTTTAATCATGATGTGTTCACGCTGTACCGAGGTTTCCGGTGCCAGTTCCACCACTTTGATCACATGAATGAGTTTGTTCAGCTGCTTGGTCACCTGTTCTAGAGCTTCGCCGTCAGCGTCTACCACCACCGTGATACGTGAAAGTCCAGAGACCTCCGTGTTGCCCACCGCCAACTGGTCGATATTGAACGCACGGCGGGCGAAAAGTCCGGCCACCCGGGTCAGGACACCGGGTTTATCCTCCACCAGAACTGAGAGCGTGTGCCGGCTCATGCCCCTGCTCCTTCGTCTTCTCCGACCCATTCAGGAGTCATGTTCTGGGCAACCTGAATCTGATCGTTGGATACTCCAGTCGGAACCATGGGCCACACCATGGCATCAGCGGACACCACAAAATCAATCACCACCGGACGGTCATTAATTTCCAGTGCGGCCGCAATAGTGGCTTCTACATCCTCCGCACGCTCACAACGGAACGTCGCGCACCCATACGCTTCTCCAAGTTTGACGAAGTCGGGAATCCGGCGTGATTCGTGCCCTGTGTCTAAATCTGTGTGGGAGTATCTGCCGTCGTAGAACAGGGTTTGCCACTGGCGCACCATGCCCAACGAGGAGTTATTGATCACCGCAACTTTGATCGGGATATTGTTCAGCGTGCAGGTGGCTAGCTCCTGGTTAGTCATCTGAAAACAGCCGTCACCGTCAATAGCCCACACGACACGATCTGGTTGAGAAACTTGCGCCCCCATGGCGGCTGGAACCGCGAATCCCATGGTGCCCAGCCCCGCAGAATTCACCCATTGACGCGGGCGCTCATGTTTCACGAACTGCGCGGACCACATCTGGTGTTGCCCTACACCAGCTACATATACGGCATCCGGGCCGGTTAATTCAGAAATTTTCTGAATGACCAGTTGTGGTGCCAATAAACCGTCTTCGGTGGAAGTCCACCCTAGGGGGTATGACGCTTTCAAGCCCCTGAGAACCCGCCACCATGCAGACAGATCAACCCCGCCCTCAGAGCCACTCTGATTCCGATACGCGGCGCTCAGCTCCGGAATAATTGAGGCTAAATCCCCCACAATCGGCACATCAGCCGTGCGATTTTTGGAGATTTCCGCGGGATCAATGTCTGCGTGTACCACCTTGGCGCCGAGGGCAAATGTGCTCAGCACTCCCGTCACACGATCATCAAACCGCGCCCCTAACGTCACCAGCAGGTCTGCCTGTTGTAAGGCGTAGACGGCGGGCACCGTGCCATGCATTCCGGGCATCCCCAGGTGCTGTTCATGTGAATCCGGGAAAGCCCCCCGCGCGGTCAGCGTGGTGACCACCGGCGCCCCCGTCAGCTCCGCCAGTTCCATAAGAGCTTCCGATGCACCCGCTTTGATCACCCCGCCCCCGACGTACAGCACGGGACGTTGTGCTTTGGCCATCAAACTAGCGGCCTCACGAATCTGCTTGGAGTGACCACGGACCACAGGACGGTACCCGGGCAGATCAAGGGTCGGCGGCCAAGAAAATTCCATCTGGGCTACCTGGGCGTCCTTCGTGATGTCCACCAGAACTGGTCCGGGCCGTCCAGTGGAAGCTAAATGAAATGCTTCGGCAAGCACCCGCGGAATGTCCTGTGCCTCAGTGACCAAATATGAATGTTTAGTCACCGGCATCGTCATGCCCACAATGTCAGCCTCTTGAAAGGCGTCAGAGCCAATCAACGCAGAAGACACCTGGCCGGTGATCGCCACCATCGGAACGGAATCCATGGTGGCGTCAGCCAAAGCAGTGACGAGGTTGGTAGCCCCAGGACCAGAAGTTGCAATACACACACCCACACGGCCGGAAGCCAAGGCGTAGCCTTCAGCGGCATGACCAGCACCTTGCTCATGGCGCACTAGGATGTGGTTGATCGATGTTGTTTCCAACAAAGGGTCATAGGTTGGCAGGATCGCTCCACCGGGCAACCCGAAAACATCCGTGACCTCAAGTTCTTCCAATGCACGGATCACCGCCTGCGAACCGGTCATAGTCACAGGTTCCACCACTTTTTGTGCACCTGGAACTTCAGGAAGTACCACAGAATTTTCCTGGTTTACACGCCGTCCGGCGGAAGAATCCGCTCGTTTATGCGCCATTAACGCTGGGCTAATGGCCTGCTGCTTATTCATCTCATGTCCTTCGGTCCGCTCTGCTCTGTGAAGGTGACCGTCTGCACCAAAACACGTCACCACCACCCGACAGTGACACCCGGGGTCAAAGGGTGACGCTCACCGCGTGATTGATTCCGCTTGTAGGGGTTATGAAAACTCCTTCTGGTCCGGCGAGGTGGTACCGAACACGAAGAAGGCCCCGACCGCCTGGTGGGCGGCTCCCGGGGCCCGATGCACCTCATCGCAACATGACCACAGACCCGTCATCCCATCAGGACGAGCGTTCCTGCAGCCACAATTCGCAGTGAGGTGCATTGCATACGAATATGCTCTGCCGCCCACCTCACAAGTGTCAAACAGCGACCACTGTATTTCACATCGTGAGACGTCCCACATTCAGATTCTGTGATCTGCAAGGACGCAAAGTGTGGTACCGTTTACCGCCGTGGCCACGCGCCATGATCGCGCCTCTAGCTCAATTGGCAGAGCAGCTGACTCTTAATCAGCGGGTTCACGGTTCGAGTCCGTGGGGGCGCACCGCGCCACTTACTTCATGCACTTCACCGTCGTCGTCTACGGCGAGTTTCCACCGCGCACCACCCAATGTGGTCACAATGTGCGCCAGAGACCGACGCAGTTGTTCATCTGACAACGATCCGTCCCGTATGAGCTCTTCTTCCATCCGGGTGGCTTCCGCAAGAACCCGACGCCCCTCCTCAGTAATAACAACCAAGTGACTACGGCGATCATGAACGTTACGACTACGTGAAACATGCCCGTGGATTTCCAAACGATGCAGTGTTTTACCCATAGTTTGAGCCTGCACTCGGACCTCCTGAGCCAACCGCGCTTGCGTAAGCCCGGCGTGCGATGCAAGGACGTCCAGCGCCACAACACCTGCGTGTGTGACTCCCAAAGACGCAAGGCGCTCATTCCAGGCGTGCTCAACCAATCGTGCTGCTGTTGACAAGAGGCGATTAGTCGGCCATTGGGGGTTCTTTGGCATGCGGCGATTATAACCCCGTACCCGATGGCCATTTGACTAAGTGTGCTTACACTCTGTATATGGGCAGCACGCATGATGCTGCATCTGACCTCTATACCGCGTGATTGCACACCAGATAAGGACTGAAGTTGACCCATCGCCTGGCCCCTGGAACGACCGCCCCCGCCTTCACATTGCATAATCAGGACGGTGAAGATGTTTCGCTGTCTGACTACGCAGGCCAACGAGTCATCGTGTATTTCTACCCCAAAGCGTCCACCCCAGGGTGCACCACGGAAGCCTGTGACTTCCGCGACAACCTGGCGCGCTTCACAGCGGAAGGGTACGCCGTCCTCGGCATTTCACCTGACTCCCCCACAGCCTTAAAGAAATTCAGCGACAACGAGGGGCTTCCGTTCCCTGTGTTATCAGACGCCGACCACGCCGTGGCCTTGGCATGGGGAACTTGGGGCGAAAAGAAAAACTATGGCCGTGTGTACGAAGGTCTGATCCGATCAAGCTTCATTGTGGATTCTCAGGGCATGATTGAGGTGGCGCAGTACAACGTCAAAGCCACAGGGCACGTAGCCAAGTTGCGTCGAGACCTGGGATTAGAACCCTGAGAACGACGACCATACCGGGAATCAGACAACGACGGTGTACTTCCCGTAGACTGATCCGGCCCCTCCAGACACACTGACTGGTATGTGGCGTGAGCGCGAGTGGTGGAATTGGCAGACACGCAGGATTTAGGTTCCTGTGCTTCGGCGTGCGGGTTCAAGTCCCGCCTCGCGCACTCGGATATTACGTGGAGAGGAGCCATTAGTGGCTGTGCACTACTCACGGCGCACGCTCTTCTCCGCCGCTTTAGGGGCAACACTAGCTGGAAGCGCTCTGAGCGCATGCACACCACAGAACAGCCCCCCCGGCACACGCAGTTCACAGCCCGTGGCACCAGCGCGTTATATATTCGCCAACGCAGCTACAGCCCCTACATTAGATCCGTCCTTGACGGACAACCTGGAAACCAACCGCATTGCGCGCCAGGTACTCGAAGGCTTGGTGTCCCCGGATCCCATGACCGGAGAACCTGTTGCCGGGCTCTCCACCGCATGGAAACCCAGCGAAGACAATCTGGCATGGGATTTTGCCCTGCGTCCCGGCGTGGTTTTTCACGACGGCTCAGAGTTCGACGCTGAGGCCGTGGTGCAGAATATGCAGCGCTGGGCTGCGGCATCAGTTCGCGATTCCCGCCTTCGACGGCACAGTCTATTCGACGCTATTTTCCGACGTGGCGCGCCCCAAGGGCCCGTTTATCAATCCGCTGAAGTTGTTGATTCGCACACAGTACGCATCTTGCTCAACCGGCCCCATCCTTCGCTCCCCAAGACCCTGAGCCACCCTGCTTTTGGGATCGCTGCGCCGTCGTCAATCTCCGCCGACACTGTCGGCACAGCGCCCGTGGGCACTGGCCCTTTTAAAGTGCAGCGTGGTCTGGAAGCTGGCTCGGGACAAAGAGCGGGTGAATCTGTGGTGCTGGAAGCCTCTGAAACGTACTGGGGGAAGCTGGGAACGCTGGGGTCTTTGGAGTTTGTTGCTATTCCAGATGCCGAACTACGCTATGTAGCTTTGCGCAACGGTCAGATTGACGGATATGACCTGGTGGGGCTCGATGCTTTTGGCCCCCTGGCGCGGGAAGGCGTTCAGGTACTCCAACGCGACCCCTACTGTGTCACCTACCTCGGATTGCACAGCGGTGATGGTTTGTTTGCTGACGCCACGATACGCCAAGCGGCGATGGTAGCGGTGGACCGTCAGGCTATCGTGCGTGATCACTATCCCCAAGGCACTAGCGTGGCCCAAGCCTTCCTTCCTGCCCGGTTCAATGTTCCAGAAAACGACATCGGTTTTCCTGCCTATGATCCCCAAGAAGCCAAGAACCTTCTGGAAAATTCGGGGCGCAAAAAACACACAGCCCGCTTTCTGTATCCCACAGGTTCGTCCCGTTCATGGGCTTTACGACCAGAACAGCTCTACGCAGATATCTCAGCCATGCTGGCTCGCGCAGGATTCAGCATCACTCCTATTCCCGTGCCGTGGAGTGTGTACGACGAAACCCTGCGGACCCGCTCCACTGAGCATGACATTTTTTTGTCAGGTATCAATGGCGGTTTCCGGGATCCTGATTACTTTATGGCCACATTATTTAGTGCCCCTACACCTGAGCTCGGCGTAGAGTCAGCGACGCTGCGTTCCCTCGTTGATGACGCCGCGCAGTTGCCGGATGGTGAGAACCGCCAAGACATCTACCGCCAGATCAACGCACGAGTGATGCAGGAAAAAATCGCCCTGCCCTTAGCTTTTCCCACCACCGGTGTTGCGGTCGATTCCCGAACTTCCTTTTTTCCTTTGAGTTCCACGGGATTTGAAGACTTCAACTCTATACAACTCAACGAAACCCGTTGAGTTGTATAGCTTCTGAGTCCGCGACACCGCTTTGGTGTGCACGAGAGCACACTGGCCGACTAGTCTTAGTGACACTATGTGCGCAGGGAGACCACCAAACCGCCCCTGTGTCCGACGACGGGAGCCCAAACAGTGACCCACGCGACGATCACAGAGTCCACCGACGTCCTTCTGATTGGGGGCGGCATTATGTCGGCCACCTTGGGAGCTTTACTGACAGAGCTGGAACCCAGTTGGAACATCATGCTGGTGGAGCGCCTGGACGGGATCGGCAAAGAAAGTTCAGCAGTCTGGAACAACGCCGGTACCGGGCATGCCGCTTTATGCGAATTGAACTATGCACCGCTCAACCCTGATGGCACGGTGGGGACCAGCAAAGCTGTGGCTATCAATGAGCAGTTTCAGGTTTCCCGGCAGTTCTGGGCAACGATGGTTGAAGAAGGCAAACTCGGCACCGCTTCCGGTTTTATCAACCCCGTGCCACACATGTCCATGGTCTTCAACGATGATCATGTTCGCTACCTCAAAGCCCGGTATGAAGCATTTAAACAGCACAAGCTCTTTGAGCGTATGGAGTACTCCGAAGATCGGGACCAGCTAGCGTCCTGGGCACCGCTCACCATGCGTGGACGCGGGACGCAGTCTGTGGCCGCAACCTTCTCCCCGGAAGGCACTGACGTGAATTTTGGGGAACTGACCAAACGGTTGGTTTCACATATGCAATCGCGTGGAAGTCAGGTGCGCACCGGAACTCAGGTAACTAACCTCACCAAACAGTCCGATGGCACGTGGGTGGCACAGACCAAAAACCGATTGGATTCTGAAGATACGCGCGAAATCCGCGCGAAATTCGTCTTCGTCGGCGCCGGAGGCGGCGCACTGCCTTTACTCCAGAAATCTGGCATCGCAGAAATTAAAGGGTTCGGCGGCTTCCCGGTCTCAGGCTTGTGGCTGCGCAACACCAACCCAGAAATCGCTACTCAGCACAACGCCAAGGTATATGGTCAGGCTTCCGTTGGTGCACCCCCCATGTCTGTTCCGCATCTGGACACACGATACGAAAATGGCAGCAAGTCTTTGCTGTTTGGCCCATACGCTGGGTTCAAGCCAAATTTCCTCAAGCAGGGCTCGCTGTTTGATCTTCCCCGTTCGATCAAGACAGACAACGTTTACCCCATGAGCCGAGCAGGGCTGTCGAATACCAGCCTGGTGAAGTATCTGATCTCAGAACTGTTCAAAAGCAAGGCACAACGTGTGCAGTACCTGCAACAGTACTACCCCACCGCCGACGGCAACGATTGGGAATTGGTACACGCTGGTCAGCGCGTTCAGGTGATGCGCAAGGATCGAGACAAAGGTGGCGTGTTGCAGTTCGGTACGGAGTTGATCACGGCATCCGATGGATCCATTGCCGGGTTACTCGGGGCTTCCCCCGGCGCCTCCACCGCTGTGCCAATCATGCTGGACTTATTACAGAGGTGTTTCCCGCAGCGCCATCAGACCTGGGATGCCCGACTCAGTGCGTTAATCCCAGCCCACGGCCAGAGATTGGACACCGATCCTGCACTCGCAGACGAAATCATGAGTCATACAGCGGGCGTCTTAGGGATCCAATGAGTCCTTACTGAAGCCCTGACCTGAGCTCAAGATTCCCGCTTGGCTACTTTCACAGTCAGGTTCCCAGTTCTTAAGAATCCGGGGGTGTGCCACGTGTCGCCCCCGGATTCTTGCGATTTTTGGAGCTTTGTCCACCAAAGAGTTGAATTCTACTCACCGCAACCTTCACGCAATATCAGCCTCCAAGACTACGCCGATGTCAAAGCCTCTCCGGCCCACAAATTTAGATGCTAAATCAATAAAATCACCACATAACAGCGGACGACTTCGGCCGATGATTCCGAATCACATCGCCTACTATTGGCTGCGTGCCCATCAGAGAAACCATTAACGACCCGATAGAGACCTCCACAGCAGCGTGGGAAGCGCTGTACCGTGCGCAGGTCACGGTGATGCGCCGCCTCCAGCGCCGTGAAGAGTTCGCGGATCTCTCCATGCGTGAGTACGACGTCCTGTTCAACCTCTCCCGGGCAGATGACCGGGGCATTCGGCTGAACGAGCTCAACGAATATGTTCTGCTCACCCAGTCGAGCCTGTCCCGCATGCTCGAACGGCTTGAATCCAAGGGCCTTGTACACCGCTGGCAAGATCCTCAGGATCTTCGCGGCCTGCGCATTAGGCTGACCGAAGATGGTCACGACCTTCAAGAGCGCATTGCTGAACACTTTGATCGTCACGTTCATGAAGTGATGGCCAACGGCTTGGATACCGAGGAGCTTCGCATCCTCACCCGATTGTCCGACCGTTTGCGTCACAGCTTGAGTGACTGAAGTTTCCACGCGTCCGGCTTGCCCCGCCGCACCGGATGCCACCAGAAGGGAGCCTCCCATCAGTAGACTGATGGGAGGCTCCCTTCTGTCACGCCCTCCATATACGTCACACATGGCATGAAGGCACGAGTTCTGCGCGTATCCACCGACCAGCACAAGGGGAAAGACCGTGTCCACACACACTCTCCGTGAAACTTTAGAGCGGGCTGAAGACACCACACTGGATAATGCAGCTACACCGGATCGGCCCACACAGATCCCCAAACGTTCGTGGAAATATGTTTTCAAGCGAGCATTCGCTGAATTCATGCAAGACGGCTGCACTGACCTGGCAGCGTCTTTGACCTATTTCACCGTGCTCTCAGTTTTCCCTGGCTTATTGGCTGTGGTCTCCCTGCTAGGTGTGTTTGGTCAAGGCCAACAAACAACGGACGCCATCACGGATTTCCTCTCCGGCCGTGTACCGGATGAACTCAACACCCTGTTGGAACCCACCATCAGTAACCTGACCGAATCTAGCGGCGCCGGGATAGTTGCCCTGGTTATCGGTGTAGGCTCCGGCTTATGGACCGCCTCTGGTTACGTTGGGGCGTTTGCACGCGCAATGAATCGTGTGTATGACGTATCAGAAGGTCGGACTTTCCTTAAACATAAAACCACCATGTTGATGGTCACGCTCTTTGTTGTGGTCACAGTGGTGTTGGTGTTCTTGATGATCTTGCTCTCTGGCGGGATCGCACGGACCGTTGGAGAAGCTATCGGGTTGGGCGAAACTGCCGTCAGTGTCTGGAATATCACCAAATGGCCGGTAATCCTGGTGCTGCTCATGCTGTTGGTGGCAGTTCTGTATCACGTCACACCCAATGTGCAGCAACCGAAATTCAGGTGGATTTCCCCCGGGGCTTTTTGTGCGATCATTGGCACCATCCTGGCCGGAGCCGCTTTTTCTGTATACGCCACACAGTTCGCCTCTCAAGCCGATACTTATGGAGTCATTGGCGGCGTGATTCTAGGACTTTTGGGAGTGTGGATCTTCAATAACGTTCTTCTACTGGGAGCGGAGATCGATGCTGAGTTACAGCGGGGCCGCGAGCTGCTCGCCGGAGTGGCATCCGAAGAAAGACTTCACATCCCACCGCGCGACGTTAAAGCAGTTACCAAAGCGCTGAAAAAACATCAGAAACTTGTAGATGAGGGTCGACAAGTCCGGTTGGCGAACGAAAGCGTGGACTACACCGTCAACGACACAAACCACCGCACGGAGGTCGCCAATTTTGACGACAATGCCCAAGAAGTCCTTCAACAGCAACGTATAGATAACACCCCGTGATGTCGGTGCTGGTCCTTACACTGAGAGAGCCACATCACACCACCCCAACCTGATCTAATCACCACAAGAAGGAGCGCCCGCGTGCATGAAGTCCAGGCCGTCGTTGTCAAAGCCAAAAACGAACCGGCTGTCCTCGAAACAATCATGGTTCCTCACCCCGGACCCGGTGAAGCTCTGGTGGACATACTGACCTGTGGTGTGTGCCAAACGGATCATCATTACCAAGTAGGTGGGGTATCTGATGATTTCCCTTTCCTCTTGGGGCATGAAGCCACCGGCGTCGTTAGCGCCGTGGGTGACGGCGTCACGGAAGTAGCCGTTGGCGACCACGTGATCTTGAACTGGCGGGCCGTATGCGGTGACTGCCGAGCCTGCCGCCGTGGGGAACCGTGGTATTGCTTTTCAACCCACAACGCCGCACAAAAAATGACCCTGACCGACGGTACGGAGCTCACGGCGGCACTCGGCATTGGTGCTTTTGCCGAAAAAACGTTGGTAGCTGCCGGTCAGTGCACCAAAATTGATGGTGATCTTGCTCCTGAGCAAATGGCAGCCGTCGGCCTGCTTGGTTGTGGCGTGACAGCCGGGCTAGGGGCAGTTCTGAACACTGGCGCACTCAAGCAGGGAGAATCCGTAGCTGTCATCGGCTGCGGTGGCGTGGGAACAGCAGCGATTGCCGGTGCCGCCCTGGGGGCAGCCACCACCATCATCGCCGTGGACTTAGATGACGACAAACTCGCCACCACACGCTCTTTTGGTGCCACACACACCATCAACGCCCGCCAACACGATCCGGTGGAAGCTATCCGCGAACTCACAGGGGGTAACGGAGCGGACTTGGTGATTGATGCCGTTGGTGTGCCCGCTACATTCCAACAAGCGTTTGAAGCCCGCGATCTTGCCGGACGGATGGTTCTGGTGGGTGTCCCCGAGCCGGGTACCACATGGGATATTCCCCTCGACCAGATTTTCGGCCGGGGCGGATCCATCAAGTCGTCCTGGTACGGCGATTGTCTACCGAACCGAGATTTTCCGATGTTTGTGGATCACTACCGGCTAGGCAACCTGAACCTGGATGGCTTTGTCTCTGAACGAATTGCTGTGGGCGACGTGGAAGCAGCATTTGCCAAGATGCGTGAGGGCAAGGTGCTACGTTCCGTCGTGGAAATGGCAGCCCTGAATACACGACAGGAACCTACTTCATGACACTCACTGATATGGCTTCTTCTGCCGACGGCAGCGTGACCGTTCACAACTGCGTGACCAGCGGCACCTTCTCGTTAGATGGCGGAACTTGGGATGTTGACAATAACGTCTGGGTACTCGGGACAGACACAGAATGTTTTGTGATTGACCCTGCCCACGACCCCCAATCTGTCCACCAGGCAGTAAACGGACGTACCGTCCGGGGCATTCTGCTTACCCATGGTCACGATGACCATATTCGTGCTGCACGTGACACAGCTGCTCTGATAGGCGGTCATATCCACCTGCATCCGGCTGACCGCATGCTCTGGGACACCGTATACCCAGACGCCGCCCCTGACCGCGATCTCACCGATGGGGAAGTATTCACACTGGGCACGATCACGCTGACTGTCCTAAGCACCCCCGGACATTCACCGGGTTCCGTGTGTTTCTATAGCCCCGAACTGGGTGTGGTATTTTCCGGGGACACTTTGTTCCACGGTGGTCCCGGAGCCACCGGACGTTCATATTCAGATTTCCCGACCATCGTGAGTTCCATTCGAGAGCGCCTTCTGGTTTTACCCGAAAGCACGAAGGTATTTACCGGCCACGGGGAATCCACCGTGATTGGGCAGGAAGCCCAAGACGTCGAAGAATGGCTGGCACGCGGCCACTAACGAGCCGACGGTGCTATACGTCCCGAGGAATGCGGTGAATACTACGGGGAAGATCCATGGGGGTCCGCGCCCTGAGGTCAAGGAACAGGAAAGCCGTGGCCAGTAACAGTGCGGATGCTAGAACGGGTAACAACGCCACAGCCTGGTAGCTACCCCAGCTGCCTGCCCCGGCTGCTAGCACCAGTCCCAACGCCATACCCATCTGAATCAACACATGAGTAATTGCGCTAAGGCCAACCACCAGACGTCGCGGACTGATAAGCGGGACGATGCCAAAGACCGAGACCAACGTGGGCCCGGACGCTGCCCCGATCACTGCCAGAACTAAGAGCATGCCGATGGGGCCAGACGGTATAGACATCAGCATGCTGGCCAACACTCCGGCGGCGGCACAGATAATCCATAAATCCCACGGTTTAGGCACGTCCGATCCTGCAGTGGCTACGGCCAGGATCGCGGAAAACAACCCCAATGCGGCGAACTGCGCACCGATGCTTTCCACCACGTCGATACTGGCAGCAAAGTACACCAATCCGATCTGCACTGAACCCCACAACAAACCCAGCCATCCACCACCGAGCATGGGTAGAAAACGCAGAAAACGGCGAGCCCGACGCCGTCGTCTTTCCGCTGAATTCAGTTGCTTGCGGCTATGTCCCCACAACTTGTTTCCCCAGGTTGGCAAGGCAGTTGTGGGATGCAGTAAGAGACAGGTAGTGGACAGCACCAAAAGCCCAGCACTTGCCATAACCCCTACTAACGACCCCACGGTGATCGCAATGAGACCGGCCACCAAAGCACCGAGGACCATGGCGAGGGCGTCCATGACGGCCTCGTGCCGCATGGTCACGCTGGTCATTGACAAACTCCGGTGTTCACGCAAAATCGACGACCACCGTAACCGGGTGGCAATACCTAGCTGCGGGGAAGCCGCACCAACCACCACACAGAGATACCACGGCCATACGGAATAGGGATCAGCGGAGTGATCCACCAAAACCTGCACCAACCACAGCACCGCGACCACGTGAAAGACAGTTTGGATCAGAATGCCCCATTGGTAATGCTTCCAATGGGCATACAGTGCGCTCACACCGGTGGAAAGCGCATGACCAAAGTACACAGATCCGGCACACATTGCCCCCCACCAGCCAGAACCTGATGCAACAGCCACGTACACCAACACACTGAGGGGCATAATGACCCCGGGCAAACGGACAATAAGCGTCAAAGCCAGATACCACGGCCCCACCAATTCCCGCAGACGCTGAGAATCCCCCAACAACATGCGGCCTACCGTGATTCGAGACAATCGGTGGCGACGCGGTGGACTCACCGCCGGAACATCTGCATCAGAGGTGGGGTCAGCATCAAGCACATCATCGTCAGGGGTCGAAGAAACACTCATCATCGCTGTCCCTTCAATGTCTAACCCGCTCATCGTTTCAGCAGTCTACGCAAACGAGTATCAATCCATTCGTCTGCCCGATTCACGGCTTGATGGACCTGCGCGGTATCCATATCTTGAACCAGGGTGTAAGCCACTGACTGCATCGGCACAATTCGGGAGTACAGGCGAGCTCGGTGCATGATCTGCGGATCAATCACAGATTCGATCGTTTCCCATCCAAAGCACATGGCCAACGACGCTACGTCCTGAGCGGGATCGCCCAAACACGCGTGATCCCAGTCGATCACCCCGGTCAACACGCCATCCGCGTTCCACAGCATGTTATGACCAGTCAAGTCCGAGTGCACTAGTCGTGGGGAAATCGGTTCTAATTCTGCCAAGTCACGGATTGCTTCACGAGCCAGATCCCGATTACGCGGTAGAAGAAGGGGAACTACTTCTTCCAAGATCACACGACGACGTCGGCGCCCTCCCCAGTGTTCCCCCGGCTGGTCTAATAGGGACGCAAAATGTGTGGTGTCGGTAGCCCACAATTGCTCGAGCAGATTACTTAAAGCATCTGTAGGCACGACAGAGCCAGTCCGGTGTATACCTTCCACCCAAGTCAAACCGACGGCTGTGTGTCCTTTCACCGTCTTGGTTTCGGTCAAGGGGCGAGGAATGTGGAAGTCATACTTTGGCAAGCGCCGCAGAACCTCGCTGTGCCGGGCCAGGTTCTCACGCGCAGCGGGATTCTTTGCAATACGCACTGAAATTCGATGATCTACGTCGACTACCAGATGAGAAGAGCCCGTGGGAATGACTGACCACCGCGTACAGTCGCTACGCTCACCGAGCTCCTCCAATACTGCGTCAACAACGTCAGCAAAGGGCATCATCCGCCGTAAGGCCTGCGCTACCACGATGAACCTTGGTCCTTGCCCGTTCCCCGTTGCTCCACCTCGCCGGGATACCCTAAAACCTTCACGATATGGGGCAAGAGGGCTTTCATCGCTTGAGCACGATGGCTGATAGCGTTTTTCTGTTTAGCGCTCAGTTGTGCACACGACACAGTCATGCCTTCTGGTTGCATCACGGGATCGTAGCCAAAGCCCTGGTCGCCCACCGGTGTTGAGAGCAACGTTCCTTTGAGTACACCATGTTCCACGTGTTCGTACCCGTCAGGAGTGACCAACGCTGCGGCACATACGAAGGCTGCCGCGCGATGTTCATGCGCGATATCTGCCAGCTGGGCCAGTAATAACTCCATATTGGCGCGATCGTCACCGTGCTTCCCGGCCCACCGAGCCGAAAAGATCCCCGGCGCCCCACCCAAGACGTCAACACTTAATCCAGAATCATCCGCCACCACGGGCAGCCCGGATGTGGCGGCGGCAGCACGGGCCTTAAGCAGGGCATTGTGTTGAAAGCTCAGCCCGTCTTCAACTACGTCGGGCAATCCCAGGGTTCCAGCGTCAACCACCGCAGTGTCACCATCAATGTGCGGTAGAGCAGCCCCCACCATGGAACGCAGCTCGGCAAGCTTGCCTTGATTGTGTGTGGCTAAAACCAGCAGCGGCCTATGGTCAGGATCAGCGTCGGAGTCAGGCATGTCTGTTCTCCCCCAATGTATCCTGCTGAATCTGGGCTAACTGTGCACAGCCAGCAACCGCCAAATCCAACAGACCGTCAAGTTCCGCCCGATCAAAAGGGGCTCCTTCTGCCGTACCTTGGACCTCCACAAATGATCCGCTGCCGGTGACCACAACATTCATATCCGTTTCGGCCCGCACATCTTCCGTGTAGGGAAGGTCCAGCATGGGCACTCCATCGATAATCCCCACCGACACCGCGGACACAGAGTCGGTCAGTGGCCGACCTTTGACCAGGCCTTCTTGACGTGCCCATGCCATTGCTTCGGCCAGCGCCACATACGCGCCGGTGATCGCAGCTGTTCGAGTGCCACCATCAGCTTGTAAGACGTCGCAGTCAAGCACCACGGTATTTTCTCCCACCGCCTGGAGATCAATCACTGCGCGCAACGATCGACCGATCAACCGCGAAATTTCGTGTGTACGCCCACCAATTTTCCCTTTCACGGACTCCCGCTGGGAGCGTGTAGAAGTAGCCCGTGGCAGCATGGCGTATTCAGCGGTCACCCACCCTCGGCCTTCACCACGCATCCAACGCGGTACACCCTCAGTCACAGATGCCGTGCACAGTACTCTCGTGCCACCAAATTCGATCAAAGCAGAGCCTTCTGCCTGCTGGGACCAACCCCGAGTAATGGTGATGGGCCGCAGTTCGTCCACACTGCGCCCATCAGCCCTACGGACGGTGGAAGAAGGGGTCATGGATAGGGATACCTCTGAGGTCATGCCCCCCACAATAGACCCGCTATCGGCGCGCACCAATGTCGGTCAGAAAAAGATGAGTCTCAGCTCGTGGACGCAGCTGTGGTATGCCCTTCAGAGGACCGCTTTGGCTGGCCTACAGTCCGGCCTGCCATCCGCTGGGAGTCTGCCACGATCCGAAAGGTGGTCGCTGGTTGCGCAAGCGCAATCGGCCCATCGTAGGCAGAAGCAGCCTCCACCACCGCTTTTGTGGGGGAGTTCCACACCGGTATGTGGGTGAGCATGAGTTCGTCAACACGAGCTTCCTGAGCGGCTTGTCCTGCACGAAAGCCCGTGAGGTGGACACCACGGTACGCATCGCGGCCTTCTTGATAAGCCGCCTCACACAAAAAGAGATCCGCATGCCGGGCAGCCCGGACTAAACCATCACAGGAATCCGTGTCACCGGAGTACGTCAAGACACTGGTGCCCTGTGCACCGTCATATTCCACCCGCAAAGCGAAAGGATCCTGCACGGGATGATTCACCCGGTACGGAGTCACCGTAAAAGGACCGATCTGCACGGCAACTTCATCCCGCCATTCGTGGAACACAAACTCCGTGGACATCCCCGGATCAGCGGCAATGGCTTGCGCAGCCGCTAAGTACTCATGGGTCCCTGCAGGCGCCCACACCGGGATACGTCCCCCAGGCCACCCCCTAGGGTCCCACTTCACGGCAACATGTAGACCCGCTAAATCCACACAGTGATCAGGGTGCAAATGGCTGATGATCACAGCGTCCAGTTCGTGGAGGTCAATATGGCGCTGTAAAGCACCCAAGGACCCGTTACCTATATCCATCAGGATGTGCCAGGCCCGGCCCTCATGATCCAACCCCGTGAGCAAGTAACTGGACGCTGGAGAATCGGGCCCAGCAAAAGAGCCTGTGCATCCGATGACTGTGAGGTTCATGCTGAGCTGCCTTCCGTTTCCATCGGCTCCGGGGATGCGCTGTACTCGGCGGACAGTAGCTGCGGAGGCACCTGGGACAGTGAACCCGTGGGGAATTGCTCAGCAATTGAACCCACGTGACGCACATGGGCAACTTCAGGCCCCAAGAACCGTCGCGCCAAGACCTCAAACGGCTCAGGTTGACCGGTTGCCAAGAATTCATGCGGTTCCGTACGTGGCTGCGTACGAGCCAGATCGTGCCCCATCAAGGCCCGGAACACATCCTTGGCTGTTTCCTCAGCGCTGGAAACCAGCGTGACTTTTTCCCCCATCACGTAGGAAATCACACCGGTCAGCAGCGGGTAGTGCGTACATCCCAACACTAAAGTATCGATGTCTTCAGCCTGTAACGGGGCCAAATACTCCTGAGCTGTCGCCAAGACTTCGGGACCTGTGGTGACACCCGATTCCACAAACGGCACAAAGCGAGGGCAGGCCTGGGAATGAATCTCCAACTGGGGTGCTGCGGCAAAGGTGTCTTCATAGGCACGCGATCCCACCGTGGCTTGGGTGGCGATCACCCCAATTTTTCCGTTGCGTGTTGTGGCCACCGCCTTACGCACCGCCGGCTGGATCACCTCCACCACCGGGATTCCGTACGTTCGGGTGTAACGCTCCCTAGCATCGCGTAACACAGCAGCAGATGCCGTGTTACACGCGATCACTAGCAGCTTTACCCCGCTATCCACCAACTCATCCATGATCCGCAACGCATGTGCCCGGACGTCAGCGATCGGCAATGGGCCGTATGGACCGTTGCGGGTATCACCCACATAAATAATGCGTTCATGGGGCAATTGGTCAATGATGGCCCGGGCGACAGTCAGCCCACCCACCCCGGAGTCGAACACCCCAATGGGGGCGTCTACCACAGGACGCATAACGGAAAGGTCGTCATCGACCGGAATGCTTACTGAGTGCATAGGTTTCACAGACTACTGCCGCACGCACCCTGTTCCAGAAATCCTGAGATACACCTCACGTCATTGATGAGGTATGAATCACACACTCTGCGGTTCATCTGGTAAGTCCATGACCATGGCCTCCACCAAGGAATTCTGCAACCAGGACACAAACACGTAGACCACTGCGATGTAATCTTCCGGGTCATCCAGTTTGTTGAGGTCAACCTGAGCTGCGGTGCGTTCCACCGCAGAGGCATCGTCACTGGATTCAATGTTCAACCGCGAAGCCAACACTAATCGGACATCGTTTAATCCCCGCGCAAAATCCTGGATAGCTGATCCATTCAACTGAATCGGGTCATGCTCCACCACCATCGCGCATCGACGCAAAACCGCTGCTTTATCCTCACGCAAGGTCCGTTCGGTATAGCGACGAAACTCCTGGGCGCGTTCGGGCTCCAAACTGGCATCTGGTAACAACCTGCGCAACGCAGGATCAGCCGGTGGCTGATCCTCATCGCTGAGCCCCAGCATGTCTTCGAGAGGATCAGAATCCACACCGGCGTGCTGAGCCTCAGCTCCAAGCTCAACCATGGATAAGACGTCCTCAAAAAGCCGCCGTAACACATTCCGCTCTTGGGCATCCAGGTGTGCCACCATGCCACGCGGAGTGGACCGAAAACCCTGTGCCATCACGCCCCTCCCCCACCAGAAGAACCACCAGAACGCTCGTAAGTGGCCCATAAGCCGTACCCATGCAACGCAGTGACATGCTGCTCAGCCTGTTCCAGAGTGCCCGAAAACACCACAGCTCGACCCTTCGTGTGCACTTCCAGCATCAGACTCTGCGCTTTCCCTAACGAAAACCCAAAATAAGTTCGGAACACCCAGGTCACCCAGCTCATCAAATTCACGGGATCGTCCCACACCACCACCTGCCATGGAGTGTCTAAGGCAACATGTTCCAAGAGATCAGTGTGGGTGTCGTGGTCTACAGCGGGCTCAACCGTCATCACCTCTGCCCCACCAGTCACAACGGTGGTTACTCGCTGCGCAGTATCAGTATTCGCCCCGGGGGGACGATGGATCACAACCATGGTTCCTTATGCTAACGGCAATGGTTCACACCCGCTGTGGGGATACAGTGGCGCGTGTGAACCCAAACACCTCTGCGTGGGTACCCACGCCGCCGTCGTTGTTGACCGACCACTACGAGCTGACCATGCTGCAGGCTGCCCTGCACAATGGCACTGCACAACGCCGCAGTGTGTTTGAAGTCTTTTCCCGTCGCCTCAGTTCCGGACGGCGCTACGGCATCGTGGCCGGGACCGGCAGATTTTTAGAGGGCCTAGAGCAATTCCGTTTCCACGAAACCCAGCTGGAGTTTTTGGAAAGCACCGGTGTGGTTGACCACACCACAGCTCAATGGCTGGCTGATTTTCGCTTCCGGGGCAATATCGACGGTTACGCCGAAGGCGATGCCTGGTTTCCGCACTCCCCCGTGCTTCGGGTCGAAGGCAGCTTTGCCGAAGCCTGCGTGTTGGAGACCTACATTCTTTCCGTCCTGAACTACGACTCAGCCGTGGCATCAGCTGCCTCGCGGATGACGTCAGCAGCTAGGGGCAGACCGTGCTTGGAAATGGGTGCGCGCCGAGCCCACGAAGAAGCTGCCGTGGCAGCCGCCCGCGCCGCCGCAATCGCGGGATTCACAGGTACCTCCAACCTAGAAGCTGGGTACCGTTACGGAGTGCCCACCATTGGTACAGCAGCGCATTCCTTCACCCTGCTACATGACAGCGAAGAAGACGCCTTCCGTGCCCAGTTAGCTTCGCAAGGCGTGGGCACCACCTTGCTCGTGGACACCTACGACGTTGAACACGCCGTACGAACAGCCGTTGAGCTTGCCGGGCCCGAGCTGGGAGCTGTGCGGTTGGATTCCGGTGACCTCGTGATACAGGCAACTCGCGTTCGTGAACTACTCGATTCCTTGGGCAATACCAACACCCGGATTACCGTAACGTCCGACCTTGATGAACACGCCATCGCGAGCCTAGCCGCAGCGCCCGTTGACGCCTATGGCGTCGGCACCCGTTTGGTCACAGGCTCGGGGGTCCCCACCTCCTCCATGGTGTACAAGCTTGTGGCACGGGAAAACTCTTCTGGACAGATGGAGCCGGTGGCCAAAAAAGCCACCGGCAAAGGATCAGTGGGTGGCCGTAAAACAGCGCTGCGGCGTCGTGACCACCATGGGGTGGCCACCCATGAAATCGTGGGAGTGGACATTGTGCCGACCAACGATGGCGACGACCGCCCACTCATGGAAGCATTCGTACGTGACGGGGAAATCCTGGAAGGATGGACAGGACCCGCAGCGGTACAGCAAGCGCGAGACCGCCACGCAGCAACCATGGCGGAACTACCGCGAACTGCCAGCCGTCTGTCCGAAGGCGACGCAGTGATTCCTACGGTCCTGGAATCCTGAAGCTCACCGGACCCACACAACAGTCATCACGGAAAGATGTGAATCACCATGCGAACCGCGTTGATCGTCGTCGATGTGCAAAACGACTTCTGCGAAGGCGGAACACTTGCCGTTACGGGCGGAGCCGCAACGGCTGCCGCGATCTCCGAATACATCGAAGACCACCACACTGACTACGCCGCCATTGTGGCCACCCAAGACTGGCATGTGGACCCCGGGGCTCACTTCTCCCAGACACCGGACTACGTCAAGACATGGCCCGTGCACTGCGTGGCGGAATCCGATGGCGCTGAACCTCACCCGGATTTCGAAACCGACCGCATCGAAGCCTGGTTCCGCAAAGGTGAGTTTGACGCCGCGTACTCCGGATTTGAAGGGGTTCTGGCACCGGAGACTTCTACGCCCCTGGGTGCCTTTGACGAAGAGTCCTCCGACGACAATGAGGAAGACCCCGACACAGCAGAAGACGATCACCCCATTACCCTTGGCCTGGATGACTGGTTACGTGAACACGAGATCGACGCCGTAGATATCGTCGGGATTGCCACGGATTACTGTGTGCGCGCCACGGCCCAGGACGCTGTCGATGCCGGATACGACACCCGGGTTCTTCTGAATCTGACAGCTGCAATATCCCCAGAAACCGCTGAGAAAGCGCTGGAGACCCTCACCGAAAGTGGCGTGGACATCGTGCGGGACTAAGGGAGTTTGCCCCGTCAGTCCCGCTGCCGTCATTCATCGACGACCGATAAACCAGTTCTGCATCTTTGCCAAACGAGCTTCCAGCTGCTCCTGCGTGGCCTGAGCTACCGGAGGCCCCCCACATTCTCGGCGAAGTTCGTTGTGAATCACACCGTGGGGCTTACCGGTGCGCGCAGACCACGCGGAAACATTCTTGGCCAGCTGCTGCCGTAACTCCTTGATACGGCGGTGATCCGGAACGGAAGCTGCCGTCGGGGAACTCGCGACCGTGTCCGGTTCGAGTGACCGCGACCGTTTTCGGGCATGCGCCGACTGACGTTCCCGCAGCAAGGTCGTTACCTGTTCAGCATCCAACAACCCAGGTATACCCAGGTAGTCAGCTTCTTCCTCAGATCCGGCGGCAACCCCTCCCCCAAACTCACCACCTTCAAAAAGCACCCCGTGGAAAGAAGCATCCGACTCCAGTGCTTTAAAACTGCCATCCACTAACACCGACGATGCTGATTCGCCACGATTCGCCTGTTCCAGGGCGTCGTCATCCCACCCTGTCTCGTCTAGATCCACAACATCTGAACCGCCATACACCGGACGATCCAATGCATGGTCACGTTCCTGCTCCATGGAGTTGGCGTGGGCCATCAATACAGGCACAGAGGGCAGGAATACTGAGGCGATCTCACCGCGTTTACGGGCCCGCACAAAACGCCCAACGGCTTGGGCAAAGAACAACGGTGTGGATGTCGACGTCGCGTACACACCCACTGTTAACCGTGGAACATCCACGCCTTCTGACACCATCCGAACTGCGACCATCCACCGCTGTTGCCCGTTAGAAAATTCTTCAATGCGACGGGACGCGGCTTTGTCATCAGAGAGTACGACGGTAGGTTTTTCCCCCGTGATCTGCTGCAGGAGTACAGCGTATGCTTTGGCGTCCTGATGATCCGTGGCGATGACTAACCCACCAGCATCGGGGATCGTACGGCGGACTTCCGACAACCTCCTATCGGCTCCCTGCAATACCGCCGGAATCCACTGGCCTTCCGGGGAAAGCGCGGTACGCCACGCATGCCCGGTAACCGATTTGGTGAACCCTTCGCCCAGTTCAGCGGCCATTTCTTCCCCGGCCGAGGTTCGCCAGCGCATCTGCCCGGAATACGCCATAAAGATCACAGGACGCACCACGTGATCCTTCAGCGCGTCCCCGTAACCATACGTGTAATCAGCCTGGGAACGCCGGATACCGTCAGTGTCCTCCCGGTACGTCACAAACGGGATAGGTGAGGTGTCCGAACGAAAAGGGGTACCGGTCAACGCTAGCCGCCGCGCGGCGGGGTCAAAAGCTTCCCGTAATCCATCCCCCCACGACAATGAATCCCCCGCGTGATGGATTTCATCCATAATCACCAACGTGCGGGCCTGTTCCGTACGGGCGCGATGCAGCAACGGCTTCATCCCAACTTGGGCATACGTTACAGCGACGCCGATATAACCCTGGGCATGCTGTCCATCCGCATTTTTATAGTTGGGATCGATCGCCAAACCCACACGCGCCGCTGCATCCGCCCATTGCCGTTTCAAATGCTCCGTGGGACACACCACCGTGATGCGATTGACGCTACCCCGATCCACCAGTTCCCGGGCCAAGCGCAGAGCAAACGTGGTCTTACCTGCACCCGGGGTGGCCACGGTCATGAAATCACGAGGATTACGGGCGAAGTACTGTTCTAATGCTTCTGCCTGCCAGGCACGTAATTTCTCCGCCGTCCCCCACGCAGCACGTTCCGGGTAAGCCGGGGGCATTTCAGCAGCTGGACCACCGAATAACGTGGGCTCGGTATCATCAGGCACGGGGGGAAGCAGGGCCGTCGTCGTTGGGGGCGCGTAAGCCGTCGTAAATTTCCTGGCACGTGGGGCACACCGGGAACTTACTGGGATCACGACCAGGAACCCATACTTTGCCGCACAGAGCAATAACGGGTTCACCAGAAACCGCAGACTCCATGATCTTTTCTTTGCGCACATAGTGTGCAAAACGTTCGTGGTCGCCCGGTTCCTGAAGCTCGCGGGTTTCTTCGCGTTCAAGTATGGACGTGCCACCAACAGGTTCTGTGGAGGTACCACGGCTTAGAGGCCACGGTCCCATCACCGGAGCGGTGGAATCCAAAATCTGCTGCGGAGAAATCATGGCGGCCAGTCTACTCGCCATGACCTCCACGACCTGCCGGTTGAAGCTCACCGATACTCGGACACCGCTTCCAGCAGCTCTGGGCCACGGGCGTCCACCCAGCGCCCGCCTAGCCAGATTCCGCCAGCACAGAACCCAGGACCCAACACCGTGCCCACACCGAAACTGACCCATCCCCATACCTCTTGTCCTGTAGCCATATGCATCGCATAGGGAATCCCAGCGGGAAGAGTCAGCAGAGCGATCATGAGAAACACCACAAATTGCAACAACACGTTAAGTACCGTGAAACCTTGTGGCGTCTGAAACGGCGAGCGGCCCGGCAATGGCGCAGGGTACGTGTAGCGCGCCGAGACCACCGAACTAACACCTGCACCACCCAGCAGAGCCACTACAGACGTGCCGATTACTCCCGGAAGAAGCTCCGGCCGTCCCGTCGCCACCACAACCGCCACGGTGGCAAGCACCGTTAAGGGAACCCCCGGTAACAGCATTCCAACCACTCGCCCCAAACGATCTGCGCTGCCCTTGATTCCGGTGAGGAGATGCAAAGCAAACCCTTTGTGGTCATATGAGACATCGCCAGAAATGGTGTACGCCATGAGAAAGGCAACAAGCGGTGCCGCAAAAAATGACACAGGGCCAAAGCCACCAAAACTGACGAAAGATAGGGCGCATAAGAACAGAACAGATACCAATGATGCCGAATACCGTGGATCTTTAACCCAGTAGATTAACGACCGCGCCGCCACGGCCGCCCACGGCTGTGCCGGCAGTCGATCAAATAACCCAGCGCCTTGGCCCCGTTGCCGCCCACCGGCCCCCATGAATCTCTGCGGCCCGGATTCCCAGGAGGCGACGAGACAACGCAGCCACAACCATGTCAACACAGAGGCAGTCATTGCCACAATGCCTGCTCGCGCCGCTGCTATCGCATACGCAGAATGCGATAGATCTGCAGGAATAGCCCACAAAGCGCCCAGAGGGGTCCACGCCAAGACATCAGCAATGCTGTGCAGGCTCGCTCCCAACGACATGATGACAAAAAACAGGGCAACGAATACCGGGCCGATCAGGATTAACAGTGCCAGAAGAATCAACGTCATGACTTCCCCCACGCGACGGCGAGCAAGCAGTCCTTCCGCCACCGCTGTGAAGCATCTATTGCCTAGCACCATGAGCATCCACCCGACCGGCACCAGAAGCACTGCGGTCACCCAAGCCACCACATCCAACCGCCACATACTGGCATGTAATACCAACAACACAATGGTCAGCGGACCGAAAAATCCCACCAGCGCTCCCAGTAATTGCCCCCACGCAATAGCCGCAGACGACACCGGGAACATGGCGAAGTAACCCGCGTGCAACGTGGCATCAGCTCGGCCCGACACCAAAGAAGCCAACCACCACACCAACGTGAAAGTCGACGCCACCAGCACAGCAGCAGTCCGCACCCCCTGCGCGTCCAGAAACGTCGGGGCGCTCACCATCGCACCACCGTAGAAACCCACCATGACCAGGGCCCACACACCGCCCAGGGCAGTTCCCACGATAAGCCAGGGACTCCGCGTCAACTCCCGCCACGTTAGCTGGGCCTTCAAGCGCAACAGAAGACGAACGGTGTTTCCAGTAGCAGGCAAGGCATTGATGACGTCGCTCGGGTGCTGCCCACCGTTTACTGGGGTCGTAGCCATGACAGCCTCTCCCCCACATGCGTTCGACCACCCACCAGGTCAACAAAAGTGTCTTCCAGGGTTTTCTGGCCGCGTACGTGCTCCACCGTTCCCGCTGCCAGCAACTGCCCCCCATCGATGATCGCCACGTGATCACACATACGTTGCACCAAATCCATCACATGGCTGGAGACAATCACAGTTCCACCTGCCTGCGTGAAATCCTGCAATAGTTCGCGGATATTGGTAGCAGATACGGGATCAACCGCTTCAAATGGTTCGTCAAGCACTAACAGTCTGGGGGCATGCACCATGGCTGCCGCCAGCATGATTTTTTTCCGCATCCCTGCTGAGTAGTCCTGGACCGGTGTTTCGGCGTCGGCCATGAGGTCCATCGCCTTCAACACATCATCGGTACGCTCGGCCAACAGATCTCGTGGCATACCGCGCAAAAGCCCCGTATACGTCACTAATTGACGGCCGGAAAGTCGTTCAAAGAAATTCATACCATCCGGTAAAACGCCCATCAGCATTTTTGCGGTACGTGGTTGGCTCCACACGTCAACGCCAGAAACCGTGGCCACACCTTCCGTGGGGCGCAATAGTCCTGTGAGCATCAACAACGCCGTGGTTTTACCGGCACCGTTGCGTCCCACAAGCCCGTAAAAAGCACCCTGCGGAATATCCAGGTCCAACCGGTTGACTGCCACTTTGGCCCGTTCGGTTCCCGGGGAAAATATTTTCGTGAGACCTCGAAGGCTCACTGCCATCGCAGGAGCAGAACGCCCCGCGTCGTGTGATATGGCTGTGGTCATACAACAACACTAATCACTACGCACTGATCTGGTGCCCGGCATGTAACAGGTATGGCAGAAATTCAGTAACTAAAACAAGGCCCTCATCAACTGCGCGCGTGCTGCCACCACGCGAGGGTCTTCTGCGCCTACCACCGCAAAGAGCTCAATCAACCGCTGCCGAGCGGTTTCCCGGTCATCTCCCACACTACGCCGCACCACGCCCAGCAGCCGGTGGAAGGCATCCTCCACATGCCCTCCAGAAAGGTCAAGATCAGCAACATCCATTTGGGCCTGCAGGTGATCGGGGGAAGCTGCTGCAGCCTCACGCACAGCCTGCGCATCCATCACGGTCACCCGTTGCAACAGATGCACCTGAGCCAAAGCCAACTTGGCTTCCGTATCCCCAGGATTTTCCCGAATAGCTTGTTCATAGGCAGCCTGCGCACCATCCAAGTCACCGGCTTCCAGTTTGTCCACGGCTTCTTGATGCAATGGAGGCAACGGCGGGGGTTCAGTCACCGGCGCGGTGGGTTCCACCTGCCCACTCACCCCGTTCTGCTGTGCCACATTCAGGACTTCCTGCAACACGGGAGCTAACTGATCAGCAGGGATAGTGGACTGTGCGATCGGAAGCGGGCGGCCGCCCACTAAAGCGATTACGGTCGGCACGGTCTGGACCTGTAGGGCCTGTGCGATCTCCGGAAGCTTGTCAATATCGACGGCACTAAACACCACGCGGCCCTCTAGCTGATCAACCTCACTGCTGAGCTGATCTGCAAACTTTCCAGATTCCGGGGCATAGCTTGCGGTTAACACCAACACCACAGGCACTTGCGCGGAAAGTTCCGCAACAGCCTGGAACTGTTGAACATCAGTCACATCGCGCCGGAAACGCCCCACTCCGGTCGGGGTCTGTTCCATCCCGGAACCTGTGGTGCTGGCACCTACGGCACCAAGATCCACCGCACCGCGCACTGAGGCTGGGACCGCTTGTTCAGACGTACCAGCGGCCTGAGGTGCGGGGAAGGGGTGAGAGGAGTTGGGAGGGTTCACACTCATGCACACCATTCTAGTGAGGCTGATTCTCACAACAACTTCCGTGTCACGGCATATAGAGGTCTGGTACATACAGATCACCATCTTCGGTATCCGCCTGTGTCAGACTGGCCTTCATGCGTGTCGTAATCGCTGATTGTTCCGTGGACTACCGGGGGCGTCTCACCGCCCACCTACCCTTGGCCCGCCGGTTGTTGATCCTGAAAGCGGATGGATCTTTACTGGTCCACTCCGACGGTGGAAGCTATAAGCCTCTGAACTGGATGTCCCCACCAGCACGTCTTTCCACACGGGAACCGTCCGAAGAACAGGCAGCTGTTGGCGTCCAGACGGTTTGGACAGTGACCGCCACAAAATCAGATGACGTCCTGGAAATTCTGATTCACACCATCCATGAGGACATCAGCCATGAACTGGGGGTGGACCCCGGGTTGACAAAGGATGGCGTGGAAGCTGACCTGCAACGACTACTAGCTGAGCAGATTGACCTGGTAGGACAGGGATCCACGCTGATCCGACGGGAGTACCCCACCGCGATTGGCCCCGTGGATATCCTGGCCAAGGACGCTCAGGGAGCCACCATCGCCATCGAACTCAAACGCCGTGGGGACATCGACGGCGTCGAGCAACTCACGAGATACCTTGAATTACTCAACCGTGATCCTCTACTCGCACCGGTACGCGGTATTTTTGCCGCTCAGCAAATCAAACCACAAGCCAAGGTCCTTGCAGCGGACCGGGGGATCGCCTGCTTGACGTTGGACTATGACGCCATGCGCGACGTCGACGACAAAGACTCACGGTTGTTCTAAAGCACGACCCATTTTCAACCACGGCAAAGTGCGCCAAACACCGCAGCATGGCGCACTTTGCCGTGTCGCAGATTCTCAAAACGACGGTGACACCATCCGTCGTTCAACCGCAGCTGCGGCCTGGGTAAGGTTTGTCACGAAGTTTTCGTAGCCACGGTCAATATGGCCAATGCCGGTGACTTCTGTCGCACCATCAGCACGCATGCCAGCAATGACGAGCGCCGCCCCAGCGCGAATATCCTTCGCTTCCACGGGCGCTCCGGACAATTTGTCCGTACCATCCAGCCACGCGTGATGGCCGTCCAATCTGACCCGTGCCCCAAGCCGTTCCAGCTCGGCAGTGAACCCCCAGCGAGCTTCGAAGACATTTTCCGTGATCATCCCGGATCCCTCCGCCACAGCATTCATAGCGACGGCAAACGGTTGTAGATCCGTAGGAAAACCAGGGTAAGGAAAAGTTGAGATGTTCACCGCCTGAGGCCGCTCCGGCCCCTGTACCTCAAAGCCATCAGCCCTGACCGTGATCTGACATCCTGCGGCACGCAACTTATCTAGCACCAGAGTCAGATGGTCAGCCTCTGCTCCTTGCACATACACCGTCCCACCAGTGATGGCTGCCGCAAAAGCCCACGTCCCGGCAACAATACGATCAGGGACTGTGCGGTGTTCCACCGGTAAGAGCTCCGGAACTCCCGTGATAGTCAGTGTGGAACTACCCACGCCGTCGATCTGAGCACCCATATCTATGAGCATCTGGCAGATATCCACAATTTCTGGTTCTCGCGCCACATTTTCCAGCACTGTGGTTCCTTCGGCCAAAACCGCAGCGGTCATGAGGTTCTCGGTGGCGCCCACGGACGGGTAGGACAGTTGGTAATGCGCTCCGCGCAGTCGATCCCTTACTTGCGCTTTGAGGTACCCGGCCTCAGTGTGGAAACGGGCTCCCATGGCTTCCAAACCCGCCCGGTGCATATCCAGCCCGCGGGTACCGATGGCGTCCCCACCAGGCAGTGCCACTTCCGCAGCGTGACAACGCGCCACCAACGGTCCCAAAACGGACACCGACGCACGCATGGCACGCACCAAGTCATAATCGGCCTGGTGGCTCAGGCGTCGGGGAACATCAATATCTACCCACCGCTGTGCTTTGTCGTAAGTGACCTGGCAGCCCAACCGCCGCAAAAGTTCAGCCATGATAGAAACATCGTCGATCTCCGGCACATTGGTGATCCTGGACTTACCGACAGCCAGCAACGTGGCCGCCATCAGTTTGAGCACACTGTTTTTAGCCCCGTACACCGGAAGGGTTCCGTTAACAGCGGTCGGCCCCTGAACGACGATTTTTTCTTCCATACTTTTCCTTTGCGCTTTCGGTGCAGAACTTTCATCTGCGCCATAACTCCATGTACAGGACCACAAAAGTCTGAGCCCCCGCACAACGACACGGGGGCTCAGACTGTGGCACTTTCTGTACCGGCTGACGTTACCGCACCACGGGTGCACGGTAACGTCAGCCGGTGGTATCAGGAACCGATGCCTGACGTTTCGAATCGGTCAGCCACAATGGTCACGCGGTTACCGTCCACGGAGACAAAACCACCGTCCACCGTGCCTTCAATGCGTTGCCCGTCCACCGGGTCAACCACAACCCGGCCGGGAACCAACACGCCTGCGGTCGCGACGTGACCTGAAAGGATACCGAGATCCCCGTCAGAGGTACGGACGATGACCTGGCGGGCTTGACCGTTCCACACCATGTCAGAAAGTTCGACGATCTCAACGATCAACGGAGCAGCCATGATCACTTCTCTCCGGTGGAGCGCTTGATCTCATCCCACTTAGCCATGACGTCGTCAAGGCCACCAACGTTGTAGAACGCCTGTTCCGGTACGTGGTCCAATTCACCGTCACAGATCTTCTTGAAGGAATCGATGGTTTCGGCAACGGGCACCGTGGAACCTTCAACACCGGTGAACTGCAACGCGGTGTAGGTGTTCTGGGACAAGAACTGTTCGATGCGACGTGCCCGGGAAACCACGACCTTCTGCTCTTCAGACAGTTCTTCCACACCCAAGATGGCGATGATGTCCTGAAGTTCTTTGTTTTCCTGCAGGATTGACTTCACCCGGGTGGCGACGTCGTAGTGCTCCTGCCCCACGTACTGTGGATCCAGAATTCGAGAAGTTGACGCCAGCGGGTCGATCGCCGGATACAGACCACGCGAAGCAATATCACGCGACAAGTTCGTGGTTGCGTCCAAGTGAGCGAACGTCGTGGCCGGGGCCGGGTCCGTGTAGTCGTCAGCCGGCACATAGATTGCCTGCATGGAAGTAATCGAGTGCCCACGAGTAGAGGTGATGCGTTCCTGAAGCACACCCATTTCGTCAGCCAATGTGGGCTGATAGCCCACTGCCGATGGAATACGGCCCAGCAAGGTAGAGACCTCAGAACCAGCCTGGGTGAAACGGAAAATGTTGTCGATGAACAACAGTACGTCCTGGTTCTGGACGTCACGGAAGTACTCAGCCATGGTCAGACCAGTCAACGCGATGCGCAAACGGGTTCCGGGGGGTTCATCCATCTGACCAAACACCAAAGCGGTGTCTTTCAGAACCCCAGCTTCTTCCATTTCCACCCAAAGGTCGTTACCTTCACGGGTACGTTCCCCTACGCCGGCGAACACGGAAGTACCACCGAAGTTACGGGCCACACGAGTAATCATTTCCTGGATCAGCACGGTTTTGCCCACACCGGCACCACCGAACAGACCGATCTTTCCGCCCTTGATGTATGGGGTCAGAAGGTCAATGGACTTAATGCCGGTTTCCAGCATCTCCGTTGAACCTTCTAGATCCGCAAAACCTGGGGCCTGGCGGTGGATCGGCCACCGTTCGGTGACCTGCAGCTGCTGAGTATCAACGTCCAAGGCTTGACCCACAACGTTGAAAATGTGGCCTTTGACGACATCACCCACCGGCACGGAAATCGGCGCCCCCGTGTCGTGCACCTCAGTTCCCCGCACCAGACCGTCGGTCAGCTGCAGGGAGATCGCACGCACCAGGTTGTCGCCCAAATGCTGAGCGGTTTCCAGGTAAATCGTCTTCTTCTCGCCCTCGAAGATCAGCTCCGTAGTCAAAGCGTTGTAAATATCGGGCATCTGGTTCTCGGGGAACTCGATGTCCACAACTGAGCCTTTGACGCGTGCAACGCGGCCAATGGCACCGGCGGCAGGCTGAGTTCCCTGCTGCTCATTGATAGTGGCAGTCATAACTCTCACTTCACTTGTCGTGGGTGGCTGGTGTAGATAAGACGCTTCCGAGCGCGATGTATGGCAACGTGCTTGCTGCTCGCTACCACATCACAAAGCCTCGGATGCGGAAACAATCTCGGTCAGTTCAGTAGTCACCTCAGCCTGACGTGCGTTATTCATCAAGCGGGTGTACTTGCGGATCAATTCATCCGCGTTGTCACCGGCGGACTTCATGGCACGTTGGCGGGAAGCCAATTCAGAGGCCGCGGCCTGGCACAGGCACGAATAAATCCGCGCGCGGAAGTACCGGGGCAAAGCTTTGTCCAGGAATTCTTCGGCATTGGGTTCAAACTCGAACTCTTGGGAGTTGATCTCAATTTCTCCGTGGCCTTCAGCAACGTCATCACCCAAGGCATTGGCATCAACCACTTCCAAGGGGAGGAGACGGAGGACTTTGGGGTCCTGGGTCACCATCGAGTGGAACTGGGTGTACACGAGGTGGATTTCGTCGATCCCACCATCTTCGTAGTCCTTGGTGAAGGCTTCCAACAGCACGTCAGCCACTTCATGAGCACGATCACTGCTGGCGTTATCCGTTTCGCCTTCCCAGAAGGCTTCGTATTCACGGCCACGGAAATCGAAGTACTGCTTTGCTTTGCGACCAATCAGGTACACCTTGACGTCACGGCCGTCACCGTGAAGCAGCTCCAATAAACCTTCAGCTTTCTTGAGCACATTGGCAGAGTAAGAGCCAGCCAGTCCTCGGTCCGAGCTAAATACCACGATCGCAGAACGACGGACATTGTCTGTCCCCCGTAGGAACGGATGATCGCCGGAAGTTTGTGTTACCACCTGCGATAACAGACGAGTCAGCGCGTTAGCGTATGGCGAGGCGGCCTGGATCCTCTGGCGAGCCTTATTAATGCGCGATGTCGCGATCATCTCCATGGCCTTGAAGATCTTCTTCATCGACTGCGTGGAGGAGATCTTATTCCGGTAAACCCGGATCTGCGCTCCCATGTAGCTTCCTTTCGTTACCGTCCGAGTGCCGATAGCAGCACTCGGACGGAGACTTCACGAGTTCGGCAGATCAGCTGCGAGCGGTCGAAGCGCCGCTGGAAAGCTGTTCTTGGGCAACATCGCCGGAGTCAATAGCCGTGTGTTCTTCACGGCCCGGCGCGTGGTTATCGCGATTGTGTCCACGGAAGTCACGCTTGACCTCTGTGACAGCGGTTTCCAGCGCCGCAACGGCGTCGTCTTCGAGCTTGCCCGTGGAGGCAATCGAATCCATAACGTTCGTGGTACGACGAACCTGGTCCAACAGAGCAGCCTCAAAATCCAGGACGTCCGCAACCTCAATGTCGTCCAAATGGCCCTTGGTTCCGGCCCAGATCGACACAACCTGTTCTTCAACTGAGTACGGGCTGTACTGCTTCTGACGCAACAACTCGGTCAGGCGGGCACCACGGGTCAGCTGCTGGCGGGAAGCCGCGTCCAGATCGGAGGCAAACATCGCGAAGGCCTGCATCGAACGGTAGGAAGCCAAGTCCAGCTTCAGGGTGCCGGACACTTTCTTCATAGCTTTGATCTGCGCTGCACCACCCACACGCGACACCGAAATACCGACATCCACAGCAGGGCGCTGATCGGCGTTGAACAAGTCCGACTGCAGGAAGATCTGGCCGTCCGTAATGGAAATGACGTTAGTCGGGATAAAGGCCGACACGTCGTTGGCTTTAGTTTCCACAATCGGCAGGCCGGTCATGGATCCAGCACCGAGTTCGTCGGACAGTTTGGCGCACCGTTCTAGCAAACGAGAGTGCAGGTAAAAGACGTCACCCGGATAGGCTTCACGTCCCGGGGGACGTCGCAGCAGCAACGACGTAGCACGGTAGGCCTCTGCCTGCTTGGAAAGATCGTCAAAAATGATCAGCACATGCTTGCCGCCGTACATCCAGTGCTGCCCAATGGCAGAACCAGCGTAGGGAGCCAGGTACTTCACGCCGGCCGAATCTGACGCTGAAGCCGCAACGATCGTGGTGTATTCCAGAGCACCGTTGTCTTCAAGGGTTTTACGAACTGACGCAATCGTCGAGGCCTTCTGACCAATTGCCACGTAAATGCAACGAACCTGCTTGGTGGGATCACCAGTTTCCCAGTTAGCCCGCTGGTTCAGAATGGTGTCCACAGCAATAGCGGTCTTACCGGTCTGTCGGTCACCAATAATCAACTGACGCTGACCACGGCCAATCGGGATCATAGCGTCAATGGCTTTCAGTCCGGTTTGCAGCGGCTCATGCACCGACTTACGCATAGTCACGCCCGGAGCCTGTAGCTCCAGTGCTCGGCGCCCTTCAGCCTGAATGGGGCCAAGATCGTCAATGGGCTGCCCCAAGGTGTCCACCACACGACCCAGGAAGCCGTCACCCACCGGAACAGAGAGAATTTCGCCGGTGCGCTCAACGCTCTGACCCTCTTCGATCTCCTGGAAGTCACCCAAAACCACGACGCCGAGGTCACGGATATCCAAGTCCTGAGCCAACCCGAGCACGCCGTTCTCAAAACGTAACAGCTCGTTGGCCATCACAGAGGGAAGTCCCTCTACCCGGGCGATACCGTCAGCGGCTGAAACAACGCGGCCAACTTCTTTACGTTCGGTGTTACCGGGGTCGTACGACGCTGCAAACTCCTGTAGCGCGCTACGGACCTCATCGGCGTTGATGGTCACTTCGGCCATCTGTGTCCCTGCTTCCTGTTCGTGATCATCGTGCCGATGACCATCTCATTCGTCTGTCAGGACCTCCGGTGAGCTAAGTCCCCGGTGTCCGATCCGGTGGTTGTTTTACGCTCCGAGTTTGAGCTGGAGTTCGTTCAGGCGGGTGGCCACTGAACCGTCGATCACTTCATCACCGACCGCAATCCGCAAACCGCCCACCACGGAACGATCAAGATCCGTGACGATCTTCAAATCACGTCCGTAGACGCGAGCCAAAGCCGAACGCAAGCGATCCTGCTGTGTCCGGTCCAGTTCAATCGACGTTGTCACACGGGCAATCCAACGCTCCCGTAATGCCGCTAGATGATCCGCAAAGGTTCCCAGCAGACGCTGCGGTAACGCACCCCGAGGGTTCGTCACAGCTTGCTCCGCGAGCAACCGCCCTTCCTCGGTCATTGTGGGACCCAGTCGACCCAACAACCGCATCTTGGCGTCGTCTGAGGCACGGGCATCAGTAAAAGCCCGCTGCACATTTGGGTCGGAATCCAGCAGCGCCTGCACTGACAGGAGATCGTCAACGACGTGCTCCAAGCCCTGTGCGCCTGCACGGTTCTCTGCCGCGCATCCGGTTAAGAACACGCCGGCCGCTTCGAGCGCATCAGCCAACCCACGGTCACCGCTCCAACGGTGACGCATTAACGCTTCCAATACATCGCATGCTTCGCGAGACACCCGACCGTCAAAGACTTTCCGCGCTAAAGCAACGCGGTGATCATCAGAGTGTGCGGGATCAGTCAACGCCCGGCGGAGGCTGCCTTGCTCATCAAGAACAGCAGTTACGCCAAATACTTCACGTGCCAGTCGTGGCTGAGCGGAAGTACTCCACCTGCTCAGTACCTGCGAAACAGTAGCGCGGTTTCCCTCGGCTCTTGCGGTGGTCACTGCTGTGCACCCGCTGCATCAGTTGGGGTCCGCTCAAGATCCGCAAGGAAACGGTCGACAACACGCCGGGATCGGTCATCATCAGACAATGACTCCCCCACGATTTTGGACGACAGCTGGATGGCCAAGGTGCCGACCTCGTTACGCAAAGAGGCTACGGCAGCCGAGCGTTCAGCAGCTATAGCAGTATGCGCGTTCTCGGTGATACGGGCCGATTCCACATTCGCCCGGTCCTTGAAGTCCGCCAGGATTTTTTCACCTTCAGCGCGTGCTTCCTCACGAATTTTCTGGGCTTCCAAACGTGCAGATTCCAGTTGCTGGTTGTACTCGTCCCGAGCTTTATCAGCTTCTGCCTGGGCGGCCTCAGCCTTGGCCAAGCCACCCTCGATCGCCTCCGTGCGTTCGGCGTAGGTGCGCTCGAACATGGGCACGATCCACTTGATCGCGGCGAACAGCAGCAAGGCGAAGCCGATCGTGGTGATCAGCATTTCCCAGCCGTTGGGGAACAGCGGGTTTTCGCTGGCTGCCATGATGTTTGTGGTCATGGACGGTTTTCCTGTTCTCTATGACTGACCTGGTCCGACCTTCCCGTGAGGAAAGATCAGAGCAGAGCCAGCACGAAGCCCAGGATGGCCAGGGCCTCGACCACCGCAAAGCCCATGAACAGCATGGGCTGGATGATGCGCTGGGTCTCGGGCTGACGGGACACGGCCTGCATGTAGGCCGCGAAGATCAGACCCACGCCGATGCCACCGCCGATGGCTGCGAGACCGTAACCGATGACGGAGAGGGAACCGGTGATGTCCATTCTTGGTGTTTCCTTTCGTACTGCCCTGTGCGGGCGGTGTGCCACGAATGGCGGTTGACGTTTCGGAGAAGTTCTCCTTAGGTCGATCCAGCTTGCACCGGACCAAAACTAGTGGGGCCGAGGGGTCAGTGGCCTTCCTGCAAGGCACCGTCAACGTAGACGGCGAACAGCAGGGTGAAGATGTAGGCCTGCAGGACCTGGATCAGGATCTCCAGGAAGTAGATGAAGATGCCCAGAAACAGTGCGCCAGCACCACCGAGGATGCCGCCGATGCCACCGACATCAGTGATCAAGAAGCCCAAGAGGGAGGCAGCAACCATGATGGCCATGTGACCCGCGAACATGGTGGCGAACACACGCAGCGCGTGGGTGACCGGACGGATGATCAAGTTGGAGATGAACTCGATCGGGATCAGGAAGAAGTAGAGCAGCTTGGGAACGTCCGGCGGCATGGTCATCTTGGCCATGAAGTGCCCAAGACCATGACGCTTGATGCCGACACCGACCCAGGCAACGTAAGCAATGATGGCCAAGATGTAGGCCGAGCCGGGGTGGGACAACGTGGGCAACTGCAGAACGGGGATGGACCCGAACAGGTTGTTGACCAGGATGAAGAAGAAGAAGCTGAACAGCAGCGGCAGCCAGGGCCGGAACTCCTTCTCACCGATGATGTCGCGGCCCAAGGAGTTGCGCACGAATCCGTAGCCAACTTCACCCAGGTACTGTCCTTTGGACGGAACCAGCGCTTGCTTGCGAATGGCCCACATGAAGAAGCCCACGATCAGAATGACCGACAGGAAGATCAGCACCGTGTGCTTGGCGAATTCGAAGGAGCCGATCTCGAAGAACGGCGGGAGGTGCATGTCCGAAACGCTGGGAGCCTGGAAGCCTTGTCCCTCACGAACTGGGGCGACGATCAATGGCGGTCCTTTCTGCTTCCATCCACGCAGTCATGGTCTAAGCCACGATCATGGGCATCTGCGGGACAGTTCCGGGCGTCATTGCCGGCGTCTGAACCGTCATGGGTCTTCAGTCCGGCTTGCAGGTGGAGGTAGGCAAGGGCGACTCCGGCGCTGAGTCCAATACCTGCGCCGAGCAAGACCAGCCACTGCGTCCCCACCAGGTAATCCAGGAGGAAGCCTACCAGACTCCAGAAGACGGTCCCAATCACCATGTAGGCCAAGATTCCCAGCGCAGCACGGTTCCCGCCAGCCTGCACCAACTCCCCCACCGTGCTCAAACTCCGGCGAACCGGGACCTTCTCCGCCCCCTGAGAACCCTGGCGTGTCGGAGGCTTACTGCTGGGTTTATAGCGACCACGATCAGTACTCATGACACCTGGTCCTTTGTCTTCTGGGACAGCTGCGGAGTAAGGGGTACATCAAAAATCGGTAACCGCGCATGAGCCACAACGCGCGCTGAGGCCGCAAGCCACGCACATAACTGCGCCACGGCAGCCACTCCCACCCAACCAGGCAATAGACCGCGTGGGGCTGGCAATATCAACAACACTGCGGCACCGATAAACACCAGTACCGCATAAAGGGCCACCATCACCAAAGCGATCAGCCCCGGAATACGATGAGAAGCCCACCATAAAGCCGCCAGCGAGACAGCAAACACGGATGACACCACCGCCGCGCCAACAAGCACACTGATGACCGCCGCCCTTCCCTGAACCAATCCGGCGCTGATGATGAGAAGCACAGCAACCACCGTTGCGCAGAGCAGCGATAACTGCAACATCCGAGCCCACACATTCCCCGGCAACATACGCCGCACCCGCACCTTATGACTCATGCGGTAGGAACCTGCGCGCTGTCCGATCTACCCGAGTTACGGCGGTCCTGACGACGTTGGAGCAGCGTGGGCAACGCCAAATACAGCACCAGCAGCAACACCACGACAACCCCTGCAGCCACAAGCACCGGGCCACTCAGCCGCAAACCAACTAAGGAAATGACTGATACCAACACGGTGGTGACCGCTACCACCACGGCCGACTGGAGATGGCTGAATCCCATATCCGTTAACCGTTGATAGGCATGTTGGCGGTGGGGACGCCACCAAGGTTCTCCCGCTCGGATTCTGCGCAGTAATGTCCACGACGTATCCGCCAGGTATACAGCCAATGGAGGCAGTAAGTACTCCACGTATACACCCGATAAAAAGGCCGCCACCGCAATCAAAATGATGGACCCGCCTAAAAGATAAGAACCCACATCCCCCAGGAACACCGCACCTCGACTGAGATTCCACGGCAGAAAACCCGCAAAGGCGAACCCCACAGCTAAGCCCGCAATTATCATCCACGGAAGGTCATTAGACGCACCGGCCCAGGCGTACAACAGCCCCACAACCAGACCGTGCAGTCCAGAAATGCCGTTGATACCGTCCATAAAATTCGCCACGTTGATATAAACCATGACCGCTACGGTGCACACAAACCACCACAACACACTGGTTTCTAACGCCCACACCAGCAGTGCAGAACACACCCCGGCAATCAGGCCCTGTACCAGCAAACGGCCCCGAACCGACACACCCCTGAGGTCTTCGGTCCAACCCAATGCCACACACGCACAGGTCCCGGCCAGTACCGTGAGGGCCACGGAACGGTCTGTGTAGACCACCCCGGTTAACAACCCGGCAGCCTGCACCAAAATCACCGCCCCAGCTACAGCAAGACCCATGCCACGGATCACAGTGCGAGTGTGCGACGAACGTTCGTTGGGAATGTCCACCACACCCCACCGGGTGAGCAAAGGTTTCACCACAAAAGGCAGCAGGACGCTGAGCAGTAAGGACACCAACCCAAAAGTGACAGCCAACAACAATAAATAGTGCAGTTCAGCCGGTGTGGGAGTAGCCCCCGGATTCACGGACAGAACGCTCGGGCCATCGGTCATGATGCCTGTCCTTCAGACGCCGCGTCACGACCTTTTCCCACCATGTGGCCCGGAGGTTGGTGATCGTCAGGCTGCCCCTGGACGGCCGCCGCAGCCTCCGGTTGGCGTCGTGGATTTTGCCGGGGTCCGTGGAACTTCGTCAAAGCCGGTTGAGTGGACGGCAACACCACCGGGATCGCACCAGTCAAAGCCATACCCCCGCGTTGTTTCCACACATGACGGTCCAGATTTTCTGGGTCCAGGGCATCCACTTTGGCATGCGAAATCTTGGGATGGAAGGGACGCTGGTCCACTTCACCAGCACCAATCAATTCTTCGTGTAATTTTTCCCCCGGTCGCAGCCCTGTGATCACAATGTCAATGTCATCCTGGCCGGACAGGGAGCGCAAACGTTTGGCAACATCCAGGATGCGCACCGGTTCACCCATATCGAGGATCAACACCTCACCACCAGTGGCAATAGCCCCCGCCTGCACCACCAGCTGACAAGCTTCCGGGATGGTCATGAAATACCGCGTGGCATCCTCATGTGTCACTGTGATGGGACCGCCCTGCCGGATCTGTTCGGTAAACAACGGCAGCATGGAACCACGCGAGCCAAACACATTGCCAAATCGCACAGATGCGTAACGCTGGCCGGTTTGTTGCGCCATCCACGCCGTGAGCTTCTCCGCCACCCGTTTAGAATGGCCCAACGTTGTGCTGGGGTTAGCAGCTTTGTCCGTTGAAACGTTCACAAAGACTTCCACCCCAGCGGTACGAGCTGCTGAGAGAACGTTCATGGTCCCCAGCACGTTAGTTTTCCACGCCTCGTCCGGGTACGTTTCCAGCAGTGACACATGTTTGAGGGCTGCGGCGTGGAAAACCACTTGGGGGCGGCGACGCTCAAAAATCGCTTCCAACGCGTGGGCATCGCGGATATCAGCCAGCACCGTGTCTTGACCGTCCAAAAGCCCCCGACCGGTAATGGAAATTTGGGTGGCCTGCAGGTTGGTTTCGTCCCGGTCCAGCATCATCAATTCAGCCGGATCAAAAGCCAATAATTGACGGCACAGCTCGGAGCCGATAGATCCCCCGGCGCCGGTGACCAGAACGCGTTTACCGGTGATGTAATCGGCGATACTTGCAGCGTCGGTATCCACCGGGGTGCGCCCAATGAGGTCCTCCAAACTGATGTCCCGGATGTCCACGCTGGTACCGGAGCCCGTGAGCATCTCGCTGACCGGGGGCACCGTCATCACGCGGGTATTAGTTCCAGCAACAATGTCCGACACCCTCTGCATGAGCTTTGAGGAAGCATTGGACTGGGCCACCAACAAGATCTTGGACCGGGTTTGCGCCAGCACCATGGGGGCATCCGCAATGGTGCCCAAGACGGGAACAGATGAAACCCGCAGATGCTTCTTTGCTGGATCATCATCCAGGAGCGCTACCGGAAGGTATTCGGAATCCGGATCCTGCATCATGCGCTGAACCACAAATGTTCCAGACTGTCCGGCCCCGTACACCACCACGCGCTGGGCGTTGGCCTGGGGCTTGGAGGTGGACTCCTGATACATACGTTTGAGGTAGCGGAATGCTGCCATAAATAATGAGGCAAAAGGGAAAGCAATCAACGCCACAGAGCGGGGGATACCAATCGTGTTCCCGGCCACCAGCAGCACAATCTGCAGGACTGCGGTCACGATCAGCGTCACCACAATCAGCAACTTGCCTTCGTCAAAACTGCCGTACGAGTAACGGCCCCGGTACAGTGCAAACGAAAATCCCACGGCCAGCTGCGCTGCAACGGCAATCAAACAGACAGCCAACAGGCTGGGCACGTTGATGAACTGGACACTGAGTTCGTACCGCAAAACCAACGCCACACCCATGGCAGCAATCCAGGCCACGGAATCGAGCAACATCTGAATCCACAGCCATGCCGTGGGCCGTTCGCTCTCCGTACCTCCCCGTTGTGCTCGCACACCAGCAGACACCTGAGCAACGGCTCCCGTTGGGGGGCCCGCAGTCTCGCTACCGAGCGGAGTCTGCATGGCTGGATCCTTCCATAAACGGGCTTTCACGACGTGATCACTGATCGTCTCACCTCGCACGGTCTTTGAGGTAGACCTTCGGGCTGCAACCTGACCAGCGAATCATCAATATTTTCTGAGAAATATTCTGACCCACGGCCTCAGCAACAGTCCGGATATCTTCCGACCATGTTGCGATAAGCCCGCTCCCGCAGGCTCCGGGGCACAAAGCGATATCCCCCACGGACCACGACATTGCGCGCCCACTGAGGAAAACTTAGGTGACCGCTGCCAAGCAGCCGTGACTGTAGCTGCATTTCTGCGCGGAACACCGCCACGCCGCCACGACGTTGGTAAGCACCCCCAGATACCCGGTAGCCCACCAGCGGTTCGGCGATATTACGCACCTGGGCACCAGCCTTGAGCATACGGACCCACAACCAGTAGTCCTCCGCTAACGGCACGTGCTCATACCCACCAACGCGGTCAACCGCGCTGCGCCGCATCACCACGGTAGGGTGCGACACCGGATTACGTAGGGTAGATACGCGCTGAATCGCACGGGCGCCCACAGGCGCTTCACGACGGGCCACCACTATATGGTCATCGTCACCAATTTCGTTCATCCCGGCTCCCACGACGTCAGCACCTGCCTCGATCAGTGGCAGCTGACGGGCAAACCGCTGTGGATAGGAAATATCATCAGCATCTGCCCTGCCCACAACGTCATAGCTGCACGCACGCAACCCGATCCGCAGGGCCGCAGTAAGGCCAACATTCGCGGGTAAATCCACCCGAACCACACGAATAGCTGCGTCAGCCTTTTCCAGCTGTTGGGTGATCTGTTCCAGCTCTTGTTGTAGCGGCTGACCGACGGGACCGTCACGGACCAACACAACCTCCGCCGGAGGACGAGACTGTTCCACGGTTGACGACAGCACAGCCCGCCGAAAACGCTGCGCTGTATCCCCGTGATACACAGGAATCACCAGAGAAAAGAGCGCGCCAGGCTCAACCGGTGCAGCCAACGACCCCGCAGGCCTGCGCTGTTCCGTCAGCTCCCACACACCGGCGAGCACCTCATGATTAGACCGGGGCGCACGACGTGCATCCCACAGACCCCTGACAAATCGACCGGCCACCACTGAACGATCCTGCGCGGACTTGACGGTACGCAACCACAAACGAGCCGTTGCCCCTGCATAGAGCACTTTTTCCCACGGGGCTAACGAATTAGAGCGCGTGAAAACCCACAGTTTATTGCGGACATCGTTGTAAAACCGGGGACCGGGGTCAGCATCTGTATTACCTGGCTGTGCCGTGTGATGCAGCACTTGAGAAGCCGGAACCTGGATAGCATCCCCCCACCGCGCCAACCGAGTGGAAAACTCAAAATCGTCATTCCAAATGAAGTAATCGGCGATAGGCAAGCCGGCCGCGCGTACAGCATCTGCATCCATAAGCAAGGACACAAACGAACCCGATCGAATACTGCGCCCTCCCACTGCAGCTGCACGTTCCCGACGCGCCGCCCCGGCACCAATACGCTCAATCATGGAGTTCATGGGATGTTCACTGCCGTCCGTCCACAACACCTGACTAGCCACAAAAGCGGGGTGCCGTGCACCGTCAGGATCGTAGTCACTCCAGGCCGCAACAGCAGCACTCAGTGCTTGGGGCAAAGGTTCAGTGTCATCGTCCATCACCCACACCAGATCTGCATTGTGGACGTTAACTGCCTGATCAATGCCAACGGTGAACCCACCAGCACCACCCACATTGCGCGGCAACGACACCAGATGAATCGTGCCTGGACCGCCAGTTGCCGCGTGTTCTGCGGCAACTCGTTCCACAAAATCCACAGAACCATCCGTGGACGCGTTATCAACAACCACCACGGTCTGCGGAACCAAATCCCCCGAAAGAATCCCCCGCAGCGTGGACTCCAAAAGCCTACGGCGGTTGAAACTCACCACAACGGCGACCACGTGCGGTGCAGTTGCCACAGCCATGCCCCATCCATTTGAAATCACTGACCAGATCTCTCGCCCCGAAAAGCCGGGATGCACCCCGGGTACCGCGATGCGCACTATCCGAGACCAGCCGAGACTAGCACCCGGCTACATAGGCCATCTTACGGTTCCGACCACGTTGTCCTCTGTACCATGTTCGTCAGGGCAATCGCATGGTGAGGCCCAGCCCCATTCGAGAGGAGAAGGTCTGTGACGTCCAGAGCATGGCGTGTGGTGGGATCTACAGGGTTCGTGGGGTCTGCGGTAACTCGTGAATTGCGTGCCCAGGGGCACAGCGTTCAAGCGGTTTCCGCGCCAAGACTCTCCAGCGGGGCGCGCACTGTGCACCACCTGCTGGGCCGCGCCAAGGACCTGGAATCTGTGATCGACTACTTGGCGGACTCCTTTGCTGGAGCTGATGTTGTGGTCAACGCAGCGGGGATTGCCACCCCGGACGGAACCGATCAAGATGCCCTGGTGGGGGCCAATGCCATGCTGCCGGTACTGATCTTAGCCGCCGCCGAACGCACGGGTGTTAAACGCGTGGTGCACATCAGCTCAGCCGCTGTCCAGGGCACAACCGCTCTTTTGGATGAAAGCAACCGAACCTCTCCCTTTTCCCCTTACTCTTTTTCTAAAGCCTTGGGTGAATCCGCCCTACACCGTCTGTCGGCCCGGGAAGACGCCCGGCATCGGCCCGAGCTGGTCATCCTGCGGGCCACTTCCGTCCAAGGACCGGAACGGGCAACCACCAAACGTCTTGTCACCTTCGCCTCCTCACTGATGTGCTCTGTGGCTGGGGATGGCACCTCCCCCACGCCGGTAACGTCCATCCACGCCCTAGCGCAATTCACAGAAATGCTGGGGTCCTATGCTTCCCCCGTGGCCCCCATTGTTTTGCTGCCCTGGGAAGGCGCCACCACAGCGTCCATTCTTCGCGATGCTGGCCGACGACACCCGATCAAACTACCCACAGCGTTATGCCGGACCGCCGTAAACACCGGATACGTTTTGTCTGGCCTGGCCAAAAACCGGTGGCACGGAGCCATACGCCGCATTGAAGTCACCTGGTTTGGTCAGGACCAAGTCCCCGGATGGGGTCGTGAACATGGCCTCATCCCCACCCCACGAATCAGTGATCTTCTGCGCTCGGTGCACGTACAGCGTTCCTAGCCGGGGCACAGTCCCGCCGAGACTACGGCGATGAGAGTACAGAGATCGTTACGCTTCGTCGTCTCGACGTCGGTTTTGATCTGCCGTGCTGTCCTGAATCTTTCCTGCGTCGCCGCCACGAGCCACCAAAGTGGCGGCCGTGGCACGGTCAACGGGCTGTGGTTGTTGGGAACTGCTCGTGGTCGTGCGACGCCGATCCTGGTCTGGTAACTCCGTCGTTTCTTGTGGCCCTTGCGGTTCAGGCTCCACAATCTTGTCGGCAGCATCGTGGTGATCTGGACCGACAACGCTGGGAACCACCGTACGTAGCTGCTCCACCGTGACGATGCCTTCACGCACCACGGTCGGGGTCTGACCGGTACAGTCCACAATCGTGGACGCCTCAGGAACACGAGAAACCACCGGATGGGCCGACGACCCTGTAGTAGCCACGTGTCCACGCGGCCCAGCGTCCAAATACACCGCGACCTTATCCCGCAGCATCTCTCGAGCCTGTTGCACGGAAATAGCCGCGGGTAAACCGGTTTTATTGGCGGAGGAAACAGCTAACGGTCCTGCCGCTGAAAGCAGTTCCCGGGCAATCTGATCATCAGGAACCCGTAAAGCCACCGTCCCCTGAGTTTCTCCCAAGTCCCACTGCAAGGAAGGCTGGGCATGGCAGATTAACGTTAACCCACCGGGCCAAAAAGCCTGAGCTAGTGCATGGGCGTCGTCAGAAACGTCATCAGCCAGCCCGTCCATCACTCCAGCATGGGCGATGAGCACGGGAGGCGGCATAGTTCGGTTGCGCCCCTTAGCCTGCAAAAGACGCTCCACCGCTTCAGCGGAGAACGCATTGACTGCAATGCCGTACACGGTGTCCGTCGGTATCACCACACACTGATCGGCGGCTAGTGCCTGTTGTGCGTGTTCCACGCCAGCTGCACGCTGATCCTCCTGTGTGCAGTGGTACACGGCTGTGCCCTGCCCATCAGGAGAATCCGGCTGTTGCTGCGGCACGGAATCGAGGTCCTGCGCAGAATTCTGGTTCACGTCGGCCATTGTTTCACCACATTCTGCCCTAAACGCCCAGATGTTGATCACTGGGGGTGTTGTGACGGTGCGCAGCACCCAGCACCCCGGCTGTAGCCCGGGGACGTCCAACCACATCTCGGTACCCTTGCACAGCACAAAACCCGCGAGTCACAAAAGCTTCCGCCACAGCCTGTTCTTGCGACGATGCATGCTCCATCACCAGGTACCCCCCGGGCCTTAAGAATTCGGAGGCTGCCTTGATGATCGCAACAGGCATCTGCATTCCATCCGCTCCACCGCCCCACAACGCCATGGCAGGGTCGTGGTCAATAACTTCCGGTGTGTCCGGGATTTGGGTATCCGGGATGTAGGGCGGATTACTAACCACCACATCCGCATGGTTACGTAAATCCTCTGGAACCTGCGTCGCGTCGCCCAGCCGTAAATCCACCGCGCTATATGCCGCCAGGTTGCGTTGTGCCCACGCATGGGCTTCTTTACTGAGCTCAATAGCGTGGACGCGTACGTGCGGCAGCTCATCAGCCACCGCCGCTGCAATAGCACCAGAACCTGTGCACAGATCCACCACCACAGGACTGGCATCCGGACCTTGATGTTCAGCATGAATCCGCTCAAGGACCAGATCCACTAGCAGCTCTGTGTCGAAGCGTGGAATAAAAACTCCCGGACCTACTTGGAGCTCACGCCCCCGGAACGGAGCCTTGCCCGTTACATGTTGTAGGGGAATGCGCCGAGCTCGCGCTTGAACCATATCCACAAAACCTTCGGGAGTGCGGGCGTCAAGAATCGCCTGTACCTGAACCTGACCCAGGTCAACGTTCATAGCATGTGCGGCAATCGCCATTGCGTCCGCACGCGCAGATTCCACCCCAGCAGCAGTCAATTTTTGGATGGCCCAACGCAGATCCTGCGCTAAAACACCCACAGGATCATCGAGTGCCGAGGCCACAAAACCGGACCGCGAAACAGCCATCATGACGGCTCATTCCTCGCCCTGTCGCCCAAGTGCAGCCAGGCTTTCTTGTTCATCCATGTCACGAGCAGACGACACCACGGGGCCTAAATCACCGTCCATTACCTGATCCAGGTTGTAAGCCTTATACCCGGTGCGGTGGTCGACAATGCGGTTTTCCGGGAAGTTGTACGTACGAATACGTTCTGACCGGTCTACGGTACGTACCTGGGAACGCCTAGCCGCAGAAGCCTCAGCCGCTTGCTGTTCTGCCTGATGGGCCAACAAGCGGGCGCGGAGCACACGCATCGCGGCATCCTTGTTCTGCAACTGGGACTTCTGATTCTGCATGGCCACCGTGATCCCCGTCGGGAGGTGGGTGATACGCACCGCCGAATCAGTCGTATTCACTGACTGCCCGCCGGGGCCTGACGAGCGGTAAACGTCAATCTTCAGGTCGTTGGTCTGGATCGCGATTTCTTCCGGGGCGTCCACCTCTGGGAACACCAGCACACCTGCCGCTGACGTATGAATACGCCCCTGCGATTCGGTGACGGGAACACGCTGCACTCGGTGCACACCGCCTTCGTATTTGAGGTGTGCCCATACCCCCTCTGTGGGGTCCTCAGTAGCACGCCCTTTCACCGCAATGTGCACGTCCTTATACCCACCGAGTTCAGCGGGGGTGTCGCTGAGCACTTCCGTGCGCCACCCCTTGGACTCGGCATAACGGACGTACATACGCAATAAATCCCCGGCAAACAGGGCAGACTCGGCACCACCTTCACCGGCTTTGATTTCCACAATGGTGTCCCTGGCATCATCCGGGTCACGTGGGATAAGCAGAACCCGCAGCCGTTGCTGAGCAGCATCAATTTGCGACTCCAACGTGCTAGCTTCTTGCGCGAACTCAGGGTCCTCCCCTGCCAGCTCCTCAGCCGCAGCGTGATCGTCACGCAGCCGCTGCACGTGCGCATAAGCTTCCACCACTTTGTTGAGCTCGGAATACCGACGACTTAACCGGGTAGATAGCGTCGGGTCAGCATGCACAGCGGGGTCAGCCAGCTGTTGCTGCAAATGCGCGTGTTCATCCACGATGCCCTGAATGGGGTCAACCACAACAGACGCTTCCTTTCACCGAGTAACCCATGCCTCACAGCACGAATTAACGGTCTTCGTCCGCCTTGACGTTCAGGGTGGTTTTTTGAACCTGCATGAGGAATTCAGCGTTGGATTCGGTTTCCCGCAAGCGGTTGGTAAGCAGCTCCAAGGCCTGTTGTTGGTCCAGGCTAGAAAGCACACGGCGCAGCTTCCACATGATCTTCAGTTCATCGGCAGACATCAGGTTTTCTTCGCGGCGAGTGCCGGAAGAATTGACGTCAACAGCTGGGAAGATGCGCTTATCCGACAACTGGCGAGACAGACGCAATTCCATATTCCCGGTGCCCTTGAACTCTTCAAAGATCACTTCGTCCATCTTGGAACCGGTTTCCACCAACGCCGTTGCCAAAATGGTCAACGAACCGCCGCCCTCAATATTGCGAGCAGCACCAAAGAAACGCTTGGGCGGATACAGGGCTGCAGAATCCACACCACCCGACAGAATACGGCCAGAGGCCGGAGCCGCCAGGTTATAGGCCCGACCCAGACGGGTCATGGAGTCCAACAGGACCACAACATCCATCCCGAGTTCCACCAAACGCTTGGCGCGCTCAATGGCCAACTCCGCCACCGTCGTGTGATCATCGGCAGGACGGTCAAAGGTGGAGGCAATCACTTCACCCTTAACCGTGCGCTGCATATCTGTGACTTCTTCAGGGCGTTCGTCCACCAGCACCATCATCAAGTGGACTTCCGGGTTATTCGTGGTGATCGCATTTGCGATGGATTGCAGCATGAGTGTTTTACCCGCTTTCGGCGGGGAGACAATCAATCCACGTTGACCTTTACCAATAGGAGCCACTAAGTCCACCACACGCGGACCAATTTTCTTCGGCTCGTTTTCCAACCGCAGCCGTTCCTGTGGATACAACGGAACCAATTTGGAAAACTCCACACGGTCCACCAGTTCTTCCGACTTGCGGCCGTTAACACTGGTCAGCTGCACCAACGCATTAAATTTCTGACGCTGGTTGCGGTGGTTTTCCTCACCATCACGCGGGGCACGGATGGCCCCCACAATGGCGTCGCCCTTGCGCAGATTGTGCTTCTTCACCTGGGCCAAGGACACATAGACATCGTTGGGTCCCGGTAAATAGCCGGAAGTCCGCACAAAAGCGTAATTATCCAGCACATCCAGGATGCCTGCTACGGGCAGAAGAACGTCATCCTCTGTGGGCTCGGTGTCATCGACTTCCGGTCCCTGGTGGCGGTTACGGCGATTGCGACGGTCATTACGGTCATTGCGGTTGCGGTTGCGGCGATTACGACGCGATCCACCGTCTTCTTCCGGACCGTTATTTTGGGAACCATTCTGGGAGCCCTGGTTACCCTGTTGTTTGTTGTTCTTATTCTGCTTGTTTCTGTTACCCGACTCCCCTTTATCGCTTTCTTCGGCAGCACGATCGTGACGGGAATTCTTTTGCTGCCCATCCTGAGAATCGTTCTGTTTCTGCTCACGGTTACGCCCACGCCGCTGAGACCGGGAAAGACGTTCACGTCCGCCGTCAGCATGGCGTTGTCCAGAATCACTGCCCGCGGTGTCTTCCGATTCGGCTCCGGAAGATTCGGCCCCCGCTGAATCTTGGGTGTCCTGGCGGTCCGCGTCGGTTCGACGATCCTCGCCGTGGGAGGCGCCTGTGCCTCCACGACGGCCGCGACCACGCCCGGTACGGGCCGTCACGGCGGGGGTTTGCTCAGAAGCGTTTTCGCCGCCAGCAGATGAATCCCCTTCGGCTGATGACGTTGCTGAGTCACCGACACCTGCTTTGGCAGAGGCCCGCTGAGCTGTCTGCTCAATGTTTTCAGTGACCTTGCGATCACGGTCGGCCACGCTGCCGCCGCGCTGATGGGCCTCAATGGCATCCACCAACAGAGATTTACGCATACGGCGGGCACCAGTAATGCCAAGCTGAGCAGCCAATGCCTGCAACTGGGCGAGTTTCAAACCGGATAATCCGGCGTTCTTGGCGGATGAAGTGTCTTGTTCCGTCCCTGTGGTCAGGTCGGTAGTTTCTGTCACGAAGGTTTCCTTTTCCCTCGATTGGGGCTGCCGCAACTCAGAGGCCGGCAGCCGTGATGGTTATGCGAGCCGCGCACGACGGGCCGCCCACATCCACTCAGACGAGATGTGGTCATGATCTTTGAACAGCGCAAATGCCACACAGCAGCGCGCTGGTCCACGGGATCTGGGGGCATCCTCAGCGACCCGGATTCAGGCCGCACCCTTACGAATGCTCAACCACCTTAACACCCTCTGTGGGCACACTCAGCTGCAAAACACGCCATGTGACGTGTTCATATCGACTGTCCCCCCGGGCTGTGAATCGGGCTATATCTGCGCCGACCTGCTGTGCTGCTGTATCGGTTGGGGCCAAAGTGAGGACAGTAGGACCCGCCCCAGAAATCACAGCGGCATGGCCTTGCTCACGCAAATAGGCCACCACCGCAATGCTGGGTTCCATGGCCTGCGCCCTGAAAGGCTGGTGCAAACCATCGTGGGTGGCCGGCAGCAAAAGCGCCGGGGATCGGGTAAGGGCTTCGATAAGCAACGCCGCGCGCCCCGCATTGACTGCAGCGGTACGGTGGGGCACTTCGGCAGGTAGCAGGGAGCGAGCCAGAGCCGTAGGTACCTCGTAATTCGGGATGGCTACCACCGCAACGACATGGGGGTGAACCTGCACCCGTGCACTATGCCACTGGTCCGGTTGCCCCCAGGAAATCGTCAAGCCGCCATACAGGGAAGGCGCCACGTTATCCGGATGGCCTTCCAGCCCAGCACATACCTGCAGCACCTGATCATCAGTCAATCGCACCGAATCTGGAAGCAAAGTATTAGCCGCCACCACACCAGCCACAGCACACGCTGCTGATGAGCCCATCCCCCGCCCATGTGGAATCCGATTCTGTGTACTCACGCGCAACCCGGGCTGACCCGTTATTCCAGCAGCAGACCAAGCAGCACGAATGGCGCGAACCAACAGGTGGTCCGCATTACGCGGCACCGACTCGCACCCCTCGCCCTGAAGATCAAATTCCAGCCCACATTCCACAACTTCCACCCGAACGGTGTCGGTGTGACCCAGCGCCAACCCTAAGCTGTCGTAACCCGGCCCTACATTGCCACTAGATGCAGGCACCTGAACTGTTACGGCATCTGCGGGCGTCAAAACATCACGCCATTGTACGGATCTCACGCCAACCCCAGCGCCCCTGCCACAGATACGACGTCGTAAGCCACCCGCTTGGGCTCAACGGACGCAGGATCTTCCTGTTCAGCGCCCCTGACTGCCCATTGAGGATCTTTTAAGCCATGACCCGTGACTGTAATCACCATGGTGGCTGCAGTAGGTGCAGCACCCTCCCGGAATTTCTTGAGCAACCCAGCCACACCCGCAGCTGACCCGGGTTCCACAAACACTCCGTCACGAGAAGATAAAAACCGTTGGGCTTCAATAATGTCCTGGTCCGTTACCGCTTCAATCAATCCGCCAGATTCATCACGTGCCGCAATAGCGGTATCCCAGGATGCGGGATTGCCAATCCGAATAGCTGTGGCAATCGTTTCGGGGGAATCAATGGGGTGACCGGCCACCAAGGGGGCGGCTCCTTCAGCCTGGAAACCCCACATGATTGGAGTTTTAGTAGAAACCGCCGGTAGCTGCTGTCCAGCGTCGTTGGTGTAAGGGGCAGCGTACTCGGTATAGCCCTTCCAGTATCCCGTAATATTTCCCGCATTCCCCACGGGAAGAATGTGATAATCCGGAGCGTCACCCAGAGTATCAACCACCTCAAAAGCTGCAGTTTTTTGGCCCTGAATACGGTATGGATTCACAGAATTTACCAAAAACACCGGATAAGATTCTGAAAGTTTACGAGCCACATCCAGACAGTTATCAAAATTTCCGTCAATCTGAATGATATCTGCCCCATGTGCCACAGCCTGGGCCATTTTACCCATGGCAATTTTTCCTTCCGGCACCAATACCGCACATCTCATACCCGCCTGTTTGGCGTACGCAGCGGCGGAAGCCGAGGTATTCCCGGTGGAAGCGCACACTACTGCTTTGGCGCCTTCCTCTTGAGCGCGGGTAATAGCCATCGTCATGCCACGGTCTTTGAAGGATCCGGTGGGATTCATGCCCTCATACTTGACCCACACGTGGTTACCGGTTGCTTCGGACAACGCATGCGCCTTAATCAACGGCGTCCCCCCCTCCCCCATGGTTACCACGGGAGTGGAGTCGGTAACCGGCAGACGGTTGCGGTATTCGTTAATGACGCCTTGCCACACGTGAGCCATAGTGTTTCTCCAAAGAATATTGAGTTTCAGTTACTGTTCTTTATCCTGCAGAAATTTATGAGGAATCGCTTTCTACACGAATCAATCCGCGAAGATCCAGGACAGCGTCCAACTGCCGGATCGCTTCAATAGTCCGCACTAAATCGGCATTACGCGCTCGATGGGTAACAAATCGCAGTTCCGCTAATCGTTGGCCCGGGTAGGCAGGGTCTTCGGGAAGGTCACATTGTTGCATGGTGGAAATAGATACCCCGTGTTCTGCAAAAACCGAGGAAATTTCCGCCAAAACTCCCGTGTGATCCGAACATAGCAGGGTTAATGAAAAACTCGTCAGTACCCCATCCATGCCCGTTGCTCGAAGATTAGCGTGAAATGACGGCCCCACACCAGGACCACCCACGATGGAACGCCGCAACGCCACCACCAGATCTCCCATAACCGCCGACGCTGTGGGGGCTCCACCGGCACCGGGGCCGTAGAACATTAGCTCCCCGGCATTTTCAGCCTCCACAAACACCGCGTTAAAAGCACCCCGCACGCCGGCCAGGGGGTGCTGACGCGGCAGCATCGTGGGCACCACCCGCAGGTTAACGCTAGGTTCCACATGTGGGGACTGAGGATCGGTGACCAGCTCCGCCACGCCCAAAAGCTTGATGACGTACCCGGCCTGCTTTGCTGCATCCACATCTTGAGCCGTCACGCCGGTGATCCCCCGGCAATAGACATCGTCAAACGTGTATGAAGAATGGAAAGCGATACCGCCCAAGACAGCTACTTTTGATGCAGCGTCGTGACCTTCCACGTCCGCTGTGGGGTCAGCTTCCGCGTACCCCAACCGTTGGGCTTCCGCCAAGGCTTCATCAAAGCTGGCCCCCGTGGTGTCCATTTGATCCAGAATGTAGTTGGTGGTCCCGTTCATAATGCCCAAGACCCGTTTGACACGATCACCGGACAATGACTCCAGCATGGGGCGCACAATCGGGATGGCCCCGGCCACAGCAGCTTCATACGCAAGGCTGGTACCGGCAGCCTCTGCGGCAGCGTGCAGTTCAGCCCCGTGGTGTGCCAACAACGCCTTGTTCCCAGAAATCACCGGCTTACCGGCGGTGAGCGCCCGCAGGGTCCGCGTGCGGGCGGGTTCAATGCCGCCTGTGAGTTCCACCACCACATCGGCAGCATCGATCAAAGCGTCAGCGTCCGTCGTGAGCAGCCCACGGGGCAGGTCCACAGTGCGTGGGGCATCAACATCGCGTACTGCCACGCCAATCAGTTCCGGACGCGCGCCGATCCGCTCCCCCAGCTCTGTGGCGTCAGTGAGCAGAATCCGCGCAACTTCCGCTCCCACATTCCCTGCGCCAAGTAACGCTACGCGGACCGCAGGAATTGGGGGGCGAAGACGCTCTTCACCAGGCAAAGCGACGGTATTGGTCACATCAGACTCCAAAAAAGTGAGTAGAGGACAGCCTGGTCATGCATCACCATGCTGAGGGGGTTCGGACATCGACAAGTGCCCATCCGTAGCATCGGACGGCGCCATTCTGGCGAAGAGATCATCTTCAGTTTCCCCACGCACCATCACGTGGACCCGTGGTTCACCCGATGTTGTTCCCACAGAGATCACGGTAGGGCGTGGAAGCCAGTTGTAATTACTGGATAACGCCCAACAATAAGCGCCCGTCGCGGGTACCGCCACCAAGTCACCTGCGGCAAGATCTGCGGGTAGGTAGGCGGCATTAACCACAATATCCCCTGATTCACAGTGTTTACCGACTATGCGGGAAAACACGGGATCGGCGGTGCTGGCCGCTGTAGCGTCAGCAACCACCACAGAGTAATCCGCACCGTAGAGAACGGGCCGGGGATTATCTGACATCCCACCATCTACGGACACATAACGCCGGGTCAACCCAGATTCAACCGTCACTCCTTTGAGTGTTCCGACCGTGTAGAGCGTGATTCCCGCTGGTCCCACGATGGCGCGGCCAGGTTCAAAGGACAGGTGCGGCACCGGAAGGTCACGGTGTTGGCACGTAGCTTGGACAGCTTCCGCTAAAGAATCAGCGATCTGCTGTGCAGAACGTGGGGAATCTGCCTCGGTATAGGCAATGCCGTACCCACCGCCCAGGTCTAGTTGCGGCAACTGAACACCGAATTTTCCCCGCACTTCCGCCATAAATCCCAAGACCCGTTCAGCGGCTTGGATGAATCCGTCGGCAGTAAAAATTTGTGAGCCAATGTGGCAGTGGATTCCCTGGAGATCAAGGTTGGGGTCAGCCACGCACTCACTGACAGCCCGCATGGCTGCGGACGGCAACGCGGTGGACTGTTCAGAGGCGTCAGCCGAGCCTGCAGCTAAAGAGAGCCCAAATTTTTGGTCCTCATGGGCTGTGGCAATGAATTCGTGGGTTTCAGCATGCACCCCCGGGGTCACACGCAGCATCACCGGTGCGGTTACTCCCAGGGTGCGAGCAAGGCGCCCCACCAATTCAATTTCTGGTAAAGAATCCACCACGATGCGCCCCACTCCGGCGTCTAAGGCCCGGGTAATTTCCGCGGCGGATTTATTGTTGCCGTGCAACGCCATCCGTGCGGGGTCCATGCCGCCACGTAAAGCGCATGCCATTTCCCCGCCAGATGCGGTATCTAAGTTCAAGCCTTCTTCCCATACCCATCGGACGACATCGGGAGTCAGGAAAGATTTACCGGCAAAGTACACGGACACGTCTGCGCCAATACGGTGAAAAGCGGTTTCAAACGCTGTGCGGAATTCACGGGCGCGCTGACGGAAAGTGTCTTCGGACAGCACGTACAGGGGGGTCCCATAAGTTTCAGCCAGTTCTTTAACACTCACGCCAGATACGGTCAATTCGCCGTTATCTGACCGGCTAAAGGCTTCCGGCCAGATTGTGGGGTTGAGGTACTGCCAGTCCTGGGGCACATTGAGCCATGGTGGCGCCAGGACACTGGGCCCGGTGTGCCACGAATCTTCGGTGACCGGCTCCACCATGGGTACCGGGCGTAACCGGAATCCGGTGGTGACGACGTCCTGAGCGTCGTCACGGGGGTCTGTGGGGTCGGATTGAGGCACGGTCACATCCTTTCCGGGGCCGAAACACCCAGTAAGTCAAGACCATTAACCAAGGTTTGACGGGCGGCGTCATTGAGCCACAACCGAGTGCAGTGTGTGTCAGTGATCTGTTCTTCCGCCGCAGGGACGACCCGGCATGCGGCATACCAGCGGTGGTAGGCACCCGCGATTACTTCCAGGTGGCGGGCTACGCGGTGCGGTTCCCGGAGCCTGGCTGCTTCTGCAACCACGGACGGGTAAGCACCGAGTGCTGCTAACAGTTCGCTTTCAGTCTCGTGCGATAGCGCGGCCGCATCGAAGGAATCCCGGATGACTCCTGCGGCAGCCGCATGACGGTCAACCGCGCAGGTACGGGCGTGGGCATACTGCACATAAAACACAGGGTTTTCTGTGGAGCGCTTGGTGAGTAGGTCAAGGTCAATGTCAATATTGGAATCCACCGAGTACCGGGTCAGTGAGTACCGTGCGGCATCCACGCCCACAGCGTCCACAAGGTCTTCCATGGTGACCACCGTTCCGGCGCGTTTGGACATACGCACAGCCACGCCGTCCTTGACGAGGTTGACCATTTGGCCGATCAATACTTCCACTCTGGAGGGGGCGTCTCCCAGGCTGGCAGCCACGGCTTTCAGGCGAGCGACGTAACCGTGGTGGTCGGCTCCGAGCATATAGATGCACAGGTCAGCGCCACGGTCACGTTTGTTCTTGAAGTAAGCGATATCGCCCGCGATGTAAGCGGCGGCACCATCTGACTTGATGACCACTCGGTCTTTGTCATCCCCGTAGTTTGTTGACCGCAACCACCACGCACCGTCCGCGAAGTACAGGCTGTCCTGAGATTTCAGCTGCTCTAGCAGTTCAGGGACCGTGCCGTCCTCAAACAGAGAATTTTCGTGGAACCAGACGTCAAATTCCACCCCGAATTCACGCAAGGATTCTTTGATATCCGCGAACATAAATTCCACCCCAGCTGAACGGAAAATTTCTTGGGGATCCGGGGCGTTAAGCGCTTGAGGGTTGGCAGCAAGTACACGATCAGCGATGTCCGTGATGTATGCGCCACCGTAGCCGTCTTCGGGAGTGGGTTCATGCCGGGCAGCTGCCAGTAAAGAAGCCGAAAAGCGGTCAATCTGAGCACCATGATCATTGAAGTAGTACTCACGAATCACGGTGGCACTTTGAGATTCAAAAATCCGCGCTAAGGAATCCCCTACCGCGGCCCACCGGGTACCCCCTAAGTGAATGGGGCCGGTGGGGTTAGCGGAGACGAATTCCAAGTTAATAGTGGTCCCCGCCATGGTTTGACCCTGGCCATAGGAGGACCCAGCTTCCACAATGGTGCGCGCCAAGGCCCCTGCCGCTGCCGCTTCCACGGTGATGTTCAGAAAACCCGGACCCGCCACCTGCGCCGATGCCACACCGCTGTGATTTTCCAGCCGATGTTGCAGCACCACCGCGACATCACGGGGGGCTTTGCCGACCTTTTTAGCCAACTGCATGGCGATGTTAGTGGACCAGTCCCCGTGGTCGCGGTTCTTGGGACGCTCAACCCGCACGTCAGGAATAGTGGCGTCGGCTTCTAACAGGGTGAGTTCCCCCTGCGCTAGGGCTTCGTGTAGGCACGCAGAGACCACGTCGGTTAATTCTTCGGGAGTCACCGGTCCAGTGTAGCCGCAGGAACACATGGCTTTGTTGACATGTACCGGACCGTTACGGGGCGCGGGGGCGCAGCAAAAATGCACACCGTAAGCTATGTGGTTTCGGGAATTGTGACTACTGTTTTACCACGCGATCGACCATTGGAAACCTTATCTAAAGCTTGATTGATTTCCGAGAAATTGAAAACTGCATCAATCGAAGGTTTGAGTCGAATATCGTCTAGAATTTTGGCCACCTGCTGAAGTTTTTCACCATTTGACTCAACGAATATGAAATCATATTTCACCCCGTATCGTTTAGCCATTCGATCAAACCTTTGCCCCGCAAAAGTGAAAATAACTTGTTTCCACCATGGAAACTGCATGCGCTTAGCAAAAGCAACATTCGGCATAGCGCGCAAGGAAACAATATGGCCCCCAGGCCTCAAAATTCCCATCTGCTTTTCGGTTTCATCACCACCAAGGGTGTCGAGGGCATAGTCGATTTTAGATAAGGTATCGACGTAATTTTCTGTCTTATAGTCCAAGAATCGATCCGCACCAAGATCGAGCACACGCTCTTTACTGTCCCCCGCCCCATTGGTAACCACCGTGAGACCCTTCGCTTTAGCAATAGGTATTGCCATCGCACCCACACCACCGGTTCCACCTGAGATAAAAATCGTTTCGCCGGGCTGCGGATCCATAATGTCCAGCGACTGCATGACCGTAAGTGCAGTCAGCGGAACGGCCGCAGCTTCAGTATCACTCAAATATTCAGGCACAAGAGCCAATGCATCGATATCTACAGCCACATACTCAGCAAAAGCACCGATGTCACCTAGCGGAAGCCTAGCAAAGACTCGATCGCCAACTTTAAATCGATTATTCGAAGCACTGACGGATTCGATGACCCCCACAACCTCATTACCACCAATGAGTGGTAGAGAGTAAGGGACGATGAGCTTGACCTCCCCTCGAGAGATCATAACGTCTAGCGGGTTAACCCCGGCAGCGAGAACACTCAGGAGGGCCTGCCCATTTTTCATGTGAGGCTTCGGGGCCTCCTTAATAGATAGCCCTATATTATTTTTATCATACTTAACAACATGTGCAGCTTTCATTCAAATTCTTTCGCTCTTATCTCTACGCTTGCATACGACTTTGGATCATCAAGTATAGGGCCTTTGAGATCAGAGGTGCCGTTGAAGGAACTCGTGGATGGAGCTCACCATAATATCGAGGGCTTCCACCTCAAGGGGGTAATGCCCGCCGTTAGGAAGCATGACCTGCTCGACGGAGACACGGCTAATTCCGTTAAGGAAGGGAGTCGAGAGGTGCAATGGTGTCCAGGCATCTGCTGCTGGCTGAGTAAGCAAGAGAGGACAGACCGCAAAATTCTTCGACTCAGAAGCCCAACAACCCGCCCCTTATGGCATCACCAGTGTCCCCGCCGTGATGGTAGAGTTCTGGGGTCTGCCGTGGTTACCCATGGCAGGTTCGCCCGAGTAGCTCAGTGGATAGAGCGCTTGCCTCCGGAGCAAGAAGTCGTAGGTTCGAATCCTATCTCGGGCACTTTGTTGGATGTACTAGAACCTGAGACATCGAGAGGTGTCTCAGGTGAGGTGATCGTTGCGAGGGGGTCGGCGAGTTCCCGTTTCACCGGGAGTTTGTCGCCCCCGACTGGGCTGAAGGCATGCCATGGAACAGAAGGCCAGTTAGCGTCCGACTTTGAAGAGTTCGAGCGCGAAGACGCCCACACCAAGCTGCACCATTGGGCCGATACGCCGTAGACGTCCGAATCATTATCGGTGCGGACGCTTGTTCCGCTGCTGACCCTGGTCGAAGTTTCGTGCGCAGGAGACAGCTCAGCCAGTCGGAGCTTAATCCAGTCGAGGATCTGGAAGTCGCAGGAGACCAATTCCGCCAACGACTGCCAGCACTATAGAAGTAACGACCATCGCGGTGGAGAATCCTGCGCGTTGCACGCTGAGCCCAGTTAGCAACGGACCGACGGCGAGACCAGTCGCGTAGGCGAAATTATACAGTGCGAATGAGCCGCCGAGAGTGGGGGGAGTTGACCGAAACCCCTGCTCGCTGATCAGTGTGGTCGCGGGGGCGAGGAGGAGCGCCGATGAAGTACCGAGCAAGCTCATACCAATACAAACCTGCCACAGCTGCGTTGCCGATCCGATCACAAGCAGAGATACGATAGCTGCCGCCACACCGCCTCCGATCATTATTTTCGGAGACGCCGTTGTTACAAAACGCCCCACGATGGGATTCGCGATCATCGCAGCAAGAGAAGCCAGTCCGAATAGCAGGCCGATGGTGAGGGCCCCAATACCGAGATGCACCGGTAGTACAGGTTCGATGCCAGATAGCACTCCTGCGCCAACCACGATCGCAAGCACAATCGACAGTGAACCAGGTACCCGAAGTACTGTTAGGGGGCCGGCGACATCATCAGTGACCTTGGGGGACCCCTTGACTAGGATGATGCGCAGAATCCCGTCGGCAAGGGCAACCCCAGCTGCCAGGAAAAATGGGGAGGCAGTGCCGAAATGCTCGACCATGAACCCTGCAACGGGCGGGCCGATCAGCACTCCAAGTGTGATGGTGGACATGGCTATTCCCATGGCTTGCCCGCGCTTGTCGAACGTGGTTGTAGCGGCGATCAGCGAGAGTGCTGCCACCCAAGACATACCGCCCGCGATTCCTTGGGCGAGGCGGGCTATAAGTAGTAGCCAGTACGGCCCGCCTATCGCGAACATGAGTGTCGCGGCAGCAAGACCGACAAGACCGATCAAGAGCGGAGTCTTCGGACCATAACGGTCGACCAATCGACCGGAGAAGACCGTCGCAACAATCATCGCGATCGCATAAGACGAGAAGAGAAAGCCAGTAGCTGCCGGGCCTTGCTCAACGACCGCTGGTAGAAGAGGAAGTACGGGAACAGCCAGGCCATGCACGAGCATGTCCGTGAAAAGTGCGGCAGATCCGACGATGAGCGCGTGAGTCGGAGTAGTCCCCTCACTTAAGGGAGTTAAATGTTGTGTCGTCATGAAGCGTCGACTCCTTTCTAGGAGCGCCCGACCTCCTTTGCCAACGCTATCAAGCTAGCGTTCATGCAGTCGGGCTACGGAAAATCATGAGGGGGAGTTGCTGCGGCGACCGTGAGGCCTCGTGGAAGTATCAACGCAAGATTCGCGATCAATTTGGGCGAACCGCTCCCTTATCCTCAGACGTACATCTCATACATACAGGATAACACGTATGTATGAGATGTACGTCTCGTACTGATCGCCTCATCCGCCCGCTTGATTCCCTCACACGTCTGGCGCTAAGAGCATGCACTGCCTGGGCACCTGACTCCCGAGATCCCCCCTCCCGTGACGGTCTTGAGGAAGGTTCTTCGTGGTGATGACGATCCCATTCATGTCGTCCGGAAAGGACGACTACAGAAAATCGAGAACCCAGCCGGAACGTGGATCGCGCTGGCCCGATGAGCCTCGACGGCGGTCGCACGCCGACGTTGACCAAGGGTCACACGGTGGCCAAAACAGCTGGCCCGACTGCCCCGTGACGACATTACCCAGTCGCCGGCGAGAAGCTCGATAAGACGCTCCCCTCGCCGCAACAGGATCAACCTGAGACGGCATAGACTATGAAGACGCGACTAGTGTCGTCTAGGTCGGCACGATACCCTTCCCCAGAAAACCATCCACGAGGTAAACAACATTGGCATCGAGTTCGGAAAGGGCAGGAAGATCAGCGGGATTTGTAATCGCGGTGACGGCTAACCCCTGAAGGAATACCACGAGATTTCGAGCAATGAAATCACTAGATACCGGCAAACCACTCGTATAGCTCAGATACTTCTCAATCTCACGTTTCCAAGAAGCAAGAGCCTCACTTTTTTGATCGTTGCCACTACGTGATGCTTGTGGTGCCACGATCACAGTTGTGCTTACAAGGGCACGGAATTTCGGATCAACCTGAAGCCATTGAATATAGCGACGGAGAAGGGTTTGCAATTTTTCTCTCGCGCTAACCGATACAGTATCTTCGGCAAACAACCTTCCGCCAAACTCCAACCACCCAAACTGTAATGCCTCCGAGAGCAATTCGAACTTAGAAGTGAAGTGGTGATTCAGCGCTCCGCGCGAGACACCAGCCTCGCGCGCAATGACTTCGAACGTTGCGCCTCGCCAGCCATGGCTTTCGAACGCGCCTAGTGAAGCCACCAGAATCGATTGCTTTGTTCGCAAGGCGTCCTCAGCTGATCGCTTCATACCTCGCAGACTAGCCCATCAACACTGCCTTATGCACCTCAATGCTCTGCAACACCGCAGACGAGCCCGTCCACCCACGATGATCCACAGGCAAGTACCACGGCTTCCAGTAGGGTCGCGAATACCTTGCGGAACGTAGCGTAGCTGTTTAGAGCGTCAGATCGAAGAATCCCCAATCTACGAAGGGCGGCACACGTGAACGTGGCTTCATCAGATTCATGGTTAGTCGCCGCAGTGGGCCCCTCGACTGGGCAGCATTTTCCGCCTACGTGGTCTCTGGGACAGGGCTAACGAATAATCGACCAGCGTCTACGACAGAACGGTCCCGGATGCTTACCGCTCACGGAAACGCCCCCCATAGAACCAGGTGACCGCTATCTTCGTCGTTGACACACTCTGCATGAGTATGAGAGTTCCTTCGTGTAGCGCAATACCGTGCTCCGATACCTACTGAGCGGTGTGGAGTATGTTCTAAGCGGTCCACTTAGCTCCGCGACGAATGAGAGTCATCCCGCCGCTGCGCTTCGTTGTCACGGGTACACAGCATTACCTGATTCCATGTCGCTAAGTTCCTAAGACGCGACAAAGGCTGCACATGCTGCAAGTTCACCTTAAGCCCAGCGAGGGGGTACTTTTGCGCCAACCCTTCACCCCAGTTTGCCCAAAGCCACCAACTGTGCAAAAAGCGGGCTGGCTTCCTGTACCTGGTCGAACGTGCCCCACGCCGCTACCTTGCCTTGGTCCATAAACACCACTGTATCCGCGTGGCGCACCGTGGACAGCCGGTGCGCCACAATGATGATGGTCAACCTCCCGGATAACCGCTGAATAGTTTCTGACAGCTTCTTTTCCGTCAAGTTATCCAACGCGGACGTCGCTTCATCCAACACCAACACCGCAGGGTCACGATACAGAGCGCGGGCAATACCAATACGCTGCCGCTGCCCCCCAGAAATCCGCACACCCCGTTCCCCTAACACCGTGTCCCACCCGTCAGGCAACTGCTCCACCAGCCCATCCAACTGCGCAGAACGCAAAGCCTCACCCAACCGGCGGTCATCAATCTGCTCATCCGGCACCCCAAAAGCCACATTGCGCCGCAAGGAAGCATTCACTAAAAACACATCCTGAGACACCACACCCAACGTCCGGTGCCACGCATCTATATGCTCGTGAATATCCTGCCCACCGCACGTCACCGAACCTTCAACGGGATCCAGCAACCCCAAAATCACATCCAACACCGTGGACTTCCCCGCCCCGCTGGAACCCACAATCGCCACCGTGTGCCCCGCAGGAATCCGCAGATCTACGTGACGCAATGTCCACTCCTGTGAATCTGGGAACCGAAATCCCACTCCCCGCAGCAGAATGTCCCCAGACAACGGCACAACCTGCCCCTCCCTCAATGGAGCAGGTATTTGCGGTGGTGCCCCCAACTGCGCCAACGTAGCTTCCGTTTCCTCAAGCCCCACGTGGGAAGCCCTCAGAGACCCTACATTGGCACCCAGACGATTCAACGTGGGCAACATGCGCCCGGCAGCCACCGTAAACACACCCAAAATGGCAATAATTTGCTCGCTCTGCCCCGTCCACAAGACTGCCCCGGCGATCGCCCCAATACCCACCACCATCGCCACTTCCAAAAGGTAACGGGGAACTTCAGAAAAAATCGATAATTTCCGGTATGCAGACGCCTGGTGCACACGCATACCCCGGAACTGATCCGTAAAATACCGGGAACTAGAGGTCAACCGGACATCCCGAAAACCTTCAATCACGGGAATCCGTGCATTCCATTGCTGGGCAGCCACCTTGGAAAGCTCCCGACCAATCTGGTACTGCCGCGAACGTAACCCCCACTGCATCACCACCACCGCCCCACCCAACACCGCCACAGCTGCCATCGTGGCCACCGGTGAAATCCACGCCAGCACCGCCACCGCAGCCATCAGGGTCATCACATCAACCGTGATCATCACATACCCATTCAGCATGCCCCCAAAAACCTGAGACAAGGAAAAATCCAGCTGGCGGTTCATCTGCCCATTACTGCGGCTACGATGCTGAACATACGGCGCATCCGCATAACGTTCCAACATATTCGCAGCAGCGATGCCCTCCAACCGGGTGGTTCGGCCCAGCAGCCACCACCGGAACCCAATAGCCACCACCGTTTTCACCACAAAAACACCCGCCACTGCGGCAGCCAACACCACAATGGCACCGCCCTGCCCACTCACCCCCATAAAAGCCAAGCGGTCCGCGATCTCTTGGCCCCCGGAAGCACCCGTCGCTACCAGCATCAACGGCATCATGGCCGCGATCCCCAACATGTCCAACGCCGCAACACCGGCAGAGCCCAGGACCGCCCACACTAACCAACCGCGCCCCTCCCCCGGCAGCAACTGGCGGTACACCCGCAACAGACGCCGAATCACAGGCCATCCCCGGTGTTCTCAGCACGTTCGGGGCAACCCAGGTAACGCGCCAACTGTGTGCGGGCATCTGGCAGGCCCAACCCGGCAACCACCAAACGCTCCGTATTCAATGCACTATTGGCAGGCCGTGGGGCGGCATCCGTCCGATCCGCAAAATACTGGGCGGCGGTAACCGGCTGAACCCGCTGGGGGTCATGTCCCGTCAGTTCAAAAACCCATTGAGCCACCTGCGCCCAGGACACCACGGGGCCACTGTTCGTGGCGTGATATGTGCCATATGGATACCCGCCTACCACCAAGCTCACCAGCGCTTCAGCAAGATCCTGCGCAAACGTCAACCGCCCCACCTGGTCCTGCACAACCTGAGGATCAACACCCCGGGCCGCCAACCCTTGCATCACATCCACAAAGTTTTGCGCACCACCACTCGGGTGTTCACGGTGACCAATCACCCAACTGGTGCGCACCACCCAGTGCTTATCCCACGCACGCACGGCGGCATCACCAGCAGCTTTTGACTGTCCGTACACGGATAGCGGTGCCACCGGGGAATCGACGTCATATTCCTGACCATCCGGCAACCGGCCATCAAATACGTAATCCGTGGAAACCTGCACCAACGGGGTATCGCCCGCCCTACATAAAGCAGTCAATGCAGCCACGCCGGTGGCGTTCACCGCCCAGGCATCCTGCGCCCCCTGTGGGGTCTGTGCCCGATCCACTGCGGTATAAGCAGCCGTGTTGATCACCGCGTGGTATCCACGCACCGAATTCATGGGCCAAGTCTCCGGGCGGCTAAGATCCCACTGATCACGGGTGAAGGCCTCATAGGGCACCTGCCGTTCACGGCACACTCGCATGACGGCAGAACCCACCTGCCCCCGCGCCCCCAAAATCAGTAAAGGCGGGTTTGACATGGGGACGATATCTCGCAACCGTGGGTGAGCCACATCCTGCGCCGAACGTTGGGCCTGCTCCAACGGTATGGGCCAGTCAATACTAAGGTCCGGATCAGCGGCATTCACAAATGTGTACTGTTGTTGTGCTTCTGCCGACCAATGATCGGTCACCAGGTACGTGTACGCCGTGCCCGGATCCACGGTTTGAAAACTATTCCCCACGCCCCGTGGCACGAATACCGCCTGCCCCGGCCCCACGGTGGCGGTAAATACCACACCAAATGTCGGCCCTTCCCGAAGATCCACCCATGCACCAAAAATTGCTCCCGTAGCCACAGAAATGTATTTATCCCATGGTTCGGCATGAATACCCCGGGTGGTTCCTGCGGCGTCGTTATAAGAAATGTTGTTTTGCACAAAAGCAACATCCGGAAGGCCCGCCGCCACCATTTTGTGCCTCTGCCAGTTTTCCTTAAACCATCCCCGGTGATCTCCATGGACTGGCAAATCCAGCAATAGCAGCCCCGGTATGGATGTGTGATGCACCCGCAAGTCAGTCACTGGCCCACCGCCGCATACCGCGCCTCGGTAGCCTCTTTCTTGGGCCTCCACCAGGACTCATGTTCCCGATACCACTGGATGGTCTGAGCCAGACCTGCACGGAAATCTTGAAAACGTGGAACCCACCCCAACTCACTGCGCAAGGGGGAGGCATCAATGGCGTACCGCACGTCATGGCCGGGGCGGTCCACCACGTGATCATAGAACTCGGGGTCACACCCCATGAGCTCTAAAATCATACGTAAAACAGACCTGTTGTCATGTTCACCGTCCGCACCAATCAGATAAGTTCGTCCAATTTCCCCGGATTCCACAATGGTGCGCACAGCCGACGAATGATCGTCAGCATGAATCCAGTCCCGCACGTTGTATCCCTGCCCGTACAGTTTGGGGCGGCATCCATCTAAAATATTCGTGATTTGTCGAGGAATGAACTTTTCCACATGCTGATACGGCCCATAGTTATTCGAGCAGTTACTCAACGTGGCAGCCACCCCAAAAGACCGCACCCACGCACGGACCAAGTGGTCAGAACCCGCTTTGGATGCTGAATACGGACTGGACGGGTTGTACGCGGTGGTGTCGGTAAACCGTGCGGGATCATCCAATGAAAGATCCCCATACACCTCATCCGTGGACACATGGTGCAGACGGGTTCCGTGGCGGCGGACCGCTTCCAGCAGCGTGAATGTACCCACCAGATTGGTCTGCACAAAGGGGGTGGGGTCAGCCAAAGAGTTGTCATTATGGGACTCAGCGGCATAGTGGACCACCACGTCAGCTTCCTGAATCAGAGCATCCATGAGGTCGGTGTCGCAAATATCCCCCTCAATCAACCGGAACCGGGTGGGGTCCGCACCGTCGAGAGAACGTCGGTCACCGGCGTACGTGAGCTTATCCACCACCGTGACGTGATGGGGAGTTTCCCTCAACAAGTGATGTACAAAATTCGCGCCGATAAACCCGGCACCTCCGGTGACCAGGTAACGGAATGACGAGGCACCGGGGGCGTGCTGGGAAGTCATAGCTGAAATCCTTTGATGTGCGGGGATAGCCCCATCATACGATTTATTCATCGAATTACATGTACTTTGGGATGTGTGGAGGGGGAAGCTGCCCCAAGTACCGGTACCGCACATGGCCTTCCACCAAGCCAACAGCCCATCCCCAACGCTGAGCAGATGCCAAATCTCCACGTCCCACAGCCAGCAGCACACCCAGCGGTAACGCCTGAGCAAGCGCACAGACAGCTCCTCGAAAGCTCACTGCATACTCCTCCACCTTGCAACGGTGACGGCACCACAACTGAATAGATGTGCGCGCATACTGGCGATACCGCCTGGCCTGAGCACGGGGTATGGCGCGTTCCACGTAATCGACCACCGCATCCGTCACCTCTTGCACGGTGAAGCCCGCGTCCTGTGCTCTCCACGCAAAATCCACTTCCTCGTGTCCGCCCACAAAGGATTCGTCAAACCCGCCAATACACTGCAACACCCTGCGATGGCACGCCATATTGGCACCCACGGGGTAAGCCCAGTGCCCAAAAATCCGTCCCAGCCCCAGCACGGAATCGTTCCTCGGGGATACCTCTGGCACATCGCTCGCATGCGTTGTGGAGGGAAGCTCGGAAACCTTCACGAGCAGACCACCGGCGAGATCACAACTACCCAACGCAGTACGCATCGCCTCCACCCACCCCGGGCGGATGCGATCGTCCGCATCACATATCAGCAAAAGGTCATGCTGAGCTGCCTTCAGCCCCACGTTGCGCGCGTGAGCAACACCCTGAGCAGCCCGCGCTTCCACCACCCTGATCTGCGACGACAACGCGCATAGCCTGCGGACCACCTGCAACGTTGAATCCGTACTGCGGTTATCCACCAGAACCAACTCGTCACCCTCACCCATTTGCGCGATCACCGCCCACACCTGGGTTTCCACACTGTGGGCAGCGTTATAAATAGGAATGACCACTGACACCGGTGCCTGGCTAGAGGTCACGAGTACAACCTCCTGACCGCATCCTCAAACGGTGGAGCACCAAAAACTTCCGCCACCTGTGGGGCTACCCGACGTGCATGCTGGTTAGCAGATTCAGGGTCCCGGAGCACGGTTAGGAGACCATCGGCCAACCCCTGTGCGGAATCAGCCACACAGGCCGCCCACGCATCATCGCCAATACCTTCCATACCCACACTGGTGGTCACCACTGGAACGGCCCGTAAGAGCGCATCAACCACCTTGAATTTCACCCCGGCACCCAACCGCAAGGGCACCACCACCGCATCCGCCCGGGCGTATTCCGCCTCCAGGTTGTCCACAAAACCCAAGAGCTCCACCCCGGCATCCTCCAAGGCAGCCACGACCGGCGGCCGATGCCCGGCTCCGGCTGCCACACACTGCACCTTCGGAAAATGCCGCCTCACCAGCGGCAAGACATCACGGGCAAACCACACCAGTCCATCTTCGTTTTCCCACCTGGCCAGATACCCCACAAATAGCAACCGTGGAACCCCGTCCACAGCGCCGGACGGCATCCCGTGCCGCATCGTTGCCACAAGCGCCGGAGCAATCACGTGCACGGTGGCACCGGACCGCCGTGACCCCACGTAAGGACGCGGCAGCAGGCGGGCGTCCTTCTGACTGAGTACCACCACGTGATCTGCAGTGCGCAAAATCTGCCGCTCCAGCCGACGGGCTGCCACCGCCCTGCCCCACCACACGATCGTGCGTAAAAACGTCGCGGATTCCCGCGACTGCCTGGCGTAACGCTGGGACAGCACATCATGCAGGGTGATGACGATGCGCGCCGTGGGATTTACACGACGAAGCTGTGGGATCAGTGCCCCCTGCTCCTCCCACTGGAGATCAATAACATCCGCAGCGGCCACCAGCGAGTGCAAATCCTCATATCCATGACGCCGCCCCCACACCCGATCCGGCAATGCAGGCACTATGCCGGTGACGCGCTGCACCCAGGCATGCCACCGGCGCATCGGCACCCTTACACACGACGATGGAACCATCCGGTGTGGCGCGGCATCCCCACGGCTCACCACACGGAGGGCGGCCGGACCCTGCGGCACTATCACCATGGTTTGCACAACACCACTTAGTACCCGATAGAAGTGCCACACCAGCAGGTCACCGGCGGATTCGTGGGTATGTTCAGCGGGCAACACGGGGGTGATCATCACAGCCCGACGCTGCAGCCCCTCCGGATGCTGCGCCGCCAATCGGTCGAGTAACGCACAGAGTTGCCGCCCCCACTGCTCCCAGGTCAGCCTGAGCTGCGCATCCAGGCGCGCTTGCACGGAGGCTTGGCGCACCATCGAGTGATCTAGGGATGCGAGCACATCCACAAAGCGCTGCTGCACCACGGACAAGGGGGCAGACTCGCCCACCGGCACGATCCAGCCGGTGCGTCCATGCTCCACAATGCTGCGGACTCCCCCTACCCCCGCTGCAACAACGGGCAGCCCGGCATGCAGAGCATCGGTCATCACCACACCTGCAGCATTAGCTAAGGCGGGGTCCAGCAACACATCATGGGTGGAGTATTCGACGGCAAGGTCCCATGGGGACAGTCGCCCAGGGGTGGCGACCCATGGGGGCAGGCCGTCTGGGGTTTGTCCCACCACGGTAAAGTCCACCGGGCGCAACTGCCGCAAACGTTGAATGATGGCAACAGCCCGGTCACCGCCCTTGCGCTGCCAGTCGCTACACACGCACAGCACACGCAGGGGCCGATGCACTAAGTCACTACTGACATGAGCTTGTTCGCTAGGACAGATTCCCGGCCCAAACGGAGCCACCGTGACGTTTGGGGGCCCCACTCCAACGTCATGCACCAAAGAATCCGCTGCCCACTGGCTGGCCACCAGGTAATGGTCTGTGCCCCGCGCACTACGGCGTTCTACGAGCTTTCCTTGACTGGTTCCACGCCGCCCCAAACCTTGGAACATAGGGTAAAAATCCACAATGGCGTGGAACGTTGCATCCGTGACCTGGATTAACCGTACGTCAGGTGGCAGGTCTATCACGTCCGTGGAGGCAGCGATAGCCACCACCACATCTATTACTGAAGTTGTGGGGCGGGCGTCGTCCGGACCATGTGTGGTGCCCAGTTCTGACCGACGTCGTTCGAGCTGGTGGCGCAGCGCCTGACTCCTGAGCCGCGCGGTCCCTGCGGTGTGCTGTGGCAACGCACGTTTGCGTAACAGCGTTCCCCGCGCTCGCGCCAGCAGCCGTTCACGGACATGGTCTGGGACCCGTACGGGATCAAGGTGGTGAACCTGCATGTGAGGGTGAGCCGCTGCAAGGCTTTCGATAGCGTCCACCATACGAGGCACCACACCGGACCAGGCATGGGCATCCGAAAGATCCCACGGGCTGTAGAGCCATACACGTATGTCCACAGAATGGGGCCTTCCCTTCAAGATTCATGCAAGTGGGTACATTCTGTCATACGCGCTACAGTCATCCCATGATGAAAGGAATCGTTCTGGCCGGTGGCACGGGCTCCAGACTGCACCCCATCACATTGGGAACTTCAAAACAACTCATGGCGGTTTACGACAAACCCATGATTTATTACCCAATTTCCACCTTAATACTGGCAGGAATCCAAGACATCCTCATGATCACCACCCCCGGTGATCATGAAAAATTCGCTCACCTCCTGGGTGACGGTGGAGATTTTGGAATTAATATCACGTACACTGAACAACCGTCACCTGACGGGTTAGCACAGGCTTTTATCCTGGGTGAAAAACATATTGGCACAGACAAAGTTGCCTTAATTTTGGGAGATAACCTTTTTTATGGACCGAGCATGGGGAACCAGCTGCGAAAACACACTAACGTTACAGGTGGGACGGTGTTTGGCTACTGGGTGAACGACCCTAGCGCCTACGGTGTTGTGGAGTTTGACTCGTCTGGACGAGTCATTTCCTTGGAGGAAAAACCCCAACACCCTAAAAGTAACTGGGCGGTTCCTGGTTTATATTTTTATGATAACGATGTGATAGAAATGGCTAAAATTATAAAACCTTCATCACGTGGTGAACTAGAGATCACCGACATCAACCGAATATACCTGGAACGCTCAGCATTAAACGTTCAACTACTCCCCCGAGGAACCGCATGGTTGGACACGGGAACCTTTGATGATCTTAATGATGCCTCTAATTACATCCGCACCATCGAAGCGCGCCAAGGACTCAAGGTGGGGTGCCCGGAAGAAGTCGCCTGGCGGGCGGGATTACTCACCGATAACGAGCTCCGGCGCCGTGCGGAAAAACTCCTGAAAAGTGGGTACGGACGCTACCTACTCACCCTTCTGGAGCAGGGAAAGTGAATAATTCAGATCAAAAACAACCCCATGATGGCCTACAAAGTAACATCCCTCTTGATGTACGCATTCGCCTGGCACACGGCATGGTGGATCACGTCCTATCCACTGCGGGCATCAACGCCCTCCACTTCAAAGGCTACGCAGCCGCCAATATCTTTCCCGCTGGCCGCACCAGTACCGACGTCGATGTGATCGTGGACCCCACCCACCAACGCGCAGCACTAACAGCGCTGGAGAACGCCGGATGGACCCTTGTCACAAGCTATACACAAGGCTCAATCTTCCAGCACGCAGCGTCCTTGTGGCATCACCATTTGGGCTATGTGGACGTCCACCGTATGGTTCCCGGGTTCAGCGCCACGCCCCAGGAAGTCTTCGACATTCTTTGGCCTCAACGCACCACCGTGCACATTGCCCATTATCCGTGCCCATCCCCCGCAGCCCTGGACCACATTCTGCTGATCCTGCTACACACCGCCCGTGACCCCCATCGGGGAATCCATGACGCCTCCACCATCTGGGCAACCTTGGATGACACCGACAAAAAACACCTACGACGTCGCGTGCTCACGCTAGGGGCCGAAACCCCATGGAAAGTCGCAACCAACGAGGACCTTGGCGCCCACCCTGATCAGGTACGCCTGTGGACCGTCCTCCAGCGTGGCGCAGACCGCACGACGCTACTCCACGCCAGGATGCATGCCGCCCACAACCTGGTGGATAAAACCCGGTTGATCGCCAGTGCTCTCACAGTGAACAGGGGCCACCTGCGGATTTCGTTGGGTCGCACACCCACAGCATGTGACTATGCCGCTGAATATCGGGCCCGCATTGCTTCGGCGCTCCACCGACAAGGACCCGCATCGTGACCTCAACCCACAGCCCTACCCTGTATTTCGCCCGTTCTGACGTGACATGGCTACACCATGACGACGGGCGGGTATACCTGCTCGGGTTCACAGATCCCCGCCCCCGAGTACTCGAAGAACCCGCAGCCAGTGTGTGGAACGTCCTGACTCACACCGCGCAGTCACCCCACGGCCTAACCGTTGAGGACATAGCCCATAAGCTGGCGGATATGGGGGCGCTAGACCTGCATGAGGTCCCCTCACAGGAGGTGGAGGCCGGGATTCTGTGGATTCTGACTCGCCTAGAATCCTGCGGCGCTGTGGGCAGCACTCATGCCGCCGAATCCTGTTGACCTGATGCCAGTTCAGCAGTGATCTGCAGCACTAGCCGATGGATTTCGTGGGCAAACCGTTGCTCGGAAAATCTGCGGGCGTGTGCCTGAAGTTTGTCAACATCCCATTTGCGTTCCAGCGTTTCCTGCATAGCCCGAGCAATGTCATGCGGTGCGGCACTGTCAGCGAACACTCCATTCACACCGTCCACGATGGTGTCTAAATACCCCCCGGCTTGCAGCGCAATCGTGGGTTTCCCCCACGCGGAGGCCTCCAGTGGGGTGATGCCAAAATCTTCATAGCTGACCGCCACGAGGGCAGTGGCATGTGAATACGCCCACCGCAGTTGTGGTTCTGGAAGATCTTTCACAAAAATCACATCACGCTGCACCAGGGACCGCAGGTGCATTTCGTGCGGGCCACGCCCCACCACTAAAAGCCGTTGGCCTGCAGCTTGAGCAGCCATGATCACGGCGTCCACGTTCTTATAGGGCAACAAGCGGGAAACCACCAGAAAATATCCATTCCCATCCCCCCAGTGTTCGACCCCCGGAATGGGTTGCATGGCCCCGTGGATATCAACATCATGCGGTGGATGCACCAATCCCACATCCTGGCGGCGGTACACCTGACGGATGCGTTCTTGCACTACCGTGGAATTACCCAAACAGAAGTCCCGACGGGCCATCGCTCGGTGATCCCAGAACCGCAGAAAGGGACGCAGTAACACTGCCATGACACCCCGGGGATTCTTCCACCAGGGCTGCCCCACGTATTCCTCCATCAAGTAGATCCAGCGGGCCGGGGTGTGGCAATAGACCACGGTGCGCCCAGTGAATCGGAAGCCATGTGCCCATCCGGACGTGGAGACAATCGCCATCTTGGTCGGCACCCGCATGGTCCAGGCCACTAAGGGCAGCAGGGGCAAGGCCAGTCTGTGGTGACGGCGCAGCACACCGATTTTATTCAGTGGGGAGGTGATGATGGTGGCATCCGCAAATTCCGGGAACGTGCCTTCCGGGTGATACAACGTGGTGTAAATGGGAGCATCCGGGTACATACGGTGTAGGGCCAGGACCACACGCTCTGCCCCACCTCGTTGAGTGAGGTAGTCGTGGGCGATGACCATATCTGCGACGGGCGGATCTTCAGAACGTGTCACGTGCTCTCTCCGGATGTAACGAACCGGCCAGTCCCGCAGACTCCACAAGAATGGCAACGGCTTTTTCACCGATGGATGAGGGAACCACCGGCAAGATGCGATCAACCACACTGGCGGCCACGGTGAAGGCCCGTATGCCACACAATGCAGCGATGCAGCGAAGACTCAGCCCCCACAACCCCGTGAGATGGATCGGGGGTAACACGTGGGAACCATGTTTGGTGATGAAAATTTGGCGCGCCGCCCCGGCATGCAACGCACGGAGGGTTCTGGTGCGAGTGTTAACGGCAGCTACGTGGTGAGTGGTTTCCAGGGCGGGGTGCAACACCACGGGTACTGATCGCATGTGCAACCGGTACCCCAAGTCGACGTCTTCCCATCCGTACTGCCGGTAGTCGGGGTCGTATCCCCCTACCTGCCAGAACAAGTCACGGGGTATGGAGGCATTAGCGGCCCAGTACCGCCACCGCATGGTGGCCTCCGCACCGTAGGCCTGATCACGAAACCGCTGATCAGCGGCGATTCCGTAAGAACGGGCGTAGGAAGTATCCGGGTAACGGTTGCGACATAAGCCCACAACACCCACCGGGTCCGGCCCGTCATGGGCCTCGCTGTGTAAGCGGATGTAGTCCCGGGACGGTTCGAGGTCATCATCCGTCCGCAGCAAGATGTGTCCTCGAGCCATAGCGGCGGCGGTGTTCAACGCTGCCACACGGCCCTGATTGGTAGGAAACACCCGGTACCGCAATGCCAACTCCGGCTGAGCAAGACGCCAGCACTCCAGAAGCGCTACGGAGTCATCCACGTCACCATCGACCACCACACATACCTCAAACGGTGGGGCATCAACCTGCCGGGCCAAAGCCTCCAGCAAACGGGGCAGGCGGTCGGCCCCCGCGTGCGATGGCACGATGACCGAAACTTTCGGGGATGTAACGGCGTCCATGCTCACCCCCGCCCCGATGCGGTGGGAATCATGGCCTGCGCCACCCGCGCTGTCCCGGCCTGCACGGACCAACAGCGCTGCCAACGCTGTCTTTGTGCTACCACCAAATCCGCACGTTCGCCTGCTGGCATATACAGCATCCGCTCCATAGCGTGGGTTAATGCCGTGGAGTCCGCAGCGGGTGTGATCAGGGGGTGGTTGGGGCCCAGGACTTCCGGCAGTCCCCCGGCGTCGGAAGAGATCACGGGCACACCCGCGGCCATCGCTTCAGCGGCCACCAACCCAAAGGATTCGGGGGCAATCGACGGGCAGACCAAGGCGTCAGTACCGGCCAGAACCTCCGCAGTGTCCGACCATCCGATGCCATGGGCACGGGGGGTTTGCGCAAGTAATTGGGATAGTTCGGTGGCTTCTGCCCGATCAACGAATGTGGATTCCCCCGCCACCACCAGCTGCACACCCTGTGGCGCATCAAGCCCACGGATCAGCTGCGTGTAAGCCTGCAACAGTACTTCCACGCCTTTAGCGCGTGTGATCCTGCCCAGGAACGTGAACGTAAAAGGACGCCGCTGTGCACGGGAATCAACGGGATCGAGCACAGGTGGCGGCACGTCGTGTGTCCAGTTATATAAAACGTGACTACCCGGAATATCACGGGCCATGAAGGATGACGGCACATACGTGCGTGAGGCTTTCCACCGCGCCGCACAGGCCAACCAACGATGCCTGGGAGCGGGTGACTGATGAAGGTGCACAAATCGGCGGTTTCTGCCGCACAATGCCAGTGACGGGCGCAATCCGTGACACCACATCAATTCCCTGCGGTGCCGAGCGGACCATACCCGCACGTCAATCAGGTACCGCAGGGTGTCTTCCCGACCCTGCAGAGTCTGTACCGGCAGCCCTTCCGCTTCGGCCGCTACTGCCAAATCGCAGGGTTCAGAAGGACACACCACCAAAGGGTGATAGCCCAGTTCCCGCAGCGCGTGGGCCGTACGGAGCACCATCACCTCACCGCCGCCGATACTGGCGTGATTCGCCACCACATGAACCCTCATCGGACCGGCACCTTGGCGTGACGTGACACCAGAACCAACGCCCCGGCAGCTACCGCACCGGCGGGGGTCACAATAGCTTCCCCTAGGCTCATGGAGGCAATCAGCACAGCGCTGACAGCGGCCACCGGCCAGCTCATGAGGGGGTCGCGGTAAACACCCCGGCGGCTGTAACGCCACAGCAACACCAGCCCCACCAGCGCCAGGGCGGCAAGGCCCAGTTGACCAAATTCCATCTGGAAACCGGAGTAACTGTTATGTGCGAACATGCGGAAGTCGGCTTCCACCATGATGTGGGCTTCGCCGGGGCCATGGCCCAGCAACCCACCGCTGATCCTTTTCTGTTCCTCCAAAGGAGCCAGGATCGTCCGCAAATGGTCACTACCCTCACGGTCCGCAAAATAACCGCGCTCAAAAAACGACTCCCCGGATCCCCCACTGCGCGTGGTTTCCGAAAGCCACCACATGATCGCACCCACCCCGGCCACCACCACCACAGGATGTGTTTTATGAGCCAGAAGCACGATCACGACGGCCACAACACAGGCCAACATGGAGGTCCGAGAGGCCGTCAGCACCAGACCCGCTATCACGATGAGCAGCACCACACACCGCGTCCACGAACGCCGCAGAAATACCAGGGTCAGAACACCAACACTGGCCAGCGCCAGCCCCGCAGTATTGGGATCACCCAGCAAGCCCGTTAAGCGCCCTTGGTAGGAACTACTGCCTAAAAACGCCACGCCATAGAGCACACCGGCAACGAGCCCCCATGCCATGCCTCGTATCAGCGACCCCACGGATAACGCACCCCGCGCCACCCCGTACATGAGGAACACCCAGGACACGATGGTCCCCAGCCTGCTGAGCACCACATTTCCCGTGCTCAGGGTGGATACCCCCACCACACTCAGCAGTACCACTAAGGCGCAGGTTAACCCCCACGTTCCCCGGGCGGGCACGGTCACGCTGAGGGCCACCAGCAACGCCAATCCGGCCAGGGCAAACTGCGCCGGGGGCACGGACACTGGCCACCAGCTCATATCACTGGAATCCATGACCAGCAGGAACCCCAAAAAAGCGGTGAGCCACCGTGTCTTTTCCGTCCGCACAGCCTGCAACCACGGATGGTCACGTAGATACCCTCTACGCGGTGTTTCCCGCTGCGTTTTGGAGGGGGTGGGCATGGATACGGTTGTTCTCATGCGGCAGCCCCTTGCCCTGTTGTTACGGTTTCCAGGGTTACGGCGGCGATGGCAGAAGCCATGTCTGCCACGGTCGCTGCATCTGTCTGAGCGTTAAGCCTTGTCGTCGTGCTGGGCACCGGCTGCGCTGCGACAATCGCTTCGGCGACCGAAACCGGGGATAGATCGGTCAGTAACGATTCCGCAGGCAGAATTTCCCGGTTTCCTCCCACATCAGTGGCCACCACTGCCATACCTGCGGCACGGGCATCCAGCAGTGTGTAGCTCAGGTTCTCCCACGCAGATAACTGCACCACGACGTCGTGCTGGGCCATAGCCTCCTGCGCATCCAGGAAACCCACAAAATGCACGACATCCTCCACACCCAGCCGGTTTGCCAAAGCGCGTAACGTCTGTTCTTGGTCCCCCGTGCCCGCCACGGTGAGCGTCGCGTCCGGGACCTGATCAAGCACTAAAGGCATGGCACGGAGGAGGACGTCAATGCGTTTTTCCGGGGCGAGCCGGGAGAGGGACAGGATCCGTAGGTTTTCCCCACGGGTCCGAGAGGGCCGTGTCACTGGGTCAACCGCGTTGTGGATCACGTGGATCGGCTGGCGTGGCCGCCACCTGGTACTCATCACGTGACGTGTGGCCTCTGAAACCGCGATCAAAGCATCACAACGTCGCAACCGTGCTCGATGCACCATGACCATCACCTGTGAACGCCACGGCGTGGCGTGATACATCAGGCTGTCATCGGCAATCCCGTGTTCGGTGGAGATCAACCGCACCCGGGGGTTCATGGCCATAGCGATGGCAGCCACCACATCGGCATAGGCCAGATGAGTGTGGACAACGGCAGGCTGCAACTGCGCGACAGTGCGGCGCAGTTGGCGTACAGAGCGCACAACCCCAGCGCGTGTTCCAAAGGCACCAACCACCACGCTGGCCTCAAGCTGCCGCAGGGTATCCGCTAGGGGTCCGGGTGGACACAGCACCGCCATCCGCAGACCCGGTAACCCGCTGCGGACGACGTCAATGACATGGCGGGCTACTCCTCCCATATCGGCGACCGGAACAGCCCACAAGCTCAATGGTTGTGTGGGAGACGCGGATACATGGTGACTCTGACCCTTCACAGCAGGGGCTCCAAACGTTCCAGTGCGGTCCAGAAACCAGCACCGTTATTAATGTGTCCTTGCCAAATTTCGGGGATAAACGGCACCCCCGGGGTCAAGCGGTTGAGTTGCTCGGCAAGTACCGGCCAGTCAATGTCGCCATCACTCACTTGAACACCTTCGCCATCCACCCCCACGGCATCCACAAGGTGCAGATGGGTGGTCAAGGGGGCGAGAGTTTCCACGAGTTCCGAGAAGGGAATGCCTAAGAACGTTGCGGCCAGCTTGGAGTGGGAGGTGTCCAAACACAGCCCGATGCCCGCGGACTGTGCAAAGTCAGCGGTGTCCCGCGGGTGCAGGAAAAGATTGTGGAATTGTTGACCACCCATCAGCCAGGGGAAAGGCGGCAGGGTTTGGGCGGCTAAACGCACACCCGTGGTATCGAGAGACGCAAGGGCTTCTGCGATGCGTTCGTACTTAGCAACTCGTGCGGCGGGATCAATGTGGTGCTGCGTGGTGAACCCACCCATGGTGACCACCATCAGGGGGTCGTGTTCCGCGGAGGGGAAGTACGGGATCAGCTCCCGAGTGCGTTCAATGGTGCGTTGAACCTCCGCGATAGACCGTTGCCAGTGCTCAGTATCCTCAGAGGCCAAATCCACCAAAAAATCCCCCGAAAACAGGTCCGGCAGATGGGTGGTAAACGCACGAATGTTGCGACCAGCCAGTTGTTGCGGCAGCACCGCGCTGGGATCAATATCTAAATCCTGGTAGGAAAAGTGGAATTCCAGGAAATCCGGTTGGCAATGTTCAGTCAGGGCGGCGACGTCGTGATAACGCACCGGAAGCCCCCAAGGGCGGTCAAACTGAAATTGCCGCCCCACCGGAACTTCTTCATGAAGATCACCATCGAAGAAGAAATCCCCGGTGTCCATGGAGCGCCGCAATGTTCTGCCCACCAGCTGCGCTCGTGCATTGGGTTGCAACCCACGGCCAGGGCTTTTAACCGCCAGATCGGCTTCTTCGAGAATATGCCCTGCTTGCAGGGGGTGGGATGCCACCAGCGACTTGGCCAGGGTGATCCGGTTCATGGCTTCCCCGGTGGATACCACCCGCTCATGGGCGTGGCCCAACGACAGTTCAATATCGTGGATCTGCTCTACCATGCTGGCGAATTCCTGCGGCAATAAGGAAACCTTGTGGTCGTTGCCTTCCATGCCGCGATCCACCGTGAAATGTTTTTCAATCACCGCCGCTCCCCTGGCCACAGCGGCCACCGGGACGTGAATTCCGCGCTCATGGCCCGAATAGCCAGTGGGGCAACGACCGATCTGAGCTAACCGGTCCATATAGGCCAAGTTGATGTCTTTATACGGTGCCGGGTAGGTCGATTGGCAGTGCAGCAAAGCAAATGCCACACCCCGCCCGCGTAGCAGCGCCACCGATTCACGGATTTCTTCTTCCCTGCTCATGCCGGTGGATAACACCATGGGAATGCCGTGTCCCGCCGCGTCATGCAGCAGTTCGTGGTTGGTGAGGTCGGCGGAGGCAATTTTGAGTCCGTCAATCCCGTAGTCCGCCAATGCTTGGACGCTCGGCAAATCCCACGGGGTGCACATCACTGCCACGCCGCGTTCACGCGCGTGGTCAAACACCGGGAAGAGTTCTTCCGCACCCAAGGACACTTTGGTCAGCAGATCCAGGGTGTACTGCACTGCCAGGTCCTCCCCCGCACTGCTTTTTTGGCGATACAGGGCATCCATGTCACGCAGCTGGAATTTCACCGCATGGGCCCCTGCCTCAGCTGCCAAATCCACAAGCTGCCGGGCCAGCTCCACGGAGCCGTTGTGGTTATTACCGATTTCTGCGATCACAAACGCCGGATGATCAGCCCCGATCACATGCTGGCCAATGCGCAGTTCAGCCGTCCGGTTGATCGCCAATGCCACCAGGCGTCCGCGATCATCGAGCAGCGGTAGATGGGCGGCCCCTGGGGGCAGGGCCGCTTCAATTTGCTGAGCATTAGCCCCAACCGGCAAAGTGGCCACCTGGCGGTTGGCCACCACAGCGCAGGCCACATCCAGGTCCGCCTGGGGGTGTTCCACAATCCACCGACGGAAATCACCGTCGGACAAAGAACCGTGCAGGTTCCCGTGGGTGTCCACGCAGAACACCACACGTTCCTTGTTTTCGGTCATTTTGCGTAAGGCCACTACCACGGGCTCTTCCGTGTGGACCAAGTATGGGCTCAGGCGGCGTTCAATGATCACCGGGGGTCACCCCCGTCACCGCCGGGCACTGGCACCGTTGCGCTCCCGGACCATAGGTCTTGGTGTTCTGCCGCTACCTGTTCGGCTAGACGAAAATCCAGTGCAGTATCAATATCCACACCTTCTAGTTCGTGTAGCTCAAACAACCCCACCCGGCCACCAATTCTGTTGTGCTCACGGTCGTAGATCTGCGGTCTGGTCAGGTACAGGGATCCGTTTTCCCGGTAACGCAGCTGCGTGCGTGTCATGTCTTGACGCCGTAGACGGTGGGTGGTGTCGTAATCCGCCACCGGTGTGCCGTTGTGTTCACGCCACAGGAACGGAGTCACGGGCACCACACCCACCAGAGAATCCACCCCGGTGGAACGGAATTGGGCCACGGCACGGTCCAGCGTGCCGGGTAGCCGTAAGGGGCTGGTAGCTTGCAAAAACAGCACACCTTCCGGGTCACCAAACCGTGCACGGTGTTCCTCTAGGGCATGCTCAATCACAGGTTCACTGGGGGTGTCGTCTTGCGCCAGCTCAGCCGGGCGCACAAACGGGACTTCCGCCCCATAGGAGGCAGCAACCTCCCGGATCTGTGCGGAGTCGGTGGATACCACTACCCGTACGTCTTCTGTCATGGCCAGGGCGGAACGGATACTCCATGCCACCAGGGGCAGGCCACCCAGTGGTCGTATGTTTTTGCCGGGGACCCCTTTGGAACCACCGCGGACGGGAATCACGCACAACACGCTCATGTGTCCCCCTGGCACGCCGCATCGTCACGCCGTCGAGGAGTATCAGCGCAATCACGGTCCGTAGTATCCGCATCAGCCCGCCATTCCTCAGGGGCAAATAGCAGCCGTGCGATCGCACGGGCCGGTTCCATCGCAGGACACCGTGGAGCAGGTGTGGGGTCAGCGGTTTCACCGGGCAGCCACCGGCTCATGCCATAGCGCTGCCAAAAATCTTGTAACCAGTCCGGAGGGTTAGGGTGAAACACCCATGAACGACGCCCGGCAGCAGCGGCTTCCAACACTCCCGTGGAAAACACCGCTGTTACCGCGCCTTCTGTGCGATCCAGTGCGTTGTCGTTGGGAACGACATCAATGCCACGGCGCCGCAGCACGGCATGAAGTAGGCGCGACAAACGATCTTGCTCAGCGGGGTGCGGACGGTACGCTGCACCAGTTTCCTGGCAATAGCTCGCTGCAGCGCAGAAAAAATCCTTACGAGGAAGCTCAGCACCGTGCATCTGCCCCAAGAAAACCCCGGGAGAATTTTTCTGGTGCGCTGTCCCCCGCCGGGTGTCCTTGTTTTCCGCAGAAGGTTCAGGAGGTCTGTGGGAAGCGCCCCACAACAGTTGAGAGCCCACCACATCGCTGACCACATCCTGGCGACCCGCTGACCACCAGGCGGCATCCTCCGGAGTGAAAGCCAACAAGTGAGCATCTTCCGGTAAGGGTGGTGCTTGGTAGGCCAACAACCCATGCTGGACTACCACAAACTGTGCCCCCACTGCTCGTGCCCAACAGTACGCCTGGGCCCCAGCCGGAAGATAATTACCCACGGCCACCACAGAACGCACGGAACGCAAGACGGAAGGCACCCTGGAACGTGTGCGGTACACATCCACCACACGCGCCCGAGTGGGCAATTGTGCTTCCGCAGGCTCTCCCCGCACCATGCCCCGGATGATCATTTGTGATACCTCGGTAGACACCACATAGGCCACCCCAGAAGTTGGCCGTAGGTACTTCAAGGGGGCAAGAATGGCTGCCCGTTGAGTGGGACCTAGTGACTCCAAGGCCACCAGGGTGTGCACCGGGGCACCGTCATGATGAATGTGTACGACCCGTGACTGTTGGGGGGTGACGGTTGCTTTCGCCCGGCGGATCAATGGTTGTTGACGCCGCTGCCAGGCTTTCCACGCGGGAAGATCATGCGCCTGGGGAAACCGAGGGCCGGTCCTGTTCATGGCCACCACTCCTGTGCACGTCGAGCCCGGTGGGCGAAGGTATGTTCAGCGATAGAACGGCGTTGACCCGCCCGTCTGATGGCATCACCCCAACTGGGATCCGCCAGCGCGCGTTCGCACAGCTGCTCAAGGTCGTGGAGGTCAGAGAAAACCAGCACCTCTTCGCCGGGGTCGTAGAATTCAGCGACATCAGCGCGATCAATGAGCTGAAGCCCACCGTTGCCCGGCACTTCAAAAGTGCGCATGGTCAACCCCGCCTGAACACCATGCACATTGATCGCTGCCGCTGCCTGTGCCTGCACCGTGTATGCCTGCGCCAAGCTGATGTCCCGTTCAGCCGGAATAGTGGGGCGCGCAAACTCCCAAGTACGTAAGCGGTCCACCACATGGTGGCTCCACTGCCGCCCGTAAGCTCGAACAGGTACGCCGGATCGGACCAGGTGTTCTAGCAGTTCCACTCGATTTGGGTACCGGGACCCCACAAACACGATCTCGTTGCGGCGAGTAACTGACGGCCCGTACCAAGGTCTTGTTCTACATAACCGAGGGTCGTAGGCGTTCGGAAGGTAATGAGCTTGCACTCCAGCATCAGTTAGCCGCCGCGTTTCGGATGCCGCGTAACTGATCACCGGGCCGAATTCTTTGAGGAAGTCCAGGGTGAAGCTGTGCCGAGAGAGGTCGTCGTACAGCCACAACATGGTGGGGATGTTCATGGCACGCAGTTCATCCCAAAATTGCTGCCCCAAGGTGTCCGCTTTGATCAACAGAATCCGGTCCGCTGCGCACGAACGCAGTACTTCCAATGCCCGTCGGGTATCCCAGGCCACACGGGCAGCTTGACGGTCCATCCCCAACTGTTCCGGTAGCTCCAACGCAAACTTGTTGCGCATTTTCATGCCTACTGAATCGAAGGAGTCATAGCAGTAGATCTGTACCGTGTACCCGATCTGCTCAAACCCGGCAGCAATACTGAGGTGGTACCCGTGGAACGTCGGGGAAATCAGCAGCAGTTTCAGGCCTGTTGCGTCCGTAGCGTGTACTGGCCTCATGCAAGCAACCCCATTTCCCGGCGCAACACCGCCACCGGTTCCACGGGTCGTCCACACAACCGCCGCATCACGTTGACGGAAAAATTCACCAGGGTCGCTGCTTGTAGGCACGTGCGCAGCATTCTGGGGTGGCCCCACTTCTTGGCATACTGGAATCGGGCGTTTACCAGCCACTGGCGGCGGTGGTCAGCATCGGTAGACCCACCGCCCACATGGCTCACGCGCACCTGTGGAACCACAACAGAGCTCACGCCCATCACACGTAACCTGCGTTGCAGGTCCACTTCTTCGCAATTCATGTAGAAGGAATCGTCGAATCCGCCAACCTCTTTGACTTGGGCAACAGGCAGCAGCAGCACCGCCCCCATGACCCAATCCACCACGGTGACATCCCGCGCAGCTGCTGCTTTCAGGTCGTGCCCCACCGCTACGTGCACAAAAGGCCTGTGACGCCAACGGGCCAACGGCGTCAACCACTCCACCACTTGGTGGCTCAGAGTCGGGAACCGTCGACCTGCCCACTGCTGGGTGCCATCAGGATGCATCACGGTGGGGCTAGCCACCACGGGATGCCAGCCCTGCAAAAACTCCAGAAGCTCCAGGATTTGGTCCACGCAGATCTCGACGTCTGAGTTGAGCACCAAAGCCAGGGGTGTGCGCACTACGTCCAGGCCGGAATTCACTGCAGCACCAAAGCCTCCATTGCGCTCACGACGGATGACCTGCACGCGAGGGTCGGGGATGGTGTCAACGGGAAAAGGATTCGGGGAATGATCGTCGATGATCACCACGGCTTCCAACTGTGGAAACTTCTGGGCTGTCAAGGACCTCACCATGGTCAGCGCTGGGGCAGGGTCGCCATAAAACGGAACAATCACCGTGAGCTGTGGCAAGGGTGCCCGTTGCTGCAAAGGTTCTCCCGACATGGATCAAGTGGCGGATTCCGTATCTTCAGTGACACGGAGACGACCAGAGTTGTCCGTGTCGTAGCCCCCACAACCGTAGGTGGCGACCTACCCCGATAATATACTTGAAAAACAATTGATTACCCACCAATCTGTGTACAAGAAGTGGAGAATGTGATGAAAAACCTCGTAAATACGACCTCTTTCATTCATCAGTAAATCCTTAAGCATACAGATCCCCTCAGCTCGACAACCGGAGATTGCCCTTGTCTGCACTGGACCGCCCCACTGATCACCCCTTGGATCCCCCCGCCAACATGGCCCACAGGCTGCGGTCCATCGGACGGGCAGCCGCCCGATACTGGAAAGTTGCCTCACTGTTAATCGTGCTCTGCGTGGGAATAGCAGCTCTGATCACCGCCTTGACTCCCCGCGTCTACCAAGCCACCAACACGGTCATGGTGGTCACCGGCGGTAGCAACACCCTGGGCAACTACGTCACGGCGGACAGTTTGGCCCTATCCAAAGCTGACTCCTACATGCAGATTGGTGGCTCGCCAGAGGTGGCCCAGATCGCCGCGTCTTCCTTAAGCGGCACGCCCGTCAAAGGAGTGTCTTTCTCCGTTGCCCCCGGGACATCACAAATCCGGGTCAGCGGAAAATCAGACACCGCTGACGGCGCGGCCCGCGTCGCCGACGCGTATGCCGCAGCCCTCACCCAGGAGGTGGATCGCATTGAGTCCATCGCCTCCGAAGGCTCTGACTACCAACCCCCCAGTGATGTTGAGGGTGAGCAAGCCCCCGAAATATCGTCCAACAACCTGGTCCAGTTGGTCCCTGTCAGCTCTGCCAGCGCCCCTTCTGGCCCTGTCTCCCCTGACTTACGGATGAATCTTCCCATCGGCTTAGCGGCCGGGCTTGTACTGGCCGGGCTATACATCCTGGTCCGTTCACTTTTCGACCGAAAAATCCGGTCCGCTGAAGCCGTTGAGTCGGCAACATCGTTGGCAATTCTGGGAACTATCCCGGCCGATAAGCGCTTAGCTGTACAACGAGAACTTGTTCCCACCGCCCCGGCCCGTAAGGACCGTCAAGGGTGGGCCACGGCGGAGGCTTTCCGTCAGTTACGCACCAATCTAGCCTTCGCCAATGTGGACAATCCCCCGCGCATTGTGGTGGTGACCTCGTCTGTGGCGGGGGAAGGGAAGTCTTCCGTAGCAGCCAACCTGGCTGTTACTATCGCCGCCACCGGACAATCCACGGTGGTGGTAGATGCCGACCTACGCCGCCCCGTGCAAACGGATATTTTTGGTCTCCCCTCGGGAGCGGGCCTCACGGATGTACTAGCGGGTGCCGCACAGCTCGACGAGGTCCTTCAAGAAGGGCCGCACGGCTCCAATGTCAGACTATTGGCTGCGGGACGCACACCCCCGAATCCTTCCGAACTGCTGGGGTCACACGCCATGAGCACCCTGCTTGCTCACCTTTCCAAGGACCACATGGTGATCGTGGATTCACCACCCATCCTGCCTGTGACTGACCCTTCCGTCCTTGCCAAGGCCGCCGATGGCGTAGTGATCGTCGCCCACGCCAATCGAACCAACCTGGATGAGCTCGTCAAAGCCTCTCACCGCTTGCGCACGGTGAACGCAACCTTGTTAGGGGCCATTATGAACCACGTGCCGCGCCGTGGTTCTGGGGCGAACGAATACGGCTATTACTCGGATGGGTATTACTATTCCTCCACCGATACCGCTGGCAGCAAACGTCAGAAGAAATCTGCCAAGCGGGCCGCGAGCGCCGCAGGTCCGTGGGCGCGTAATCCGCAGGGCTGATCGCAATAACAAACGGCTCACGTGCCGTGTTGCCACCGTTGTTCCGCCTTGATGATCACATCCAGTGCGGCACTGAGCTGCTGAACCATCGTCGCATAAGCAGCGTCCCCCCGACGGTAGGGGTCCGCGACGTCCATCGGCGTGTTTTTCACGGAGGAACGCAGCCCGGACAACAGGCGGGGAAGCACCTTCCACCTGGCCACTACGTCCGCGGGAGTAGACCCCGTGGGCGTGTCACGTTCATGTTCCGGAGGTATCGACGCCGCCAATGTTGCAAATTCCACCACGGTGAACGTGCGTTTTAGCGCACGAGGAGTTAGTTCCAGCACCGCGCTGCGGTGTTCAGTGGTCATGGTCAGCACCAGATCCGCCTCCTGCACCATGGTCGGTGTCAGCATGCGAGCGGTGAACCCTTCGGTGTGCTCACCCAGCAGCTCCACGTACCGCGCGCTCGATGGGTCCATGGCTTGTCCTTCCACAGCCATTGTCCCAGCGCTACGGACCTGGAAAATACCGGGGCTCAGGGAGTCCAAACCCCTTTGAAGGTGGAATTGTGCGTACGGTGAGCGGCAAATATTAGCGGTGCACACGGTCAGGATACGAATCACTGGGTGGGTCACTGTGATGCACCTTCGTGGAGGAAAATTTCAATCTCGTCAATCATCTGATCAATACCTTGTGTGCCTTTTTCTGGCCCACCGGCGGTCCACCCATCGGCACCCAAAAGCACCGCCCAGGGAACGCCGGAAGTGTTAAAGACGGCGTCGATCAGACCGGCATGATCCACCAGCACGTCATCCATCGGCACCTGGCCCAACGACACGTTGTCAGATATCCCTGGAGCAAGTACCGGAAACACTGCAACCGTCGGGCCTACACGATGGCTCATCTGCTGCCATCGCCCCATCAGTTCATCACAACTGCCACACCCAGGATCTAGGCGAATAAGTAACACTGGGTGAGTCAGGCACAGTTGACGCAGCGTCACCTGCTCGCCCACTGGTCCTAGACCGCGCGTTACAACGTAGCGTGGAATTGGTTCACGCACGTAGTCGTCATCCTGAGCGTTGTGACCTGGTTGCTCATGTCCCTGTTCCCACCACAACACGGCAAGCACTCCCACCGCCGGAATCGCACTGACCAGCAGGTGTGGAGTTTCCCATGCCTGCTGCGCCCAGGACCCAGCCTCCGGCGGGGCACCAATCAGCACCGTGCCAGCTACCCCAAGGAGCACCACATTGCGCAGCACCGTGCGCCAAGACACTGTGGCGCGTTGCAGCGCACCAAAACAATGGCACGAAATCTTTATTCCCCATCTATGGGCATACCACACCGCACGCACCACTAACAGCACATAAACGCTCATCAGCGCCACACATAGTGTGGCCACCATCGTCAGCCACCCGTGGGGCAGCAGGATCAGTCCCGTTCCCAGAGCAATTTCGCTCCAGGGAAAGCACCGCCTGATCCACCGCGTGGATAACACCCGCGGAACGCGCAGTTGTTCCCATGCCTCGTCCACCGACTCGGGAGCAACAGCCTTGAGAACTCCACTAACTATCAGAACCACAGAAATGGCGAGAGTGCTGACCAGCCACATATCCGTGAGCATCATGCCGCTCCAATGTCCCACGGTAGGCGGGGCTCAGCCTGATGCTTATGACGCACCATGCGCACCAGCACTCCACCCACAACCGCTCCCAAACTATTGGCTGCCACATCAACCCAGTCCATATTGCGCTCCGGCAGCAATGTTCCTTGTGCAACTTCAATACCCAGACTGATCAGCACGCCTGCCGCTACCCAATAACGAATCCGCACTGTGGGGAACACCGCAGCAAGCAACAGCGCTCCTATCAGAAACACCAGCATGTTGAGCACAAATTCTGTGGCGTCAGGACTGATGGATGCAGGCATACCCCAGGTACGCAAAACCAGCCAGATATCCAGATGCACCCGGTGCAAACCACCACCCCGAGGCCACAAAAACAGTGTTGCCGCTGCCACCAGGTAGATCACCAACAACGCCACTGCCAGTGATCGTCGTTTTTTCTGCACACCGGGCTCCTCTCATGGGTTATCGCCGCATGGCAAATACATGATTTCACATGCATGAGCGTGGTGTACCCAGATAAGGAAAGGTAAAACCCAAAGAACCGCTCAGCGATACGCGGTCGGATCGTACTCCGTCAGTGTGGCCGCCCCCCAGGCGTCATCGACCGCACGGTCTTCGTCACTCACAGCTTTTGTGTGGCGCTGACGCAACCAAAAACCCCAGAACAGGAACACCCCGCTGAGCACTAAAGCCACCGGACCAACAATCGCCGTAAACCAGCCCCTCGCGCTTAAGGGAGTGGCGTCCTCCCCAGCGGTAGCACGTGCCACATGGATGACACCTTCCGGGAACGCCCACGTGGCCATGAACAACAGCACCACCCCCACCGCAAGCATCACCCCTGCCTGCCGATGACGCCGCGCCCGCGCGCGCTCGCGGGAGTCATTGAGGTCCGCTTTGTCCATAACCCCCTCCGGTAGTTGCTGCTAGTGTCCACCACATCCTACGGATAACAACCTGCTTTCGTAGACTAGACCGGTCATGATCCACACCCCACGCATCGTTTACCCACCGCACCTTCCTGTCTCAGCACAGCGAGAAAGAATCTTGCGCACCATCCGGGATCATCAAGTGGTGGTGATCGCTGGGGAAACAGGTTCTGGTAAAACCACGCAGATTCCCAAAATGTGTATGGAACTGGGATTAGCTGAGCATGGGCTTATTGGGCATACCCAACCGCGCCGTATTGCGGCACGCTCCGTAGCCGAACGCCTTGCAGAGGAGCTCGGTGAACCCCTAGGTCATACCGTGGGATACCAGGTCCGTTTCACGTCAGAGGTGGGTACGGATTCCAAGATCAAACTGATGACCGACGGTATCCTTCTGGCCGAAATTCAGCACGATCCCCTCCTCACAAAGTATTCAACGATCATCGTGGATGAAGCCCATGAACGGTCCTTGAACATTGATTTCCTGTTGGGGCACCTCAAAAGCATCCTTCCCCAGCGTCCGGGGCTGAAAGTCATCATCACCTCCGCCACCATTGACCCAGAGCGGTTCGCCACCCATTTCCACCAGCCGCTACCGGATACAGCGCCACCCAATACGACGCCGGAACCCGCGCCAATCATTGAGGTCTCCGGACGGACCTATCCGGTGGAAATCCGCTACCGCCCCGTGGTTTCCGATGCCTCGTCTCAGGAAACACCACAAACATCGGAAGATCAGCGGGACACCATCGACGGTGTTGTTGGCGCCGTCGATGAGCTTTTCCGGGAAGCCCCCGGAGACATCTTGGTGTTCTTTGCGAGCGAGCAGGAAATTCGTGAAGCCCATGGGGCACTAAAGGCCGTGATCAGTCAGCGCCCACAGTGGGAAGGCACCCAGGTTCTGCCATTATTCGGGCGGTTGAGCATGGCCGAACAGCACAAAGTTTTTACGGTGAATTCCACCGCCGGACGCCGCAGAATCGTGTTGGCAACGAACGTTGCCGAAACCTCCGTGACCGTTCCCGGCATCAGGTACGTTATCGACACCGGAACGGCGCGTATTTCACGCTATTCAACCCGAACTAAAGTACAGCGCCTTCCCATTGAACGTATTTCTCAAGCCTCAGCGCAACAACGTGCTGGCCGGTGCGGCAGGGTAGCTGATGGCATCTGCATACGCTTATATTCGGAAGAAGATTTTGCCTCCCGTCCGGAATTCACACAACCAGAAATTCTGCGAACCAACCTAGCATCCGTCATTCTTCACATGACGGCTTCAGGCGTGGTTCGCACCCCGGAGGACATCAACACTTTCCCCTTTGTGGAGCCCCCTGAAACCCGTGCGATTAAGGACGGTGTTGCTCTTTTGCGGGAACTGGGAGCAATCAGTTCCGCCCGGCCACAATCCCGCCGCTCCCGTTCCCGTAACCGTCCGCAACGCAAGGCGTCCCCCCTGACGGCGGTGGGGCGTGCACTGGCGGCACTTCCCGTAGATCCCCGGCTAGGCCGCATGATTGTAGAAGCCCAGCGACGTGGCTGCGCGCGGGAAGTGATGGTGCTTGCCGCCGCGTTAAGCATTCAAGATCCCCGCGAACGCCCAGCGGACCACCGCCAGGCAGCCGATGAATTCCACGCACGTTTTAAAGATCGGACCTCTGATTTCTTAGGCTACCTCTTGCTGTGGCAATACCTTCAAGAACAACAGCAGCAGTTATCGCGATCAGCATTCCGCCGTCTCTGTGCACGAGAATATCTGAATTATGCGCGTATTCGGGAATGGCAAGACCTCTACACTCAGCTGCGTGATATGGGGCGTGGTATGGGTATTCGGGTGGGATCTTCCCGAGCGGTTGACCCCGCAGGATTATCGGAACATATCCATAAATCGCTTGTGAGTGGATTACTGAGCAATATTGGTGCGTATCAGGAAAAGACCCGTGACTATCAGGGAGCACGGGGCACACGATTCGCCATTTTTCCGGGATCTGACCTGTTTAAAAAACGTCCTGATTTTGTGGTTTCCGCTGAGCTCGTGGAAACCACGCGTTTGTGGGCTCGGGTCAACGCTGCCATCGATCCCTCCTGGGTTGAGGAAGTCGCTGCAGACCTGGTGAAACACACGTATGCGGAACCCCACTGGTCACGTTCTCGGGGGGCCGTGATGGCTAAAGAACGGGCCACCTTGTACGGCGTTGTTTTAGTCACAGACCGTCCCGTGGGGTATTGGCGGGTTGATCCTGTTGCCGCACGTGAAATGTTCATTCGTCATGCGTTAGTGGAAGGCGATTGGCATAGTCAGCATGGTTTTGTAGCCCGCAACCGTGCGACGGTGGCGCAGATTGAAGAACTGGAAAATCGACTGCGCCGCACAGATTTGCGGGCTGATGATCAGGTGCTTTTCGAGTTTTTCGACGCCAGAATTCCGGCGGAGGTGGTGTCGCAACGGCACTTTGACTCCTGGTGGAAAAAAGCCCGCCACCACAACGAACACTTGCTGGACTTTGCGACCGATCATCTGTTGGACGATGACGCCGACGACTGGGACGATGCCGCTTTCCCACGTCAGTGGGTTCAACCCACCGACGGCGGGGAGTTAAGCCTGGACCTGGCCTATACCTTCGCGGCTAGTCCCGCCGGTGGTGGTCAGGATCATCGGGGTGCAGCGCACCACAAGGGAACCACACGCCATGCTGATGGGGTGACGGTCAGAGTGCCGGTGCTATTTCTGAACCAACTCTCCCCCGAACCATTTCAGTGGCAGATCCCCGGATTACGCACCGAACTGGTCACCGCTTTGATCAAATCTCTGCCCAAAGCAGTACGAAAGCACGTGGTACCGGCACCGGATGTGGCACGGCAGGCTGTGGAAGTGTTGCAACAACAAGCAGACCCCGCACGCGATGCCCTGGAAACGGCGTTAGAGCGTGCGCTACGTCAGCTGCGCGGAGTAGTGATCGAGCCCGGTTCGTGGGACTGGTCTGCTGTCCCGGAACACTTACGGATGCATTTTCAAGTCCGGGATGCCACCAACCGAGTACTCGCTGAAGGTGATGACCTACCCGCGTTGCAGGTGCAGTTACGTGACGATATCCGGCAGGCGTTAGCTCAATCGCTGGGCACCACCGCCGATAAGCTTCCCGGCTCCCCCACCCAGGTCGTCGTCGCAGCGTCACGCCCCTCACAAGAAACCACAGCCCAACACACGGTGTCGCCCAGCAGCGGATTGGAACGTGATGGTCTCACTGATTGGCCTGAGCAGGATCTGCCCCGCCATGTCGATACCGTCGTGGCGGGGCAGAAAATCACCGGATGGCCCGCCCTGGAGTCGCTGGCATTGGGCGACCCTCAAGAATCGGGTCAACAACACACCACTTCTACCGTCAGCATCCGGGTGTTCTCCACAGCGGAGGAACAACACGCGGCACAACGACGTGGAACTATCGCGTTACTGCGCAACCGTTTGCCGTCCGTGCACCGTTATGTGTCTGATCACTTGGGAAATCGGGAGAAGATGGTCTTCACCCAAAACCCATACGGTTCAGTGGATGCCCTTGTCACCGACTGCACGACTGCGGCCATTGACATGCTAGTCCCGGCTGATCCCCCGTGGACTCGCGATGACTACGACCGTGTTTTTCACCATGTCCGCGCCGAACTCATTGATACGGTTTTGACAGTCACCGCCCTGGTTGCGCAGGTATTGACGGATGTCAATGTGCTGAATAAAACCATCAAGAAACCCGGTTCCATGGCTGCCGTGAGGGCATTTTCAGATCTACAAGAACAGCTGGATCGACTGGTTAAACCCGGCTTTGTAGCGGCCACGGGGTGGGAGCATCTACGACATGTCCCGAGATACATCAAGGCCATGCAAGTGCGGGTGGACAAGCTGGTGGGTACTGCCGCGATCCAACGCGATACCGCCCATATGCGCGAAATCCACGCACTGGAGGACGCCCTAGACGCGGCAATCGCCGCAATCGCGCCGCAACATCCGGTGCCACACGCCCTGACGCACATTGAGTGGGAGCTTCAAGAACTGCGGGTTTCCTTGTTCGCTCAGGAACTGGGAACCGCGCATAAAGTTTCCGCCAAACGCATCCGTACGGCATTACGGCAAGCAGCAGGCTAAGGGGCACCTGTCCCCGGGCTTGATGACCCGTTAAGTGTTTTATGCCTGTGGAACGTATGCGTGATGACCTGCTTGTCGCAATGCCTCACGGATCCTGGCTGCTGCATCATCCATCATGTGCGGGTCCGGATTCTGGTCCACCTGAGCAAAGTTAAATTCCTCGATGGAATTGGTGGGCCACACATGGATGTGGCAGTGGGGCACTTCAAAGCCCTGGATCATTTGCCCTACACGCAGGGGATCAAAAACCTCACGTTGAGCCTGTGCGATCACCTGGGAGATTTTCATCAGATGCGCGGCAAGATCCGCATCCAGATCCACCCAATGGTCAATTTCCACGCGTGGAACCACTAACGCGTGGCCCGGGGCCAGGGGTGCGATGGACAGAAAAACCACACAGTGGTCGTCCTTCCACAGAAACCGTGCGGGAAGCTGTCCTTCAATGATTGCGGTGAAAACCGTGCTCATCAACACTCCTTATTCGTGTTCTGGAACCTCAACGGTAGTTCCGGTGTCCAGATGGATATATTCCGTTCCATAGGTGGCCGCGAAGGCGGTGACCTGTTTTTCCACAATCCCGAATCCGTTCTCAGACAGCAAGGCGTCGTGGATCTGGTAGGCGGTGGGTGCACCCACCGCAATCAGGAAATCAATCACTTCAGAAAGTTTGGACCACGGGGCGTGTAACGGCACCAACACCGTGCTGGGTGATATCCCGTGCGGCACCACAAAGGAATCCCCAGGATGCAGCAATGTGCCATTGAGCAGGTATCCAATATTTTCCACGGTGCGGATTAAGGGATGAATCAACGCGTGCTGACCACCGAAAGTCTGCACGCTTATGTCATCAAGCTGTAATTCACTATTGGCTTCAACGGCATGCACACGCTCCTGCCCGTCAGCACCCACCGCAGACTTCCCCAAAGTCTCACGTAGCTCTTGCGCGACGGTCGGCGGAGCCCACACATGCGTACTGGGAGCAGCCCGCAACTGTTCCGGTACCCGCTGAGGGTCCAGGTGATCAGGGTGAGTGTGTGTGATCAGCACATGCTGAACGCCCGCCATCGCCTGTTCAACTTCGGAGAAATTTCCGGGGTCGATCACCACAGCCGTGCGGCCAGATTCCACTCGGACACACGAGTGCGTGAACTTGGTAAGTTTCATCGCAGCCTCCTTGTACACACACCCTACCGACCCCCACCATCATGTGAGTGTCGAACCGGCTACCCTAGAATCTATGACGGGGGAACCCAAAACTGAGGTGCGTAATACCAAACAACGCCAGGCAGTACGCGCGGCGCTCAGAGCACAAACGGATTTTGTGACCACGCAGCAACTGCATGGCAGGCTGCAAGATGATGGCCAGAAAGTTTCCTTGGCCACCACGTACCGAGTGCTGCAATCCATGGCTGAATCCGGTGAAGTTGACACCTTACGCAATGACGACGGCGAAGCCATCTACCGCCGCTGCGTTGCAACCCATCACCACCACCACCTAGTGTGCAGAAACTGTGGGGCAACGGTGGAGCTTGAAGCTCCCACGGTTGAAGCCTGGGCTGAGCAAACCGCCAGCGCCTACGGATATACAGACTTAGCACACACGGTCGAAATTGTGGGCCTGTGTCCACAGTGCCGCACGTGAGAACGGAACGCGTCGTGGTTCCGACGGCAGTGTTTGTTGCTCATCTTGATGCACGAGGGGGGGCGAATCCGCCGGGCTGTTGAGTCGGCTACTTCCATATTCCAGGCCAACGGCTACCACACCGTGGTGTTATCGACGACCTCCCCGGATCATGACCCCCAGGATCCCCAGGGCTGGGGCGAACCGATCCGTCGGTACCTAGCAGATTCCACCGCGACACCACCGGCGGTGGTCGTCGCGGTAGGTGGTGATGGCACCGCGCACCTGGTACTCAACGTCATCATGGAACACCAAGAACAAACCGGTCAGCAGTTAGTTTTTGGACTAGTGGCCAGTGGCTCGGGAAATGATCTGGCACGACATTGGGGCAGTCCCCGCAATGATCCCCCTCAAAGCGCTGGGCGCATTCTGCGGCGCCTGAACGCTGGGGTGCTGCCGATGGATCTGGGGCGAGTGGACGGTGAGGACGGTTCCGTGACCTGGTTTGCCACTGCCTTGTGCGCGGGAATTGACGCGGCGGCTAGTCAACGCGCGAACACATACCCTGTATGGCTTGGATCGGCAAAGTACCTTCTAGCGCTGGGGGCCGAACTGATCCACTACGCCACACACCGCTACGGTCTGGAGATTACCGGCAGCACTCACGCCACACAGACCCCATCACGCCACACCATAGACGCTTTGATGGTGAACGTGGCTAATACCTCCTCCGTAGGCGGCGGGCTGAAGATCGTGCCACAGGCAGAAGCTACGGACGCTGCCCTGGATCTTTTTGTGGTGCACCCGCTGTCCAGGGCACATTTTGTACGTTTGTTTCCACTAATTTTTACTGGGCGGCACGTCAACCTGGATGTCGTGGAAACCCGCACGGTCACCCATGTGCGAATTACCGGCGAACATGCCGTGTATGTCGACGGTGATCGGTTGGGGCGGTTGCCCATCACGGTTTCTGTGTGTCCTCATGCGCTGTTGGTGGCGCTGTGATCACTCTGCTGCTTGCGTAGCTGCGGTACGCGCTGCACTCCGCTGGCGTCGTCTGCGAGCAACCCAGGACACCAGCCAGATGAAGAAAGAAATGGTGGTCACATACGGGCTGATGGGCAAAGAACCACCAAGGGCCAACAAAATCCCGCCCACCATAGAGGTTTCAGCAAATAGCACGGACAACAGCACAATTTTGACCGGTGAGGCAGAAAAATTCATGGCTGCCGCAGCCGGTGAAATCAGCAGAGCTAACACCAGCAAAGCCCCGATGATCTGTACGGACAGCGCCACCGCAATCCCCAACAAAAGCATGAACGCCATGGATAAACCCCGCACCGGAAGACCCCGCGCTTGAGCCACTAAAGGGTCAGTGCTTGCAAAACTCAAAGGGCGCCAGATCACTAACAGTCCAACCACCACCACAGCGCACAGCACGGCCATGGAGGTCAATTGGACAGCGTCAACCGACACGATCTGACCAGTGAGCAACGCAAATCTGTTAGCGCTGCGGCCCTGGTACAGGGCCAACGCCAAAATGCCCATACCCAGTCCAAAGGGCATGAGTACACCCACCACAGAATTGGATTCACGTGATTGTGCACCAACTATTCCGATGATGACCGCCGCAACCACGGACCCCAATAACGACCCGGTGACGATATCCGCCCCGATCAACAGCGCAATCGCCGCCCCGGCAAAAGATAATTCAGCAATGCCATGCACGGAAAAAGCCATATCGCGCATCATGACGAACGTACCGATTAACCCGCCAACAAGTCCGATAAAAGCGCCGGCCCAAAGAGCATTTTGCAGCAAGACCAGCAGTTCGCCGTAATGGTCAAACACAAACACTGCATCGCGGATGGACTCCCAGCTCATGAAGTCACCTCCCGCACGGTCGTCGGCAGATGGTGGTGATTCGTAGCTTCAGCACCCACCACTAAAACACGACCAGACACGGTGACCACTTCCACGCGGGCCCCATACAGTTCAGAAAGCACGTCTGAACGGAGCACTTCTGACGGCGTACCCACCCGGAAAGAACCGTTGGCCAAGTACAGCACACGGTCCACATCCTGAATGATCGGGTTGAGGTCGTGGGTCACAAACAGCACCGCAGTCCCCGTGCGATCGCGTTGTTCTACAACCAATTGCGCCAATTGGGACTGGCCGCGTACATCCAGCGATAACAACGCTTCGTCAAAGAGCAGCAAACTGGGGTCTGTGGCCAACGCTTGGGCCACCCGGAGTCGCTGCTGCTCCCCACCGGACAGCAAACCCACCGGCGAATCCGCGAATCCCAGAGCACCCACACGCTCCAACAGGGCATCCACACGCTCACGGTGTGCCCGTCGGCCCACCAGACGCGGCCCCCAGCGGTGCCCGTCCACTCCCATCGACACCAGGTCACGCCCGCGCAACGGAGTGCGCTGGTCAAAAGCACGTTGCTGCGGAACATACCCAATGTCCCGGCAACCGCGCCGCACGGGGGCTCCCACCACATGAACCTGGCCAGCGCTCAGTGGCTGCAAACCCAGTAGAACTCGCAGAAGGGAAGTTTTGCCAGTTCCATTACCGCCAAGCACAGCAATGTATTCACCGGGGTGAATCTTGAAGTTCAGCCCCTCCCATAAGGTTCGTTGTCCAAAAGACAATCGTGCGTTGTCGAAAACGGCCACCGGGTGTGAAGTCACTGGCTGGTATCTCCGCGTGTGGACGTCAATCCGTTGACGGCTTCTAGGTCACCGATGTTCTGTTCCATCCACTCCACGTAGCTTGTTCCTTCTGGCAGAGTTTCGGAAAACGCTAAAACCGGCACTTGTGATTCTTCAGCAATTTTTTTCAAATCTTTGCTCTGCCCCGTGGAAGTCTGTTCGTTGTACACCAACACGGCAACATCGTCTTCTAACAGGGTGCGGACCTCGTCGTACACCAACGGGGCGGCATCGGTGCCGTCTTCCACGGCTATCGTGAAGGCTGGGGGGGTAACATTGTGCAAGCCAGCGCCATCTAGCAGGTAATTCGCCACGGGTTCCGTAGCCAAGTAATCACCTTTCAGTTCCAATTGCGTCACACGCTGCTGTAACTGGTTCATCTGCTCAGTGAATTCCTCAGCATTATCCCTGTAGGCCTGGGCATTGAGCTCGTCCAACTCCCCCAGTTTTTCTGCGACGGCATCACTAACTTTGCCTATGACTAGCGGGTCATACCACATATGTTCGTTGAACATCCCGTGGCTGTGCCCTTCATGGCCTTCTTCCTCTGAACCGTGGTCATGATGTTGGGCGTCTTCAGCGCCTTCTAAACCAGATATTTCCACGGCGTTAATCACGGGCACATCCGCTTCGGCAGCCAAATCCTCCATGAAAGCGTCATAGCCGCCACCGTTGAGAACCACTACATCAGCGCCCTGGACCGTCATACGGTCTTGCGGGGTCGCTTCATACGAGTGGGGGTCCTGTGTGGGGGAATCAATCACTGCCTGAACCTCCGGCGCTTGGCCATCAACGTCACGCACAACGTTCTGCACCACATCTGCATACACCGAGGTGGTGGTCACCACCGTCAGCGTTCCATCATCGCCACCGGAACCACCCGAACACCCCGCCAACGCCAGTGCACCCACACCAATAAGAACCAGGGTTCGTGTGCTTCGCTGCACTACTCGAACCGCCCGGGTCGAACAGAAGGTTTGCGCTATACGTGATGTCACGATGATCCGATCTCAACGGCCCGGGCCGCAGCAGTCCCCAAGAACATCAATCGTTCTTGATAATGATTTTCATGTGCGATAGGAGCCTAGCAGAGCGAACCAGGCAACTCACACCCAGCTTTCGCCTCGCGCTCGCCCCTCCTCGTATCCCGAACTGTTCTGCACACCCACCACCGCACGATCCGCAAATTGCCGGAGGTTTGTCGCCCCCGCATACGTCATCGAACTACGAACACCCGCCGTTATGTGATCTATCAGGTCCTCCACGCCGGGGCGCCGTGGATCCAAATACATCTTGGAACTGGAAATGCCTTCTTCAAAGATGGCTTTCCGCGCGCGGCCAAAAGCCTCCTCGCCCTGAGTGCGGTGAAGCACCGCGCGAGTGGAAGCCATACCAAAACTTTCCTTGTAGTACCGACCGTCAGCGTCCTGATTCAGCTCACCCGGCCCTTCCCACGTGCCGGCAAACCATGAACCGATCATCACCTGGCTAGCCCCAGCTGCCAGAGCCAATGCAACGTCACGCGGGTATTTCACACCGCCATCGGCCCACACGTGGGCACCAACTTCTGCTGCGGCAGCGGCGCACTCCAGGACCGCCGAAAATTGCGGGCGGCCCACTGCCGTCATCATGCGGGTCGTGCACATGGCACCCGGCCCCACGCCTACTTTGATCACGTCCGCGCCAGCATCTACCAGGTCCCGAACGCCGTCAGCAGTCACGACGTTGCCCGCCACAATGGGATGCTCTGGTGCCACCCGCCGCACAGTGGATAGCGCCTCCAGCATTTTGCGCTGATGACCATGAGCGGTGTCCACCACCAACACATCCACACCAGCCCGGATCAGCTCTTCTGTTTTCCCCGCGACGTCGCCGTTAATTCCGACGGCAGCGCCCACTTTCAGCGCACCACTCGCATCAACGTTCGGGGCGTAAATGGTCGACCGCAGTGCCGCCTGCCTGCTGATCACTCCCACCACTCGTTGCCCATCCACCACAGGAGCTACAGTCACGCGTTGGCGTTCCATTTCGGCGCTAACGCGTGACATCGCGTCCCATAATCCGGCCGGCCCGGAAGGATCAGCACCGGAACGCACCGCAAGTTCTGCAGCAGTGAAAATCGGCACGTCACGGCGCATCACCACGTGTAACTGCGTAAAGCGGTCCACGTCGCGGCAATCAGCGTCTGTCACCATGCCCACAAAACCACCCTGGGCATCCGTAACCACCACTGACGAATGGGCGTATCGGTGCATCTGTGTCAGGGCATCCCGAACGGTGTCCTCCGGATTCATACGCCGCACCGATTCGTGATGTGGCGAGCAGCTTTTAACCCACGCGGTTTCCCGTGCCACCACATCCCCGGGAATATCTTGCGGCAAAATTCCCAAGCCGCCACGCCGGGCCATGGTTTCCACCATGCGCTTACCGGTCACAGCCGTCATATTCGCCGCTACCAAGGGAGTAGTGGAGCCCGTCGGGTCACCCACCGTAAGGTCAACATCAAATCGACTCGTGACTCGGGAAGAAGAAGGCACCAGAAAAACGTCACTGTATGTCAGATCAGTGACAGGGGTGTTCAAAAAACGCACGAACACCACTGTAAAGGTTCACTTTCCTCGGCATGAACCGCGATCACGAATGTTGTTGGCCGTCTGTTGCGTTGAACACTAGACTAACCCGTTAGTACGACGACCATGCGCTGTTCACTGGCGGACCACAGCGGGCAAAGCCGCCGGTGAACCAGGCAATCGCTGGGGTGACCAAAGAAGGTCACTGGATCACGACGAGAGAATGAGGCGTAGGCACGTGCCGGGCACACCACGAGATCTGATCCCTGAAGAGTTCGCGGGCAATGAATGGCTCGTCGAAGACCTCTATAAGAGGTACAGAGCCGACAAAAACACAGTGGACAAAGGGTGGTGGCCCATCTTTGAGGCCATGGACGCCGCAGCCCCCACACCGACTCAGCCTACAACCACCGTCCAGAAGAAGGATCCCGTGCACACACAGACCTCCTCTCCCGCTCCCTCAGCGCATGATCCTGCCGCCGCATCAGATGCTGAGGCGGAAGCTCAGGACCAAGTGGTGAAACTCCGTGGACCCGCCAAAGCAGTGGCCGCCAACATGGATGCATCACTGACCGTGCCCACCGCCACGACGGTGCGCGCTGTGCCGGCCAAACTGTTGATTGATAACCGCATTGTGATCAACTCTCACTTGGCTCGCAATCGCGGCGGTAAGGTGTCTTTTACTCACTTAATCGGTTACGCGGTGGTGAAAGCACTCAAGAACTTCCCCTCGATGAACGTCACCTATGACGTCCAGGACGGCAAACCGGTCGCGATCCACCCGGCGCACGTGAATTTTGGGTTAGCCATTGACCTCCCCAATAAAGACGGTTCCCGCAATCTGGTAGTGCCCAATATCAAGGGTGCCGAGGACATGAATTTCCGCCAGTTCTGGAATGCTTATGAAGACATGGTCCGCCGCGCTCGCAACGCGGAACTGACCATGGAAGATTACGCTGGTACTACGGTATCGCTCACTAACCCCGGTGGCATTGGAACCGTGCATTCTGTGCCGCGTTTATCTAAGGGGCAAGCGGCAATTATCGGTGTGGGTGCCTTGGATTACCCTGCGGAATACAGAGGTTCTTCCCCCCGAACATTAGCGCGTAATGCAATTTCCAAGATCATCACGCTAACTTCCACTTATGACCATCGCGTGATTCAGGGCGCGGGCTCCGGCGAGTTCTTGAAACTGGTGGAGTCCTACCTATTGGGTGATGAATTCTGGGATGAAATTTTCCAGGATCTTAAAGTCCCCTATGAACCCGTGCGGTGGGCACTGGATAACCAGGTCAACCCAGAAACTGAAATCAACAAAGTAGCCCGGATCCAGCAGTTGATCCACGCTTATCGAGTGCGTGGACACATGATGGCTGATTTGAACCCGGTGGGTTACACCATGCGCACCCACCCAGATTTGGATATCCGAACCTATGGTTTGTCTCTGTGGGATTTGGACAGGGAATGGCCCACGGGTGGTTTTGGGGGGTCGCAGCGCTTGAGCCTGCGCACCATCCTGGGGCTATTGCGTGACGCGTACTGCCGCACAGTGGGTGTGGAATACATGCACCTGGAAACCCCGGACGAACGCGAATGGTTCCAGGAGCAGCTTGAAAAGAGCTACACCAAACCTTCACGGGACGAACAATTCCGTATCCTCAGTCGCCTCAACGCCGCCGAAGCTTTTGAAACCTTCTTGCAGACCAAATACGTCGGGCAAAAGCGTTTCTCTTTAGAAGGCGGGGAATCCCTAATCCCGCTCTTGGACGCCATAATTTCCGACGCCGCGGATGAGAATCTGGCCGGTGTTGTCATCGGCATGGCACACCGTGGCCGCCTCAACGTACTGACCAATATCGCCGGCAAGTCCTACGCACAGGTTTTCCGCGAATTTGAAGGCAGCCAAGACCCTCGTGGCCCAGAAGGTTCCGGTGACGTGAAGTACCACCTGGGCACGGAGGGCACATTTACCTCAGATGCCGGCCACCAGACCCAGGTGTATCTGGGGGCTAACCCGTCCCATCTGGAAGCCGTTGATCCGGTGATTGAGGGCGTAGCGCGCGCTAAGACCGACGTGCTGGGGGCGGGCCCGGAAGGCGATGACTCCTACCCCGTTCTACCCATCCAGGTACATGGGGATGCTGCCATGGCCGGGCAGGGCATCGTGCTGGAAGTCATGCAGATGTCCCAGCTACCGGCATACAAAACCGGCGGCACGGTGCATGTGGTGGTCAACAATCAAATCGGTTTTACCACTGCCCCGGAAGCCGGACGCACATCCACCTACGCCACGGACGTCGCGCGCACCATTCAGGCCCCGATCTTCCACGTCAATGCTGATGACCCCGAAGCCGTGACCCATGTGGGTCAGTTGGCTTTTGCCTACCGCCAACGCTTCAACAAGGACGTTGTGATCGACCTCGTGTGCTACCGGCGTCGTGGGCATAACGAGGGCGACGATCCGTCTATGACTCAGCCGTTGATGTACCACACGATTGAGCAAAAGCGTTCCACCCGTAAGGTGTACACCGCCAACTTGGTGGGCCGTGGCGACATCAGCCAAGAAGAAGCGGACCGCGCTTTGAAGGACTACCAGGAGCGCCTGGAACGAGTCTTCACCGAAAGTCATGAGGCACAAACCTCAGAGGTTCCACTAGTCACCGGGGATGCTGCGGCCATTGCGGATATTGAACGTCCTTCGGCGCAACAAACCGATTCTGGGGTGTCCAATCCCCGGTCCACCGGGATTTCTCCAGAAACTGCCCGCCGCATCGGTGAGGTACACATGGAAGTTCCTGATGGTTTCACCGTGCACCGCAAACTCACCAAACTGCTGGAGCGTCGCGCCAAGATGACCATCGACGGTGATGTCGATTGGGGCATGGGCGAAATCATGGCTTTTGCCTCCCTCATGATGGAAGGCATTCCGGTCCGTATGACCGGCCAAGATGTCTGCCGTGGGACCTTCACGCAGCGACATGCCGTGTTCTTTGACAACGTCAACGGTGATGAGTGGACGCCGCTAAACCAGTTGACGGACGATCAGGCCCCATTATCGATCTACAACTCCTTGCTGTCTGAGTACGGTGTACTGGGCTTTGAGTACGGGTACTCGGTGGAACGCCCGGATGCTTTGACCGTGTGGGAAGCCCAGTTCGGTGACTTCATCAATGGTGCGCAGACCATTGTGGACGAATTTGTGTCCTCCGCTGAACAGAAATGGGGGCAGCGGTCCTCACTGGTCATGTTGTTGCCGCACGGCTTTGAAGGCCAGGGCCCGGATCACTCATCGGCGCGTCTTGAACGTTTCCTCACACTGTGCGCGGAAAAGAACATGATCGTGGCCCAGCCTTCCACCCCCGCCAATCATTTCCACCTGTTGCGCCGTCAGGCTTACTCCCGCCCTCGGAAGCCACTGATTGTGGCATCCCCCAAGCAGTTGCTGCGGCTGAAGGCTGCGGCTTCTCCTCTGGAAGAGTTCACGTCGGGGGCGTTCCGGCCGGTCATTGAGGACCAAGCGGGCCTGAGCCCCCAGGCTGTCACCGATGTTGTGCTGGTCTCTGGTCGCCTGTACTACGACATCGTGGCAGAACGTGCCCAGCGTCAGGACACCACAACTGCCGTGGTGCGCGTGGAGCAGCTCTACCCGCTGCCGGGGGAGGAAATTAAAGCTGAGCTGGCCCGGTACCCACAAGCCGCCGTCACGTGGGCTCAGGATGAACCCGCGAACCAGGGTGCTTGGCCGTTTATGGCGGTCAATTTGGTTCCCGAACTTGACCGCCGTGTTCGGCTCGTTTCGCGTCCGGCGTCGGCGTCCCCCGCTAATGGGTCCGCAAAGCGTCATGGGGCAGAAAACGAAAACCTGTTGGAGGAGTTATTCGATAACCGCTGACCCGCTGCCACACCACACGGCACCGCGCACGAGTCCTGTGCATGGTGCCGTGTACGGTGGAGAGTGAACCGAATCAGCATAGCCGAATGGGCCGCCGTTATGGCTCCCCTCCCCCACGATGTACGGCTTGCCCCGGTCCATTTGAGTTCAGAACAGACCACAGAAGGAAAGCCGTGGATCAACGCAGGATCAGAATTGTTGCCGTGGGTGACGAACTGCTGGCCGGGACGGGAGACCCTCGCGCCCTCGGCTGGTATGGGCGTGTCTTAGCGCGCACCCCGCATGACGTCGTTCCGGTCTCCTCGTATGTGTTGGCCGCTCCGGGGGAAGGCAGTGAGTCCCTGAGCGAACGCTGGTTTGACGAAGCCTCCAGGCGGTTATCTGCCGGTGCGGACAACCGCCTGGTGATTGCACCGTCCACCGCTGATGTTGATCTTGGTGTCACTACAGCGCGTTCGCGGTTGAATATGGCCAACATCGTGGATACCGCATCCCAGAACAACATCAAAGTGTTGGTGGTTGGTCCCCCACCCACACTTGATGCTGACCGCAACCGCAAGATCGCAGACTTATCCGCAGCCTATGCCGATGTTGTGACGCGCCGTCATCACATTTACGTGGATACATTTAATCCGTTGCAGCACCACGAACAGTGGCGTAAAGATCTTGCCGCCAACGATGGCCAACCGGGTCAGGCTGGGTACGGTTTGATCGCCTGGTTGGTACTCCACCGTGGTTGGTACTCCTGGCTGGACCTTCCCGAACCTCAGTGAAAGTAACCGTTTGCTGCCCTACGTTTGCGGGGCGTGGGGCTCATCGAGTGTGCGACAATAGGCCACTGTGCCCGCGCCGGGATTTCCCCGGCATGAAGAAGGCCAATCAACGCAGGTTGACGTCATACAGGAGGTTCGCATGAGCAAGCGCGGACGGAAGCGTAAGGATCGCCGCAAGAACAAGGCGAACCACGGCAAACGCCCCAACGCCTGAAAGATCCCACGTCCTACGTGGTGGCACCAGAGTGCCAAGCATGAGTAACGGCCCGCCCCCTACACAACGGGGCCGGGCCGTTACTCATGGGTGCCGCAACACCTGAGGACTTAGGAATTCTTAAGAGGCTGCCCACATTCTTGCTGGATACGCTGCCGAATTGTCGATTTCAGTGTCTCCGGTGCCGTTTCACTGCATGAACGCTTGACCGCAGTGCGAATGACTTGCTCAAGTTCGCTTTCGTGGGTGCAGTCTTCGCAGTTCTCTAAGTGGTCAGCAATTTTTTTGATGTCGTCAACCGTCAGGGCACCATCTAGGTACGCGTAAATACGCTCCACTTGTTCGTCGCTGCAACCACACGGGGTCTTAGCCTGGTGGTGTGCGGATGCGGTGGAATCGTCAGCGCTGGTCGCCTGTTCAGTCATGCGTGATCCTTATGTTTTGCGGTGTCATCAGGTTCATCAAAGGTGTTTCCCGTGAAGTTTCAGGAAGTTTCAGGGGACGCTGCGGCCGTGGCAGCCGTCTTGGCATCCGCGGTAGCGCCCTGCGTGGTGGAAGTTTTGCGTTGACCGGTTCCCGCTGTGTCGATGCCGCGATCCACCGCGTAGTCAGACAACTTTTCGCGCAACAACTTGCGGCCACGGTGCAGCCTGGACATCACCGTGCCAATGGGCGTGGCCATAATTTCTGCGATTTCCTTGTACGCAAACCCTTCAACGTCGGAAAGGTAGATGGCCAGGCGGAACTCTTCAGGGAGTTCTTGTAAAGCCCGTTTGACGTCGGAATCTGGTAAGTGGTCCAGGGCCTCCACTTCTGCTGATCGCAAGCCTGTGGAGGAGTGTTGCTCCGCCCGGTGCAGTTGCCAGTCCTCCACCGTGTCCGTGTTGGACTGTTGCGGTTCGCGCTGACGTTTCCGGTACAGGTTGATGTAAGTGTTCGTCAGAATGCGGTAGAGCCACGCCTTAAGGTTTGTGCCCGGTCGGTACTGGTGATAGGAGGAAAAAGCTTTGGTGTAAGCCTCTTGCACCAGGTCTTCGGCATCAGCCGGGTTGCGTGCCATCCGTAAGGCTGCGGCGTACAACTGGTCAATGTAAACCATTGCTTCCCGCTCAAAGCGCACGGCGCGTTCTGCCGGGGACTCCTGGGCCACATCCAGCTCTTCCAAGCCTTCAGAGCGCAAGTTTTCAGGTGTGACGTTGTCGTTCATCACGTTCAAGTCTAGGCCCAGGTGTTCGGATACCCGTGGTCTGCTGACATCGCCCACCTCCAGGGTCGAGGGTGATTGCCGGTCAAGAACGTTCACCATGGCCTCCCGTGACTAATATGCGCTGCTGTTGCGCAGCGGTTGTGTTCCGTGAAGTACCAACAGTGACGGGGTCGTGGTTGTTCCATGCCGTGTGTCGGGCTTTGTGTCGCCCGGCATCCACCCCACCTGGTTAGGATGGGACAGGCCAGTAACCCGAACCACGTCCAGACTTCGTGGTGATGAAGGTCGGCCCACGCATACGTCTAGGAGAGCTTCATGAGCATCGTTCGCCGCATCGCCCGGCCCCTTCTGGCCACCGGCTACATCGTCAATGGGATAGACAGCTTCCGTCATTCCTCAGCAGCTGCCGAACACCTTGACCCGGCTTTGAAAACTATCCGCCGCGCGGTTCCCCAGGCCGATCCCGCCCTGCAGAATTCAGCTGTAGTGGCACAGGGCTTAGCAGCAGCGCAGATCGGCGCCGCTGCACTATTCGCTTTGGGGAAGGCTCCGCGTCTTGCCGCCACCGTGCTGCTTTCCACCACGGCAGCTAACGCCTACCTGGATTTCCGGGCAGCGGATCACGGGACAAAGGAACAGCGCGCCGCCCGCCGTAACTCCGGATTGAAGAACATTTCTCTCGTGGGTGCCACCATGTTGGCTGCGGTGGATACTGACGGCAGCCCCTCCCTGATGTGGCGGGCGGAGCACTTTGTGAGCGACGTCCAGAAGCAGGCTAATGGCCTGAGTAAGGACGCTTCCAAGCGCTGGGAGAAAGCTCAGAAAACCGCCGCTAAGAAAGCCAAAAAAGCCCAGAAGTCTGTTTCTTGATCCCGCTGGAGTATTTGTGATCCACCAGGATTCCCCAGGGGGTAACCCCACGGAGCCGACCACAGCACACGCCTTGTGGTCGGCTCCGTTTGTCGGTTCACGCCCCATCACCGCGTCCGTCACCGTGCCCGGGTCTAAGTCGCTAACCAACCGGTGGTTAGTGTTAGCGGCACTCGCAGATGGGCCCTGTCGGTTGCGTTCCCCACTGCATTCACGTGATAGCGCGCTGATGATCGACGCTTTACGGCAGCTGGGGGCCACGGTCACGGAAGTCGATACGGGATCCCCTTTCGGCCCGGATCTGGTGGTTGACCCCATCCCCCGCCCGTTTCGCCCGAGCACGCTGTACCGCTCCGTTGACTGTGGGTTGGCAGGCACGGTTATGCGGTTTGTGCCACCAATCGCTGCGTTAATTCCAGGAACCACCACGTTCGATGGCGACCCACACGCCCGTAAACGCCCCATTGCCCCTGTGGTGCGGGCTCTGCGGGACTTAGGCGTCACGGTAACGGCCGAGGGCGATGGAACGCACGAATCTTTACCGTTGACGGTCCACGGACCCTCCCCTCACACGCAGCTGAAGGGAGCAGAGTTAACCATTGATGCCACGCAGTCTTCGCAGTTTGTGACCGCCATGTTGATGGTGGGTTCCCAGCTGCACGGTGGACTCACGCTGATCCACGAATCAACCACCGGGGGGCAGGTTCCTTCCATGCCGCACGTGGAGATGACGGTTGAAGTATTACGCCACGTGGGTATCACGGTGGATGACTCCCACCCCGCGCGGTGGAGGGTTTTCCCCGGTACTATCGCGGCCTTTGACATACAGGTGGAGCCGGATCTTTCCAATGCCGGACCATTTTTGGCTGCTGCTGTGGTCACCGGCGGTGAGGTCACCATCCCCCACTGGCCGACGCACACCACCCAGGGTGGTGCCCATTGGCAGCAGATCCTTCCCCTCTTTGGGGCAGAGGTGGAGTTGGTCGAAAATACTTTCACGGTGCGTGGTCCCCAGCGCGTGAAGGGTGTGGATGTGAACTTGTCGGCTGCCGGCGAACTGGCTCCCACGGTGGCGGCGATCTGCGCGGTGGCCACCACGCCGTCCCGGTTGCGCGGCATCGCACACCTGCGGGGGCACGAGACAGACCGCCTGGCCGCGCTCACCACCGAAATCAATCGGCTGGGTGGGTGTATACAAGAAACCGATGACGGATTGCGTTGTGAGCCTGCCGCGCTGCATAGAGGAACGTTTTTCTCGTATAACGATCACCGCATGGCCACCGCCGGTGCCGTGTTGGGTCTGGTGGTGGACGGGGTGCAGGTGGAAAACGTGGAAACCACCGCTAAAACACTGCCGCAATTCCCCACTATGTGGCGTCAGTTGGTGCAGGGAACGCAGGGTGTAGGCCCTGGGGGCGACATATGAGCCGCCGTGGTGCGGTGGGGTATGACTGGGACGAAACGGATGTTCGGGTGCGGGCAAATAAAAAAGGCTCCCGGCCTCGAACTAAAGAACGCCCGGATTACACGGATGCGCTGTCGGGCCGTGTGGTGACCGTGGACCGTGGTCGTTACACGGTTGTGGTGGCAGAAGATACCGCTGATGAACGCCTTGTGACGGCGGTCAGAGCCAAAGCCCTGCGGCGGAGACCGATTGTTGCCGGTGACCACGTGGGGCTGGTGGGGAATACTTCCGGGGCCGTGGATACTTTGGCGCGTTTGGTGGTGCTGCATGACCGCACTACGGTGCTGCGGCGTAGTGCGGATGACACTGACCCGGTGGAACGGGTGGTGGTGGCGAACACGGATCAGTTGGTGATTGTGGTGGCGGCCGCTGACCCGCAACCCCGAACCGGGTTCATTGACCGTTCTTTAGTGGCGGCTTATGACGCTGGCATTGAGCCGCTGTTGTGTATCACCAAAACTGATTTAGAGGATCCCACGTGGTTGGTTGAGCATTACCGGGAATTGGACTTAACGATCCTCACCTCAGCTGCCCGCCCAGGCACTCCTTCCGCAACCCACCGCGGAGTTGATAGTGCTGCGGGTTCACCGGCAGATTCTTTGCCGCTGGAAGCCAGCGTGATTCAGGGCCTTCGGCATCATGTGGCTGGCAAGGTTTCCACCATGCTTGGGCATTCCGGGGTGGGAAAGTCCACGCTGGTGAATGCGCTCACTGGCGCGGACCGGGCCACGGGTGGGGTGAATGCAGTGACGGGCCGGGGGCGGCATACGTCGTCGTCGGCATTGGCTCTGCGGGTGCCGGATGCTGGTCCTGGTACGTGGATTATTGACACTCCGGGGGTGCGTTCTTTCGGGTTGGCCCATGTGGATGCGGACCGCATTGTGGAGTCTTTTGATGAGTTGGGGCCAGCGATCGCTGATTGCCCCAAAGGGTGTACACATCATGATGCTGCCCCCGGGTGTGCCTTGGACACTTGGGTGGCTGGTGGGCGTGCGGGTCCGGCTGGTTTCGCGCGTTTGCGGTCGTTGCGCCGGTTGTTGAGCACAGATCGCAGCTGGCAGCAGACTGAAAAGCAGCTGGGTGGTTAATCAGATCGGTTAGCCTGTAGCTCATGCGATCTCCCAGCACTTATACCGACGACCTTCGCCTGGCTCATGTGTTGGCGGATACGGTGGATGCTCTGACGATGCGCCGCTTTAAGGCGCAGGATTTGTTGGTGGAAACTAAACCGGATTTGACCCCGGTGACTGATGCCGACCGCGAGGCGGAGCAAATCATCCGCACGCAGTTGTCGCGTGCGCGTCATCGGGACAGCATTGTGGGCGAAGAATTTGGGACCACTGGCAGCGGAGCACGGCAGTGGGTGATTGACCCTATTGATGGCACCAAGAACTTTGTGCGGGCGGTTCCAGTGTGGGCCACGTTGATTGCGTTGATTGATGATGGGCAGCCGGTGGTGGGGCTGGTGTCCGCCCCGGCTTTGTCGCGCCGGTGGTGGGCAGCTAGTGGTTCTGGTGCTTGGACCGGGAGATCTTTGGCGAAAGCTGAGCAGATCCGGGTGTCCCAGGTGGATCGGCTGGAGGATGCTTCGTTGTCGTATTCGTCGTTGTCCGGGTGGAAGGAACTGAACCGCCGGGATGCATTTATGGAGCTAACCGATCAGGTGTGGCGCACGCGGGCTTACGGTGATTTTTGGTCGTACTGCCTGGTGGCAGAAGGGGCTGTGGATATTGCCGCTGAACCAGAGTTGGGGCTGCACGATATGGCCGCGCTGGTACCGATTGTGGAAGAGGCCGGGGGCCGGTTCACGGCGTTAGACGGCTCCCCCGGCCCATTTGGGGGCAACGCGGCGGCCACTAACGGGCTGTTGCATGAACAGGTGCTGGAGCTGATCGGCGACTAGGGCAGAGCGGGTGATCGACTGACCTAAAAGGAGTCGATGGCCACTTGTTCAATGCACTGTCGGTATTTCTCCATGTTTTGGTCTTCTGTGTACTGCGTTATGCATTCTTGGCCGGCGGGGTCTTGAAGTATTTGTAGTGCTGCTCCGCCCACGAAGACCCAGAAAATCAGAGCGATTCCACCGAGTATCAGTCCGATGATGTTCAGCACCAACCCGGTGATACTCATGCCTTTACGGGAACCTGGAACTTTACGGGCTTTGACCAGGGCAATAATGGCAAAGACCAGCCCCAGAACGGCCAGCAAAAACGTGAGACCTAGGAAGAACAGCAGGACGCTGATCACCCCGAGCACCACACTGGCGATTGCCAGCCCGCGCCCCGGGGTGACTGGTGGCGCTACGTAGGGCTGGTCGTATGGGTTCTGGTTGGCGTCGTTGTAACCGGGCACTGCTTGATACGCGGGCGTTTGCTGTTGGCCAGAGCTAGCCCCACCCTGGGTATCTTGCCCTTCCGGTAACCGGACCCCGTAGCGGGGAGGTTCCTCGCCATCGGATGGGGTGTGGGGAGCGTTGGTGTTTTGGGGACGCTCATAGCTCACGTGTTTGGACCTCCCGAACCTGGATGATTCTCAGCAGCATCTTTGACTTGCGGTAGCGCACCAGGTGCACCGCCGTCCTCTCATGATCCCATAGATTAGAGGGCAGCATCAGCACACCCACGCAATAGTGAACAAATCAATGATCGCGGATTTTCCGTCCCTGTTAAAGAGCAAGCGCTAAAACGATACAACCAATCAATCCCGGGGTTAGCTGCATAATCGCTGGCTTTACCTTGTCCTTTGACGTCAGGGCCAAGTAGATTCCAGCCATGACAGTTGAGCCTGCTCCTGCAAAACACAATGCAACCCCCCAAGGAGTACCGATTGCTGTGGCAATAACACCAACGAGCATCGTGATTGCAAGCATCAAATTGTAGAGCCCTTGGTTTGCAGCAAGTTCTCTCGTCGCTTGCGCAAACTCAGGGTCCATATTAAAAGTCTTCATACCTTGGGGTTTGTCCCACAAAAACTGTTCAAGAACCCAGATGAAAATATGCAGTGCGACTGAGAAACTGATAAAAATCAGCGCGATTAACATCATTGATTCATTCTCTCACCAACATCACGCACGGCTCGATATGACATCGTGACTTCGCCCTCTCCCATGCGGCCATGCGTGGCACCTGCAAAGGCAACCACACGGAGCCTTGGTGATCCCCGCGTTACGAAGACCATCATTGCCGCAGAACTAGCAACCGAAGTCATGGTCGCAATCAGTGGAGCATGGCGGAGCGAAACTTGGGAGGCGTCGTGCACGACGCCGATGAGTTCGCAGTCTGGCGCGTGACCACCTAGCGGCGACGAGCCCGCTCGTAGATTTGCCCAGCAGGAGCCGAAACGATCCGGATGGTGAGCTCGGCACTTCAGTAAAATAGCCTCCTATCCAAGGATCAACGAAAGGTAGCTTGCACATGAGAAGCCCGAACGCGGTCTGTAGCAGCTGTTTGCTGGAGACCGGGTTGAAGCGCTTCGCGATCAAGAGTGGCTTCGATCCAGACGACAACTTTCAGTGCGATGCCCACGGCCACCTGGATTCCCCCTGTCAAAAGATCATTACCCTGAGCGACCTCGCCGCGTACATCGAACGGTGCCTCGGACGCCTCTACGAAGATCCCGCCGAGGGCGTACCTTACAACAGCCAGGAGGGAGGCTGGCTCGTCGACCCGACACCAACAACCGATGTTCTCGATGACTTGGGAACCGAGATCTGTGATGATCCCGAGATCACGAGGACAGTAGGTGAGATAGTCGATTCCAACCATGGGGAGTGGATGCGATCAAACTGGCGCGGCGACGATAAGCTGTCCTGTCTGCAGTCCGCCTGGGAGAGCTTCTGTTCAGAGGTTCGCCAGCATCGGCGCTACACGTTCTTTTCTCACCAAACTGAGGAGGAGCTGCCCGGTGATACTCCGTGCAATGCTGACATCTCTCCTACCAAGGTACCGTTTAAGCTTGTAAAGGAAGCTCGACAGAACGGGCTCATCACAAGTCTCCCGAAAGGTTCTCTGTGGTGGCGCGCCAGAGTCCACAAGGCGGATGAAGCATGTGATAACGCCCAAGTCCTAGGTACTCCACCCGCCAAATTCGCTCGCGACAACCGCATGTCCCCAAAAGGGGTTGCGGTCTTCAGTGCCGCCAGAACTCCAGAGACCGCTATGTCAGAAGTCTTGGGACATGAAGGCCTAAGAGACGGGGACGAGAAAAAGATCACTGTCGGTCGCTTCGAGCAACTCCGTGATCTGAAAGTCGTTGACCTGACCAGCCTTCCCAAGGTCCCGTCGATCTTCGACGAAGAAGAGCAGATCTCTAAGCGGGAGAACGCACTGCTGTTGTCATGGTTCGCGCAGCGACTGACACAACCGCTACACAAAGGTGATGAGCACCAGCAACTTGGCTACATCCCCACACAGATCGTCGCCGAGATCTTCCGCCATGCCGTTGGGGCCGACGGTCTCATCTGGCGCTCGACGAAGAACCATGAGGAGACCGTATGCGCAATTTTCTCAAGCAACGAAGAGATGCTGGATGGGCAAACCGAACCAAGCCCCTCTCATCTAATGCTGCTCCAGTGCGACACCCTGCGCCAGTATGACAACTCCTCCCTACCACCCGCAGGTGCGGGCCAACCTGAATAAACCCAACGACTTCTTCGAAGCATGAAAAACGGGGAAGTGCTGAACCTCTCGCGCGAGTTCGACACTTCCCCTTCAGGTGGAGATGGGGGGAATTGAACCCCCGTCCGGTGCAGCGTCATCAAGACTTCTCCGGGTGCAGTGTGCGTGTGATTTTCTCAGCCCTGGTCATCATGCACACCAGTGACCAACAGGCTCAGTCACGTGGAAGTCCCCCAGAAGTCCGCGACGAACTACTGGAGCAGTGGCCCTCTAGCTGATGCCAGACACCGGGGCGAAGGCGAACCCGGGCTTGACAGACTGCTGTCGCTGTATCAGGCAGCGAGAGCGAAGTCAGTGCGCTTGGAATTGGCACTTATTGGTTTGCACAGAACGTTTACGAGATGACTGCGCATTCTCGACCCGCTTCTCTCGAATCGACTCACACCGTCGAAACCGATCATCCCCATATGTGGTTATCAACCAACTCCGACCCCGTCAGGAAGCCGGATGACCTAGTTTAGCCCCGCTTTGGGGTCTGCACAACACACCTTCTTCACCGCATGTTGCGGTAACGCATGGCGCGCTGGGCCTCCCTGTTGTCCTGGGCCTCCCTCAGTGCCTGACGTTTATCGTATTCACGTTTACCGCGTGCCACCGCAATTTCACATTTCACCCTTTTACCGTCCAGAAAATATAGACTCAACGGCACAATAGTGAAACCAGCTTCCCGGGTTTTCTGTTCAATCCGGCTTAATTCAGCCCGGTGCAGCAATAGCTTGCGGCGCCGTTTAGCCGAATGGTTAGTCCACGACCCCTGAAGATACTCCGGTATGTGCACGTTTTCTAACCACAACTCCCCCTTACGGTCGAACCCGCAGTATCCATCCACCAGGGAAGCCCTGCCCATGCGAAGGGACTTCACCTCAGTACCCATCAAAGCCAACCCAGCCTCGAAGGTATCTAGGATCTCATAATCATGCCGCGCTTTTTTGTTATTGGCCACAACTTTACGGCCGTCGTCATTATTTTTCTTTGCCATTTTCCAGGCCTTCTTACCCCCGCCCTAGACGGGAAATCAGTTGTCGGATGTGTCTTGCAAGGCCCCCGCACGCCACCGAATACCGGCATCCACAAAAGCATCAATACCGCCATCAAAAACGGACTGCGGGTTACCTTCTTCGTGGTTTGTTCGAAGGTCCTTCACCATCTGATAAGGATTCAGCACGTAGGAACGCATCTGATCCCCCCAGGACGCCTTGACGTCCCCAGCCAGTTCCTTCTTCTTGGCTTCCTCTTCTTGCTTACGCAACAGCAACAAACGGGACTGCAACACACGCAAAGCAGCAGCCCGGTTTTGAATCTGTGATTTTTCGTTCTGCATCGACACCACAATTCCCGTGGGAATATGCGTCATCCGCACCGCAGAGTCCGTCGTGTTCACCGACTGACCGCCAGGCCCAGAAGAACGGAAAACATCAATTTTTAAGTCAGATTCCGGAATATCGATGGTGTCATCAGACTCAATCAACGGAATCACTTCCACCGCCGCAAAAGACGTCTGACGGCGCCCCTGGTTGTCGAACGGAGAAATACGCACTAAACGATGCGTCCCCGCCTCCACAGATAACGTGCCGAAAGCATAGGGTGCTTTGACTTCAAATGTGGCGGACTTCAGCCCAGCCTCCTCCGCGTACGAGGTATCCAGCACCTTCGTGGCGTATCCGTGGCGCTCCGCCCACCGCAAATACATGCGCATGAGGATCTCCGCAAAATCTGCAGCATCCACCCCGCCAGCACCGGAGCGGATCGTCACCACGGCGTCCCGTTCGTCATACTCCCCGGACAACAACGTGGTGATTTCCAACTCCGCCAAAACTTCTTTGACGGCCTCCAACTCCTCAGTGGCCATCTCCAACGTGTCGGAATCGTCTTCCTCTTCCGCCAACTGCACCATCACTTCAATGTCCTCAATCCGTGAGGCCAAATCATCAAGGCGCTTCAGCGCAGCCTGTTGATGCGATAGCTTGGAGGTGACTTTCTGCGCAGCTTCAGGGTCGTCCCATAAATTTGGTGCAGCAGCCTGCTCGTTCAGTTCGGCGACATCGGCACGCAGCCGATCAATGTCCGTAACCTCCGCAATAGAGTCATAGGTGGCACGCAGGTCACGGATTTCTGCGGAAAAGTCGATGGAGGCCATAACCGTACAGCGTAGTTCATCACCACGTCGTGGCACGACGCCACGGGAATGAATCGGTTACGGTAGAGCTCACGAATGGACAGAAAGGTACACCCAATGGGACTGCCTGAACGGTTAGTCGGCATGCGCCACTTACGTCTAGCACGGCTTGCCGTGATACCGCTCAACCTCTCCATTCCCGCAGAAGTTCGTATTGGGGAAGACCTCAAACTCATGCATTACGGGTTTGGCACAGTGATCTACCCAGAAGTCACCATCGGCAACCGGGTACGGATCTACCACCAGGTCACCATCGGACGGCAGGATGCGCACCTTCAACGCAAGGACTCTCCCTTTGGGCACCTCGAAATCGGCGACGACGTCGTGCTGTTCCCCGGTTGCAAAGTCTTAGGCGGCGCAGGAATCACCCGCATCGCTAACGGAACAATAGTGGGGGCTAACTCTGTTCTGCTCAATTCCACCGGCGAAAACGAAATCTGGGCTGGTATACCGGCCCGTCGTGTCGGTTACCGCGACGACCTAATAACGCCTCAAAACTAACGGTCTGCATTAACAGATCCGGGGTTTGCGGCTCACGGGCGGCTATAGCCACCCCCACACTATGAGGGGCGGTCTCATTGCTCAAATTGCGCGCGAGCGTCCCCGGTTGCGCTGATGGGCACACCCGTTGGAACAATCCAGGCCACCACCGGCGGGTATGCCACTGCCTCCAGGTGAACGTGCGCGGTGCGCCCGTCTGTGGTGCCTGTCTCAGCGCCTATCTGCAGTTCATCTACGTCGAATTCAGCGTTAACTTCCGTGAGGTACGACTCTGCGGCGCCGGTCACACTGGCGTTGGTGAGTTCTGCGGCGGGCTGACCGGTTCCGTCGTCAGGAACCTGTAGGCCACGGAAACTGTCTGCAGCGGCCAGCGCCGCGTGATCCGCGTGGGCTTGGAGTTTACGTTCCGCCAGGTGCACGGATGTGACAGCCATGATGATTATCAGGGCCAGTAAGCACACCAGCATCATGCCGATTAACAGAATGGAAATCTGCCCCTCGTCCTGGTTGTCTACCGGGGTGTTGTGTGGTTGTTCTGTCATGCGTACCGCCCCACCACCACCGTTGAACTGTGTTCCATGCGCGCCACACGAAAGGTTCCCAGCAGCGGGATGCGTGGTAATTGCACTGTGGTTGTGGCGGTCACGGTGGCCGCGGCGCCCGGTTGTTGACAGCTTCCATCCGAACACGTGACATGGATTTCGATTTCTTCGGCGGCGAGACCTTGGTCCATCGCGGGCAGGCGTGCTGCCGTATACACGGTGTCGAGATCGACCTGATCTGCGGGCATGGAAGCGATCATCTGGGAACCTTGTTGTGCTGCTGCAACTGCCGCAAAAGATGCCGCTTGTGCCTGCGCCAAAACAGCTACGAAGATCACGATAGGCACCAAGAGAATCACGGAGAGCACCGAAAATTCGACCATGGCTGACCCTTCGTCCACATCACCAACAGCGTTTTCAGGGCGGTTGCAACTAGCTGGTATCGGAACATCAGGGAATCTCCACGGCATGCCCGGTCACCTCCAAAGCACGCGGCGGGCCGAGCGGTCCGACCAGTGGTAACGGAGCAACCACGGTGATTTCCAAGGTGGGCACGCCGTTAACTGTGACCGGATGAGCACTGATATCGTCGGCGTACCTTGCTCCGACGGTATGGGTAATCAGTTCGCGGCTGCGCTGCACCGCATCGTCAGGGCCACGATCAGCCAATGTTCCGTAACGGGCACCATGAGATGCGGCGTCGATCAGCACGTTACGCACGTGGAGTGCAAAGATCACCTGGAGTGTGAGAGCGAATAGCATAGCTGTGACACCTGCCACCATGGCCCATTCGGCAACCACCGACCCCCTATCCTGGTCAGCCTGTAGGTGTGCGGAAGGCACCACAGATTCCTGAAGGATGGAGGGCTCGACGCTCACTGACCCGACACCCGGGATATGGCGTCGTTAAACAATCCCTCCAGTGCTGGTTGGGCAATCAATAACAACCCAGCAACCAGCACCGCGCTCATGAGAGTCAACATCACCCACCCCGGAACATCGCCGCGGTCAGGGTGGTCCGTAGAGTTGTTGCTCAGCATCGCCTGCTCCCATCCAGCATTAGTGCTGGGATCCAGCGGAAGGTTATGGTCAGCATTCATGGTGTGTGCTCCTTAAGGTTTGAGGTCAACATCAGTGACCGTGTGTGATAGATGGTGTGTAAAAAGGTTTACCGCCGGCACCTCCCCCGGTGTGGGGAAGAAAACAACAGAAGGCATCACAACTCCAGATTCAAGACGGCAATGCCAGGGAAGACTGCAAAGAGGACGGATAAGGGGAGCACTAGGAACACCAAGGGAACCATCATGGCAATTTCCTTGCGGCCTGCGATTTCCATCAATTCGCGTTTATCTTCATCACGAACATCTTGTGCTTGGGCCCGCAGGACGTCGGCCAGCGGTGTTCCACGTTCCAAGGCCACCACCATGCCGTCCACGAATCGAGAGATATGGGAAACACCGACCCGATCCGAAAACTCCTGGAGGGCTTGCGATAACGCCACACCTGATGTGGTTCTCACCAATACTGCCCGGAACTGTTCTGCAAGTACGCCGTCTGCCACGCGGCTTACTCGCTCCAACGCTCCCAGAGTGGATTCCCCAGCCCCCACGGATAACGCCAGCAATTCCGCAACCGCCGGAAATTCCGCGAGCATACGAGCCTCCCGTGCTTTAATGCGTTGGTTTAACCACCAGCCACGCCACCAGGCACCTGTGATAGCACCCCCAACTGTCAGCAATGCCGCGGTGATCATCGGGGCGTCAAAACGCAGCACTGCCGCGATGCCCCACACTATTCCGATGATCACCCCACCAAGCACCGTCATAATCTGTTCGGCTTGATAGTCGGCCACGGAACGGTTAGCGCCTTCTTTTTCCAGCCGCATGACCAGCTGACGCCGTGTATCACGTGAGTGTCGCCGGTCCCAGATCGTGGTCAAAGGAGAAATCAAATAAGCGGCGATCCCTAGCGCACCATGATGACGCCGGGCACGCACCTGTTCAGCATGGCGCACTGTCGCATCTGTGGCACGCATGTGAGCCATGACACGCCTGGTCAATTTCCGTCCGGCGTTGCGGGGAGTCGGGACCAATATGAGCCACAAGCCCCCACCCAGAAGAAGCCCCAAAAATAATGGGATCGCAGGTGACATGTTCATCGCAGCACCCTCTCAGGTTCCGGCAACGCCCCTAACCTGAGCATCAGCCGGTATGCCACCACAGAAATACCCAGTCCGCCGAGAAGCACCAGCGCCCCAGCAGGTGAGTCATATGCCTGAACAGCGGCTGGTTGGCTAGTCATCAGCACCAGAATCAACCAGGGTGCAGCAACAGAAAGTCTGGCGGCGTTAATAGTCCAAGACTGGCGGGCTTCTAATTCGCTCCGGGTCCTGGAATTTTCGCGCAAAAATTCAGAAAGGGTACCGAGCAGTCGTCCTACATCGGTGCCACCAACTTCTCTGGTGACCCGCAACGATTCCACAATATTGTCCGCTACAGGATCAGCCAATTCCTCTTTTAGAGCATCTAATGCAGGAATAAATTGCCCCGTAGCCCTGTAATCTGCGGCAAATCGAGCGAACGCTGGCTGCACTACTTCTGGACCACGGTGCTGTAGCTGGGATAACGCCTCGGGTAAAGACATTCCCGCACGGATTGCTGAGCGCAACAGATCAACAACATCTGGCCATACCATGCGTAACTGTTTGGCGCGACGCCGCATCCTTTGCCCTAGTAAAGCCCAGGGAATGAAAAAGGCAACCAACACAGCGCACACCGCGAAGACCACTCCCCCTGTAACCGTCCACGTCACCAACCCGGCAACACACGAACAGGCCAGAGAAAGCGCCACCAATGAGCTACTGCGGACATCATGCAAACCGGCCCGATCCAGTCGGCTACGGACCGCTCCGCTACGGCGTAGTCGCTGACGGTGCTGTGGTTCGGCCCGCTCCCAGAACGACCACCACATCAAAAACAATCCGGCACCAAGGCACAGCCCCAACAATAAGCTCATCGCGCACCCCACCCCTTCTGCTCCGCGGGGGATTGCTGCTGCGCAACAAGCAATCCAGATGTCGCGATGCCATGAAGTTCAAACTTGTGTCGGGCGGGGATCTCACCGGCCACGGCAGTTAGTTCCTCCCCCACCTGTGTGAATACCGGATAGGTTTCGATAATGCCGTTCTCCACACGGTTGCCCAAAGCTAAAATCTCTTCAACTTCTCGAGAACCATCAGGACGGCGACGGCAATGCACCACCAAGTCAAACGATGCCGCAACGGTGGGAACCACAAAGTTCGAGGAGATATTTTCCCCAGCCAACAGCGGCAGTGTGCAGATTTTCGTAACAGCGTCCTTGGCTGAATTCGCGTGAATACTGCACATGCCGGGCAACCCAGAATTCAAGGCAATCAACATGTCCAGGGATTCAGCTTCGCGGACTTCTCCCACTACCAAACGGTCAGGTCGCATCCGCAGGGCTTCCTTCACCAAACGGCGCAGTGCTATTTCGCCGGTGCCTTCCAAATTGGCTTGACGACACTGCATACCCACCACATCGCGCAGCGGAACTTGAAGTTCAAAGATCTCCTCAACCGTCACCACCCTCTGACGGGGGTCAATTTCCGCGCACAAGCAGTTAAGCATGGTGGTTTTCCCCGCCTGAGTGGCCCCAGACACAAGAATGTTCAACCCAGCCCGTACCGCTGCAGACAGAAAAAACGCGGCGGCTGGCGTCAGAGAGCCCAGCCCTACTAAATCGGAGAGCCTTCGGGCCGCCACAATAAATTTACGGATATTCACCGACCAATGTTCCCGGGTGACGTCAGGAATCACCACGTGCAAACGCGAGCCATCGGGCAATGCGGCATCCACAAACGGGGAACTAAGATCCAAACGCCTACCGGACCGGCGCAACATCCTTTCCACCAGACGCCGTAACTCTTCATCATCAATGCGCAAACCCGTGAGCTCAGATTCACCGCCCCTGGCCATAAAAACCTGGTCCGGTCCATTGACCCAGATTTCTTCCACGGTATTGTCATCCAGCAATGGCTGGAGCAGGCCAAAACCTGCCACAGCGTCCATGACTTCCGTGCGGACGGCGTCCAGATCGACCAACGAAACCAGGCCAGCCCGAGCCGACGCTTGATCATAATCCTGTAAAACTGAGTCGATGATCCCCGCCGCCTGCTCAGGAGCTTCCACAGGATCAATCCCCTGCAAACGGACGCGCTCCCTGACAGTTTCCAGAACCCACGTCAGGGCTTGGCGCTCCGAGGTAATCAAGTCAAGACCCGGCACGTGTTCAGGCGCACCGGTGTGCAGGCGCGCCGCATGACGCCGCGAACTTCGAGTCGGCAACTGCGCCATGATGCTCTCCCCGTCATTGAGCCCCAAGTTCGGATCCCCACCGAACCACCCCGTAGGCCGGTTACTTGTCGGGCAAGAATCTAGACGGAGTCAGCACGTCAAGTCATCTCACAACAGCACCCTGTGGAAAACTCGAAATTGACTAGGAAACATGGGGCGCACACCATTGTGAAACATAACGACTTACTATGCTTTTCAATGGAGTTCCGCCAAAGCGCCTTTCGCTAGAAAACGCCTCACAGCCCTTTAGTGCGCTTCACTTTGTCGGGGTCGTCTAAGTCGGCTGGATCATCAAGTTCGGGGTCATATTCCGGTACGTATGACTCGCCACGTTCGGCAGCTTCTGCCGCTTCTTTAGCGCGTTCTTCGCGCTTCCAGTACAACCGGCGCTCCACACGTTCGTTTTGTTCGCGCTGCACTTCCTCAACCGGACGGTCACGCAATCGAGCCACTGCCCCCACCGAGGGGCCGTCGTACACAATGTTTCCGTGCTCTAATACAATACCACGTTCACAAATATCCATAATCAAATCCAGATCATGGGAAACCACCACAAGAGTCTTCCCCCGACGCACTAGGTCCTTAATGCGCCGAATGCATTTTTTCTGGAAAGGCTCGTCCCCCACAGAAAGAATCTCATCCACCAGAAAAACTTCCGGATCTGTATGGATAGCTACCGCAAAAGCTAGCCGCAAGTACATTCCAGAGGAGTAAAACTTAACCTCAGTATCAATGAATTCGCCGATTTCAGAGAAGGCCACGATGTCATCAAACTTTGAGTCAATCTCCGCTTTATCCATACCCAAAATGGCGCCGTTCAAATACACGTTATCCCGACCGCTAAGGTCAGGGTGGAAACCCGCCCCCACCTCAATCAACCCCGCCACCTTGCGGCGAGTTCCTACATACCCAGAATCTGGGTGCATCACACCAGAAATCATTTTGAGGGTGGTGGACTTACCTGACCCGTTAAAGCCCAGTAAGGCCACGGTCTCACCATCATGGATATCAAAGGTGACACCATCCAGAGCCTTAAACTTATCTGACAAATCCCCTTTGCGGCCCTTCACCAGCCACACAAACGCTTCCTTAATGGAGCGAGTATGTCGCAGCACAAACCACTTGGTCATCTCCTTAGCGCGAATAGCCACAGTTTCCTCACTGTGGACCACGCCCGGCTTCTTAAAAGGAATAGTTGTCATAGGTAGATCAGAGCTCCTGGGCAAAATTACCTTCGTAACGACGGAACATGGCATCCCCTACAAACAAAGTCACGAAAGAAATTACCACAGCAATAGGAGCCCATATGGACAGCAGATGCGGCGGCAAGTGCCATAGCTCAGGATTATTCACCGTAGGGTACCAAAATCCATAATGAAATAACTCAACCGCAACTGTAATCGGATTCAAGAAGTAGAGGTAATACACCCAGTTCCACAGCTGATCACGCACCATAGTCCAGGCGTAGAGCACAGGAGAAGCCCATGTGGCAACCATCAAAATCATGTCCACAAAATTTTCCGCATCCCGGAAGAACACATTGAAGGTTGCAAACATCAACCCCAATCCCAATGCAAACGGCGCAATGATAATTAGGGCTACCGGAATGGCTAAAACCTGCTTAAAGCCCACTCCTGAGAGCCACCCCGTAGCAAGTGCAGCGATTACTAATATGATGATTTGTGGCACAAAGTGAACCAGGGCCACAAACAGGTTAGATACCGGAAAGAGCTGCCGTGGAAGGTAAATTTTCTTCAGTAGTCCACCATTGCTCGTAATCGAGCGCGAAGCATTTCCAAAAATCTCACTGAAAAAGTTGATGAGAACAATTCCCGCGAAGAGATAGACGGCAAAGTTAGTTAAACCACGGTTTAGGCCTAGAAAAATTCCCATGGCTATATAAAACACTGCGAACTGCACCGCAGGCTTCAGATAGGACCACACCAATCCCAGCACCGTCCCCCGGTACCGAATTTGGATTTCTTTATCTACAATCAATCGCAATAAATAACGATGATGGAAAACATCTAATAGTCCCCGACCTGTACCAGGGACCATCAAATCAGATGCCGCTGAACTCATCCTTGCTCCTTGCGTGGTGCAGCAGGGTTGTTCTGGAACGTCTGTGCCCAAGCATCAACCGACGTGATCTGTGGCAATGCCTCCCGATACCGTTTTGCCAAAGAATCCCACTTAGAAAACAATTCAGCATGCAACCTGGCGCTACGAGTCAGCAGCTCCCGAACGGCCTGCGGATCACGCTTATGCCAAGCAGCACCAGTACCATCCGCATTGGAAACCACCGCAGAATCCAGAGTTGATAAGTGATACCACTTACCATCCTGGTGGGCCACATATTCCTCCGGGTTGGATTTCGCCAGCTCTCGGACAGGCAGCCCAATCTGCTTCACCACAGTTTTAGCAGCCCAAGGCAACAGCGCACGATAGGTCGGTGGCTTGGGCGGCCCTTGGCGCTTGGACGGCTTGGACTTCTTCGCCGCCGGGTAGGCACCCATGTCCTGGCTGAACTGAGCATCCGAGAACCTATCCTTTAACGCACGAATCTCGGGCATCTTGGTGCCAATCATCCCGTGCAAGTGCTCCGGGCCCTTCAGCACATCTTCAATGGCCATCAGCACGGTGGACGCAGCGTAGTACTGCATGGAGATGGTGTGCTTGGTGTCCACGTTGTAAGACTCACGAATCATTCGCCCACCCCGGGGGAAAGGCGAATGCAGCAAAGCAGCAATTAGTCGGTTACGTTCATGGAAATACGCTTGCCAATCGACAGCGTCGTCTTTATCCATCCAGGACACATGCCACACCGCCGCCCCCGGCAACGACACCGTGGGGTAACCAGCCTCTGCAGCACGTAGCGAGTATTCAGAGTCATCCCATTTAATGAACACCGGCAGGGACAACCCCACCTCCTGCAAAATCACGCGCGGGATCAAACACATCCACCACCCGTTGTAATCAGCATCCCAACGGCGATGCAGGTTAGGACGGGAACGCAAACCCGCCTCGGAGAAGTCCACTCCCCCCAACCCTTCAGCCGGACCCCACAGGAATCGGTACGTGTTGATCACTTCCGCATACCCATTGAGCAAGGGGCGGTTATACATATCAAACATGTGTCCGCCCACAATGGTTGGAGTACGGCAGAAGTCAGCAAAAGCAACCGCCCGCAGCACACCTTCAGTTTCCAGCAGGATGTCGTCATCCAGGATGAGGACATAATCAGATGTGGAGCCGTCCTCACGTCCCCGCACCACTTCATACATGTTCCGGGAAAAACCACCAGAGCCCCCCAGGTTCCCCTGGCGGATCACTCGCAGTTTGCCGTTCATGGCGGCCTGAGCTTCGGCGAAATCTTCTTCGTCTTCAACCAGCTTGTTGCCTTGATCCACAATGATTAGTTCATCAAGGACGTCGTCGAACCCATCTGCACCGGCGATGGTACGGATAGTGTTCACGCAGTAATCGGGCCGGTTAAATGTGGTCACGCCCAGGGTTACGGTCCCCACCGGGCGATCATCCGGCACAGACCAGCTTGCCTGCACCAAAGTCATACCGTCGTCATCGGCGATCAAATCGAACCAATACCAGCCACCATCACCAAACGGGGCCAGGGTCAGCTCAAAGTCATTCGTGGCTGTTCCTTTAACTCGGCGGTCTTCCACCCGCTGAGCCACACCACGAGCGTTAGACCGATACACGATGAGCGATCCCGAACCCTCTGTGTCCACTGAAAGCACAACATTTTGCGCGGTGGTCCACCGCCGCCAGTAGGACGCCGGGAAGGCGTTGAAATACGAGCCAAAAGATACCCGGCGCCCGGACCTAATCCGCATGGAACGCCGGGAAAGAATGTCGTCCGGGTGCTCCACAGTATCGCCAGCGGCGGTGGATTGTCCTTCCTTGAGCATGGGACCATCCACATACAGCGGTAAGGCATCCAAATCTTGATTAGCCGGCAGCACCACACGGGCTACCTGACGCATTGTGTACCCAGCCCTCTCCGGTGAATTGGAAATCTTCCCCAAAAAACCTTGCGGATCATGAGCCGCTACGGCATCTCCCGCCGGTGAGGCAGCGGCCGGGTTAGTGTGATTGATCTGTTCGCTCACGCGTCAATTCCTCCGGACTGAATCTTGTTACCGCCCGTGAAATGCGGTGCAACTTTGTTATCCATCATGGACAACGCCGACCCAATAGCCATGTGCATGTCCAAATACTTGTACGTACCAAGACGTCCGCCAAACAACACCGAGGACTCGCCAGCGGCAAGATCGCGGTACTTCAACAGCTTGTCCCGATCCAAGGACGTATTCACGGGGTAATACGGTTCATCGCCTTTTTCAGCGAACCGGGAAAACTCCCGCATGATCACCGTAGCGTCCTTGGTGTAGTCCCGTTCCGGATGGAAATGCCGAAACTCATGGATACGGGTATAGGGAACATCCGAATCCGGGTAGTTCATCACCGCACATCCCTGGAAGTCTTCGATGTCCAAAACTTCTTCCTCCAGGTCAATGGTTCGCCAGGAAAGGTCCCCCTCCGCGTAATCGAAGTACCGATCCACCGGGCCCGTGTATACCACAGGCACTTGGCCCACCACTTTGGCTTTGGAGAACTCATGGGAGTCATCAAAGAAATCAGTGTTCAAATAAACTTCAATATTTGGTTGCTGCGCCATCCGCTCTAGCCACGCAGTGTAGCCATCAACGGGCAAACCTTCGTACTTGTCATTGAAGTACCGGTTGTCATAGGTGTAACGCACTGGTAACCGAGTGATGATTGACGCCGGTAGATCCTCCGGGGCTGTCTGCCACTGTTTAGCGGTGTAGTGCTTGATAAAAGCTTCATACAGCGGACGCCCAATCAGCTGAATACCCTTGTCGTTGAGGTTTTGCGGATCTGTACCCGCTAATTCGCCAGCTTGCTCTTGAATCAAGGCCTTAGCGTCAGCTGGCCCATATGCTGCACGGAAAAATTGGTTAATGGTCCCCAGGTTAATGGGCATGGGGAACACCTCACCTTTATGGCGGGTGTACACCTTGTGGACGTAGTTGGTGAAATCTGTAAAGCGATTGACGTAGTCCCACACGCGATCATTGGACGTATGGAACAGGTGCGCACCGTAACGGTGAACTTCAATGCCCGTGTGTTTTTCCTTTTCGGAGTAGGCATTACCGCCAATGTGGTCACGGCGATCAATGATCGCAACCTTTAGCCCCAGTTCGTTAGCGGCGCGTTCTGCAACCGTCAGGCCGAACAGGCCCGAACCAACCACCACAAGATCAGCGTTCACATTCTCTCCGTTTCCCATAGTGTCCCGAACATCGTGCGTCAAGCACTGCCAGGTAACGTCTGCGGCGCATCCAGAACGCCACTCACGGCATGACGCCCAAGGTACCGGAGTGCGCCGCTGGCACCTTGCAGCCCACGCAGTTTCCTGCCGTGAGACGTTTCACGGCAGGAAACTGAATCACCCAGAATTTTCATCGTGCGTGGAGGTCCTGGGTGGTCCAATCAACCACCGCCGGAGTAAACAAACACACCATGGCCACGGCGGCAGCCAGCACAAGAGCACCGGCCCCAAGCGGTGTGAACGGCGCGAGGATCGCCCCAGCTGCCACCACGGAAAAAAGCTGTGCGGTTAACGCGGCTGCACGCGGCCACCGCTTGCCACGCCAGAGCCCGCGCGCGGCACTCAACAACCACAAGCAACCGCCACCAAAGACCACTGTCAAGAAAACAGCTCCAGGCACTGACCAGACGTCACCAGTAATCAAGCCCAACAGCATACTGAAAGCACCAATCCCTAAACACACAGCCTGCGCTGCCACCACCAACACTAGAGGTACCAGCGCCGCTGGCCGGAAGAACCTACGGGGTGGTTCAGATGAACCCGTGGGACGGACGGCAGACACAGTGCCTCCTTACGCATCTAGGTGGGCGTGATCCATGAGTTTCATATGAAGAACGGCAAGAAGTGTGTGACGAACCTCCCAAACCCCTTGTTCACGCGGTGTTCACATGCGAAAGTCTAGGCAAGTTTTGAGGCGCCGCTGGTCTTCCGGTCGGCGCCCGCATTAATCGTTATCGCACTCCTGTCCGAGTCCACTGATGATCTCCACTGGGTTGTGCGTTTGAAAGGAGCCATCGCTCATGGATTGGCGCTCTCGCGCGGCCTGCTTGGAGAAGGACCCTGAACTGTTTTTCCCGGTGGGCAATACCGGTCCCGCACTTCTGCAAATCGAAGAGGCCAAAGCGGTGTGTCGTACTTGCCTCGTGATGGATGAATGCTTGAGCTGGGCTATGTCCTCTGGCCAGGACTCCGGTGTGTGGGGCGGCATGAGTGAGGACGAACGCCGCGCCCTCAAACGTCGCAATGCTCGAGCTCGCCGAGCGTCCTGACCCGCAAGCAACTTAGGCCGAATCCGCATAGAGCGGCACAATCGTTTCGACGATTGTGCCGCTCTTTTCTGCTCGTTCCCACCTGATAGTTCCGTCCAGCTCACCCCGCACCAGATTACGCACAATCCTGGAACCCAACCCCTGAAGCTGTACCTGTGAAGATTCACCTTTTTCAGTGCTAGCACCCATCGAAACATCATGCGGTAGGCCAACACCGTCGTCCTGCACCACAACCACCAACTCTTCCACGGGACCACGGCGTGTTACTACGGCGGTGCCCACTGACCGGCGAGACGCGGTAACTTTAACTGTTCCTCCTCCCCCGGCTAGACCATGTTCCACAGCATTAGTGACCACCTCATTGAGCACCAAAGCTAATGGAGTCACCATATGCCCCGGAATCTCACCAAAATTGCCTTCCAAAACGGCATCAACGTGGGCGTCCGCAGCAGCCAACTCCACAATTGTGCGTAGTTGACGAGCGAAATAGGCATCAAAGTCCACCGCCCCTTCCGGGGTTTCTGACAACGCATCATGAACCATGGCCACGGTGTCGACCCGACCCATAGCTTGGGCTAATCCGCGTTTCTCTTCTTCTGATGTCGCACGGCGGGTCTGCATCCGTAGCAGAGCCGCTACTGTCTGCAAGCTGTTTTTAACCCGATGGTGGGTTTCGCGAATCGTGGCGTCTTTAGAAGACACTTCACGTTCCCTGCGACGCAGCTCAGATACATCCCGACACAACACGATGGCTCCAGATCGCTCACCGTCAAACACAAGCGGAACGGAGCGGAACATCACAGCGGTACGACCACTTCGCAATTCGGCATAATCCGTGATCCGGCCGCGCAGCACTCCCACCAAGCACTCGTCAACCTGCTGCCCCACAGGCAAAGCAGCCTCCAAGACCTCCGTCAAGGACTCCCCCATGACTTTGGACACCGCACTGAGCCGATTGATAGCAGAGACAGCGTTGGGAGACATAAACCGCACCCATCCCTCTGCAGTCAAACAAATCAAACCATCACCTACGCGGGGTACACCACGCCCGGGAGCTGTTGGCACTCCAGCCGCAGGCCATTGACAAGTCCGCGCCATCTTCATCAAGTCAAGTGCGCAGTCTCGATAGGTCAAATCCATGCCAGAGAGCCGCCGGTCCCCAAGTTCGGCATGTAGCGATAACACGGCGAGTGTGGATTTGTGGTAGACAATGGGCACCGCAAAAACTTGAGTATGCGCGCGCCGATCCCGATAAACGCAGATAGTGGGGCTGTTCCAGACTTCCCTGAGAAAATCCCCCAGCTGATCCTCCACCACCGTCCCCAGGAGATCCTCAACATACGCGGTGGGTGCGGTGCCGGAACGGGTGTGGGCGGCGATGATCATCGAGGCACCTACCGCCGGACGAGCGGGATCTACTCCTCCCCCCGCGCGGTCACGAGGAACTGTCAACAACACGTCCCCCATACCTAAGTCGGCCAAGATTTGCCATTCACCTAAAAGAACCCGGAGGTGTTCTAAGGCTTCTTCGGAAACTTCTGGGCGATCCTGCAGGATGGTAAGCGGCAATAGCGTAACTTTCCCTCAGAATTAGGTGAAAAGGACCTGCCAACGGGCACATGCAACCGAATTGATCAGGCTCTTTGGAAGATTATCACCGTCGCAACCATGCTCCCATTCTGCGACCAAAACGTGTTTGTTTGATGACCTCTTCCTGCGCTTCCACAACATCGTCACCCGACAAACGGCGTAACACATTCTGAGCAATGGCGTTGATTTCAGCGCGCACCGCGGACTTTCCCGAACTTTCCAACAATACTGACCCGTCTAACAACGCTTGGTCCATTGTGATGGGATCGAAAGAGAGATAGTCATTAATACGCACAGGCACCCCCATGGACTCCCACGCATCGCGAACACCGGCCCGTGGTGATCGTCCCGCTGCGGTTTGGCGGACCTTATTCGCCACCACCATCACAGCACCTGTCGTACGTTCCAGCAGTCCGGGTAAAGAAGTAGCTGCCCGGGTCAACCCCACTACATCAGCAGAAACCACCGCGACCACTACGTCAGCAACCTCTACGGCCGTCAAAGCTGCCGCGTTACGCTGGGGCGCTTGGGTGTCAAAGCTCAGTTCCTCGTCCTCGTCGAGACAAAAACCAACATCCACCACCACAATAGGGGGTGCCCCTTGTTGCCCACTCGGAAGGTTCCGGCAGGCCTGGAGCATCTTGTCGACAGAACCACCACGCAGTTCAGGCCAACGTTCCGGGCGGGTCAGACCTGTTAGCACATCCATATGCGCGCCCCCTAAATCCACCCGCACCGACGCACGGTCCAAGGCTGCATGATCCAGTCGATGACGATCCGCCGCTCGGCACGCCAAAGCCACTCCGGCTGTTTCATCAAGCAACCCGAGCATGGTGGCAACGGACGGCCCCCACGTATCCAGATCCACCACAGTTACTGGATAACCTAGGTGGGCAATTTCAGCTGCCACATTGACCGCCACCGTGCTGCGGCCCGGGGAGCCATGAGGACCCCATACCACCACGATCCCTGAAGGCTGATGACCAGCATCCTCTGACATGACGGCATGCGAGGTATCAGGAAGGGACTCATCTGCCCATGGATCGCTTGTATCACCAGCGGGATCATGATGTTGTACGGCCTGGTCTTGGATGAGCCCTTCCGTCTCATGGGCAGATCGGGAAGCAAGCGTAGAGCCATGCCGTACACCGTGTTGCGCTGCCTCAATCACCATGCGTGCTGCATCCGATGCTTGAGCATTGGCAGGGACGCGATACGCACCGAGCTCTACCAAGCGGGCGTCATCAAAACCTTCCACCACCCCCACGACCGCCCGAGCTTGATACAGCGAATCCATGGCCTCAGCACCTATATGCTCCGCCCCTTCAGCCACCAGTACCGCATTCGCCAAACCAGAGTGCACCACAGAAAGTACTTCTACGAGGTCATAACTACGGCGTACCAAGGTCACTGGACCATGTAACCGGTCCACCGCATGGGCGACCGCATCAGCGGTAGCACCCAGACTGGTCAGAGAAACACTCACCTGCCACCCCCAACATGAGGCACCACTGTGATCCGTGACTCTGTGGCCAAAGCATCCACCACCGCACTCACGTCTGCTTCATCAACCAAAACCTGTGCTGTCATCTGTTGACTAGCCCCCAGCGCCCCGGACGCCTGATCCACGGACGCCAGTTCCGCTCCCGTCAAAATTTGCCGAGGTTGTGACCACCCCCGACCGTTGTTTTCACGCTCTGAAACCCATACGTCCACGGTGTCGCCAGCACCCGCGCTACCCGGTAATGCCGTCGTCAAGGGGATGCCCATAGGCCGACGATCTAAATCAGAACTATCCCCGACCGCATCCGCAGGAACCAACTGACCGCTAGGGATTCGGTCAACGATCACTGCACCTTCTTGCAGTGGAGTGGACCCCAGCAAATACGTACCGGCTGTGCCATCCAGACGAACATCAACCGTACGGAAGTCTTCTGCACTGACGCGGGTGCCAACATCCAAGTCACGAGCAGCCACAACGTATTGTTGTGTGCTGTTCGTTAACGCCACGGTGGCAACAGTCCCAGTGACGGCAAGTACGACCAACCCCAGGCCAACTAATAGTCGGGGTTCCCGCCAGCCAGGGCGACGAAACCGATGCCCAGCACGCAGCTGAGCGCCTTGTACCGTGTTATTTTCCGTCGTTGAACGACTTGATCGTGAACGGCCCATTGCCGCAGCATCACCGTATGCGCTGACCCCACCAGCCACAGATACTCCTTGTTCCCCAAGCGGTTACCGTCATGTAGGAAACCGCGAACTGCTGTGTTCTGGACCATAGTGAAGCACAATGAGGCGCAGTTTCGAGACCGGTAACCGGCCTGTGGATGAACCCGGCGTGGACGCATCTTGAGCCGTTAGGACAGCAGAGCCTGTGGAGAACCCGTCTGACGAGCCACAGCAATGGCACACTGGTATACACGAGAGACCGAACCAGCATCCTACGAACAACATGTGGTAGCAACGAATGCCCTAAGGAGCACATGTGGCTGACGCCCAGTTCTACACCCTGTCGGACGTGGCAGAAATCTTGAATGCGTCCCCGGCTCAGGTACGTGCCATGGTGCGCACCGGAGAACTACCCGCCATCCAAATTGGTGGGCGTGGGCAGTGGCGCGTTCAGATCAGCGTTTTTGACCAGTGGGTGGAGCAAAAACATCAGGAAACCGCCGAAGCCGTCCGTAGCGGCACCGCCGTGGACGTGGGATAACCGTCACCACGTTTCTCCATAACTGTTATCTGCCACCACACAGGAAACCGCCGTGTAGGGAATGGTGCGTACTGCACGGACAGTGCGGCGCCGCCGAAATTCATCGTGTGGGTGCAGGGCTAAGTCCAAATGATCACCGCCAGCACGGTCCACAGTCCCCTCCAACGCCGTTGTTGGACCCGAACGCAGGTACACACGAACCGCTACACGCGCCATAGCAAGTGCCCGCAGGGCATGCGGTAATCCTAGACGGCGCCGTTTTTCAGGGGATTGTCGCCGGTTCCCCAAACCGTCAATCCACTCCATAGCCGCCAGGGGGATCAAAATCTCGTGGTCAAAATCTTCAAGCACCGCCCATCCCTTGCCCACAGCGTTCATCACGCCATTCAGTCGCACACCACCACATAGGCTGACCTCCACGGAGCCTCCCAGATGAGCAACACACCGATCCTCCAGGATCACTTCTGAGTTCTCCGCCCTGATCATTTCCGCAGCTTCAACTTCGATCTCCCGGTACCGCTGCGCCGCCAACTGGGCCTCCATGTCAGCAAAAAGATCGTCCCACCTCATAGGTTTATCGCCACCTCTCCCCCGTTACTGTCGACGTTACCGAGCTTGCGCTTTAATCGCGCCACTTTGCTGCGAGCCACTGTATGCGGCATGAGCAGATAGTCCATGGATCCACTTGACTCTGTAGTGATCTTCATCCAAGATCACTACAGATCATCAAACAACATCAAAAGATGTTAAAAGGTATCTTTGAAAGGTAAGTGCCATGACTCCGCAGCCGGCCAGACGCTTCACCGCCCCAAACTACCCAGCACTTACCACGCAGGTCAGCGAGCGTAAGGCCTTCCTCCCCAGGGTTCCTTCCATGCCCTGGACAGTGGGAGTTGCAGCAGCAGGACTCCAATCGCTGGCTCTTACCGCTGTGACTGCAGCACAGGCTGCTCCTGCCACATTGGAGCCTGACTCCACCGTGATGGAAATGCCTGAAGGCTCACTCAAAGCCTCTGAGCATTCACAAGAAACCTTTGATGCAGATGATGTTCAGACAGCACACACAAGACAGTCTGAACGTGACGAAGCTGCAACTTTCTCACCATTCTGGGGCGAGGCAGAAGCCGCACCCGCAACTCAGTCCCTTCCCCCTTCAGTACACGCACGCATTGCGGAGAACACCGTCACCGTACGTTCCGGGGAATCCTTCTGGTCAATCACCCGTGAGCTACTTGGCCCGGAAGCATCAGAGGCAGAGGTGGCAGCCGCCTGGCCCTATCTCTGGGAAACCAACGCACATCACGTACACGACCCCGACCTTCTCACCCCGGGCACCGTCCTCACCATTCCCGAGGCATTAACCCCGAGGCACCACATCCACTAACCAGAACAAGAAACTGGAGTCCAGATATGTCAACTATTGCCCGTGGTGAAGCAACGCCCACGCCACACCCCCGCTACGTATGGCGACAAAAACAGCGCGCCGCACCCACGACGTTCCCGCCCGGCCATGAGCGTGAACGAATCACAGCCCTCAGCCGATCCATTGCGGTAGCAGCTTTAGAGGTACTTGACGGCATCCGCCCAGCCCAACAATTGGGCCGATGGACCACCCAGGAGATCGTGGACAAACTCCGCCGCAGAGCGGAGCTCGTCCAACAACGTAGAAAAATCGAACCGACATCCTCACCGGTGCAAGCCAATCACCGCAACTCCGAAGTGCTTCGGCAGCGCGTATGCCACGTGGCCGATGGTGTATACGAAATCGCGTTGGTAGTACGCGATGACTCACGGAGTCGGGCCGTTGTGGTCCGTGTGGAGCGACCGGAACGCGCTTGGTGCGTCACAGTCTTGGAGATCGGTTAACTTGGGAGCGGAACCATTTCTTGTTACGACGCTTGGCCGCAGCTTCAGCGGCGCGGCGCTCCGCGCGGGAACGGTGCTGACCGGCAGCTACGTCCTGCGTCGGAACGGGGCGTATGGATCGCTGAGAAGGTGAATCCTCTACGGGCTCCGAGATAGAAGGCACTTCGTTTGCCGCGTTACTGGCAGCCGCAGTGTCTGAGCGTTCCGGTTCTTCGCGCCCATCGGCGCCAGCAGCAGCCGTGGAGTTACGTTCTGTATGAACATCCGTCTCACCCTCTTCCCCCGGAGCGGAGAACTGCAAGAACTTTGGCTGCTTGGGAACGTTGACCTTAACCGCCCCGCCAGTGCCAGCGCGCTGTTTAGAAAGGTCCATATTGAACAGATAAGCGACGGTTTCCTCGCGAATGCCACCCATCATGGTTTCATACATAGTGAAGCCTTCCCGCTGATATTCCACCAACGGGTCGCGCTGAGCCATAGCGCGTAGGCCGATGCCATCTTTGAGATAGTCCATCTCATACAGATGTTCCGGCCAGCGCTGGCCCAAAACAGATAGGAGTACCCGACGTTCCAGGTTGCGCATCGCTTCAGAACCCACAAGCTCTTCACGCTCTTCGTAGATCACGATGGCGTCGGAAACGATCTGATCGCGCAGAAAAGCCGTTGTCAGCTTTTCCTGACCACCAGCTTCCTCAATGAGTTCATCGGGGCCAACACTCACCGGATAGACGGTACTCAAAGCCTCCCACAGGCCTTCTAAGTCCCAATCTTCTGGGTGCCCGTCACGGGTACGCTCAACCACAATCGACCCCACAACTTCAGCGATGAATTGCTGGATCTGTTCTTGCAAATCACCGCCTTCTAAAATACGACGACGGTCCGCATAAATAGCTTTACGCTGACGATCCAAGACATCGTCGTACTTCAGAACATTTTTGCGTTGTTCGGCGTTACGCCCCTCGACTTGATTTTGCGCCGAAGCAATGGCACGGGACACGATCTTGAACTCCAAAGCAGTGTCATCAGCAGCATTGGCCATCAGACGCGCAGCACCACCCGCGTTGAACAAGCGCATCAAATCATCAGTCAATGAAAGATAAAATCGGGATTCGCCAGGGTCACCCTGACGTCCAGAACGTCCACGCAACTGATTGTCAATGCGTCGCGACTCGTGCCGCTCTGTGCCCAGAACATATAACCCACCAAGTTCCAGGACTTCCTGATGTTCATCGCCAATCTCCGCTTCGGCTTCGGCTAATACTACTGGCCAAGCGGTTTCGTATCCCTCGCGATCACGTTCGGGATCCAACCCCTTTTCCTTCATACGCTCGATAGCCATGGCTTCGGCATTGCCGCCCAAAATAATATCCGTACCACGCCCTGCCATATTAGTGGCTACAGTCACCGCACCTTTACGGCCCGCTTGCGCCACAATAGCGGCCTCACGCGCATGGTTTTTAGCGTTCAATACCTCATGCGGAACACCACGCTTCGCCAGCATTTTTGACAAATACTCTGACTTTTCCACCGATGTGGTACCCACCAAAACCGGCTGGCCAGTCTTGTGTCGCTCTTCAATATTTTGCACAACAGCAGCAAACTTCAAAACTTCATTTTTATAAACTAAGTCAGTTTGATCTTGACGCACCATTGGTTTATTGGTCGGGATCGCCACCACGCCAAGTTCGTAGGTATTCATAAATTCAGCGGCTTCAGTTTCCGCCGTACCGGTCATGCCAGAAAGCTTTTCGTATAGACGGAAGTAATTTTGCAAAGTGACCGTTGCCATGGTCTGATTTTCCGGCTGGATTTCCACATTTTCTTTAGCCTCAATAGCCTGGTGGACACCCTCATTATACCGACGACCGGCTAAAATACGGCCCGTGTGTTCGTCAACGATCTGGACTTCATTCTTCATGACCACATAGTCTTTATCCCTCTGGAACAGCTCTTTAGCCTTGAGGGCATTATTCAGGAACCCGATCAGCGGAGTATTCGCCGTATCATAAAGATTCTCAATACCGAGCCAGTCCTCAACCTTATCAATTCCTGACTCAAGAACAGACACGGTACGCTTTTTTTCATCAGCTTCGTAGTCTTTATTTAACTCAAGTCGCTGCACCAAAGAAGCAAAGACCGAATACCACCGATTGGCATCACCAGAAGCCGGTCCTGAAATAATCAAAGGTGTACGAGATTCATCAATGAGAATGGAATCAACCTCATCAACAATCGCAAAATTGTGGCCTCGCTGCACTAATTCATCAACACTCCACGCCATATTATCCCGCAGATAATCAAACCCAAATTCATTATTGGTCCCATAGGTAATATCCGCAAGATAATGCTTACGTCGCGTCGCAGGATCCTGGCCAGACAGGATGGTCCCAGTTTCTAGACCCAGAAAACGGTACACTCGACCCATCTGTTCTGACTGAGATTCCGCAAGAAAGTCATTGACCGTCACAACATGCACACCCTTACCGGACAATGCATTTAAATACGCCGGAGCAGTGGCCACCAGAGTCTTGCCCTCACCGGTCTTCATCTCCGCAATATTGCCCAAGTGTAAAGCAGCACCACCCATCAACTGGACGTCATAATGCCGCTTACCCAAGGTCCTGGAGGATGCCTCACGCACCACCGCAAAAGCTTCAGGCAACAACCGATCCAGTGATTCACCGTCTGCAATACGAGCACGGAAAGCATCCGTTTCGGCTTGCAAGTCAGCATCAGAAAATTCTCGATAGCCATCTTCCAGCGAATTGATCGCGTCGGCGTAGTCTTTCAGGCGCTTTAGCACCTTTTTGTCCCCGGTCCGGAGCACTTTCTCCAGAATTGAGGCCACGTGCTCACGCTCCTTGTGAATCAGTTGAGTCAAGCATTTCGACCGCATCACAGCGGCCAGGTCATTCTCCCCAGTGTACGCCAGGCACACTAACAACGGTGTGGAGCAAAGACCTCACCTCCACACCGTTGTTAGCCAATCGCTTAGCGCTGACTAGCCTGCTTGATAGGCTCGCGCCGGTTCGTCCTGGGCATCGCTAACCTCCGCGCTAAGGCCAATCACACCGTACTCCCAGCCCTTTCGCCGGTAGACCACGGAAGGCTCTCCCGTTTCTTGATCCACAAACAAGAAAAAGTCATGGCCCACCAGTTCCATACGGTCAACGGCCTGGTCTGCTGTCATCCTTTCCTCCGGAAAACGCTTCCGGCGAATTTCCACCGGTGCGACATCGTCTTCCAAGAGGTACTCAGAATCGAAAACATCGGTTTCCGCCGCCGCGAGTTCGTCAGCGGAGGCGAACAGAGGACCATCAGTGGGTATCATCGGCAATGACGCCGTGGCTTCCGAAACCGCCGTGGGACGGTGATGACCACGGTGAACCTTGCGACGGTCCCGAGCCCGGCGCAACTGCTCAATTAGCTTGGCGTAGGTGTCGTCAAACACCGCAAATTTGTCATCCCCACGCGCCTCGGCTCGGATGACCGGTCCACGACCAATCACCGTGGCTTCCACACGCATACCACCATGGCCAGGGGTGGGATTGTCTTTGACCACCTTGACTTCAATCCTTTGCACCCTGTCACCCAGTTCTTCGAACTTCACGACCTTTTCGGCCACATATTCTTTGAACCGTTCCGGCACGCTGACGTTACGTCCCCGGACAATGAGTTCCATGGCGTCCTCCAGTGCAACTGGTCGATGCGGAGACCCGGCGGGTGCTGGTCCCCACCCCGGGCGGCTGTCCCGGTACTCATTACGTTACCTTGCTCACATCGTTAATTCATCTGTTCATAGCCCCGTTTCCTAGCATCACATGCTTCATACCCGACGGAGCATCCACAGCTGCCAAGGTCACAGCACCAAGAACGTTGGCTCCTGCCTGTTCCAGGACATACCGGGCACGGTTCAGGGTGGCCCCGGTTGTCACCACGTCATCAACTAAGACCACACGTTCCGGTACCTGAATCTGCCCGTGGTGATCCCGGCGTCCCATGGCCAGATCAAAAGGGGTAGGGATCGCTTGCGCACGCTGGTCAGCAGATTTCAGTTTCTGTGACTGACCACCCATATTCCTCATGCGGCGTACCTGCACGGCGCGCAATGCGCCTACCGGATTGCGACTTGTGTGCACCAGCCACGGAACAATTCGCAGTTGCATTACTGATATTTCGGGAGCGCTGCTGCGACGAGGATCTTTCCGCAGCACATGAACGGTTGTTTCATGCTGCGCTACAGCAGCTCGGAGCAACACGGCAACTGGGTCGTACCATCGCCGCCGCAATGCCCGAGCCGAACTAGGAATAGGAACCAGATCAATCACACCTTCGCAAGGAGCCTGGGCCGTGCTACCCCCTGGCGAAGGTACACCGAGCGCAGCACGGATGGACCGGCTTAAAACTTCCGCCAGCGGTGCGATTACATCTGTTCGTCCGGCTTGTTTAAAAGCCAAAATGCAGGAAGCCAGTTCGTGTTCGTAACTCCCAGCTGCCACGATCCGCAAACCACTGGCGTGCCGTGCATATTGCTCAACACGCTGCGGATGAGCGGTGCTGCGGTACAACAAGCGTCGGCAAGACCGGCATAACGATTCTCCTGGATAACGGCACACCGTGCATTCCACGGGAATCAGCGGTTCAAGCCCTGTCACTAAAGCTTCCCACACCTGTGACGCGGCACGATCCATACGCCGCAAGCGCCGCCCTATCCGCCGCCCGGACACCGGGGGATCAGACACCGCAAGAGCGCCCCCTGCAACAGGCACATCAAAACGACCGGTGAAAGTGTGTGCGTTCATACCTCCGATGCTCCACTGCCCATACACCGGTTACACCGCGCCCGCCTCGGCCAATATGGCGCCTGCCCCGCCATGGGTAACACACAAGGTGGTTGTGGAGACATGGATGCCGGGCAACCAGAAGCCTCACAAAGTCACTGGGTTTCACCCAGCAAAGGCAGTCGATTCCACGGTGTCACTTTGCGGCGACCATGACTCCCCCGTGAGCATGCGCAACTGGCCGTCGGACACCACAAAAATCTCCGCTTCCCCGTTGCCGCCGGCCACGCTGCTAACCCCATCATCGAGCACGGGAAGGTCTCGATACCGGCCAGAAACGTCATAAAGCCGAGGGGCAGTGCTGTCTTCTGTGACGGCAGAGGCCACGAACTGGGTTTCACTGATCCATTGAGCTTCTGCCATCATTCCAGCGCCCTGACCCGAGTCCAGAACATACGGCGCGTTCAATTCGCGGGGTTTCCCATCAGCATCTCGGCGAACACCACTCATCAAGACCTGCGAGGAATCGCCATCTGAAACCACCATCAATGCTCGACTGCTGGTGCGCGAGATTTTCAGAGAGGTCACAGCACGTCCATCGAGCCAATCCGCTTTTACGGTGACCGGGTCCGCATTCGGGTCACCAAGTTCAGCCGCCTGAATCTTGCCGGCATCGTCCCCTGACCACACCCAGCCATCCGGATCAATGGAAGGGGCAGAAAGCTTACGTCCCGTCAACCGTTCAACAGGTTCTGGCGAATTAGGCGAAAAAGTCACCAAGGCCGAACGGTTGCGAGTCAGGGCCGCAAACTGGTCAGTTTGCGTATTCATAGCAGGCTTGCTGGGGTCATCCCCCTCCAAAGCATCAGCAACTCCGCTCACGGGGCTGCTCTGTCCGCCTTGTTGAAAAACCAGGTGGTCATCATCTAGCCCAATCTGGCGAGTAGGGACTTCCAAGGGATCTGTGGAAAGCATTTCTTGGCTGCTGGAACCCAAGTCAATCTGACCGCCACCTGCCAACAAGTCCACGCTCTCGACGTTATCCAAAGCCAAGAGGGTCAATGTCAGCTGGGAATACATTTCCCGATTAGTGGCCACGTCCAGTGCACTGTAGTTCGGAACATCTAATGACACGGTTGCCGTGCCATCTTGCACTGGAACCGACGCCCCCTCTAGCTCGGTGTCTCCGGGGTATGCGGAGCTCACCGCCCCATCCAAGTAAGGTGCGGGGCCGTCGAGTAACGCACGAACCAAGGAGGTGGACACCCCGGGGCGGTCCGGGAACCATCGGGGGTCAGCGACCACCGTTTCATCATCCGCGCCCAAGAAATAGACGTTGTAGGGCCGATACAGTTCATCCAGATTGGCTGCCGGGATCAACACCCCATCCGGGACTTTTGAGATACGCCATTGCCCATCCACCTGGGTCAATTCCACATCCATGGCTTCGCTAGATCCGGCGTCCTGCCGTTGCATGACGCCATTATTGTCAATCACAGCACGGGCATCGACGCTGACCCGCACCTGCTGTTCATCTAAACCCTGCTGGATACCAGCGGCACCAGAGAACACCACGGTCCGGGCATAAGGACGCCAATCAGAGGCAAGCTCAGCGGTCAAAAACTGACGCGCGACCCCGTAATCATTCTCCTGACCTGCACCGGCAGCTAAGAACCCTCGGACAATCTCCTCCGGAGACATCCCATCTTCCGGGCCAGCGACCGTGGATTCCACACTAGTTTCCGACGACGAAGCAACAGGAGCCTCCACCTGGTGAACCGGGCCGGTGGTGGGTATTGTGGCGCAGCTAGTGATAACCAGCACCATGGCAACAATCATCCCCACCCATCGAAAACGTTGACGGATGGATAGGTGTAACGGCTTGTACTCAACGGTCACGGTTTCTCCCGATGGAGGTATCGGTTCCCTGTGCGCGGTGCGCCGGCCCAGTGCGACGGAAAGCTGGTAGCTCACCGGTATCGTCTAAATACAGGTCTTCGTAGGCTTCGTCTAAATCGTCGTATTCCTCCTGGGCGATGCCGGACTCCGGGCCTGCCATATCCACGGCATCCTCATTCACAGCGGTGTTCGCCAAAAACTCACCGCCGATCGCCGGGCGCAAGACGGGGGTACGCGCCGTCGCAACATCCAATATGGCGGCTTCGGGAACTTCGGCCTGAATCACCGGAATTGTTTCTGTTGTGGGAGCGATAACCGAATCACGGTCCAGAGGAACGGCTGCAAATGTTCCGGTGTCCGTCACCACAGCCACCGATGGCAATTCGTCACCATAGGGTGGAAGGTGCACAGGGCTAGGGTCATCGCCATTCAAAGGACGGGAACGCAACAACGGCAACGTGAGCCGGAAACATGCTCCCTGCCCGGGAGCGCCCCAAGCATCCAACCGACCACCGTGCAAACGAGTGTCTTCCACAGCGATGGACAGCCCCAGCCCCGTCCCCCCAGTGGTCCGCGCCCGGGCTGGGTCGGCACGCCAGAAACGGTCAAATACCTTGCGAGTCTGCTCTTCCGTCATACCAATTCCGTGGTCCCGAACAGCAATACCCACCGCAACCTCAGAAGCCTTCACCACAACATCAATGGGTCTGCCTTCACCGTGCTCTAGTGCATTCACCAATAGGTTGCGCAGAATTCGGTCAATACGACGTTGATCCACTTGCACAATGCACCGTTGAAGATCCGAATGCACCCGAATGACCGAACCGGAATTAGCGACTAACGGAGCGGTAGCTTCGAGCACCTCATTAACCAGAGCAAAAATATTCACTCCAGAAATTTCAAGTCGCGCAGCACCAGCGTCAAAACGAGATATCTCCAGAAGGTCCGCCAGCAGAGTGTCAAACCGGTCCACCTGGTTGTACAACAACTCCGCAGACCGCCGATTGACCGGATCAAACTCCTCACGGGCGTTATGCAACACCTCGGCCGCCATCCGCACTGTGGTCAAGGGAGTCCGCAACTCATGAGAAACATCGGACACAAAGGTTTGCTGCATGCTCGACAACTGTTCAAGCCTGGTGATCTGGTCTTCCAAATTATCGGCCATCCGGTTAAACGAACGCCCCAGTCTGGCAACTTCATGGGACCCTTCAACCTGCATGCGCACACCCAAGTTACCGTCAGCCAAAGATTCTGAGACCCGAGCAGTCGTGGACACTGGACGCACCACCTCACGGGTGACGTATCCGACTACCCCGGATACCAGCAAAGCCTGAACCACGGTTGACAGAATCAACACCGCGTGAATCGCATCCAGAGTCCGTTGAGGTTGAGAAAAATCATTTACCAGGTACAGCCCGTACCGAGCACCGGGCTGCGGCTCCACCGCCTGCCCCACAATAACCACCGGTACCTGCTGACCACCGTCATCCATGGCTACGGATGACGACTGCCAATAGGTACGACCATCCGCTGACACACGATCCTGCAAATCTTGCGGCACTGTGTCCTCACCCATCCAGTCACTTTCGGCCTGAGCCGGCAGCATGCTCTGCCCGGTTTCCGACGACAACGGGATGATCACCCAACGCCGTTGACTGGTGGTGGTATCTGAATCCAACGCGTCCAACGTGGCGGTCACCATGGTCTGCAACTGGCCACGGTCAGCAGCATCAGAGGCGTCGAAACTTGCCTGAACCTGGGTAAAATCCGTTTCTGCCTGAGTCAGAACCTGTTCCAAACGATCACTAAATAACCGCTCCGAGATCTGATGCGATAAAAAAGCCCCGGTGACCAAAAAGATCACTAAAGCACCAATCATCGCAATAGTCACCGCACGGAACTGTAGTGATTGTCGCCAACGACGCACCAATAAACCGGCCCGAAACCGCAGCATACGCAACGGTCCCCGATGCCGACGTCGGCCCGAGGACACAGCGGGGCCGGTACCACCTACCGGCTCGTGATCGGAGCGCTTGGCCATCAACGCTCAGGGTGACCGGCCCGGTAACCCACACCCCGTACCGTGACCACAATCTGTGGGTTTTCTGGATCGCGCTCCACCTTAGACCGCAACCGTTGTACGTGAACATTCACCAAACGGGTATCCGCTGCATGCTGATAGCCCCACACCTCACGCAACAGCATTTCCCGAGAAAAAACCTGCTCAGGAGCGCGAGCCAGGGTTGCTAATAATTCGAACTCTAACGGCGTCAACGGAACTTCTCGGTCTCCCCGGGTTACGCGGTGCCCGGAAATGTCAATGGCAACATCCCCCACTTCTAAAATGTTGCTGGTGGCGCGTGTTCCCGGACGCAATCGAGCTTTGACTCTTGCCAACAACTCCACAGGTTTAAATGGTTTGGGAATGTAGTCATCAGCACCGGCCTCCAACCCACGCACCACGTCCTCAGTATCGGATTTGGCGGTGAGCATCACAATAGAGGTATCGGACGTCGCTCGGATTTCTCGGCAAATCTGAATGCCATCTTTACCAGGAAGCATGAGGTCCAACAACACAAGATCGGGCTTGGATTCCTGGAACACCTGAACTGCCTGCGCACCATCGGCACAGAAGATCGTTTCATAATCCTCCGCGTTGAGGATGATGCCGATCATCTCCGCCAAGGCGTCGTCATCGTCAACCACCAGGATGCGTGCGTTCACCGTCACTCCGTCCATTCGCTGTTCGGTGTGCCATGGCCCACCGCAGGGCATGCCGTAGAAAACAGGCATGGCTTTACCGTGCTATTAGGCATGATCTCACGCTTCTTGCGCTGTATGGTGCAGACCGTGAGCCAGATCCGTGGCGAGTTGCAAGGACCGTCGCACATCGTCGGGTGTTGCGTGCTCAAGTCCAGGACCAGGGGCCACGCTAACAGTATCGAGTAGAGCAGGAGCCAAACCTACGCTACGCCAGGGACGGGTGATGCTGCGCACTAACTCTCCGGTCTGGGGCAGACATTGGCGCTGTGTACCCTGTGTCAGCTCAGGTAACAGCACACCAATCCCCCTCCCACTATCCACCACAGCAGCAACAGGTTCCCACGCCTGAGGATCCGAACCAGGATGGTTCAACAGCACAGCATCTGCCACCTGCTCATCAATCTCCCGTGGATCCTGCTCCGGTGGCACAAGGATTTCCACCGTGGCCGACTGTGCCCGAGCCGCTTCCGCCACACCACGTAGCGTCTGCATTGCTTCCGCACGGGCCACAGCGCGCAACGTACGGTAGCCGCTGGCTGTGGGAATCTGCCCCATCACAGTGCGGTGCAGCCACGACTCGTCCAACCGCACCACCACGTCACGGCCTTCCAGGGACTGCCGCACCCGGGGAATCAGTGACCCCATACCGTCTGCCATGGCCTCACCTACATCACGACGAGCCCCGTGATCCTGCACCACGCGCTCCCCGTGATGCAGATACAACTGCGCAGCAAGGCTGATCGGTCCCACAAACTCAATGGTCACCGGGCTGTGGTCGCCACCGCCTTCAGCACCAATCACATCAGCCACCACATTGATATCGCTGGCAAGCAGAGCCTCAGCGGCTCGGGATTCTTTGCTGGTATGACGCCTGATCCGCCAACCATGTGGCTGTAAATCGCAACTTAATTCTGTGAGCAGACTGACGGTACGTGGGATCGGCCCTGCAGTATCCGACCGCGCGGCCAAAACCGGAATCACCCCACGGTGTGGGGCCCCTAACTCTCCACGCAGCACAGTGACTGTTTCCAACATGTTGGTTCCCGGTAACCGGGCCAAAACTGTGGCCGTGGCGCGCGATGGTGCAGTCGGTGGTTCAGACATGTGGTTCAGTGCGCAGTTGCTCCGCAATACGTTCGTGGCGGCGAATAACCTCACTAATAATGAAGTTCAAGATCTTCTCCGCAAACTCGGGATCCAGCTGAGCTTGAGCCGCTAACTCCCGCAAGCGATCAATCTGCTGCTGTTCTCGTTGGGGGTCACCAGGCGGTAAATGATTGACCGCTTTCAACTCCCCCACACGCTGGGTGGCTTTAAAGCGCTCCGCCAAAATTCCCACCAACGCTGCATCCAGGTTGTCAATGGTGTTCCTGATGGAACGCAGCTCCTCCAAGGCGGGAGTGGGTCCATTCTGGGGTGCCTTCATACGGAAGATCTTAGGTCAGCAGGCACACCTGATCGAGCGCTGTTGATAGTCGCCTGCCCCAAAACCCGTGTGCCGTCATAAATCACAACGGACTGTCCGGGAGCGACGCCTGACAAGGGGGTATCCAGAACCACAACCAATTCGGGGTACATGGCACCGGTGTCTGCCGTTTCGGTTTCCTCTGCAGCTACTTCCAACCAGGCTGTTGCAGGCAGGGAATCACCGTGGGCACGCACCTGGATTTCCACGCGGATTCGTTCCGACGTCTGCCCTGCCCGGAGGGTATCGAACTGTTCCATAAACTGCCGGAACTGCTCCACCAGCTGCCCGGCCCAGGACGCCCGAATCCCCCGGATCGTACTGACGGCAAGGTCCTCGCGCGCTCCAACAATCACCTCGTTGGTCTTAGGGCGGATTTCCAAAACAAACCGGGGTTTGCCATCCGGCGCAGGACGCCCAATCCGCAGTCCCTTACGCTGCCCCACCGTATAGGCCAATGCGCCGTCGTGCTCTCCCAGTTCAGCACCTTCAGCATCCACAATCGGACCAGGTTGCAGATCAATGCGTTCAGCCAGCCACCCCCTGGTATCCCCATCAGGGATAAAACAGATGTCATGCGAATCTGGTTTGGCTGCTACAGATAGACCCCGGCGCTGTGCTTCCTCCCGAACCAAGGTTTTCGACGGGGTATCGCCGAGCGGGAACAGGCAATGCCGCAGTTGTTGCTCATTGAGCACACCTAAAACGTAGGACTGATCCTTGGCGTCCTCTGCAGCTCGGTGCAACTGAGGATAGCCATCCACCATCACCACATGTGCGTAATGACCCGTGCACACAGCGTCGAAACCCAAAGCTAAGGCTTTATCTAAGAGAGCAGCGAACTTGATTTTCTCGTTACACCGCAAACACGGGTTGGGGGTGCGGCCCGCCGCATACTCGGACACAAAGTCGTCCACAACATCTTCTTTAAAGCGTTCGGAAAAGTCCCAGACGTAGAACGGAATGCCCAGTTTCTCTGCAGCCCGCCAGGCATCGTTGGAATCCTCCACCGTGCAACAGCCACGTGAACCCGTACGCAAAGTTCCGGGCATGCGATTCAAGGCTAGGTGCACACCTGTGACATCGTGCCCCGCGTCAACGGCGCGGGCGGCTGCGACGGCGGAGTCCACACCCCCGGACATAGCTGCGAGTACTCGCACTGAACTTTTCTCCTGTACGCCGGAAAAGATATTGATGGTGTAATTCAGGTGCCCACCACACAGTGGCAGCACAGCTGACCCTAATGCAACGACGAAACCCGCCCAGCCATTCCCGCGGCACACGCTTTGGCATACACATCAGGCAAAACAGCGAGGAGAGCATCAACGTCGTCGCGCGTAGAACCATGCCCCAATGTGAAACGCTGAGCACCCCGGGCAGTATCCTCATCCAACCCTAAAGCCAACAGCACCGTTGAAGGACGCGGCACCCCCGCCGAACAAGCCGAGCCGGTGGAGGTTGCAAATCCGGCTGCATCCAGGAGGAAGAGCAGCGAATCCCCCTCAGCACCCGGGAACGTGAAATGCACGTTATTCGGTAAGCGCACACCCAGGTGGTCAACGTCCTCCGGGCCGCGCAGCACAGCGTCCGGGATCGCCGCGCGAATCTGGTGAATCAGCGTGTCCCGCAGGGTGGCCAACCGTTCGGCTTCCTCCGCCAAGTCCGCGCTCACTACCTGCGCTGCCGTCGCGAAAGCCACCGCAGCGGCAGCATCCATGGTGCCCGGGCGCATAGAACGCTGCTGGCCACCGCCGTGCAGTATGGGGCCGACGCTGACCTCCCGGCCTACTACCAGGGCCCCTGATCCCACCGGGGCACCGATTTTGTGGCCAGATACCGCCAGAGTGGAAATCCCTGGCAGGGATGCGTCCACGGCGATCGCGCCGAAGGCTTGAACAGCATCCACGTGCAAAGGCACAGCGTATTCGTGGCACACTTGCGCCACCCGAGCCACCGGCTGGACCGTACCAATCTCATTATTCGCCCACATCACAGCGACCAAGGCAATAGCTGATGGGTCAGCTGCGATCATCTGTCGCACAGCGTCAGGATCCACAAACCCTTTCTGATCCACCGGAATGTACTCCACAACGGCGCCGTGCTGCGCTGCCATATATTGCGCACTTTCGGTCACCGCAGGATGTTCAATAGCTGAAATGAGAATCTTGGTCCGCCGCGCGTCCTGCCCATGACGGTGGGCGTACAGACCTTTCACCGCTAAATTGTCTGCCTCTGTTCCGCCGGAGGTGAAAATGATCTCCACAGGATCTGCAGTCAACAATTTAGCGATGGTGTCTCGGCTTTCCTCCAATACGCGGCGAGCTGCCCGGCCTGCCGAGTTAATGGCGGAAGGGTTGCCACCCCGACGCAGTTGCTCAACCATTGCGGTAATGGCCTGCGGCAATGTGGGGTGCGTAGCGGCATGATCCAAATACACGGGTGCACGATCACCGGAGTTCAGAGGTGGCTGCGGGGCAGCGGCCTGGCTGTGGGCAGACATACGCCCAGTGTAGAACCGCCCACGCCCCAACAAGCCGTGTGTGGCGCCCGGTAGCCTGAAGCTCGTGAATCAGCACAAACCCCCTCATGTTGTGACCAATACGTACCACCCTTGCTTTACTCAACCGGTACGCCAGATAGGGCCCCGTACCGTCGATTTCCGTACGGAGTTGCTGGTCATGGCAGTGATTAACCGAACCCCTGACTCATTCTTTGACCGTGGTCGCACTTTTGAGCTGAAGCACGCATTGGCAGGGGCGGAAGCTGCTGTGGCCGAAGGTGCGGATTGGGTGGATATCGGCGGAGTGCCGTTTGCCCCGGGCCGCGCCCTGTCACCGAACGAAGAAACTGACCGTGTTCTGCCAGTCGTTGAAGCCCTGCATACCAGTTGCCCATCCACCATTATTTCCGTAGATACCTTCCATGCGGCGGTGGCGGACGCCTGCCTGACCGCTGGGGCCACGGTGGTGAACGACACCACAGGAATCTCCGACCCGGAGATGGCTGATGTCATCCGCCAGCACCAGGCTCATCTGGTGATTACTCACTCCAAAACCACCACACCCCACAGCACCCGGACCGTCGTTCCGCGCCCTCAGTACGATGACGTCGTAGCGGAGGTGATCGCGTTTCTGCAAGAGCGTGTGGACCACGCATTAGCGGCAGGTATCCCCGGTGAGCGGTTGATGGTAGACCCCGGACATGACCTGAACAAAAACACCATGCATTCCCTGGAACTCACCCGCAGATTCTCTGATATTGCTGCCATGGGGTATCCAGCAATGGCTGCAGTGTCCAATAAGGATTTCATCGGCGAATCATTAGGTCTTGACCGCGAAAACCGAGGAGAAGGTTCACTGGTAGCCGCCGTGGCCTGTGCCTTCGCCGGAGCGCGGATTTTCCGGATGCACGACGCTTTAGCGGCCCGCCGAGCTTTAGACATGGCAGCAACAATTATGGGACTGCGTGAACCCATAGAACTGGTGCACAACATGGGAGAACGCAATGTCTGAACGGTTTCAGATGCAACGTTTATGGCCAGAACCTCAGGTAGTTGAAGTGCAGCAATTACGGGAGCACTATGCACGCACGTGGCCCGATGCCAAGGTGGGAGCTGCGGCGATGATGGTGGCCTCCCTGGACGGAGCGAGCAGCTTAGACGGGCTTTCCGGTGGACTGTCCTCCCCCACGGATCAAATGCTTATGGACGTGCTACGTAGTGTGGCCGATGTGGTCATTGTTGGTTCCGCGACGCTACTGGCAGAGGGGTATAAGGGGTTGGCCGTCAGCTCTGAATCTGCGGCATGGCGGGTGGCCAACGGGCTACCACCGCATCCTGTTCTCGCTGTGGTTTCAGGGTCGCTTCAGATGGACCCTCAAGTGTCTTTCCTAGCGGAAGCTCCCGTGCCACCTCTGATCCTTACAGGTGCGCAGGCACCGCCAGACAAGGTGAAGGCGCTCAGTGAAGTTGCAGACGTCGTGATGGCGGGAGAAGACCGTCATGTGGACCCGGTATGGGCGCACCACGAGCTGGTGGCACGCGGATACCAGCGAGTGCAGTGCGAAGGTGGGCCTAACATCCTGAGTCAGTGGCACGGCGCGGGCCGAATAGCGCAACTGAACCTTACGGTGGCTGACGCCGTAGCAGGTGGGGATTCTGGCCGTATCCTGCGCGGCACCGACGCCTCACCACGTCGCACTGTGCTACGGCAGGTATTGCGGGATGGGTCCGTGCTTTTCCTGCAACAGGACCTCCGGGAAGAGTAATCACGACTGCCGCAACTTCCGGTGTGGCCCCTAAAATCGTGGATATGCTGCGCATCCTCTTCGTAGAACCTGAAATCCCCGGCAATACGGGCAACGCCATTCGGTTGGCCGCCGTCACCGGGGCGGAGTTACACGTTGTGGAACCCATTGGGTTCACGTTTCAGGATGCCCATCTACGGCGCGCTGGATTGGACTATCACGACCTAGCCGTGATGAGTCTTCATCCCTCACTTGATGCGGCGTGGGATGCGTTGAAGCCCGAACGGGTTTTTGCCTTCACCACAACGGGCACCACCAAACACACGGATATCCGCTGGCAAGAAGATGACGTGCTGATGTTCGGCAAAGAATCTCAAGGGCTCTCCGCGGATCATAAACACGACCCCCACGTGACAGAGGAAGTCCGTATTCCGATGCTGGCATCCCGTCGGTCCTTGAACTTGGCCAACGCAGCCTCTATCGCGGTATATGAGGCATGGAGGCAGCTGGGATTCACCGGCTCAGACGTATAAACCTCAGTTCGAGGCTTTGTTGGCGTCCCCCACGGTAACTTGTACTTTTTTCTGCTCGCCATCGCGCGTGTACACCAGTTCGCCTTCGCCATCGGCGGGGAGTTCCCGCACGGCCGCTGTGAGTTCGTTGGCGTCCTGAACTGTATGACCGTTGAAGCTGAGGATCACGTCCCCTTTGCGCAGCCCGGCGTCGCTGGCTGGCGAATCACGTTCCACGGATTTCACTTCAGCCCCGGCGGAAAAGACTTCGCTTTGACCGTCATCGGCTGCTGATGCTGACACCGTCGCCCCCAGATAACCGTGTGTGGCTTCGCCGTTTTCAATCAACTCCTGCGCGATTCTTTGTGCGTGGTTGATCGGGATCGCAAAGCCCACACCAATGTTGCCCGCCCCGGCTTCCGCAGAAGCGGAAGAGCCTGCTGAGGCAATAGCCACGTTCACGCCCACCACTTGACCGTCCGTATTGATAAGCGGCCCACCGGAGTTACCGGGGTTGATTGCGGCGTCCGTTTGCAGAACGTTTAAGAACACTGACTCGTTTCGTTCACCGCTAGAGCCCTGGCCATAGTCAAAGAAAAAGTTATTCCAGCCATCCCCATCGGCCTCATTATTATCTGCATCACCCTCAGTGGGGGTATCGGGAACAGCGCTGGATGCCACAGCGATGGTGCGGTTAGTTGTCGACACAATGCCATCCGTCACGGTTCCTGACAGGCCAAGAGGAGCACCAATGGCAATGGTGCTATCTCCTACGTTAATTTTGGATGAATCCCCCAGGTCAGCAGGCGTCAGACCTTTGACATCCACTTTGATAACCGCCAGGTCAGACAATGGGTCTGTTCCAACAACTGACGCCTGAGCAACCGTGCCATCAGCAAGCTGAACTTCCAACGTAGGTTTTCTGCTTTGCCCATCTAACGTCACGACGTGGGCGTTCGTCAGAATGTGACCTTGATCATCCAGCACAATGCCTGAGCCCGCCCCCACCTGGCTTCCTGATGTTGAAGAAATCGTCACCACAGACGGCGAAGCTTTGGCTGCGGCGGCCGTCACGGCGTTGACGGAGTCTTCATTGTTGACGATCAGCTGTGAACCGGATTGCTGGGTGACACCAGTGGGAGTGTTGTCCGAACCGCTGAGGAGGTCCACCACGCCATAAACCCCGGCACCCACCAATGCGGCTACCACCATGCCCGCCATCAAAGTTTTACGGCCCACCCCGCCCCACGGAACATCGTCCGAGCGTTTGGTCGCAGACTGGAACTGGGCATAGGGGTTCTCGTTAACGATCGGAGCCTGTTGATACCCGTAGCCGACCTGCGTTGGGGGGCTCTGCGGCGCAGATCCGGGCTGCTGGAAACCGTACGGTTGGTGGCCATCAGTCATGAACGGTGCTCCTTATGGATCGCATTACGCACTGCAACCAGTATCACCCAAGGACTGTGTCTTAGCTGTACGTCAACCGTTGAACACCTGCACGCTATGCGCCATTCTCTACCGCAGGTGCACACTGAACTGCACTACCAGCGAACAGCGTCCTGGGCAGAAGGTGTCTCAGATGACAGGTCGGCCCAGAACCATAGCCGCAGTGGGGGTGGTGTGAGTGTTCACGAAGGCGTTTGAGAAGCAGCGAGCACCCTATGCGGGGGCTTTACACCATCCGCGCTGAAACACTCCATGACATTGGCTACTGAAGGGTATCCTGTGTGGTTGAACCTGACTGAACTGATCGAATACGGGGACGCACAATCAGCCAGAAGATTCTTGGGGGATGTGGGGATCCCATAGCGGGCCACGTCAACAGCCTTCTGAACAAACGCGGCCCAGGACACACTGTGTTCAACCATAGGGGAGGAAATTTACGATGAGTGCCAAACAATCGCTGTTCGGACGCATCAGCCAATTAGTCAAAGCAGACGTCATCACGCTCGTGGACTCAGCGGATGACCCTTACAAGATGCTGTACCAGATGATCCGCACCTACACACAAAACGTCAGGGAAGCGGAATCCATGCTAACCACCGCCACCGCCCAACTGCGCCTGCTAGAACAGGACCACGCGGAAGACCTCCGGGACGCCCAGCAATGGAGCAATAAAGCATTCATGGCATCCAACCGCGCAGACGAATTCCGCATGGTCGGCCGCATTACGGGGGCGGACAAATTCGACCACCTTGCCAAAGTCGCCCTACAACGTCAGATGCTCCACGAATCCGAAGCCCGCCGGGCCGAACCACAAATCGCGCACCAAAGCCAAGTGGTCAATCAACTCAAAACCGGTTTGACCACCATGCACCGCAAACTCCGCGAACTTTCCTCCAAACGGGAAGAACTCGATGCACGGCAACGCCGAAGCACCACTCCCTTACAAGATCCTTTACAGGGATACGACATCATGGACCCTATCTCCGACGTTTCCCGTTTTGAACAAAAGATCCGCCGGGAAGAATATAGGGCGATGAGTCAACAACAACTCCCTGAATCCGCACTAGACCACCAGTTTGAAACCCTCGAAACCGTTGGCCAACAACCCGAAGTTGACGCCCGACTATCTGCACTCAAGCACAACCACAGCAGCAGCACCCAAAACCGCTTCTAATCAGCAGAAAACGGGGGGCTCCCACTCTTTGAGTGGGAGCCCCCCGTCATAGTTGCGGGGGCAAGATTTGAACTTGCGACCTCTGGGTTATGAGCCCAGCGAGCTACCGAACTGCTCCACCCCGCGGCGACAGGTAAGTACTCTACGCACCTCGCCCGTGAGAAGCAAATTCGGTCACGATGTCACTGGCCTGAATCCTCAGCTCCCTCAGTCGGCGCGGGCGAAGAGGTGGCGGTCACCCCATCGGCTTCAAGCGCCCGATCCAGAGCATCCTGCAGACGCCCCTGAGCCTCGCCATACGCCGCCCAATCGTTGTCCTCCAGCGCAGTCTTGGAGTCGCGCATCGCATCACTAGCGTCTTGCAGAGCATCATCCAAAGATGCACCTCCGTCGCCACTATCCGATGACTCCCCACCCTGATCGCCTTCATCAACCTTTTCTTGCCCTGCGGCCTCTGCGGCCTGTTCTTCACTCACTCCGGCACCCTGCACAGTCTGCGCACCAGAATCGCCACCAAACACTTGATCCAACGATTCATCCAGCGTGGGAGCAAAACCCACCTGTTCCCCGTAACTGACAAGCACGCGGCGCAGCGTGGGATAGCCAGACTCACCGGAAGAACGCACATAAACCGGTTGGATATAGAGAACACCATCGTTGACCGGCAACGCCAGCATGTTGCCGTTGAGCACTTCCGACTCACCCTGGCGTAGCAGGTTCAACGCCGAAGAAACCTCAGTATTTGAGTTGAAGTTGTTCTGTGCCTGGCCCGGCCCCGGGACCACTGAACTACGAGGCAACTCCAACAGCGTCATGCGCCCATAGCTATCAGCCTTCACACCGTCCTCACCAGTCCCGGCATCCCCGTTGGCAGACAAGTACCCGTAAAGCACGTTACGAGTGTTCTCGCCTTGATTTTGCTGCGGGATAAAGGGAGTGGTCAGAGAGAAGCTCGCTCTATCTTCCCCCGGCATCTGCAGTGACAGGTAATACGGGGGAATCGCCGTGGAGTTGTCGTTAGTGGGATCGTTCGGAATAGACCAAACGTCATCACCTGCGTAGAAACTATTAGCGTCCGTTACGTGATACGTATTCAATAATTCCCGTTGGACTTTAAAAATATCCTCCGGGTAGCGCACGTGATCCATCAGCTCAGCGGACATCTCCGAATACGGTTTCACTGTTTCCGGAAAAACGTTTTGCCATGCCTTTAACACAGGATCTTCATCGTCCCACGCGTAAAGATCCACTGAACCGTCATAGGCATCCACGGTCGCCTTAACCGAATTACGCATATAGTTCACACGCTCATCAGGCAAAGCAGCAGCAGCACCTTCAGCAGTAGAAGTATCCGCCGTGGCGTCCTGTAACTGCATGGGGGTCGAATACGGGTAGCTGTTGGACGTGGTGTATGCATCCACAATCCACTTCACCCGACCGTCAATAATCGCAGGGTACGGATTACCATCCACCGTCAAATATGGGGCCACCTGAGCCACACGTTCACGCGGATTACGGTTATACAGAATCTGGGATTCGGGACGGACCGCATCCGAGAACAACAGGTCAGAGGACTGGAACCGAATCGCATAAGACAACCGATTTAATGGATTGCCCACATTGGGGCCACCATCACCGGAAAAAGTAGTCAAAACGTCATCAGTCTCATCATCCGTTGTTGACGGACGGTCCAGCTCCAAATCCTCATCCCCGCTGGCGCCACCAACCACCGAATACTCTGGCGACTGTTGACCAAAATAGATACGAGGTTCGTAATCTTTGGAGATATCCCCCTCGGCCAGGATGCCCTTCTGAATAAACGACGGACGACCATCAGACTGCACACGATCCCCGTAGGCAGCGACTAAACCGTAGCCGTGGGTGTACACCACATGCCGGTTGTACCACGATTCTTCATCATTAATATTCAGCTCGCGGGCTGCTAAAACGGTGTCCTGCACTTGCCCGTCCACTTCATACCGATCGACATTGAGTGTGCCCGGGAAAGAATAGTAAGGCCGAAACTGCTGGAGCTGAGCAAACGCTGGCGACACCACATTGGGATCTAACAATCGAATGTTACTGGTGGTCTGTGCATAGTCGGCCAAGTCACCTTCACCAGCATCTACCGTGGCTGCATAGGGCTTCGTTTCAATATTATCCAGCCCAAAAGCTTCCCGAGTGCTGTCAATATTGCGCTGAATAAAGGGATTTTCCCGAGACTGTTCCGTAGGGGTCACCTGGAAACGCTGCACCAAGGAGGGGTAAACGCTACCCGCAACCACCGCAACCACCACCAACATGGCGGTTCCAATCAGAGGCAGCCGCCACCGACCATTCCACGCGGCAACCAAGAACAAGAGAGCCACGACGACAGCAGCAGCAGCCATAATGGCCCGCACGGGAATTACGGCATGAACGTCCGTGTACAGCGCACCGGCCCAGGAACCGGAGGTGGACTGCAATGTGGCATAACGATCCAACCAAAAATTAATGCCTTGCAGCATCAAGAAAACAGCGGCAGTCACGGCCAACTGCCTTCGAGCAGCCTTGCTGAATTTCAGCCCCTTTTCTGTGATGCGGAGACCGCCGTACACGTAATGCACTAAAACGGCACCAATTCCACACAAAAGAACCACAGATACCAAAAATCCCACTATCAAACGCAAGAATGGCAAGGTGAATACCCAGAAACCCACATCCATCCCGAACTGGGGATCATCCTGCCCAAAAGGAACTTGATTGAAAAACAACAGCACGGTTTCCCATTGAGCAGCCATCGTGGACGCTGTAAATAGGCCAAAAAGAACAGGAATAACCAGCATTCCAATCCGCCGCACAGGTTCTAGCGCTTGCTGATAGCGACGCAGGTTGTCATCCGCCGCTGCGGCAGCAGTCACGGGACGATGCCGGTGCGCTAACCACAACGACAGCCACAGTAAAAAGGTCACGATGGCAGCAGACACCACAAAAATCACCACGCGGGCGATATTGTGCGTCATAAAAACTTTGAGGTAGCCCACCTGGTTGAACCACAGAATCTCCGTATAGAGCTGGGTGAAAGCAACAAAAGCTGCGATCAGGGCAACCACAATCGCCACAGTCAGGAACAGGGGGCTACGCCCCTTCGACTGACTGTTAGACGTTTTCATTCGTGGTGCTCTGGGGGATCGAGGCGGTTCTGCCGCTCCTGCTGTCACGTTACTCCTGGGCCTTCCCTGGGGTTTGTCACGGGCTCACGCACACTGCGCACCCTTATTCTGACCGCCGCATGACCTTCCGAGCAAAGTCTCTGCCAACGGCATGGTGCCGCCCACGCACTACAGCGCTGTTTCACAGCTGGGAAGTGCCCTGAATTCTCCGCCGGAATCAGCAACAGATTCCAGAGCGTTCACAGCCTCATCCAAGTCATCCACGGCAACAACAACCAGACCATCCGGCACATGCCCCACGATCTCAGCGCAGTTACCCACCGGGGCCACAAATAATTCAGCGCCGGCCTCCGCTGCCCCCACCATTTTCTGCCGAACACCGCCAATGGGGCCAACCTGCCCATCCACCCGAATAGTTCCGGTACCCGCCACGTGGGTATCCCCGCCTAAGGACCCTGGCGTCAATTCGTCAATAACTCCCAAGGAAAGCATCATGCCAGCACTGGGGCCACCCACATTATCCAGAGCAAAACTAACTTCGAAAGGGAAGTCGAAGTCACGCTCCAAATAAACGCCCAATTGGCGATTCCCGTCAACTGTGTCAACGCTCAGGTCCTGTTGGTGACCATCCCGATCAACCTGCACAGTCACCGTTCCGTCGTCCCCATCATTGAGCAACTCCCGCAACATCTCTAGCGAGGTCACAGGACGTCCATCAACAGCCCGTATGGCGTCCCCCGAACGCAAAACACCGTCAGCGGGGCTTCCAGGGCTAATTTCGTGCACTGTCAGCGTAGTGTCGTAATCCTGCCCTAAGTATTCCAGTGCGGATGCCACCGCCAGGTCCTGCGATGAATCCATGGCAGCGCTGCCAGAGTTATTGATTTCCTCACGTGTTGCCGCAGGCGGGTACATGACTTCCTGAGGCAACACCGCTTGAGTCTTGGATAACCAGGCATGCACGGTGTCCAGGATGCGCGGACTAGCCCCGGGGCCCCCCACCACATAGACCGTCGTGAAATCCAAACGAGTCTGTGTGGGGTGTGTCTGCACGCCCTCCAATGTCATGACCTGTTTGCCGTCGATCTGTCCCGTGGTGTCAAAAGCAGGTCCAGGACGTTCCAAAACATAGGGAGTGGGTGACCATGCAGTGGCCACCAATAACACACCTGTGGCCACCATCGAGACGTACTCCAGCCCCAGCCAACGAGGACGTTTAGAATGAACAAACACGACAGCGATCCTTAAACACGCATGCTTCCAGCGAACTTGAAGGCCATGGCCGCACCGACCACACGCGCCAGTGGTTAGCCTGGATGCCTCATAGTAAGTCACAAAACGTACGTCGAGGATCTGAAAGCGGGAGCGACAAGCCATGACTGCGCAGCCACCCACCCCAGAGAACGACCCTGAGAACCAGGGCGAGAACAGCGGCAATGACCCTTTCCAGGCCATGTTCCAGCAATTCCTGGGCCAGTCAGGAATCTCCCCTGAGGACTTGCGCACCATGGGCATTCCGACCGATCCCGCCGGAATGCAAGCAATGTTTGCACAAGTCCAAGCAATGTTCACCGCAGGTCCATCCGACGGGCCCGTCAACTGGAGCGCCGCAAAAGACCATGCCCGCCGTGTGGTAGCCGCCGCAGGGGACCCCAGTGTCAGCGACTCCCAACGCAAGACTGTGTCAGAGGCCGTGGAGTTAGCCCAGCTTTGGGTAGATGAGCACACCGCTTTTGGGGCCCCCGGTGCCCAACCGAGTGCCTGGTCACGCGCTGAATGGGTGGAAGCCACTTTCGACACCTGGCAAGAAATCACCGCACCTGTCGCCGAATCCATGACTACAGCGTTAACGGACTCCATCAAGGGTCAACTTCCGGAAGAGATGGCGGGAATGCTGGGCGGCGCATCCGGGATGCTGGCCAATGCCGGGTCCATGATGTTCGCCATGCAACTGGGCCAGGTGCTCGGCGGGTTGGCTGGGGAGGTGGTTTCTTCTAGTGACATCGGTTTCCCTCTGGCCGCAGGACAAGCCGCCATGTTGCCCCGCAACGTCCAAGACTTTGGGGAGGACCTAGGAATAGCTCAACAGGAAGTGGTGATTTATCTTGCAGTGCGAGAAGTTGCCCACGCTCGGCTTTTCCATGCCGCGCCCTGGCTACGGCAGTACGTGATCGACCTGATCACCACGTTCTCCCAAGAAATCCACATCGACATGGAACGAATTGAAGGACTCGCCGCACACATTGACCCCACAGACCCCGCTGCTGTTCACGAAGCATTGGGGTCCGGCATGTTCACACCGGAACAAACCCCCACTCAAAAAGCCACTCTGAAACGCCTAGAAACCATCTTGGCGCTGATTGAAGGTTGGGTGGATGTGATCACGGTTCATGCCACCACAAATCTGCCGGGCGCCGCCGCCCTGGCTGAAACTATGCGGCGACGGCGTGCCTCCGGCGGCCCGGCTGAACACGCATTCGGGGCTTTTGTGGGCCTGGAACTACGCCCCCGAAGGATGCGTGAAGCAGCAGAGTTTTGGCGCTTTGTGGAACAACGCCGTGGCGTGGAAGACCGTGACGGTCTCTGGGAAGCCCCTGAGCTACTACCCACCGACGAGGACTTAGACGACCCCGCAGGCTATGAATCTCGACGCGGCCTACTCACCGCCTCTGACGAAGAATTCGACGCAGCACTAGAAAACCTGTTGGATTCAACTGACGACACAGATCAGAACTGATCAACCGTCCACATCGGACCCCGAAGCCCAGGCAGCCCCATCCAGGAAAGCCCGGGCTTCGGCCATACGTGGATACCGACGTTCCAGCTTTCGAAATGCCGGCCCATGATCGGCTTCCACAAGATGGCACAGTTCGTGAAAAATCACCGCGTCAAGAACCCACTCCGGTGCGGTGCGTAACCTGCTGTTGATCCGGATTTTTCCCGTGGCAGGTGTGGCTGACCCCCACCGTGTGTTCTGCCGAGTAGACCATGTCACAGAAGTGGGTTCAGCTCGACCTTCCAAATACTGGTGCGATAAACGCTGCGCTCGTTGTTGTACATGATCATGACCGGCCCGGTGATCCTGCTCGGCTGCGGCGCGCTCACGTTTCTTCACCAACTGATCTACCAACGTTCGCTGCCAATGCTCCACGTCGCGCTTGGACATCCGCGCAGGCACTTGCAACACCACAGTGTTGCCAGACCAATGCGCGGAAACGGTTTTACGCCTACGCGCTGAACGTCTCACCTCCACCGGAGGCCTCATGCCCTGGAGTGTGTCCTGGACAGAAACGGGGGTGACTTTTGCAGATTCTCGTGGCCTCACACGGGTGATCGTAATCAGCACTCCTGTGGATAACCCACCCGTCGAGTGATGTGATCGACTCACACTAAAGGGAACCACGGCCCATAACACCGGGAATCAGGAGGAAACCCATGGCCGCATCCGTCGTCCCCGCTGCCCCCACCACCAGGCATCCCAGCATAAGAGCACCGCACCATACCCAACAGCGTGTCCATCCCCGAACGCGTGCTGCAGACCTCCACTTAATGTTCCTCGGGCTTCACCCCGCCACAGCAGCAACCGCCATCATCCTGGCAGGCAGTGGGGTCCGTGGATTCACAATCCTGGCCCCACAAAAGGTCACCTGGGACGACGCCGCTGCTGGGGCCTTCGACTTACCGGATATTGGGCTGCCCCGTGAATACCGGTTGCGGCGACGGGTACTGGCCACCAACCCGCAAGCCGTTGCCAGTTCCACCCCAGCGACCTTTCCCGCTTCCACCTGTGAAGGAACGCTGATCATCAGATCCCGTACCCTGCACGACGACGAACCACCCATCCCGGCCACAGTGGACGAAAACCACCGAGTGCTCGACATCATCTGCCCGGAAGAACACCCGCCAGGAACCACGATGCTCTGGCCGGTACGCCCCTGGTATGCCCGCGCCTGTTCCGTGTGCATCCAGGAAACTGCGGGGGGCAGCCGTCGACAGCCCGCACGAACAGCCCGCCACGAAGCATGGCCCTCGCACACCGCACTGACAGCAGCCCTCACCGCTCAATATGTTCTAGCAACAGCCACCGAACCCAGTCACGCCACTTTTGATGACACTGTCACGCTGTTGCATCCCGGAGCGCCTATGAGCGAGATCGAACACCGCCCCAGCGCACAAAAAACCTGCGCGTTGTGCTCCCCAGAGTGACCCCTGTGGTGAAGTCCATTCCTATACTTTCCCTGCCACGATGCCTACGGGAGAAGATCCTGAACAAACCGCGAAACAGTACGGTTGGCCCTGCCCCCAGGCGTCCGTGACAAGGACCATGACAGAGTCACCTGTTCCCGAGCGCGAGTGATGCCTACGTAAAGCAGCCGACGTTCTTCGTCAATCTCATCAGCCGTGCGCGCAAACGATATGGGCATCAGGCCCTCTGTTAAACCCACCACAAAAACCGCGTCCCATTCCAGGCCTTTCGCCGAATGCAAAGAAGCCAAGGTAACCCCGTCCCCCACCGGGGCATCCTGGTGAACCGAACGGCGTGTCAGCTCTTCTGCAATATGCCGCAAAGTAAAAACACCCGGGTCTTGGCCACCTATTTCGTGGGCGGCCAAGACAGCCTTCCGATGTTCTCCTGCCATGTGATCGGTCATATTCACCAAGGCATCCAGAGATTCCCAGGTCTCCCGGACCGCTCCCACCACCCGGGGCGGGGTAGGAGACCACCCCAGTGAACTGACCATGTCCCGGACCATCTGGCCCACGGGAGTGACCTGTCCTGGGTGCTCCCCGCCACCGTGGTCGGCTGAGCCCACTCCCGCAAGATCATCGGCGCTTACTGTGTGAGAAGCGCTGCGGATCTGCAGCAGCGCTTGCCTAACTTCCGGACGGCGGAAAAAGTGCTCCGTGCCCCGTAACCGGAACCCAATCCCCGCATCGGCGAATGCAGTCTCATACACCTGGGCCTGTCCATTCGTCCGGAAAAGAACGGCAATCTGTGAGGCAGGAACGCCACCATCCAACAGGCGCTGGACCTGGGAAGCCGTGGCTTGGGCCTCCAACTGATCATCGTCGTATTCATGCCATGACGGCGCCGGTCCCTGCGGCCGTTTCCCCACCAACTCCAACGGTGTAGCCCAGGAACCCGGAGTGGAATCCGCGCCGGGTCGTCGCGCGGACAGCAACCGGTTAGCGATGTTCACGATCTGTGGGGTGGAACGATAATCCCGCACCAGTTTGACCACAGTGGCTTGGGGATAACGACGCCGAAAATCCAGAAGGTAGCGGGAAGTAGCTCCGGTGAAGGAATAGATAGTCTGAGAAGCATCCCCCACAACACACAGCTCATCACGCGGTCCCAACCACGCATCTAACAAACGCTGTTGCAGCGGAGAAACATCCTGGTATTCATCCACCACAAAATGCCGATACTGTTCACGCACTGTGGCAGCGATCCGCTGGTCTTCTTCCAGGATTCCCACCATCAGCAGCAGAACATCCTCAAAGTCGATGCGCCCCAGGTCCGTTTTAAGCTCTTCGTAGGTTTGCCACAGCCGCGCTACCGTCTGCGGATCGTGCCCCGCCGGTGCGGGCGGAAGAACCACACCGTCCGCGGAGTGACTGGTGACAGCTTGCACATAGGTTTCCGGGGTGAGCAAAGAAACCTTAGCTTTTTCAAGAGCTCCAGCCAGGTCCCTGATGGAGGCACGATCCTGGCTCAGCCGCAGATAACCAGCAGCACGAGCCACCAAACCTGCTTTGTGTTCTACAAGATCAGGGATGCTGCCGCCAATGGCCTGGGGCCAGAAATATTGCAGTTGACGCAACGCCGCCGAATGAAAAGTCCGGGCCTGAACGCCACTGGCCCCCAAGGCGTTTAGCCGATGGCGCATTTCATGCGCCGCCCGGGTGGTGAACGTTAAGGCCAAAACTTTTTGTGGCGTGTACACCCCAGTGGAGATGCCATATGCAATCCGGTGGGTGATGGCACGGGTTTTGCCCGTACCCGCCCCGGCTAACACACACACGGGACCCCGTAACGCGAGCGCCACCTGGCGCTGTTCCGGGTCCAGGGCCTCCACAATGCGTTCGCTACGGGACAGGTCATGACCCGTTTCTGACATACGCAGATCCTCCTGGGTCATCACCTGTATACCGCAAACTGTGGACGTAGCACCGTTTCACTCTAATGGCGCTGCCCTCATCATGTGGTCGCATCCACAGGTGAGCACACCACCACGCCGAAGGAACACCACGCCCTTCACGCACCGACTCCCACACCGGCGAAGACCGGCATGAGCGGTAAGATTAGGCGCATGCGCGCTTCACTGGAACATCTGGCAGCGGTAGCGGTCGCCGGAGTTCCGGGGATCGTTCCGGTCGCCGTCGGGCCATCCCCCGATGATGACGCCGACTTCCGCTCGGCGGTCGTCACCGATCAGGACGATAGGCGATGGCGGGTGCGCAGCCCCCTCACTGACGAAGCAGGGATGCGCCTGGCAGCTGAACATTCCGCGCTCAGCGCATTCACACCAAAACTACGTGCCACTTTGCCTTTTCTGATCCCCACGGTCGTGGGTTCCGTTGAAGATCACGACCGGCGGAGTTTTATCTATTCGCACTTACAGGGGCGGCCTGTTCCCGTGGAAGACATCGAGCTGCTGGATGATGCAGCTCCTGCGCGCCCACAACCCCCCAGCGCGGAACCAGCGCCCCCGGTAACCACGCAGATCGGTAACCTGCTGGCAGCTATCCACAACTTACCGCGAGCAATGGTCATGGACGCTGACCTACCTGCTTACAGTGCGGATCAATGCCGCATCCGCATGCTCAATGAATTGGACCAAGCAGCCACGACCGGCATGATCCCCTCTTCTCTGTTACAACGGTGGGAAAGCGCCCTGGAGGACCGCACGTTATGGCGATTCTCCACCCATGTCGTCCACGGGGATCTTCATGAAGCCAACCTGGTGGTGGATGGCAACCGCATTACTGCCATCACCGGGTGGTCAGACGTCCACGTGGGCGACCCCGCCGTGGACTGCGCGTGGCTGATGGGGGCCAGCAACCCCGGTTTTGCTGAAGCAGTTCTGGCCGCCTATACCCGCGCCAGCCTGCACGAACCGGACCCGCATCTGCTGCGCCGCGCGCATTTAGAAGCTGAATTTTCATTGGCTCGCTGTCTCGTACGTGGGGTATCCCGCGAACGGACGGACATGATTGATAACGCCCGCCGCATGCTGGACATCCTGGAAAAAGACTGCGCTTCCCTTACAGATGTCCCCTGATGATGGCCTCCAGCTCCTGTTCATCCGCTAAGTCATGGGGCCGGACAGTACGGTCCGAAGCCACAAAATAGAAAGCAGCTGACACAGATTCCAGCTCAACTTTCATTAATCGTGACCACGCCAAACGATAGACAGCTAGTTGTACTGCACGTTGTGAAAGTTCTCGGGGTCCCGGGGCACGCCCAGACTTCCAATCCACTAATTCCCAACCGCCGTCCGGGGTGGTAAACACCGCGTCGATCCGACCACGAACCGTCACACCCGCCAACGGTGTTTCGAACGGGTATTCAATGGCCCACGGTTGCTTATCCGCCCACTCGCTACGCCGGAACGTTGTGGTCAGTTCCGGCAAGCGATAGCCCTGGTCCACAAAGTCATCCGCGGCCCCAACAAGGTGATCCAGATCAAACATGGTGTGGGCACCGAAATACCGTTCCACCCATGCGTGGAACGTAGTACCGGCTTGGGCTGAGACCGAGGGACGGCGAGGCATCGGGCGACGTAGCTGCGCAAGCACCGCTGTGGGGTCCTGACCCAATTCCACAACGGTGGATGCCGATACGTGAGTGGGGGTCGGCAACACCGTCTCCTGGGGCGGGCGACGATGAGCCGCCAACAACACACGAGCTTCCTCAACCCACTGCCGCACCTGTGGGTCCTGCATCAGCTGGTGATCCTGCATGTTCTGGTGTTCCGGGAACCCCCCGTTTTCTACCGCGTGAGCAACACGAGTCAGATGATCCCGCCTGCCCGCACGAGCCGGGGCCAAGTTCACTCGTTGTTGTTGCACCGGATCAGATCCCGTGACTTCGGTTATGGCGGGGCCCTCTAAAGGGTCATAGGGCCACGCAGCTTCTAACATCCGGGACTCTGCAGGGTTCTGCTGACCTTCCTCAACGTCCACCCACTCCCTCCGTTGAACCGTCGGAAGATCCCCCGATTGTTGATATATAAGTCCCTCTAATTCCTCCACAAACACGGCGGGATGCCTGGATGTTTTGGATGTTCCCACAAAAACTGTGCATGACAAGCCCAAAAAATGACGAGCGCGGGTGAAAGCCACATACATTAATCGTCGAAGTTCAGCGTGATCATGCTCAGCGGCGTCTTCCAGAAAAAACTCCATAGAGTTTTTGAGTTCCTGCACATCCGTTGTGTCCACGTTCCATTGGGGCAGGTGATGATGATCCCCCCGCAACGGCCAAGGAACCGCATCTGCGTTCTTGGTCCATGCCGATGACTGACGCGAACGTGCTTCGTGCTCCGCGTTCATCCCCGGCACATACACGTGATCCCACTCCAAGCCCTTCGACGCGTGGATGGTGAGGATCTGCACCGCACCGGGATCAGGGGTGGCCTGCACAATATCCAGGCTTTCTTCTTCCTCTGCAACCGCCAACCAATCAACAAAAGCGGCGACGTCCTGCGATCCGGTGGCCGTTGCGTAATTCACGGCAAGATCGTGGAGGGCATCAAGGTTGCCCCTGCCTTCAGCACCAGCCGTCCCTGGACGGGCCGATACCTCAAGGTCTACCTCCAACGTTCGTTCTACCACGCCCAGCACTGTGGTGAGATCCTCCGCAAGCCAGGACCGCAGCCCCTGCAATTCACGGGCAAAAAGCGCCATCCGTTCCCGCCCAATGTCGCTCAACGTTCGGCCTGCCGTGGATGTCCATCCTGCTGGTGGCAAGGTTTCGATAGCCTCCACAAGGGACGCGGCATCTGCGCTGTCAGGCTCCGGCACAGCATTTTCACTGGCAGGTTCATGCTGCTGCGGCCTATCATCCACGTCCTCTAACGCCACTCCCAGGTGGGCGGCGCGGGTGCGGCGATGTTCCAAATAGCCGGCCCAGTCCCCTAATGCCACCATGTCCCGGGGCCCAATGCGCCACCGTGCCCCGGTCAGTAAGCGCGCCAAGGCATCTGACCGGCCAGGGTCAGTTAAAACCTGCAAGGTCGCCAGCACATCGGCCACCTCTGGAACACTGAGCAATCCCCCCAATCCAACCACTTCATGGGGAATCGCTTGGGCCGCTAAGTGCCGACGAATAGGTTCAAACTGCGCACGGCGTCGACACAACACCGCCATGGTCGGTGGTTCCTGCCCTGGTGGGTGATCATCTAGCGTGACACGGATGGACTCGGCAATAGCCTGGGCTTCATCGTCATCCGTGAGGTAGCGGCTGACTGTTACGACACCTGCTTCCGCACCCGGACGCGGTTGAAGATCAGGAACCTCTTGTAAACCACCGGCAGACACCGCCCACGGCGGCGGGGTGCGCAACGGTGCGGCAATCGTGTTAGCAGCCGCCAGAATGCTGGTGTCGTTACGCCATGCAGTGCTGAGGAATCCCGGGGCTGACCGCTGCCCAGCCTGGGCGGGAAACCACTCATCGAAACTGAACAACTGCCCCGCCGATGCCCCACGGAATCCATAAATAGACTGCTGAGGGTCTCCCACCGCCATCACAGAATGTCCCTGCCCAAACAAAGAAGCGAACAACACCATCTGTGCATGAGAGGTGTCCTGGAACTCATCCAGCAAAACCACCGGAAAACGCTCCCGCTCCAGGTCGCGCACATGGGAGTCCTCACGAGCTATCCGAGCAGCATGACTGAGCAAATCCCCAAAATCCATAGCTTCCTGATCCCGCTTAAGCTGGGAAAAACGTTGGACCATGCGGGCCAGAATGCGGGTACGTTCCAAGTTTTCCACGGTTTTTTTCACCTGATCGCCCGGTGACTTGGTGCGACCCACAGGCGGAACGTCACGCAACTGCTCTATACACTCAGTGGCGAACTGTTCGATCTGTTCCGCTCCTAACAGGTGCTCTGCCGCTGCGGCACTCAGGTGAAGAACTTGCCGCGTCAACGTGGTGGCATTGAAGTCGCCACGAACGTCACCGTCCCAACCTTCCACCAAGCCACGAACCATCTGCCATGCCTGAGCCTGCCCAAGCAGGAGCGTTTCGGGTTCCACCCCGATCCGCAGCCCATGATCCCGAACCAACGTATGCGCATAAGAGTGATACGTCATCACCGTTGGTTCCAGCACGGTTTCTGGAGCAGCATGCTGCTCTGGTTCGTGCAGCAACCCTTTGGCCCGCAGAACACTCAACCGACCACGCACCCGATCACGCAGCTCACCGGCTGCTTTTCGAGTAAACGTGACCCCCAGAACCTGGTCTGGGCGCACGATGCCGTTGGCGACAAGCCACACCACCCGATCCACCATGGTTGCCGTTTTGCCGGAACCTGCACCCGCCACCACAAGCTTGGGCGTTAGCGGGGCTGAAATCACATCAGCTTGTTGGGGGGTGGGACGGTTACCATCCAAGGCATCCGCAACGTCATAGGGACTCACACGTGCTTGCACGGCACCATATGGGTAACCCCTCCTGCTGGAGGGTGTTGCTGGTTCTTGCGGTGAGGTGCTCATCATTCCGTCACCTGCCGTCCGGCGCTGCACAGCGGGCACACACCCGGCAATTTGCAGGTGGGCCCGTGAGTACTGTGCGTTTGGGAACTATGCCGTGCCATAAAACGTTCCCCGGAAATGAGCTGTGCAGCTGCGGTAATCAGTTCACGCGCCCAGGTGTCTTGCTCATCCATGGCCTCCTGAGATTGAACAGAAACATTCACCGTGTTTGTCCCCAACTGGACCAACACAGCGCCACCGGAGTGAGCTACCGCCGGTTGTTTCTGATCAATCCGTAAAGGGGCCTCCTGAGAATCCGCGTGTGTGGCAGCAATCATGGCCTCACCGGCACCTGCGGCCAGAGCCACTTGGTAAGCACCAAGTTGAGGGTGTAAAGGAAGGTCATCCCGGCGGGGTGCGGTTTTTCCAGTTTTCAGATCCACCACCACGTACCGGCCTTGGTCATCAAGTTCTAACCGGTCCACTCTGCCACGCAGTAGAGCCTCACGTGCCCCACCGGTAATCACCACGGTGAATGCTCCTTCCACCGCCACCAGTTCACGTCCTTCTTTCCTGGCTTTCAGTACGTAGTCGGCGAACTTCCTCAGCATGGTTTCCGCCCGCTGCTTCAGTTGCGCCGCCTCCCAAGTGTCCGGGAGACCTAGCTGTGGCCAGCGTTCATGCAGATCACGCAGTAATTCTGAACTCGGGGCGTCCGGGGTGTTTTCGGCGATTTCATGCACCAACGTACCCAAGCTCCTGGCGGGGTCTGTACTGTGTTCCGCCCGTGCCATAGACACCCACCAATCCAAGGGGGAACGGTGAATAGTTTCCACCCGCGATGGCGACACAGGGACGGGTACCGCAGGATCAACCACTGGCTCCGTACTGGACACCCGCAACATCCCCCACCAGTGATGCGGAGCCGCACCAGGGACCGTGGGGGCAACCTGCGTGAAATGATGCAAGATCCGCGCAGCCGCTTCTGCCCTGGCCGGAGCCGCGCCAGCGGGGTCCTTGGTCTGCGCTGCTGTGCGTAACTGCGCCGTCAAAGCCCGCAGCGTCAGGGGCCGGGGTGCACTCAAAACGGGCCGAGCCTGCTTGCTAGCTTCAGGATGGAACGGGTACTCCCACGGGTCAATCAAGCCCAGAAACTCGGAAGGTTCGTTGTCTTGGTCCGACACGGCAGTTACCACTAAGCATTGTGCAGCCCGGGAAACCGCCGTGGAAAAACTGCGGAGTTCGTCATGACGCACCACATGACGACGGGCCACTGGCGAGGTACGCGCCGCTACCTCAACGCCGATTTCCACAGCGTCGTTGAGTAGGTCCGTATTCAAGAGTTGACCACGAAGCGTGGTGTTCGGCCAATGGTTCTGTTGCACTCCCGCGACATACACCACCGGCCACTGCCTGCCTGCGGCGGTGGCCGGTGTCATGATTTCTACCGTGGCATGCGAGGGCGCACGAGCGGCCAGGGTGTCCATGGGCAATTCCTGCAGGTCCAAGAAATCTAAAAATTCCCCCGCACCGGCCCCGGGAAGATGATCAACAAAACGCTGAGCCATATCGAACAACGCCACCACAGCGTCCAGATCACGGTCAGCCCGACGCCCCGGCTCACCACCATTGAGCGCTTCGCGCTGCCAGACGGTAGCCACACCAGCTGCTTCCCAGAGCGCCCACAGAACCGTCTGCGCCGTAGCGTTGGGTTGTTGCACCGCAGTACGCCCTGCTTGCACCATCCGCGCAATCCGCCGGGCTGGTGTGGAACGAACCTCCGCGATATCTAGCAATCCGGGAGTGGTCAGCGCCTCCACCACCAGGCGGTCAGAATTCCGCCCACCCCCTACCCTCAGTTCCGCGTAACGCAACCGTTGGCGCAGACGCCGGATGTCCATCGGCGTTGCTCCCCCGATGCGAGAGGTCAACAGCTCCACTGCCTCGGAAGCCTCCAGAAAATCCACACCCACCTGATGTTCGTGTTCCCCCGTGTCCCCGTACTGGTCGCCCTGTACGTTGACTTGACGTTCTGCGGACACCACCAAGTGCAACGCGGCCAGCAAAGGTTTCACGGCAGGTTCATCCCGCACCGGCGTTTCCATAGCGGATGTGCTCACCGCAATTCCCAGTGCTTCCAGGTGACGCCGCAGACTACGCAACATGGCGCTGTTACGCACCACAACAGCCATATCGTCCAGCGGTGTTCCGTCCAGGAGATGACGACGCAGAATATCGGCACCAATCCATCGGGCCTCATGCGTGGCAGAGGCCAACAGGACCCCCTGCACTGGGGAATCCGTCTGTACCGGGGCGGGGTGAGCTTCCCGTACATCGCGAGCTGCAACGGCCGGAATACAGTGGGCCACACGTTGCCACGCGCACTGCACGGCAGCATTCATACGGTGGTTTTCCCGCAGCACCACAGTGGTCACGGGCCGCCCCTGCCCCACCATCTGAGGAACCTGGCGCAAAGCATCGGGGCGAGCACCACGAAACCCCTGCACCACGGTATCTGGGCAGGCGGTGATAACGACATCCTTACCCGCGCACAAAACACCCAACAACCGGTGGATGGACTGTGTGGCTTCCTGCAGATCATCCACAACCACCAAATCCAAGCGCTGCTGTTCTTCTGCCAGGAACTCAGGGTTGACCTCCAGAACCCTGGCGGCTTCCGTGACCAGCGCAGACGGATCAAAGGCTTCCGGCATGCGTAGCCGCCGCACCGCCTGGTACTCCTGCCGTAACTGCGCCACAGCCACCCACTCGGGCCGGTTCAACGCATCCGCTAAAGAACGAAGCTGATTCGGGGTGATGTCATGCTCAGATAAACGGTCAAAGAATTCCCGTACTTCAGCACGGAATCCCCGTGTTGCGACCGCTTCACGCAGCTGTGGCGGCCACACCACTGCAGCACCCAACCCTTGGGCATGCCCCTCCATCAACTCACGGAGCATCACATCCTGTTCCGGCCCAGACAGTAATTTGGGTGGAGTGTGCACCCCGGGCAGTAGCCCCCGGAGATGAGCGCGACGCAGCACATCAAAGGCATAGGCTTGCCACGCACGCACAGGGGAAGCGGACATCGTGACCCTCGACGACGCACTGAGCATGGACCGCGCTCGCGCTGCTGTTAAACGGCTTGGGGTGAGAATCAGAAGATTTTCTGAGCTCAACCCAGCCTCAAGCCGTTGTCGCGCCAAAGCGACCACGGCGGTGGTTCGGCCAGTGCCCGGAGCGCCCCACACCATGACGGGGCCGCACCCCGCTTGTAAATCAGCAATGATCCGCTGTTGTTGATCTAGTGCGTGAACCGGCGGCAACAATGTGGTGTCGCCAAAGCCTTCACCCGTGGCACGGGAATCTGACGGGGCAGCATGCAGTAAGGCAGCGAACGTGGAGCCGCCGCCCATCACGGGGCCTACGCCATCGGACGTGGGATCGTTCATGGGTCTATCCCACCATGCAACCCGGACAACACACGTCAACAACCGGTGTCTGAGCTACCCCCTACGGTGTGTTTATGCCGTCATTACAATCTGCTGCCCACAACAGTCACGACCCATCACCCGCATCCGCGTTCCCGTGGTCAACGATCACCCACGATCCCTCCGCGCCGTGGACCACACAACCTGTGGTCGCATGTGATCTGGAAACCACCGGACGCGATGCCACCACGTGCCGGATCGTGACGGCATCTGCGCTCGTCGTGGACCATAACGGCACGGTATTGCACGCGTGGGAATGGCTTGCTGATCCCGGTGTGGACATCCCGGAGGGTGCCGCCGCAATTCATGGGATCACCACACAGCACGCCCAGACCCACGGTGCCCTGGCCTCTGACGTCGTGGCCCAGGTAACGGAGGTCGTGGGAGCTGCTTTCACCCGCGGTGTGCCCGTTGTGGCTTTTAACGCCGCCTACGACCTCACGGTGCTCGCCTGTGAAGCACAACGCCACGGCATCACCCCGGTGACCCCACTGCCCGTGGTGGACCCGTACGTGCTACACAAACGGGTACGGCAGTATTGGCGCGGCAAACGCACCCTGGTGGCGTTGTGTCAGGCGTATGGGATTCGTTTGGATTCCGCCCACACCTCTGCAGCTGATGCCCTGGCTGCCGTGGAGCTGGGCCACCGATTGGCCCAAGAACACCCTGAACTAGGTGTCCCTGCCCGTGAGCTCCATGAACATCAGATTCATTGGTCCCGGGCTCAAGCCGACGATTTCCAGCGTTACCTCCGCAACGTCAAAAACGACCCCACCGTGAGCATCAACGGTGAGTGGCCGGTACGGCGCGCGCCGCTGCGGTAGCGGCCGCCGGAAGAGCCTGCACGATTCGCTCCATGGCGGAATCATCGTGCGCGGCAGACACAAACCACGCTTCAAAAACCGACGGGGGAAGGTAAACCCCCTGATCCAACATGGCGTGGAAGAACGGAGCCCACCGGAATACCTCCTGACCCTTAGCGTCATCATAGGTGCGCATCGGGTGTTGTGAGGTACCAAAACTCACGGAGAACAAAGACCCAGCACTTTGCACGGAATGATCCACTCCAGCCGCATTCAGGGCATCACTCACCGCTGCCTGAAGTTGCAGCGATCGTCGATCCACCGTGCGGTAACAATCATCGTCAGCCAGGTTTAACGTGGCCAAGCCTGCCGCCATTGCTACGGGATTCCCGGAGAGAGTTCCGGCTTGGTACACAGGTCCGGTGGGGGCCAGGTGCTCCATCAATTCTCGTGGTCCACCGACAGCTGCCGCTGGTAAGCCACCACCGATCACCTTGCCGAAGGTGAATAGATCGGGAGCCCACTGCCCTTCCTGGTAAGCGGTGAGCCCCCAGTAACCAGCACGGTGTACCCGAAAACCAGTCATCACCTCGTCAAAGATCATTAACGCCCCATGCTCCCGGGTGATGGAACGCAGTGTGGCGTTAAATCCAGCATCCGGTGGCACCACACCCATATTGGCTGGCACCGCCTCCGTGATAACCGCCGCAATCTGCCCCGGGTAGGCCTGGAAAGCCGCGCGGACGGCATCAAGGTCGTTATACGGCAGCACCAGGGTCTGTTCAGCGGTTGCCTGTGTGACCCCCGCCGAACCCGGCAGGGACAAAGTGGCCACGCCCGACCCAGCTTCCGACAACAACGAATCCACGTGCCCGTGGTAGCACCCCGCGAATTTGATGATCAGATCACGTCCCGTAGCGCCACGTGCCAGGCGGATCGCCGTCATGGTGGCTTCCGTGCCAGTGGAGACCATGCGCACCTCGTCGATCGCGCCGATGCGCTCCACCACCAGTTCAGCGAGCTCAGTTTCCGCACGGGTAGAGGTGCCAAAGCCCAAGCCTTGTTCCACAGCTGCATGCACCGCATCCAGCACCACGGGGTGAGCGTGTCCCACCAAAGCAGGCCCCCAGGAACCGACCAGATCCACATACTCCCGGCCATCGACATCCTGAAGGTAAGGCCCCCGGGCTGCTGTGATGTACACCGGGGTTCCCCCCACAGATGCAAAGGCGCGTACCGGTGAGTTCACCCCGCCGGGCATCACGCAGCGGGCGCGTTCATACAATTCATGCGAAACGGTCACGGGATCGTTCCCTTTCGTTGATCTCATTCATCGTTAGCCTGCACACAACACAGGCCGCGTGGCGTCAGGATTCAGCACGCCACCATCGGGCGGCCTCGGCAGCGAAATAGGTCAGGACGGTGTGTGCTCCGGCGCGACGAATCGAGATCAAGGACTCTTCCACGGCGGCCCGCCGATCAATCCATCCATGAGCAGCGGCAGCTTGAATCATCGCGTACTCGCCGGACACCTGGTAAGCGCTCACCGGCACAGTGGAGTGATCGGCAACGTCACGCACCATGTCAAGGTAGGACATCGCAGGTTTCACCATGACCATATCCGCTCCCTGTTCCACATCAAGCTGTAGCTCCCGCAGGGCCTCCCGCCGGTTGGCTGGGTCCATTTGATAGGTTTTGCGGTCCCCCGTCAGCGTTGAATCCACCGCTTCCCGGAAAGGTCCGTAGAAGGCGGACGCGTATTTGACCGTGTACGCCAACACAGCAACATCCGCGTGGCCCGCCGCCTCCAAGGCCTGGCGGATCACCCCCACCTGGCCGTCCATCATTCCGGACGGTCCCACAACGTGGGCGCCGGCTTCAGCTTGGGCCACTGCCGCATGGGCGTAGAGCGTGAGTGTGGCATCGTTATCCACCCGCCCGTGGACATCTAACACTCCACAATGCCCATGGTCTGTGAACTCGTCCAAACACAAATCTGCCATCACCAAGATGTCATCGCCCACTTCCGCGCGCACCGCCTGCAACGCACGGTTCAGCACGCCGTCAGGGGATATCAACCCAGATCCGGTGGCATCCAGTGCAGTAGGGACACCAAAAATCATGAGCCCTCCCAGCCCCAGCTCTACTGCTTCCTGAGTGGCGGCCTTCAGAGAGTCCATAGTGTGTTGCACCACACCCGGCATGGAGTTGATGGGTTGGGGTCGTTGGGCATCTTCCCGAACAAAAACCGGCAGGATCAGCTGCTCAGGACGTACATGGTTTTCTCGCACGTGAGCACGCATCACAGGGGTGCTGCGTAATCTGCGGGGACGGTGCGACAAAGTGGTTGTCTGCTGGTGTTCGTCGGTACTCATGCCCGATGCTCCTTCACGGCTGTTTTCACGGCCTGCAGCAGGCCATCGGTGTTCGGTGTAACGGCTGCGTAGGCAGTCACCCCCAACGCTTCGGCTGTTCGCCGAGTGGCTTCGCCCATGGCCACAAACGCTATGTTGTTCAGCCTCTCCGCCGGATTGGGGGTGGGCAGCAGTTCCCGCAATAGTGACGGCGCCGTGGCCACCACTACATCCACTGCCCCGGATGCCACATGCCTGCGGGCTTCTTCGGGGCTCCATAGCCGCTCACCAGCGGGGGCGGTAGGACTGGACAGAGGCAGAGCAGCTGGCCACGGAACCATCCGGTAAGCGGTAACCGTGTGCACTGCCCATCCGCGACGCACCAACCCGTCCCGTAAGGTGCTGCGCGCTATCTCGGACTGTGGCAAGTACACCGTGGCTTCAGAACATACGTGTTGTGGTGGCTGCGGCCAAACCTGCACCAGACCTTGCGCGGAAGAGTCTTGGGCTGGAGGCACCAGGTCCACGCGCACCCCGGCATGCTCCAAGGCATGTGCAGTGGCGGCCCCCACGGCAGCGACCCGCAAACCCCTCGCAACAGCTGGCCTTACCCAGTCCCCTAAGGAGGCCATCGGAGAACTCGAGTCACCAACAGCCTCCATGGACAGTGCCTGGCATAAGGCAAGCACTGTATTCACGGAGGTCACCGCCAACCAATCCGGTGCAGCGGCGGCAGCCACGTAGTTTAACTGCTCGATCAACTGTTGGTGTCGGGGGTCTTCTAGTGCTGCTGCTTGCCGCATGGGGGCGAAAACGACGCTGCCACCGTCAGCTACCACCGCATCAGCAAAATCACGGGCACGCTCCGGCGTCCGAGTCACCAGCACCCGCACACCGTCCAAACAACGACTGTGGTGAGCCACGTCAGCGTAGCCCCACCAATTCTGCTGCACCATCAGTCAACAGACCATCACCCACACGGCGGCCCAATTCACGGGCGGCATCCACCGAAATTTCGTCGGAAGCTTCCGTACGACGCAGCACACGACTGCCATCCGGGGAAACCACGGCACAATCCAAAACCAGCAGACCGTCCTGCACCTGACCCAGGGCACCGACCGGGGCAGCGCAACCTGCCTCCAGACGCGCCAGTACCGCCCGCTCAGCGCTGACAGCGCAGCGCGATTCGCTGTGGTTCACCCGGCCTAGCGCCCGTAACAGGTTGTTCTCCATCTCAGCTTGTCCGGACCGTTGCACCACGGTGTTGAGTTCTGGGGGTTCCCCGTAAGCGCCCAAGGCCTGGGCGGCCAAGCCGGGGTCGGCTCGCAGAAGATGAGCACGGACCTCCAACGCTAAAGCGCCTTGTCCCGGTGCAGGCAGCATGACAGAGGGGTCCAAGTATTCCGTAACGTAGTGTTCACATCCCAACCGCCGTAATCCGGAGCTGGCCAACACCACGGCGTCTAAGTCGCCGGGACCGGCGGAATCGTAGCCAGCCACCCGGGCTAATCGGGTGGGAACGTTACCGCGGATCTCCACCACCATCAGATCAGGACGAACCGCCAATAGTTGCGCTGCGCGTCGTGGCGAGCCTGTGCCAATTTTGGCTGCATGCGGCAGCTGCGCCAAAGTCAAACCATCCCGGGCGCACAGAGCATCCCGAGGATCTTCACGCACCGGAACCGCCCCAATCGCCAACCCCGGATGAGGGGCCGTAGGCAGATCCTTCAGGGAATGCACCGCGAGATCCACCTGCCCCTCCATCAAGGCATGCCGCAATGCGGCCGCGAACACTCCGGTACCACCCAACGACGCTAGCGACCCGGTGTTCACGTCCCCTTCAGTGCGGATGATCCGCACCTCATAGTCACCGGCACCTTCTGCCTGTAAAGCAGCCGCAACATGCCCGGTTTGTGTTGTGGCCAGCGCAGACCCCCTGGTACCTATGCGCACCACGGCCCCGATGCGGGGGCGCGACCCATCGGACGTCACGCGTGGATCACCGCGGCAGTGTCGTCAACCCCCACTTGCAAGGGAGCTTGGGGCTGCCGTTGAGCGATTGTTGGACGTGGTTCTGTGGCACCGCGCAGCACCTTCACGCAACATTCCGCCGCGCAGGTGTCAAACCACGTGGCGTCGGCACACGCAGAAATTCGGGGGGCGGCGTCACGGCCCACCATGCGTTGTTCAATCAAATCCACCAAGGCGTGGACAAACGCCGGGTGGGTCCCCGGCGTGGGGGTACGGATGAACGCCAAGCCGTGTTCATCCGCTGTTTCCGCTGCTTCAGTATCCAAGTCCCAGATCACTTCCATGTGATCAGACACGAAACCAATTGGCACCACAATCACCCCGGAAACCCCGTGTGCAGCGGCCTGCTCAATAGCATCGTTAACATCGGGTTCCAACCACGGAACTCGGGGGGACCCCGAACGGGACTGAAACACCAGTTCCCACTCGGGCACCTGGCCCACACGCTGTGTCAGCCGTTCCATAATCGATCGTGAGGCCGCCAACAGCTGATGCACATAAGCTGAGCCACTGACAAATTGATCACGCATTTGTTCGGGTCCAGACGCCAAAGCATCAACGTCCGGCACAGAGTGAGCGGCAAAGAGGATCCGAACCGGCCCATCGGAGGCACCGGCATCAGCGTCTATGGTCTGTAAAGCGGTTTCCAGGCCCTCTACAAAGGGAATTAAAAACCCTTCGGAATCGTAATACTGACGAATTTTCGCCACCGTCATGGCATCGCTCAGCCCGGTTTCTGCTAGTGCCACACCGTAATCTTCCCGGTACTGACGACACGAGGAATACCCGGAAAAAGCCGACGTGGTCAGCACCAGAACTCGGTCCTTACCCTGGCTGTGCAAATCCCGCAGTACATCCGCCACGTAGGGGTCCCAGTTTCGGTTGGCCCACACCAAGGGGGTATGAATACCCCGTTCGCGCATGTGGTGTTCCAGCGCTGCCCGTAGTTCACGGTTCTGCTGATTAATAGGGGAAACTCCCCCATGGTGGCGGTAATGTGTGGCGACTTCTTCCAACCGTTCATCCGGAATACCGCGCCCACGAGTCACATTACGCAAGAACGGGATAACGTCTTCCTGCCCTTCAGGACCCCCGAAGCTCGACAGCACCACGGCGTCCCATTCTTGAGGGCTTTCCGCGCGAGCTTGACTCAGCACGGACGAGGATTCTTGGGCACGCCCAGCGGCAGCTTCTGCACCGCCACGTTCAGCCAACTGCCTCAACTGTTCCCCCGTAGGAACAGGCACAGTAGACGGCACCAGAACCTCCTGATCAGCGGTGTTGTCCTGGGTGTGGTCATGACTCATTGGAGAACCTCCACAAGTTCTGCAGTATTCATTCGACGGCCTGTGTAAAACGGCGTTTCTTCGCGAACATGCAACCGGGCTTCTGTATTACGGAAGTGGCGCATCACATCCACTAGATCCACTAATTCTGGAGCTTCCAAACCCAACAACCACTCGTAATCATTGAGACCAAAACAGGCAATGGTATTTGGTTGCACCTGGGGGTAATCACGGCCTTTCATGCCGTGATTTTTTAGCATTTCTGAACGACGCTGATCATTCATGTAGTACCACTCGTAGGAACGCACAAACGGATACACGCACAACCACGCCCCTGGCTGTGTGCCTCGCGCAAAGGACGGCAAATGGTTGTGTGTGAATTCGGCGTCGCGATGCACCCCCATGGCGGACCACACCTGATGCGTTCCATTCATCAGATCCGTACGGCGCATGCTGCGCAACGCTGCTTGCAGGGCCTGGGGGTTATCACCGTGTAGCCACACCATGACATCAGCGTCGTGACGCTGTCCGGAAACGTCGTATGTTCCCCGTAGCGTCACCCCCTGCTCACCCAGCTGTGCGACAAGCGCGTCGAACTGGTCTATGGCCGCCCGCTCGTGGTCGGCATCTAACGGCTGATGGTCTATATTCCGGGCATAAACAGACCATACAGCCCAGTATTCGGCTGGTGCCCCCGCAGAAGGCTCAGACGCAGTGTGCGTGGTTGCTGGGGTGTCGTGTTCCTCTGAGTTCATCTCTTATCGTCCTTGTTGATCCATTATTGGTGGGTGCACTCCTCTGCTGGCCAGCAAAGCAGCCACCTGGGCTCGGGTATCTGCCACGACGGCGGCCAGACCGGTTCCAGCCAACCAAGCCCCTACCGCCACGGTGCTGGGCAGGTCAGCCGCTTTTTCACGAACCTTCAACACCCGCTCGGAATGTCCCACTGAAGGCCGGGTCAGGGTCTGTTCCCACCGCACCACATCGGCATCAATCAGTTCTTTCGGGCGCAGGCGAACTCCCAACAAAGCGGAAGCATCCCGCAGAGCCAAGGTGACCAGCTGATCATCGCTCAGCGTCAATTCAGGGTCCGTGTTCTGTGATTGCCGCCCGCCGCTCCCATAGGACAAACGCAACACATGGTCACCGGCTGGCAAAGCGTCCCGCAACCATTTCCATTTAGCCGTGGAATGGGTCATCGCCTTGGCGCGGACGTGTTTGACATCCGGTGAGACCAAAATTCCCGTTCCTCGTGGGGCGGCATCAAGCGCGGAATTACGAACCACCAGGGTGGCCAACGCCACGCGGGGGCTGGGTTCCGGTTGTAACTGAGAAAAATCAGGGTTAGCACCAGAGAGCAAACGGATAGCACTGTTACCACCCGCGGCCATCACCAACAATTCACCCCGTGCAATCGCTGTTTTATCCCCGGATTCCGGTTGCCGCTGGAGCACCATCCACCCTTCGCGGCGAGGGTCACGATCCAAAGCGAGAACGTCATACCCTGCGACGAGTTTGACCCCGCGGCGGGTGAGATCCCGGACCAGCGCCTCCGTCAATGTGTTCATACCGCCGGTCAAACTGGCCACGTTTTGACCGGCGGGTGTGGCCTCGCGCAAGGCTGCGGCGGCAGCTGTCAAGGAACCGGTGCGTCGCAGCATGTTCCGCAATGCGGGGGCAACCGCATCAATATCCAAATCATCCGGGTGTAGGGAATGAACACCCAGGGTAAAAGGGGCAACGAGTTTATCGACCACAGCAGATCCCATACGCGCCCGCACCAAACCACCCACGGTGGTGGCCTGAGCTCCAATGCGTGCCGGACGTTTGAGGTCCTGTGTGGCCCGCCACCAGCCGTAGCGCCCCAAGGTTTGGCGCAACCCAGGAGTGTCCAAATCACCGGGGATCCCCAGAACCCCCGAACGTTCACTAGGCCGGGGGCCGTCGGGGAGATACACCCAAGAACCGGCCTGATCAGGCGTACACACACGGTGACTCAAGCCAAGTTCAGAAATCAGTGCAGAAACGTCATCAGTTCGCGTTGCAAAAGACTCCGCACCCGAATCCAACACGGTGTTATTCACCAAGTGTGATCCCACCGCGCCACCAAACTGAGGGCGAGCCTCCACCAACGTCACCCGCAGTCCCGCAGCAGCCATGTCCCGCGCAGCAACCAGCCCGGCCACACCACCACCCACAACCAGTGCAGTACGTGGCTTGTAGGGAACAGAGGAAGAAACGCTTCCGCCGGAGGTGGTCGTCACCTCAACACTCCTCTCCGGATATGGCAGGTCGGTAAATTTTCACCGGTTAGCGTGCGGATATCTGGCTGTTATGAATATGGCTGACGAGCTCCGTGAGGACCGCAGGATCCGTGTGCGGCGGAACTCCGTGTCCTAAGTTGACCACGTGCCCCGGGGCCGTAGACCCGCCGCGTAGAACGTCGTCCACATGACGGTGCAAAACGTCCCGTGGTGCCGCCAGCAAAGCGGGATCGATGTTGCCTTGTAATACCGTACGCCCACCAAGCCGCCGGTTAGCTTCCTCCAACGGGATCCGGTGGTCAACACCCACCGCCTCGGCCCCGGCGTCCCGCATGGCCACTAAAAGTTCTCCGGTGCCCGTGCCGAAATGAATGCGCGGCACCGGAGTGTCTGCTACAGCCGCCAATGCGGTGGCGGAGTGCCCCACCACGTGGTCCACGTAATCGCGCACAGATAATGACCCCGCCCAGGAATCAAAAAGCTGAACAACGGATGCCCCAGCCTCCACCTGCGCTTTCAGGAAAGCCCCCGAGGCGCGAGCCGCCCAGTCCGCGAGCGCTTCCCACGTGTGGGGATCGGCGTGCATCATGGTACGCGGCAGCAGGTGGTCGCGGGAGGGGGCACCTTCCACCATGTAGGCAGCCACCGTAAACGGGGCACCGGCAAAACCGATCAGTGGTGTGGACCCTAATTCAGCCACCACCAAGGCGACGGCGCGTCGGATCGGTTCCCAGGCGGCGTCGTCAATTTCCGGCAGTTCTGCGACGTCCTTGGCAGTACGGATCGGCCGGGAAAGCACAGGACCTTGCCCCGGAACAATGTCCACATCCAGCCCGGCTAACCGCAACGGCACCACGATGTCCGAGAAGAAAATCCCCGCATCCACCGCGTGACGCCGCACGGGCTGCACTGTGATTTCTGCCGCAAGGTCCGGGGTTAAGCAAGCATCCAGCATGGCGTTGCCTTGGCGTGCTGCGCGGTATTCCGGCAGGGATCTACCCGCCTGACGCATGAACCACACCGGAGGGTGTGCGGGAGTGCGTGCAGTGAGGGCTTGGAGCACTGGGGAGTCCAGAGTGGCACCAGTCCGCAGTGGGTGCTGCGGCGGGAGGTTGTGGAAACCCTGGCGAAAGCCGGCAGGATTTAAGGCATCGGTCACGTCACTGTGTCCGGTGGATTGGGGTGCAGTAGTCATCACGGCCATTGTGCCAAGCACGGCGGTGGAGTTTGACGACGCCTCGTCAGCGGCGGGCGTATGTCTTTTCTCTTCGAGCGTATGCAAACACGGATTGAGGGCAACGACGTGCGGATTTACCCCTTCGATGGCCAACAGATCCTCTAATACGGGTTACGATTGCCCCACTGTGGTGCTCTTTTCTCTGGTGGCTTCACACCGCGATGTTGATCTGACAACCGTTGCCCGCCTGGCAGACGGTGCTGTTGGGCTGCCCGCCGATGTTGTTCATTCCGGGCTGCTTGACGGTGTTGTGGCGCTATCCACGTGCAACCGACTGGAACTTTATGGGGATGTGTCACACACTGCGGCACATCCCGCCGCTGTGCATCGGATTGGTGCCGAACTGATTGAGCAGTTGGCTCACCGTGCGGGCTTCGACCCTCAAGACGTGGCACATGACATACAGCTGCTTCACGAAGCAGAAACTACCCGCCACCTTTTCACCGTGGTGTCCGGGCTGGACTCTGCGGTGGTTGGTGAGCGGGAGATCACAGGACAGGTACGTCGCGCTTTAACCGATGCCCAAAAAGCAGGCACTGCAAGCGGAGAGCTCATTCGCCTCTTTGAAGCAGCTGCGCATACTGCCCGGGAAGTTGGCGCCCACACCAGTTTGGGAGAGCGCGGACGTTCGATCGTCTCCGTAGCCCTCGACCTAGCCGATGATGTCACCGCAGGTCAGTGGCCTCAACGCCGCACATTGTTGTTCGGCACCGGAGCCTATGCCGGAGCAACCATGGCCGCATTGCGTGATCGGGGCTGTGCCGATATTGAGGTGTATTCCGCCTCTGGGCGTGCTGAGCAATTCACCGTCAACCGGGGCGGGGTTGCTGTACCGGTTGACCAGCTAGACGCCGCGCTGGAGCGGTGTGACGTCGTTATAGGGTGCTCCGGTGGTTCGAAACCCATCCCCGCCGAAGATTTACCGTCGCATCCCCTCACTGTGGTGGACCTGGCACTATCTCGGGATTTTGATCCCGCAGCGGCAGATGTAGAACACGTCGAAGTCATCACCCTAGAGTCCGTGAAATTAGCCGCCCCGGAAGAAACCAGCGACTCCGTCGAAGCCGCTGAACGCATGGTGGAGCAAGCTGCCCACCGCTTCGATCATCGGCGCACAGCCCGGGATATGGATGCCGCGATTGTTGCTCTGCGACAGCACACCATGGGCGTGTTGGAACAAGAACTCGAAAAAATTCGACAGCACCACGGGTGCGCGGGTTCCCACGACCAAGTGGCTTTTGCCATGCGTCGCATCATCAAGTCATTGCTGCACGAACCCACGGTCCGTGCCCGACAGCTTGCCGAAGAAGGCCGCGCTGACGACTACCTGACGGGTCTGGAAGCCTTGTTTGGTATCACCATCCCCGCGCCGCAAGCCCAGACGTCCGAAACGCAGGAATCTGCAACCGCTGCTGATTCCTACGCACCATCTCCCACCGCTGAGCCCCGGCTGTCACATGCCGCGCCACGGGCTGCGGGCTAACCCGGCCATCAGGAGCACCCTATGCCTCACCATCCCACTCACCCCACCGGAATGGACCGTCCTACCAGATCTGGCCGATCCACACGTTTACCACGGGAGCAACGACGCACCCAGCTACTGAACGTGGCCCTGGAAACCTTCTCTCATCTTGGCTATCACAAGGCTTCTATGGATGAAATTGCCGAAGCCGCTGGGGTATCCAAACCCGTGCTTTATCAGCATTTTCCGGGCAAACGGGATCTTTACCTTGCTCTGGTCGATGAAAATTTAGAACAACTCGGAGTCCGTCTACTCACCGCGTTACGCTCAAGCACAGTGAACCGAACGCGCGTGGAATCCATGCTGAATGTCTATTTCGACTTCGTGGCCGATTCCCCAGAGGCTTACCGTTTAATCTTTGAAACCGATCAGCTAGCCGATCCGGAAATCCGGGACCGGTTTGAAAACTTCCACATGAGCATCGCCGAAGCTATTGGCTCTGTGCTGGGGCCGAACGCTGGACTGAGCCAAGGCCACGCTGTGATGCTTTCACGCTCACTGACAGCCATGGCTCAGGCAGGTGCCTCATACTGGGCACGTAACCCCGTTGTGGGGGACCGGGCTGAAGCTCAGCGTCAGGTGTTCCGTTTAGCCTGGGGCGGAATCAGCATCATCGACGAGGACTGGACCTGACACCTTCTTAAGATGAGCCCGGTAAGACCGTTGTTTTCCCGCATTAATCGCCTGAAGGAGGCACCGTGGACATCAAAATAGGTATCCAGCATGTGGCCCGTGAAATCGTGGTGGACTCCCCCCTCAATGCCCAGGAAGCGCAAGAGGCCATCGCCGCAGCTCTGACAGAAGGAGCTGTGTTGACGCTGAAGGACACCAAAGACAACACCACCATGGTCCCCACAGCGGGTATTGCCTATGTGGAAATCGGTAGTGAATCCCGACGCAAAGTGGGTTTCATGCCTGGAGTGTCCGCCTCCTGATCCGCCCGAACAAGGTACAAGGAACCCCCCTACACATATGACCGAGAACACCGACAGCATCGAACAGGTAGCTGAAACCTCTGTAGAAGCCACACCGGAAGCCATCAAAGATGCTCCCACGTCTTTTGCGGATTTCGGCGTCCGCCAGGACATCGTGGAGGCACTGGCAGCTGAAGGCATCACCTCTCCCTTCCCCATTCAAGCGATGACATTGCCCGTAGCATTAACCGGGCAAGACATCATCGGACAGGCCAAGACGGGCACGGGCAAAACCCTGGGCTTTGGCATCCCGGTTATTCAGCGTGTGGTGGGGCGGCAAGACCCCGAATGGCAACAGCTTCAACGCCCGGGAGCCCCACAGGCACTCATCATTGTTCCCACTCGGGAATTAGCGGTTCAGGTGGGCTCGGATCTTTCCACAGCTGCCGCCACCCGAGACGCGCGCGTGCTGACCATTTATGGTGGCCGTGCGTACGAACCACAAATTGACGCCCTGCAGAAGGGTACGGAGGTGGTTGTCGGCACCCCGGGTCGTTTGATCGACCTGAATAGGCAACACCACCTGGACCTCTCCCAGATCAAGACCGTGGTGCTGGACGAAGCGGACGAAATGCTGGATCTCGGGTTCCTCCCCGATGTCGAAAAGATTCTCTCCACCGTTCCACGCCTGCGGCACACCATGTTGTTTTCCGCCACCATGCCCGGCCCGGTCGTTGCTATGGCCCGTCGGTACATGTCAAAGCCTATGCATATCCGTGCCGCTGCCCCGGATGAAGGAACCACCAAAGCGGATATCCGCCAAGTCATTTACCGTGCACACCACCTGGATAAGGATGAGGTGGTTGCCCGCATTCTCCAGGCCCGAGAGCGTGGCAAAACCATCATCTTCACCCGGACCAAACGCACCGCAGCCAAAGTCGCTGATGAACTCACCCAACGTGGGTTCGCCGCTGCGCCGCTGCACGGGGACCTTGGCCAAGGCGCACGTGAACAAGCATTGCGGGCGTTCCGCAATAACAAAGTGGACGTGCTGGTAGCCACCGATGTGGCGGCCCGTGGCATTGACGTCGACGACGTCACGCACGTGATTAATTATCAGTGTCCAGAAGACGACAAAACTTTTCTGCACCGCACGGGACGCACCGGTCGTGCTGGCCACAAAGGCACCGCCGTGACGTTTGTGGACTGGGATGATGTGCCACGGTGGCGCTTGATTGACAAAACCCTGGAGCTCGGAGTTCAGGAACCCCGGGAAACGTATTCCTCGTCCGCTCATCTGTACACGGACTTGGGCATCCCGGAAGGTACCAAGGGTCGCCTGCCCAAAAGCCAACGCACCCACGCCGGTTTGGCAGCAGAAAATCTTGAAGATCTGGGAGGTCCCGGCAATAAAGATAAGAGCAGTAAAAACACTCAAGGACGTCAAAAAACCGGGCGTGGGACCGGGCGTAGCCGGACTCAATCCTCCAACACCGGGCGGAAAACACCCCAACGCTCTGGAAACGGAACTGCCACAGCCCGTGATCGTTCCACGGAAGGTGCGGCGCGCAGACGACGCCGTCGTCGTGTGATCAACAACGAATCAGCGACCACACAGGACTAACCCACAGACCTACGGGGAAGCCGCTGGGGCTGTTGACGCCCACAAAATAGGTGTGGTTCCACTGGATTGTTCCTCGATACGGCGCAGTGACCGAATTGAGGTCAAGTTTTCCCCCAGGCGGTTGGGTTTACCCGCCCCGTGGTAATCGGATGACCCCGTGACGATCAAGTCGTAGTGGGCCGCTAACTGCGATAGATGCGCACGTGCGGCCTGGGGGTTGTCCCTGTGAGCGATTTCGAGTCCGGCCAACCCGGCATCAATGAACGCGATCAAGGCGCGGTCGTCCACCACCCTTCCACGTGTGGTGGCCATGGGGTGGGCCATGATCGGGACTCCCCCAGCTTCACGGACCAAACGCACTGCTGTGACGGGGTCTGGGGCTTCATGCGGTACGTAGTAGCCAGAACGTGGGTGCAGCACCGTGTTGAAGGCTTCAGTACGGTCCGCTACCACACCCGCTGTTACCAGCGCATCCGCCAGATGAGGGCGTCCCACGGTGGCTCCGTCGGCTACGTGTTGTTGCACCATGTCCCACGTGATCGGGTAGTCCTTACCGATCAGCTCTGCCATGCGCCGCGCACGGGTTAATCGGGAAGTCCGCGCCCGTTCCATGACCCGTTTCAACGGCAGGTAGTCAGGGTCTTGGAGGTAAGAGAGCATATGCACCGAAACACCGTGTTCGGTCTGGCAGGAAATCTCGGTGCCGCGCACTAGGGTCAAGCCTGTCTGTGCAGCGGCCTCAGCGGCCTCCACCCACCCAGCCGTGGTGTCATGGTCCGTTAACGCCACCGCGTCCAATCCCGCCTCGACTGCAGAAACCATGACCTGAGCGGGCGGTTGAGTTCCGTCCGAGGCCGTCGAGTGAGTATGGAGGTCGATCTTCATAGCCCCATCCTGGCACGATTAGAGCAGCACAGACCTTTGCGCCAACAATCCGGTGCGAGAACCCGAACGGAGCCACATGACCACCACACAGGACGGGTCGTCGTCGCCTGAGCCCACCACCCATCACGCAGCAGACGTCAGCGAAGACAACCGGAGCAGGTCCCCAGATTCGGATGCTTTTCAGCAGTTCATGGCTTCGCAGTGGGCCCACATTCCGGACCATCATGCACCCCGTGAAGCCGTAGCCGATTTTGCGGCGGATCGGCGTCGGAGAATATCTGCAGCGTTCGTCGGTGAACGGCTGGTGATCAGCGCAGGCGAGCCCAAAGTACGTTCCAATGACACCGATTACCGGTTCCGCCCGCACTCAGCTTTTGCGCATTTAACCGGCTTAGGAGCGGATCATGAACCCCACGCGGTCCTTGTCTTAGAGCCGGTAGAGCAGGGTACCGGCGACGACGGCGGCCACCACGTGGCCACATTGTTCTTTCATCCCATGGCAGGCCGTGACACCCGAGAGTTCTACGCAGACGTCCGCAACGGACAGTTCTGGGTGGGGGATCGTCCCACGCTCACGGAAATCAGCAGTGCATATGGCATTGCGACGGCTGATCTTTCCGGTGTGGAATCCGCCGTATCCAAAAATGTGGGAGACCCTGCCAGCGGTGGGGTCCGCGTGCGCATGATCGCGGGACAGGATTCTTCTGTGGATCATATGGTGACCGCTGCAAGAGTTGCCGCTGACCTTGACCTGGACGAAGCACAGCAACAGGATGCCGAACTACTGACAGCATTATCTGAACTGCGGCTGATTAAAGATGCTCATGAAATCACAGAGCTCCGGGAGTCCGTCAACACCACCATCCGGGGCTTTGCCGATGTCGTCAAAGCTTTACCAGCGGCCACCCAAGCGGCCCGTGGCGAGCGTGTAGTGGAGGCTGCGTTTTTTGCTCGGGCCCGCGCTGACGGCAATGACCTGGGGTACGACACCATTGCCGCAGCGGGAAACAACGCCACGGTGCTGCATTGGATTCGGAACACCGGAGCCGTGCGTGACGGGGATCTGCTTTTGGTGGACGCAGGGGTTGAACGGGATTCGCTGTACACGGCAGATATCACCAGGACCCTGCCTGTCAATGGCCATTACTCCCCTATCCAGCGCAAGGTTTACCAGGCTGTGTTGGACGCCGCCGATGCGGCGTCCGCCGTGGCGGTTCCTGGGCGCCAGTTCCGTGACGTCCACGACGCCGCCATGGAGGTTCTGGCCACCCGGTTGGAGCAGTGGGGTTTACTTCCGGTTCCCGCGCACGTCAGCCTGTCCGCCAAGGGCCAGCAGCACCGTCGATGGATGCCTCACGGCACCAGCCATCACCTGGGCTTGGACGTTCACGACTGTGCGCAAGCCCGCCGGGAGATGTACCAGGACGCTGTCATTGAACCTGGCATGGTCTTCACCATTGAGCCTGGGTTGTACTTTAAGGCCGAAGACCTCTCCGTTCCCCCGGAGTACCGGGGCATTGGGGTACGCATTGAAGATGACATCCTGGTCACCCAAGACGGCAACGAAAATCTATCCGCCGCCCTGCCTCGGGACCCCGATCAGGTGGAAGCGTGGATGGCCGCACACCGGGCGTAACACCCTATTTTCAAGACTGGTGTGGTTGGTCATGAGAGGACGAGCTATTCGTATCCGAGGGGTCCAGGCGCACCCCATACCGTGGGCTGCCATCTGGCAATTCCCAGTCGCTACGCGAGGACTTGCTGGTGGACTCTTGAGCTCCTGATGCAGTCGACTGCTGGGGCTGCGAGGGAGCATCCGGCGTGTCCGTGACGGTGGAGTGGAGACCGGCCAGGTTGAGCCCCTCTAGGCTCTGGCGTGCCGCAGCGGCAAGGTCGGCTCGCGCTACGACGTCGTACCGGGCCGCTACCACCGTCGACACAGAGGTGAAGTCACGGCGTCCGCGTTGTGCGGCAAAACTCACCACGCCCAGGATCATCCAAAAGGCCGCGCCTAACAGGGCGGTCAGCAGCACGGGCATCCCCCATCCGCCGCTGCCAAACAGGGCAAGAATCACACCAAAAAACAGCCCGAACATGACGCCTTGCCATGCGGATAACAGTGCCACCCGTGGATACGTCAACCGACCTGTGACTTGCTCGATGGAATGCAGATCATGACCCACGATCGACACCGCTTTGACCTCAAATTGTTGGTCCGACAGGTGGTCGACGACTTTTTGGGCATCGGCGTATTTTGAGAAACTGCCGATCACTTGGCCGTCGGGAATGCCGCTGCGTGTCAAGGAATTTGGGCGTTGATCAAAAAGGCTCATGCACCCATCATCCCCCACCTGCCCATTAGGCTGGTGTAGTGAGCAGCTCCCTAGAAAAGATCTTCATCGGCCGACTCATCGGTCTGGATGTCTTCGACCCCCTGGGGGACCGAGTGGGCCGCCTGCGGGATTTTGTGGTGGTACGCCGTACACCCGGCGCCAGACGGAGTGGGCAGGTCAAACGCCCGATTGTGGTGGGAATGGTGGTGGAAGTTCCCGGAAAGCGGCGGGTTTTTGTCCCGATGACCCGCGTGACCAGCATGGATTCCAAACGTGTGGTCTGCACCGGGTTAGTGAACCTGCGACGGTTCCAACAACGCGGCCAAGAAACCCTGGTGATCGGGGAAATGTTTGACCAGCACGTCGCCCTACTAGATGGCTCCGGCACCGCGACCATTGTGGATATGGCCATGGAACCGGCGCGCTCCGGTGACTGGCAGCTCACGGAATTATTTGTGCGGCGTTCCAGCACCACCGGGGGGCTCATGCGCAGACGCCCTGGCGAAACTTTGGTGGTCGCCTGGGAAGACGCCCGGGATCTGGCCAGTGTGGGCCCCCAAGCGGCCACCCAGTGGGTTCATGCACACGAGGAGGACCAACCGGCGGATATGGCGGAGGAACTGCATGGGCTCTCCCCCAAACGCAAACTTGAAATCGCCGGTGAACTGCATGACGACCGTTTGGCGGATGTGTTGCAAGAGCTACCGGAAGAGGACCAGGTCTTTATCTTGACTAGCCTTGACGTGGAGCGCGCCGCTGACGTTCTGGAAGAAATGGAACCCGACGACGCTGCCGATTTGCTCAACGAGCTCCCAGAATCCCAAGCCGAGGACCTACTGCAGCTCATGCAGCCCGAGGAAGCCGAAGATGTCCGCCGCTTGTTGGAATACGAGGAAGGAACAGCGGGATCCATGATGACCCCGGTTCCGATCATCCTTTCCCCCGAAACCACCGTGGCGGATGCGCTGGCAGCGATCCGACAAGAAGAGGTATCACCCGCTGTGGCTGCGGCGGTCTTCGTGTGCCGCCCCCCCTTGGAAACCCCCACCGGCCGTTACCTGGGCATGGTGCACATGCAACAGTTACTGCGAGTTCCGCCCCCGGAACCTTTAGGGAGCATGTTGGATACCTCCATTGAACCAATTCGAGATATGGCACCGATCTCTGACGTGGCCAAGGAACTGGCAACCTACGACCTCACTATCATTCCCGTGGTCAACGAAAACCGTCGCGTGGTGGGGGCGGTAACCATCGACGACGTCCTGGACGATCTCCTCCCGGACGACTGGCGGACCTGGGACGACGGCACTCCGGTGCGGAAAGTGGGCCGACTCTATGAGTGAAAGTCGTACGAACTCCGAGCGCCGTCCTTCCGGTTTGGATACTCCCTCCGGGCTACGGCATGGGGTGTGGGACCGTCTGCGGCCCAACCCAGATTCTTTTGGGCAAATGACGGAAGGTTTTGCCCGGTTTATGGGCACCCCACAGTTCTTGCTGTGGATGACTGTATTTGTGGCGGTGTGGTTAGGGTGGAACACCTTGATGCCGGAACAGTTACAGTTCGACCCTCGCGCGCTGAATTTCACGCTGCTTACCCTCATGCTCTCCCTACAAGCGTCCTACGCCGCACCGTTGCTGCTGTTGGCCCAGAACCGGCAAGATGACCGTGACCGAGTAATTGCCGAGCAGGACCGCAAACGCGATGAAGAAAATCTGGCCGATACTGAGTACTTGATCCGTGAAATTGCCTCCCTGCGTATGGCCATACGCGAGGTGGCCACCCGAGACTTTGTCCGCGCGGAAATTCGTGACCTTCTCCAGGAACTCGTGGAGGAACGGGACGACACCGCAGACTCTGCGCCCAGCGTCAAAAAAGCCCAGGCGCAGGGCAGCACTCCGCACATGAAAAAGAAGAAAAAGGGCGGTGTGGGGGAATCGCGTGCACGCTGAAAACTCCTCCCCTCAGCCCACCGTGGATTCCCGGCTATACCAGGCGCTCAACACCGTTAAAGATCCTGAATTGCAGCGCCCCCTTCTGGAACTGGGCATGGTGCAACGGGCCGTACTGGAACCGGATGGCACAGCGGTGGTGGAAGTGCTGTTGACCATTTCGGGGTGTCCCCTACGTTCCACCATCGAACACGATCTGGAATCAGCCCTCACCCAGGTGGAGGGTGTTCAACGGGTTGTAGTGGAGCTGGGAGTCATGACCCCGCAACAACGGCAGGAACTCAAGGAGCGTTTAGGACACACCCGTTCCATCCCGTTTGCGGACCCCCATTCGTTAACTCGTGTACACGCGGTGGTCTCCGGTAAAGGCGGGGTTGGAAAATCCTCTGTGACCGCTAACCTAGCTGCCGCTTTGGCTGCCCGTGGCCGTCAAGTGGGTGTGGTGGATGCGGATATCCATGGGTTTTCTATCCCCGGCCTGTTCAGCATTCATCACGGCCCCACCAAAGTGGATGACATGATTTTGCCCGCCGTGGTGGATGTTCCCGAAACCGCGCGGCGCGACGATGGCGCTGCGGGGTGCGTCAAGGTGATTTCGATCGGAATGTTCACCGATTCCAGCACCCCGGTGGTGTGGCGTGGCCCGTTGTTGGACCGTGCCATTGAGCAGTTCCTAGCCGATGTTCATTTTGGGGATCTGGACCACCTGTTGTTGGACTTGCCACCGGGTACCGGTGACGTCGCGATTTCTGTGGGACAAAAACTTCCGCGTTCCAAGGTTTTGGTGGTATCCACACCCCAGCAAGCAGCCACGGGTATTGCGCAGCGGGCTGGCACAGTAGCCGCCATGACGGAACAAACTGTGGCGGGCGTGGTGGAGAACATGTCTGGCATGGTCATGCCAGATGGCAGTGTGTTGGATATTTTCGGGGCAGGCGGTGGCGCACAGATTGCCGCGTCCCTCAGCGAGCGTCTAGGGTACCCGGTTGATGTGCTGGGATCAGTACCGTTGGATATGAGGTTACGTGAAGCCGGGGACTCAGGATGTCCCGTGGTGTGGTCGGATCCAGAATCCCCTGCTGCTCAGGTGCTCAGCAAGATTGCAGCAGATCTTGATGGTCCACGAAACTTGGTCGGTAAATCACTGGGCATCAGCCCCCGATAACCCACAGACGGCCACCGCCGCAAAAAGTCAGGTAGCTTCGGAATCAAAGGGGGCTCGTTGCCCCGGGGCTAGGCGCACGAGGGCGCGACTGCGCTGGTCCTGTTCCCCCCGGCGGGTATCAGATTCAGCCGCGCGTGCTTCGCGACGTCGTTGTTCGGCGTCTTCTTGGTCCGCTTCAGCCAAAGCTTCCCGGACGATCGTGCGGGGGTCATATTGACGCGGGTCCAGTTTGCGCCAATCAACATCCGTGACTTCCGGGCCTAATGTTTCGCGGAGGTCGTCCCTGGCGCCACTGGCGTACCGGCGGACCGCTTTGACCGCTTCCTTAAGTTTCTGCGCGTATTCCGGCAGACGTTCCGGGCCGATCACAAGCAGCGCGACCACAATCAACACGATTGCTTCTGCTCCACTGATACCGAACACGGCTAAGACCTTAGCAGTCGCGCGGGACGGATACGGCGTGTGCTCACTGGAGTCCCAGAATGCGACGCCATCCCAGCACAATGGTCTCCAACGTTCCGGGATCGGACGTTACGGGTTTGTCCAGTGCTGCACGGTGCCCGGCTTCCACCTGTTGCAGCAGATCAGCCATTGCTGGGGGCGCAGTATCTGCCACTAACGTGTAGGCGACATCATCGTGCACGATCATAGCTCGCCATGACGCACCGTCATGGATCCACACTGTGGCACCGGAAATGATGGTGGGCTCTAGACCCGCCGCGCTGGCCGGAAGGTCGGTGTCCCCCACGACCGGATGATCTGGATCAATGTGTCCACGCTGTTCCACCACGGTGATCCGACCATTACGGTCGTGTTTCACCACCGTGGTAATAGCCGGCTGCCCTGCCACGGTGGTGTGGCGTAACGATTCAATGCTGTATCCGTTTAACCCCACCAGGGGCAGCGTCCAGCTATCGGCCCGCAAAGCGTCAACATCAGAACTACGCGCATGCACCAGAGCCTGCGGGTCCACCCACGTGGCCCCGGAAACCGGCGCGGCACCACCAGTGGCCCCGGAACCGCCAGATCCCACGTACCAGCCGGATAGCGCCACACCCACCACCAGGAACATGGAGACCGCCAGGGAAGTCACCATGATTCGTTGGGTCCAGAAAGCCTTGTGCACGTCGCATCAATCCAGGGGCAGGCTTGTGATCCATGACCGACAAGCGGACGAGTATGAAATTGAGACCATAGTCACGGCATAACCTGAACACGCGCTGGGCGAAGGCTCGCATTCAGCCGGATATTCATGAGTTGCCAGGGGCAGAAGCACTGAGAAGGTCGTGGCGAGTAGGATGCTTGAGGCGCATGCGGTAAGGAGTGTGTGCAGACGCCACGTCAAGACCGCTGACCGGGAGGTTGTGAATGGGCCGGGGCAAGACCACCAGCTGGTCCTATGCCGAGGCTTACCCTCGGGAGGACGAAGTCTTATTGCGCGCACGCGAACGGGCCGTCACTTTGGGCCTACGTCCGGTGACCCCGGGGGTGGCAGCGGCCTTGACGGTTCTCACCGCTGCAGCACAACCGAACTCTGCGGTGGAAGTGGGCACCGGAACCGGGGTGTCCGGCACCGCTATTCTGCGGGGTCTTCCCGATGGTGCCGTGCTGACCACCATTGACACAGACGTCCGCGCCCTGCGGGCAGCGCGGGAAACTTTCCGGGAAGCTGGCGTAGCCGGGCACCGGATTCGTACCATCTCCGGGAGGGCTTCCTTGGTGCTGTCTCGACTCTCCAGCGAAAACTATGATCTTGTGTTCCTTGATGCTGACTCCGCAAACACTTTGCTGTACGTGGATGAAGCAAGTCGGATGCTGCGCCCCGGCGGGACTTTGATTGTCCAGGACACTTTGAATCAGGACAACGTGCCGGACCCGGTCGCTCGCGACGAAACCAGCAGAATCCACCGTGAAGTGCACCGTGTGTTCCGGGAGGACGAACGGTTTTTTTCCACGATTTTCCCCACGGGTTCCGGCCTTTTTGTGGCCGTCAAAAAGAACTCGACGTCCCCCACCGTATAGCTGACTGGTGTTGCACGTCAGCACGCTACGAGCCCTCCGCCCCGAAAGGGCGGAGGGCTCGTAGCGTGGAAGGCAGATTCAGGAAGCCACGCCTTCTAAGCATTTCTTGAGTTCCGCAGCTTCGTCGGCCTTGAGTTCAACCACCAAGCGTCCACCGCCTTCTAGCGGTACGCGCATAATCAGACTGCGGCCTTCCTTGGTGACTTCCATGGGACCGTCACCAGTCCTCGGCTTCATAGCCGCCATCGGTTGCTCTCCTGTCATCGACGTGAAACTTTCAACACATCCTACCGGACGAGTTTTCAATGTTTGCGACCGCGACCATCTGGCTCGCTGCCATCACGGCAACTTACGGGGGCCAGTCGCCACCACTAGGAAGTGGCGACCACTGCCACAAGTACCCCACAAAAACGATCTGAAAAACGGCCCCCACAAGCACCAATGTGATTCGGTATGCGCGGTCTTCACTCATGACTACCGCCGGCGCTGCCATGACAAACAAAGGAATGAGCATCCGAAACGTTGACGACTGCGGATGCAGAAAAGCCAACAAATACACGCCATAGCAGATCACCCACATCCAGACCACCCCGGGCAACGTTTGACGCACCGTACGCGTGGTCATGATCAGGACAGCACCACCCACCAGCACAAGTAGCGCCAGCACACCCCACCCCGGGCCAAAAAATGTTCTCCCCAGAAGGAACCACGGTTCAAAAACCACCAATGACGTCCCCCGCCACGCGGTTTCGGTCTGGGTATATGCACTCATTTCTCCGGTGGCCACCCACGCCAGCAACGGCCAGAGCAACGCACAGGCACAGGACCACAACGCCAACCAAAACCACGCGTCAAAAACCCGCACACAGTCGCGTACGGTCACACCACCGGCCCGATGAGTAGTACGCAAGGAACGCACAGCACGAATGAACCACGTCAATCCCAATGCCGCTGCAAAGGGAACACCCGCCGGGCGGGTTAAACACATCAGCAGAATCAATCCCACCGACCACAGCACGCGCCCACGGAGCACCAACAACAACACACCCGCCAGCATGGCCACGTGAAGGGATTCAGCGTAGGCCGTCTGGAAGATCGGTGAGGCAGGCCCAAAAGCCACCACCGCCAGGGCCCACAGGGCTGCTGCGTCCGGTAGAAATTCCCGGAACAGCCGGAGCACCACCACAGAGGCCACGAATCCCGCTACCAACGCTAGGGTCGGAGCCGCAATGGTCCAGGGCAACCCCGTTACTGCGGTGATACCCCGCACAACCAGGGGAAACACGGGGTAGAAAGCCCACGCGTTGGGTTCCACCACCCCCGATTCACTCCGTGGCAGTTGGGTTGGGTACCCGGCATCGTGCACCTGTTCGTACCACTGGCCATCCCAAATACTCACGAACGCGAAATACCCCAGAGGGCTGGCTCCCCAAGGGCCATCCGGTGCCTGCCGGTCCACCACACTGAAGATCACCCACGCCCACACCCGTGAGGCCAGCCAGATCAGCAGCGCCTGAACCCACCAGGGCATGGCGGACACCGCCACCGCCGCTCGCTGGGTTATGCGCATCAAACCGCGGTGGACATCCATGGTGGCCACCGAATTTGTCACCCTTGATCCTCCCAAAGTTCACGAAACTCGCCTGCGGCGTCGTGCTGTTTTTCCATGCGGCGCTCGTGGGCTTCACGCATAACCGTCACGGCCTGCTGGGGTGAATCCGTGACGCACAGCAGCTCGGGGTCGGTGGAGGAAATCATGCCTTCACCAACCAAAGTTTCTTTGATCCACTCCACTAGCGGAGCCCAATACCGCTCGCCCATCAACACCACGGGGAACCGAGTCATTTTGCCGGTCTGTACCAACGTCAGAGATTCAAAGAGTTCATCCAAGGTGCCAAATCCACCCGGCAGCACAATAAAGCCCTGGGAGTACTTGGCGAACATGGTCTTGCGGACAAAGAAGTATCGAAAGTTAATTCCCAAATCTATGTACTGATTCAGTCCTTGTTCGTGTGGCAGTTCAATGCCCAGCCCCACGGATCGGGCACCAACATCGTGGGCACCCCGATTGGCTGCTTCCATAATTCCCGGGCCACCACCGGTCATGACGGTGTATCCAGCCTCCCCCAGCTGGCGCCCGACCTCACGCCCCATGGCGTATTCGGGGGAAGATTCCGGGGTTCGGGCTGACCCGAAAACAGAAATAGCAGGCCCCAGACGGGACAGGGTGTCAAACCCGTCCACAAATTCGCTTTGGATCCGCAAAACCCTCCACGGGTCCGTGCGCGTGAAATCGCCGGAATCCCGCCCTGCTATCACCTCTGGTTCCAGGAAGCGTTGATCGGATGTGCTGCGCTGTAGTTCACGGCCGCGCAAAATAATTGGACCTTTGTGGCGGAACGGTTGAGCTTCGGCAGAGTTTTGGGAAGGTTGTGACGTCATGGGTCAACGGTAGCGCCCCGCTCTGACCCAGGTACCCCAGCTTGCCTTCGCTGATTCGCCGCCAGGTGGATGACGGCGAACAAATTCACCACACAACAACGTGTTGTACATCACGAACTGCGTTTCTCGGTTATCTTCATCACATGCCCCAGACAGTCAGTCCACCCACAAGTCCGATCTCCACCGCGACCGGCCACACGCTGGTCCGTATATCCCAAGTCAACAAGCATTATGGGGAGCTCCATGTACTGCGGGATATCAACCTGGAAGTCAAGCGGGGGGAAGTTGTGGTGATCATCGGCCCCTCTGGCTCCGGCAAGTCCACGCTGTGCCGCACCATCAACCGCCTCGAAACCATCGACGACGGCGAAATCACCATCGATGGCAGCCCCCTGCCCCAAGAAGGCAAAGCACTGGCAAAGCTACGCGCGGATGTGGGCATGGTTTTCCAGTCTTTCAACCTGTTCGCCCATAAGTCTGTGCTGCAGAACGTCACCCTGGGGCCCATAAAAGTACGAGGCAAGTCCGCAGCGCAAGCGAAAGAACGGGCTATGGAACTACTCACACGGGTGGGAGTGGATAACCAAGCGCATAAGCTGCCCGCTCAGCTATCCGGGGGCCAGCAACAGCGCGTGGCTATCGCACGAGCTTTGGCTATGAGCCCCAAGGTGATGCTGTTTGACGAACCTACGTCTGCCTTAGATCCGGAGATGATTAATGAAGTCCTAGACACCATGGCTAACTTGGCTCAACAGGGGATGACCATGATCGTGGTGACCCACGAAATGGGTTTTGCCCGCCGGGTGGCTGATCGTGTGGTTTTTATGGCAGATGGCCAGATCGTAGAAGAAAACTCCCCGGAAGAATTTTTCAACGCCCCGCGTTCAGAACGCGCCCGGGATTTCCTCAGCAAAATCCTGAATCACTAAGCAGGCTCCTGACCTCCTCGTGTGTCCACCACACGAAACACATCAACCCTCCAAAACACCATGGGGAGAACACCATGCAACGCACCACAAGAATCTCCAGCGTCATTGCCCTGGGAGCTGTCGCGGCACTGACCTTATCCGCATGCGGTGGCTCGAACTCTGCCGATAGCAGCGGGGAGACCCTGCGAGTTGGCATCAAATACGACCAGCCCGGTCTGGGGTTTGCCGATGGAGGTGAATACACGGGCTTTGATGTTGACGTCGCCCAATACGTGGCCAAGGAACTGGGGTATTCGGAAGATCAGATCGAGTGGGTCGAAGCGCCCTCTGCCAACCGCGAAAACATGCTGAAGAACAACCAGGTGGACATGATTTTTGCAACCTACTCCATCACAGATGAGCGCAAAGAATCTGTGGACTTTGCCGGACCATACTTTGTTGCTGGTCAGGACCTTCTGGTCCGTGAAGATGACGATTCCATCAACGGCCCCGAAGATCTAGACGGCAAGAATCTGTGTTCTGTTACGGGCTCAACTTCTGCCGAAAACGTGCGCGAGGAAGTCCCCGGCGTGAACTTGGTGGAGCAAAGCGGCTACGCGGACTGTGTGACCATGCTGGGTTCAGGTGGTGTGGACGCCGTGACCACGGACGACATCATCTTGGCCGGTTTGGCCTCCACCGATGCCAATAAAGGCAACTTCCGTGTGGTGGGCAATCCATTCTCAGAAGAACAGTACGGTGTGGGCTTACCCAAAGGCTCTGACCGCTGTGAAGATGTCAACGCAGCCATCTCCAAAATGATCGACAGCGGTGACTGGGAAAAAGCCGTCGCCGATAACACTGATGGTGCGGACTACACCTACAACTCGGAGTTGAATCCGCCCACCCCGGAATCCTGCGCGTCCTGATTCAACCAACTCTGCACAAGAGGCATTGTGAGCACTTATTTTTCGGATGTCGCTAGCCTGTTTGATCAGTTTGATGTCGCGGCGGCGTTCTGGGTCAATATCCAACTGACGTTCTTTGCAGCGATCGGGTCTATGTTGGTTGGCACCGTACTGGCACTGATGCGAATCTGCCCCATTCCATCTATGCGTTGGGTCGGGGCCGCGTACGTCAACATCATCCGCAACACCCCGTTGACCATCATTTTGGTGTTCTTGGTGTTAGGCATGTGGTCGCAACTACACATGAACCTCAGTACGGATTTTGACCAGAACTTCTTCCGGTATGCGGTGATTGGGTTGGTGGTGTATCACGCAGCTTTTGTATGTGAAGCAATCCGGTCTGGGGTTAACACGGTACCCGTTGGCCAGGCAGAAGCCGCCCGAGCTATTGGGTTGAGCTTCCTGCCCGCCGCGCGGCTGATCATCCTTCCCCAGGCACTGCGGGGTGCCATCACGCCCTTAGGCAATACGTTGATCGCGTTAACTAAAAACACCACAGTGGCCGCTGCGGCCTCCGTGACGGAAATTTCCGCGTTGATGAAATCCATGATCGAGTTCCGCCCGGACGTCATCATCGTGATCTTTGTGATGGTGGCCTTGGGTTTTGTTCTGATTGTGGTGCCGGTGGGTCTGTTGACCACCTGGGCCTCCCGAAAGTTTGCGGTGGTGCGCTGATGTCCTCCTCACATGATGTGTTATTCGATATCCAAGGCCCACGTGGCCGCATGGTGACGCTGGCGCTCAACATTGCGAGCGTGGTGGTTGTGGGGCTGATCGCCTGGTACGTGCTGGTGCAGTTGGGGCAACGCGGCCAACTGGAAGCAGCCAAGTGGAATCCCTTGCTCAGTAGTAGGTCCTGGAGCAATTTTCTGCTCCCCGGCATTGTCTCCACCCTCAAGGCCGCCGGGCTCGCCGTGGTGCTCTCCGTGGCCTTTGGCATGGTGTTTGGGCTGGGGCGGTTATCGCAGATTCGCGCGCTACGTGGCGCATCAACTCTCGTAGTTGAGTTTTTCCGTGCGGTGCCGGTGCTTGTGTTGATGATTTTCTTTTATCTAGGGATCAGTCGCACCGGGATTGTTCAGCCCGCCAATACCCCCTTCTGGGCGGTGGTACTGGCTTTGATGTTCTACAACGGGTCCGTCATCGCAGAATTAATTCGCTCCGGTGTGCATAGCCTTCCCCGGGGTCAGCGTGAAGCCGGGCTGGTGATTGGTCTCACGGATTCCCAAACATTACGCACCATCCTGCTTCCGCAGGCTCTGACCGCTATGTTGCCGTCGCTCGTGAGTCAGTTTGTGGTGATCCTGAAAGACACCGCATTGGGGTACATCATTACGTACCCCGAATTACTAGCCTCGGCCCGGCGCTTGGGTTCTGGTGACGGCAACATTCTGCAAACCATCCTGTTAGCCGCCATGATTTTTGTGGTGGTTAACTTTGCCCTCACCACCTTGGCGCAGTGGTTATCACGGTTCTTAAGTTATCGGACCGCTGGCAAGCCCAAACCCGCACAAACAGAGATCGCAGAACCACCGACTCAGCTGGTCAGCCAGGATTCGATGGTGCGGTAACAGGCTCGCACTTGCCCCGCTGTCACGTGTTCGTCGTCGGTATGGGCTAACAGGGCATCCCCGGGGCCGTAATTGACAGCGGGGATGCCCTGTTCTGAAAACCTAGCAACATCCGTCCAGCCGTATTTAGGCTGGGGTTCCTGGCCTACGGCGGCCACAAAAGCAGCCGCCACTGGACGGTCCAGGCCGGGACGCGCCGCCGGGGAAAGGTCCACGAATTCCAGATGGTGGCCTGCAAAGACATCACGGCAGTGTTGTTGTGCCTGTTCCAGAGTTTTATCCGGGGCAAACCGGTAATTGATTTCCACCCGGGCCGCATCGGGAATCACGTTGCCGGCTACTCCCCCCGTGATACGGATGGCATTGAGCCCTTCCCGGTAGACCAGTCCTTCCACCTCAATGGCTTGCGGTCGGTAGTCCGCTAACACTGTCAGTACATCAGCGAGTTTGTGGATAGCGTTATCCCCGCGCCAGGCTCTGCCAGAATGGGCCGCCAGGCCGGTGGGGCTGATGGTAAACCGTAACGTGCCGTTACATCCACCTTCTACCGTGCCGTGTGTGGGTTCCAACAGAATCGCGAAATCTGCTGCCAGTAGCTGCGGGGCATTACGGTACAACCTGGCCAGCCCTGACTGGGTGGAATCGACTTCCTCGTGGTCATAAAACACATACGTAACATCCCGATGAGGCTGGGTCATGGTGACTGCCAAAGCCAGTTGGACAGCCACTCCACCTTTCATATCTGTGGCACCACGCCCATAAAGAATACGGTCATCTCCGCCTTCTTCCCCCGACCACGACGACGGCACACCCCCTCGCGCACCCGCCACCGTGGGTAGAGGCACCGTATCCAAGTGACCAGCCAAAATCACCCGCTCGTCACGCCCCAGGGAGGTCCGGGCCACGATAGCGTCGCCATCACGATGCACCGTCAGGTGGGGGTATTCGCGTAGAGCAGCTTCCACAGCATCGGCAATCCGTTTTTCCCCGCCGGATACGGACTCAATATCGATTAACGCAGCGGTCAGTTCTGCGGGGTCACAGCGGAGGTCCAAAGACGGTGGGGACGATTGTGGGCCAGAGTGCGCGGTTGTCATCCAACCACCCTAGCTGCGTATGGTCCGTAGGATGGAGCCATGACTTCCACTGACTCTGACACTGCCCGCCACGCAGCGGGATTGGGGCTTGCCACGGTAGTAGCTGATGGCCCCCACGCCGACACCATTTTGGATGTGTGGTACCCCAACCCGGTACTCGGCCAAGATCCTGATACATCCTTGGACGCTGACTTACGAACCGCTGCGGTCCCTGATGCTGACCGCAACGTGACCGTGCAGATCCTGGAACGAGTGGTGGATCTTGATGCTGCCCCGGCAGATGCTGCGGATGCTTACCTGCGCCTGCACTTACTGTCCCATCGCATGGTGCAACCGAACACCATCAACTTGGACGGTATTTTTGGCCTGCTGGCTAATGTGGCCTGGACTTCCCGTGGGCCAGTGTTGGCAGAAGAGCTGCGATGGGCTGTGATGCGTATGCGTTCCACCGGCAATGTCACCGTGCTGTCCGTGGATAAATTCCCCCGAATGGTGGACTACGTGGTCCCCTCTGGCGTGCGCATTGGCGATGCGGACCGTGTCCGACTGGGTGCTCATCTGGCGGAAGGCACCACGGTGATGCACGAAGGGTTCGTGAACTTCAACGCGGGAACCTTGGGAACCGCCATGGTGGAAGGCCGCATTTCAGCTGGTGTGGTGGTGGGTGACCACACAGACATTGGCGGGGGCGCTTCCATCATGGGAACTCTCTCCGGTGGCGGCACACAGCGTGTGCAGTTGGGGGAACGGGTGTTGCTGGGTGCCAACGCGGGTGTGGGGATTTCCCTGGGGAATGACTGCGTGGTGGAAGCCGGGCTGTATGTCACTGCCGGAACACGCGTGAACGTTATCAACAACGGCCAATCAACCCAGGTGGTCAAAGCCGTTGATCTGTCCGGAACCCCCAACCTGTTACTGCGCCGAAATTCCCTGACTGGTGCTGTAGAAGCACTCCCCCGCACCGGAAACACCGTGGAACTCAACCAAGCACTTCATCAGAACTAACCGCTGGGCAGCACACACTGCCTACAATCCGACGTTTCTTCGCTACAGAAAGGCACCCCCATGCGTATTCTCGTGACCGGTGGCACCGGCTACATTGGCTCACACACCGTCCTGTCCCTCCTGGAGGCTGGGCATGACGTCGTTGTCATGGATAACTTGGCAAATTCCTCCCGGGAGTCTCTGAACCGTGTTGAAGAATTGGCCGGTCGGCCCATTGACGGTTTTGAGGAAGTGGACCTGTTGGACGCCCCGGGACTTACCCGCATTTTCCAAACGTGGAAACCGGATGCTGTGATTCACTTTGCCGGGCTGAAGGCTGTGGGGGAATCAGCAGAAAAACCCCTGTGGTACTACTCCAACAACGTTGGCGGCACATTACATCTGTTAAACACCATGGAAGAGCATGACTGCCGCACCATAGTGTTCTCCTCCTCCGCCACCGTGTACGGGGAAGTGGACACCATGCCGTTAACGGAAAAAGTGGAGAAAGATGCCACTAACCCGTACGGGCGCACCAAAGAACACATCGAAGACATTCTTACGGACCTTGCTGCGGCCGATGATCGTTGGAATGTGGCCTTGCTACGGTATTTCAACCCGGTGGGTGCCCATGAATCGGGCAGGATCGGTGAAGACCCCCGGGGCATCCCGAACAATCTGATGCCGTTTGTGGCTCAGGTGGCAGTGGGCCGCCGGGAAAAGTTGCGGGTCTTTGGGGATGACTACCCCACCCCGGATGGCACAGGCGTGCGCGACTACATTCACGTGGTGGACCTGGCAGATGGTCACGTCAAAGCAGTCGACTGGTTGGCACACAATGGCGGGTTGAAGATTTGGAATCTAGGCACTGGCCACGGGTACTCCGTCTTGGAAGTACGCGACGCTTTCCAGAAAGCCTCCGGTGTGGAAATTCCTTACGAGGTGGTTGACCGTCGCCCAGGCGATGCTGCCACCACGTACGCTGACGCTTCCGCAGCCCTGGCGGACCTGGGGTGGTCCGCTGACCGGGATATGGACACGATGTGCCGGGACCACTGGAACTGGCAGAAAAACAACCCCAACGGCTACCAAGGCTAGATCCCGCCACACCCACTGACAACAATCGTGGGTGGTGTTTATACCATCACACCACCCACGATGTGGTCTCACCGCTGCGGGTAATCGCGTTCCGTGGCTCCCACGTACAGCTGACGAGGCCGACCAATCTTGGTTTCAGGGTCCTCCACCATTTCACGCCACTGCGCAATCCACCCCGGAAGACGCCCAATCGCAAACAGCACGGTGAACATCCGCTCCGGGAAACCCATGGCTTTGTAAATCAAGCCGGTATAGAAATCCACATTCGGGTACAGCTTACGTTCCACAAAGTAGTCATCCGCCAACGCTTTTTCTTCCAAGCGCATGGCAATATCCAACAATTCGTTATTGCCACCCAATTTAGCCAGGATGTCGTGCGCGTAATCTTTGATGATCTGGGCACGGGGGTCGTAGCTCTTATACACCCGGTGCCCAAAGCCCATGAGCTTGACCCCGTCTTCTTTATTTTTCACCTTTTCCATAAAGGCATCCGGGGAAAGCCCTTCGTCCTTGATCTGGTTGAGCATCTTCAACACAGCCTCGTTTGCCCCACCATGCAACGGCCCATACAGGGCGTTAATCCCAGCAGACACAGAAGCAAAAATATTGGCATTAGAAGAACCCACCAAACGCACAGTGGATGTCGAACAGTTCTGTTCGTGGTCAGCGTGGAGCATGAGCAAAACATCCAACACCTTGGCCATATCCGGGTCTACCTCGTAATCCGCAGCGGGAACCCCAAAGCACATCCGGAGGAAATTTTCGGCGTAATTCAGCTCATTGTGCGGGTACAGCATGGGTTCGCCCAAGGACTTCTTATAGGCATACGCAGCCAAGGTGGGAACCTTGGCCAGCAAGCGAATCGTGGAAATTTCGATGTGCCAAGGGTCTTGAGGGTCCAGAGAATCTGGGTAGAACGTGGACAACGCTGAAACAGACGATGACAACACAGGCATGGGGTGCGCCGACCGGGGGAACCCGTTAAAGAACATTTTGAGGTCTTCATGGACCATGGTGTGTGTGGTAATCCGGTGCTCAAAATCCGCGTACTGCTCCGGTGTGGGCAGTTCACCGTAAATGAGCAAATAGGCAACTTCCACAAAATTGGACTTCTCGGCCAACTGTTCAATGGGATAACCGCGATACCGAAGAATCCCGTTAGCGCCATCAATATAGGTGACGGCCGAGCGCACATTGGCGGTATTCACAAAACCGGGGTCGTACACCACGTTGCCTGTTTCTTTGAGCAGCGCACTGACCCCATAACCGTTATTGCCCTCGGCAGCCTCTAAGACCGGCAAATCCAAGATGCCGTTTTCGTGATGAAGCTGGACGTTCTTGGCGTCAGTAACAGACTCGCTCATGGATGCCCTCCGCGGTGGTATTCCGTGCTCGATGACCCGGTGGGTCGGGGTGGTTTCGGCCTGCCGGATGGTGCGGCATGTACCGATGCGCGATATCGACGGCGTACAGCGATGTACACCACGGATAGTGCCTATGGCACAAAATCGCTGTGGTACAACTTACTCGCTCTGCACACGATGGTGCCAATTTCCGCCAAACATCACCGCAACGCGAAACACACGAGAAAAACCCTCGTCAGGGCTCCCTCAATCGGGTGACAGCTGCCTGGATACGTTCGTTTGTACCGGTTAAAGCCACCCGAACATACCCGCTACCGGACTCGCCATAAAACACGCCAGGACCCACCACAAGCCCTCGCTCAGCAAAGCGGCTGACCGTCTGCCAGGTATCCTCCCCCGAGGTTGGCCGGCACCACAGGTACAGGCCAGCTTCTGAATGCTCAATCCGCATGCCAAAGTCCCGCAAAGCAGGTAACAGTTGCTCACGCCGCGCACGGTACAACGCTTTCTGCGCCGCCACGTGAGCGTCGTCCGTCAACGCCATCTGCATAGCCACCTGCACAGGGGCTGGAACGATCATGCCCGCGTGCTTACGGGAGTTAATCAGGTCCTTCATAATGTCTGGGTCCCCAGCCACAAAAGCCGCCCGATACCCCGCCATATTTGATTGCTTGGACAACGAGTAGACACTGAGCAGCAGGGAAAAATCGCCCCCACTTACGGCGGGGTCCAGCACCGACGGCACAGAGGTACCCCCCTGTTCGCGGTCCCACTCGCCCCACCCCAGCTCGGCATAACACTCATCGGATGCCACCACGGCCCCCACAGCCCGCGCCTGGTCCACCACTTTTTTCAACGACTGCGCGTCACGCACAATACCCGTGGGGTTACCCGGCGAATTCACCCACACCAACCGCACACGGTCACGCTGATCCGCGTCAAGGTCATCAAGGTCATCCGCAGCCACGTATTGCGCACCGGCGATCCGCGCACCAATGTCATAGGTGGGGTAAGCCACCGTAGGCCGCACCACCACATCACCGGCACCCAACCCCAGCAACAACGGCAGCCAGGCAACCAATTCCTTTGACCCCACCGTCGGCATGATCTGCTCAGGATCCAGCCCCGGAACTCCACGACGACGCTGGTACCAGGCTGCTACGGCTTCACGCAGCGCACGCGTGCCATGTGTGGTGGGATACCCGTGAGCGTCCGCAGCCGATCCCAAGGCGTCCTGGATCACCAACGGTGTGGGGTCCACTGGAGTGCCGATGGATAGATCTACCACACCGTCCGGGTGCTCTGCGGCTTTCTGCCGGTAGGGAACCATGGCTTCCCAGGGGTAGTCCGGCAGAGACAACCCCATAGCGCGCGCGGAATGCGTCACGGTCAGTCCTGATTCTGCGGTGGAAGCGCCGCGATACCCGGGTGATCCTTACCCGTGTTCCCCAATTTGGCAGCGCCACCCGGGGACCCTAAATCGTCAAAGAATTCAACGTTGTACTTGTAGTACTCAGCCCACTCTTCTGGAGTGTCGTCTTCGTAATAGATAGCTTCCACTGGGCACACAGGTTCACACGCACCACAATCGACACATTCATCGGGGTGGATGTACAGCGAACGCTCCCCTTCGTAAATGCAATCGACGGGGCACTCTTCCACGCACGCCTTGTCCTTGACGTCAACACAAGGCTGGGCGATCACGTACGTCATGAAGCTCAGTGGTCCTTTCGCAAATAGTGGTCTGCCCCATCCTACGCGCCAAACCAATTCCGACGCCGACGCCACCACCTGCTAACCACCATCACAGACGCCAAAGTGGTCAGCAGGATGCCACCAAACCAGGCGATTCCTACCCGTCCAATGGCTGAATCCAACGCCAACACAATCAACGGGGAATCCGGTCGCAAGAACGCCATGACAAAAGCCACCGTGTACGTGACCACGCCGGCAACGGCAGCAGCCCACACCCTGCGGGTGCTGGATCCGGACCATAACGAAACACTCAACGCCAACGCCAACGCCAACGCCACACCCCACGGCAGCACAAAACCCTCCCCTACCCGTGCGATGTTGCCGTGCACACCAGTGCCTAAAATTCCGGCCAATAGTCCGGTGACCACCGCAATGGCCATACTCACCGGCACTGAGGCCTGGTCGAGGGGATTTCGGCCACTGTGCGCGGGCGTGGTGTAGCGCGCCTCCATGGCTGAGGCCTCCGTGCCTCCCACCACACGGAACGTTTCCACTCCGCTGATCTTTTGCGGAATACCGTTGGAGAACATAAAGCTCATGTGCGTGGGGTCGGACGGCAGCATCACCTGTGTAGCGTGGGCTTCCAAGGCGGCCCGTTTGGCGCCCAGATCCCCCGGTGTTGCCTCCACTACGGCCTGAGGGCTGACGTCATCGGCAGACACCTCACCCTCAATCGCCCACACCACGGGGACATCCCACCCGACACCCCCCGCACCAGCGGTGCGGGCCAATTCCACGGCCCGCAACACCGCTGCCCCGGTGTATATGTGATCGGGATGACCGTAACCGCCGTCGTCGTCGTACGTGATCACTGCTATGGGGCATACCGTGCGGATAGCCGCCGCAATATGGGCAGCGACTTCTTCCGTTGGGGCTGCTGTGAGCGCCGCCGGGGAAACATCCGTGGCGGGCTGGGCACGGCCATGAGCCCCCCAGGACATCCCGGAATCCAGGTACCGATCCCGCCCATTACTCATACCGACTGTGGGGTCCCACGCTGGTGATTGCCCGGCAAAAAACTGTTTGCTGATTCCCAGAGCAGCGCACGCAGCCCGCAGCTCATCCACCCGGTAATCCCCCAACGCGGTGCCGTCGTCCACACAATCCGGGTGGCCTACTTCAAGGTGGCGGAGGTCGTGGGGGATCACCTCCCCCCGCTCACCACGCGTCATGGTTAACAGCGTTACTGCCGCACCTTCCCGCGCATAGTGTGCGATGGAGGCACCCGTCACCACCGTTTCGTCATCAGGGTGGGCGTGCACATACAGCAGCCGCGCATCGTGCGGGGCCACACCGGCAGGCAAGAGGGAGCGCAGCGCGTTCGGCAACACCGTCGCACCCTGTTCGGGGTACGACGGTGTTGCATCTGGCGTGTGGTCAGACTGAGGCACGTGCCCGCTGACGAGCGGCACGAACCCGCTCGTTGCCATCCAAAATCACTTTGCGAATACGAATGGCCTCCGGTGTGACCTCAACGCATTCGTCCTCGCGGGCAAATTCCAAGGACTCCTCCAACGTCAAAATCTTGGGCGGGGTGAGGTTCTCAAAATTATCTGCCGTGGAAGAACGCATGTTGGTGAGCTTTTTTTCCTTGGTGATATTCACGTCCATATCGTCCGCTCGGGCGTTTTCCCCCACCACCATGCCTTCGTACACCTCCTGGGTAGGTTTCACAAAGATCGTGCCGCGTTCTTGCAGGTTGATCATGGCAAAGGGTGTGGCCACACCAGCGCGGTCGGCCACCATAGAACCGTTGGTGCGGTACTCGATGTCCCCCGCCCACGGCGCATAGCCATCCGCATACGACGACGCAATACCCGCACCACGAGTTTCGGTCAGAAACCGGGTACGGAAGCCGATCAGCCCACGGGACGGAACCTTAAACTCCATCCGCACCCATCCGGTGCCGTGGTTGGTCATCCCTTGCATCTGCCCTTTGCGGGCCGCCATGAGCTGCGTAATCGCACCCAAGAATTCTTCCGGAGTGTCAATGGTCATGTGTTCCATCGGCTCATGAAGTGAGCCATCAATCTCCCGGGTCACCACTTGGGGTTTGCCCGCCGTGATCTCAAACCCTTCGCGGCGCATTTGTTCCACCAGGATGGCTAACGCCAACTCACCGCGCCCTTGAACTTCCCAAGCATCCGGGCGCTGGGTAGGCAGCACGCGCAAGGAGACGTTGCCGATCAATTCCTTATCCAAACGATCCTTGACCTGGCGGGCAGTCACCTTAGCGCCCTTGACCCTGCCCGCCAATGGGGAGGTATTGATGCCGATCGTCATGGAAATAGCGGGATCATCCACATGAATCAACGGAAGCGGCTGGGGGTTATTCGGATCGGTCAGGGTTTCACCAATAGTGATGTCCTCGATCCCTGCCACCGCCACGATCTCGCCGGGACCAGCAGATTCGGCGGGTTCCCGGTCCAGGCCTTTGGTAGCCAGTAGCTCTGAGATCCGCACGTTCTTCAGCTCACCGTTGGAACGGGCCCACGCCACGGTTTGGCCCTTCTTGAGGGTGCCATTGAAGATGCGCAACAACGCCAAACGCCCCAAGAACGGGGAAGCATCCAGGTTAGTCACGTGTGCTTGCAGCACGCCGTCATCGTCGTAGGACGGCGCGGGGATGTGGTTGATGATCGTGGCGAATAACGGTTCAAGGTCCTCGTTATTCGGCAGGTTACCGTCCCCTGGATTTTCCACGGACGCCCGCCCTGCTTTACCGGAGGCGTACACCACCGGAACATCCAGCACAGCGTCCAAGTCAAGGTCCGGTTGGTCTTCGGCGATGTCAGAGGCCAAGCCCAGCAACAAATCCATGGACTCACTGACTACTTCGTCAGCCCGAGCATCCGGACGGTCAATCTTGTTGACCACCAGAATCACGGGCAGTTTGGCTTCTAAAGCCTTCCGCAGCACAAAACGAGTTTGGGGCAAAGGGCCTTCGGAAGCGTCCACCAGCAGCACCACACCATCCACCATCGACAACCCACGTTCCACCTCGCCACCAAAATCAGCGTGGCCAGGGGTGTCGATCACGTTAATGGTGATTTTTTCACCACCTGCGGAGGGGCCGTCGTAAAACACTGTGGTGTTTTTGGCCAGGATGGTGATGCCCTTTTCCTTCTCCAGATCCCCGGAGTCCATCACGCGTTCCTCTACCTCTCCATGTGCGGAAAAGGCGTGGGTTTGCTGAAGCATCGCATCCACGATGGTGGTTTTACCGTGGTCCACGTGGGCCACAATCGCCACATTGCGGAGGTCGGTTCGCTGGATAGTGCTCATACGCGGCGGGATCGCTCTCTACGAAGTGAAGGAATCACAATCAATATGGGGGTCAGGCTGGACAGCCTGCCGAATTCTACCCCGCCCAGCTATTGCATCCACACGGGAAGGATCACAGAAAGCATCAGGGTGATCAGCAGGTACCGTGCGTGGGCTACATGTTCGCTGAACTTTCCACCGCCGCGCTTCTCTTGGCTGTTTGCGCCATTCTGTTAAGGTCGACTGTACAAGGATTATCTAGTACCCGTGGGGGCCTGAATAGTAGCCCCAGCACTGTTCCTCATCCCTGGGGATGAGCTCAAAACCTGACGAATCGGCCTGTCGTCCGATGTCACGGCACAGACTGTGACGCAAGCTATGGGTATGCAGAATTCCTTCCCCGACCCCCAGTCACCACACGCCGCCGTGGTGGCTACTTCTGTCTCCCGCACCTACGGCTCCGGCGAATTGTCAGTGACAGCGCTGCATGACGTTTCCTTAACCATTGAGCGCGGCACCTTCACTGCCGTGGTGGGCCCGTCGGGCTCCGGCAAATCCACGCTGGTGCACTGTTTAGCCGGGTTGGATTCCCCGGACCCCAGCCCGCGCACCGGGATTGTGGTGGGGGGTCAGGACATCACGCGCATGGACGATAAAAAGCTGACCGAATTCCGACGCGAGCACGTGGGATTTGTGTTCCAGTCCTTCAACCTGGTGCCCGTGCTCACCGCCCAGCAAAACATTGAACTGCCACTGACGCTGGCGGGCAAAAAGCTGGACCGCGCACGTTTACGGGAAGTCTCGACGGCGCTGGGGTTAACGGAACGGCTCAATCACCGTCCGGATGAACTATCCGGGGGTCAGCAGCAACGTGTGGCTATCGCCAGGGCGCTGATCACCGACCCGGATGTGATCATTGCCGATGAACCCACCGGCGCTCTGGACACAGAAACCACTTCCCAAGTACTCGGGCTGCTCGCCGAATCCGTGCACTCTCAAGGCCACACCGTGGTGGTTGTGACCCACGATTCCCGTGTGGCTGAGTACGCTGACCGGATCATCAACGTGCAGGACGGGCGGATCGTTTCCGACGACATCCGCCGGTCGGATGGTGACGCCTGATGCGCAGAATCGTGATGAACCGGCTGCGTTTGCAGTGGGCCCGGTACGTCCTGATCTGTTTATGCGTGGCTGTATCAGCGGCTTTCGCCACGGCGTCGCTGATGCTCAACTCCACCATGAATGCCTCCTTAGTGGGCAGCCTTGCTGAAAGCACCAAAAACGCTGATCTGGTGCTGACCCCAAAAACAGATGACACGGACACATTAGGGATGCAGTCCTTCCCGTCCTTGCAAGAAGTAAAAGACCTGAAACGGATCGACGGTATCGCCGAGGTCTGGTCCCCGGCCATCCTCTTGGCTGCAGTGAAAGGGCAAGAAACCACGCCGGAAGGCACTTTGGGTTTAAGTTCCGCCCCGGAACAAAGCACGCTGTTCCCGTGGGAGATCACGGAAGGTTCCCTACCCACCCAAGATGGGGAAGTTCTGCTGGCCCAAAGCCGCGCCGAAGCCCTAGAGCTCAAGGTCGGGGATAGCTTCACCGTGGAATCCACCGACTATTACGGGCAATCTGCTGAGACGGAGACGGGCACGGGGCAACAACCGGAACCTACCCAGCTTGAGCTAACAGTGGTTGGTCTGGCGGAAACGCGGGATGCGACCGTCTCAGCGGATGGGTGGCTCACTACGTCCCAATTGACGGCAGTTTCCCCCTCCCCGGAAGATCAGATGTTCCCCAACGCGGAAACACAGGTTCTGCTGGACCCCGGTGCAGATCAGGAATCCGTCCGAAAAGCCATCCGCACTACCATGGAAGATGCTGGCCACAGCGTAGAGGTCCTGACCCCGCAGGAACAGTCCGACCGCATCTTGGAGCAAATTTCCGGTGAATCCAACATGATGTTGGCTTTCCTCTTGGCTTTTGCTCTGTTGTCCGCCATCGTGGCGTTCCTGGTCATCACCAATACGTTCGGGGTGCTCACGGCCCAGCGCGCCCGCGAACTGGCCCTGCTGCGTTGTCTGGGTGCCACCGGGGGGCAGTTGAGGCGTTCGGTGCTTGTGGAAGCTCTGGTCGTTGGGGTGGTGTCCTCCACCATAGGGATCGCCGCGACCGTGGGCGTGGGCTTTGCCCTGAACCTGGTGTTGCCATCTTGGGTCATAGTCGCCGTCTCAACACGAGATATTCTGTGCGGTTTGGGCCTAGGGGTTGGTTTAACGCTGTTGGCCTCTTTCAAACCGGCGCGTCGAGCCATGCAGGCTTCTCCCTTGGACGGCATGCGTGGTTCCCGCGCCAACGACCGCTTGCCGGTCGTACGTACGGTGGTGGGTGCCATACTGCTCATCGGCGGCGTTGGCACCCTGGCGTGGGCTGCTCTGGTCCAGGACCAGATCATCGCCGGATTTGCCTCCGCAGCGGCGGCAGCTGTGGGGCTGATTCTAACCGCACGGTTGTGGATGCCGTCCCTTGTCAGCTGTTTGGGGCGGTTAATGCCGGGCAAAACGCCATCGGTCCTGGCCGCTGCACATGCTGCCCGTCATCCGGGGCGTACCACCACCACAGCCACCGCGCTGCTGATCGGTGTGACGTTGGTGTCCACCGTATTAACCGGGCATATGGTGGCGCAGCGGTCCATCCTGGAACACTTGGACAACACCCTGCCGGTGGATGTCACCATCACAGACACCCTGGACGCCCAAACGGTGGAAGCCGTTGCTACCACCGAACACGTCGTCAGCGTGTCACCGGTGGATGGTGAAACCCATGTGGATCTGGAACAGGGCATTGGCCCGTGGGAAGCTTCCGATACCGTCACGGCGATCGCCAATGCCACCGGCACAGATCCCTGGCAGATTGGGCAGGTTGCTCTGGAAAAGGCCGCCTATGTGGGAATTCTAAACATCATGCTGACAGTGGCTTTGGGACTGCTAGGAGCTTCGGTGTTGGTGTCTGTGTTGGGAATCGCCTCCACCATGTCCCTATCCGTCTTGGAACGCACCCGGGAAAACTCTCTGTTACGCGCGTTGGGATTGTCCCGCAATCAACTGGGAGCCACCATTCGGCGGGAGGCTCTGTTGATCGCCGCCGCAGCGTGCGTAGTGGGGGTAACCGCTGGCTGGCTGTTGGGCTTTGCGGTGGTACGTTCCATGGTCACGGACTCCATTCCCACACTGCCAGCTGTTCCCTGGGTTGGTTTCATCGGTGTTGCCATCGGGGGCTGGGTGACCGCCATGCTGGCGGCTGCCCTACCTGCGCGGCGGGCCATTCGGGTCTCCCCGGTGGAAGGGCTGGCCTCCATTGACTGACGCGTAAGGCAATCTTCATGCTGAAGCCCCACCTATCCCTGGCACATTGGATTGAACGACACCCGGTCGTCGCCAATGCGGTCATGGTCACGGGCCTTAGCCTGCTGACGGTCACCATGATGGCCAGTATGGGATTCTCGGGGGTGGTGGGAGCGGTGTTGTTGGCCGCTCCCACCTACCTGCGGATTCGTACACCCGCCACGGCAGCTGTTCTGATGGCAGTAGCTGCGGTGATCGCCACCATGGTGGTGCACACCTGGCCGATAACGGTGGGGTTGTGGTCCGTTCCGCTGGTGATCCACAAGGTGGCATCACAATGCACCTCCCGAGTGCGTTTGGGAATTCTTGCCCTAGCGCTGGGCACCGCGTTATTTATCACCGTCAACAGCCCCTACTGGGTGGTACCTCTTTTTGCGCCGATTGACGGCTTTTCGTACGGCGACATCCAATGGTGGTCGACCCTCATCATTTTGACTCCGCTGATGTGGTTGACGATTGTCACCGCTTACCTATTCGGAGATCTCAAACGGGTGGAACGACAGCGGCAAGCCACTGAACAGGAACAACAAGTACGCTTAGCCGCCCAGGACGAGCGCACCCGCATTGCGCGGGAAATGCATGACGTGGTGGCGCATTCCTTATCCGTGGTCATCACCCAGGCCGACGGTGCCCGATATGCCTCCGCAGCAGATCCGCAGACAGCCGTGAACGCCCTGGAACGGATTTCCACCACCGCGCGGGATTCTTTGCAGGAAATGCGACGGTTACTAGGTGTGTTGCGCACCGATGAAGGAACACAAACCACCCCCGTACCCGGCATTGATCAGTTGCCTGCACTAGTAGAAGGGATTCGGCAATCGGGGTTGCCGGTGGAACTGCACCGCACTCAGACGGATCATCACACGGCAGCGCTATCCCCCGGCGTGTCCCTGTCCATATACCGCATGGTGCAGGAGGCCCTCACCAATGTGCTCAAACATTGCCCGGATGCCACATACGCGATGGTGACTATCCGCACGGACGAGGACGGCGTGGAAGTCCACGTCCGCAACGACGGCGTGCAGGCCGGAGCATCTACGTACAACACAGCGCCCATACCGTCCTCCGGCTATGGGTTACGCGGCCTGGCGGAGCGGTTCAGAATGTACGGCGGCCAGTTACAAGCCGGTCCACTGCCCAACGCCCCGAACCAGTGGGGGGTCACGGGGTGGATTGGCACCGACCCCATCTAACAATCCCCCACAGCCTTAGGAACAGACGAAGGCAGAACCTGCCCCCGCAAAAGCCAACACTGTTAGGAGACCCATGGGAACCACCACAGATCGAATTCGTGTGTTGCTTGTGGACGACCAACCCCTCGTGCGGGGCGGGTTTTCCATGCTGATTAATTCCCAACCGGATCTGGTGGTTGTGGGAGAAGCCGGGGGCGGGCAAGAAGCCCTGGCAGCGGCCCGAGCTTTGGTACAAGCAGGGGATGGTCCTGACGTCGTACTCATGGATATCCGCATGCCCACCATGGATGGCCTGGCTTGCACACGGGAAATCCTCACGGTGAACCCTGCCCTCACGGTGGTACTGCTCACCACTTTTGACGTGGATGAGTACGCCTTGGATGGGATTCGGGCCGGAGCCAGTGGGTTCCTGTTGAAGGACGCGCTCCCGGAAGAATTACTCAGCGCCATCCGCACGTGCCACCGTGGGGATGCGGTGATCGCACCATCCACCACACACCGGTTGATGCAACATTTCATAACCCCACGGCGCCCCCCTGCCCTGCAGGATCAGCGGATCGCAGCCCTCACCCCACGAGAAAAGGAAGTGTTCATCCTCGTGGGGCGGGGACTGTCGAATGCGGAAATCATGCAGGAACTGGTGTTATCCGAACCCACGGTCAAAACCCACGTATCCAGAATCTTGGCCAAGCTTCAGGCCCGTGATCGTGTGCAAGTGGTGGTCATGGCCCACGAAAACGGCATGGTGTAACCAGAAGGTCACTTCACCCAGCCAGCAGGTCCTTACCCGGAACGGCGTCCAACAGGCGGCGGGTGTATTCCTGTTGTGGGTTGTCAAACACCTCTTCCACGGTGCCCGTTTCCACAAGTTTGCCAGATTCCATCACGCAGACGTCATGGGCGATTTCGCGCACCACGGCAAGGTCATGGGTAATGAACAGGTACGTCAGGCCCATATCTTCCTGGAGCTGACCCAGGAGTTTGAGTACCTGATCCTGCACCACCACATCCAGCGCAGAGACAGCTTCATCGCACACCACAACCTCCGGGTCTAGCGCCAGCGCGCGAGCAATCGCCACCCGCTGACGCTGTCCACCAGATAGTTCGTTGGGGTACCGGTCCCCCAAATGGCGCGGTAACGCCACTCGTTCCAGCAGGTCATGCACCTTCTGCGCGCGGGAAGCGGCATCCCCTATCTTGTGGACCCGTAAGGGTTCTTCAATAGACCGGAACACACTACGCATGGGGTCTAAGGAGCCGTACGGGTTCTGGAACACCGGCTGCACTCTCCGCCGGAAACTGAACCAGTCCCGGGTGGAAAATTCCGAGATGTCCCGGCCGTCCACCTTGATTGTGCCGGAAGTGACATCCTCCAACCCCAACAGCATTTTGGCGATCGTGGATTTACCAGACCCCGACTCCCCCACAATCGCGGTGGTGTGGCCCTGCCGCATCGCAAAGGAAACGTGGTCCACGGCGCGCAAGGTGGAGGAACGCCCCCAGGCCCCATGGACCCGGTATTCCTTGACCACATCCGTGATTTCCACGATGTGCTGCGCGGTATCCCCCGCGTCCTCAGCCCCTAAATCTTCCGGGGTTAACGATGGCACCGCTTGCACCAGCTTTTGGGTGTAGGAATGTTGAGGATTGCGCAGCAGCAGATGCGCCGGACCGGATTCCACCACACGGCCTTTATGCATCACCACCACACGGTCGGCCCGTTCAGCGGCCAGCCCCAGGTCATGGGTGATTAACAGCACCGATGTGCCCTTGTGGGTGGTGAGTTGATCCAGGTGGTTCAGGATCTGCTTTTGCACCGTGACGTCCAGAGCGGATGTGGGTTCGTCAGCAATCAACAGCCGGGGATTGCACGCCAGGCCAATGGCGATCAGCACCCGTTGCCGCATACCACCGGAGAATTCATGCGGGTATTGGTGCATACGCCGCTCGGCGTCCCCCAGGCCAGCGTCTTGTAGGGCCTGAATGACGTCCCGGTCCGTGTGGGGCAACCCATTGGCTTTGAGGGTTTCGCGGACCTGAAAACCAATTTTCCAGACGGGGTTGAGGTTGGACATGGGGTCCTGCGGCACCAGACCGATGTCATTACCGCGCAGAGCCACCAGGCGTTGGTGGGACGGGTGAGTGATGTCCTCTCCGGCAAAAAACACGTGCCCTTCAGAAATCCTGCCGTTGCGAGGCAACAAACCCATGGTGGCCAGGGCGGAGGTGGACTTCCCGGAACCGGATTCCCCCACAATCGCCACAGTTTCCCCGGGCATGACCGTGATGTTGGTGTTTTTGACGGCTTCTACGTCCCCCGTGGAGGTCCGAAAAGTGATGCCCAGGTTGCGTAATTCCAACAGCGGTTGCTGCGTGTTCATCGGGTTCGTCCTTTCGGATCCAGGGCGTCACGCAGTGAGTCCCCCAACATCATGAAGCTCAGCACCGTGATGGACAGCATCAACGACGGCCAAAATAATGCTTCCGGGTTGGTGCGCAACTGTGGGCGTGCCGCAGAAATATCGTGTCCCCACGACAATATGGACGGCGGCAGCCCAATTCCTAAGAAGGACAAGCTGGCTTCCGCCACAATAAAGATGCCGAGGGACAGTGTGGCCACCACAATGATCGGGCCTGCGGCATTCGGCAGCACATGCTTAAACAGAATGCCGATATTGCCCATGCCCAGGGAACGGGCAGCGGTAATGAACTCCGCGCCACGAACCTCCAGCACAGCTCCCCGGGTGATGCGTGCCATTTGGGGCCACCCAAAGATGCTGAGCACCACAGCCAGCGTGATAATGCCGGCGTTTTGGCGCATCACCGGTACCGCCATAACCACAATTGCACCCAGGATCAGGGGAATGGCGAAGAAAATATCCATGATCCGAGAGATCATCGCATCGACCCATCCACCGAAGTACCCGGCCAAGCCCCCCAACACAATGCCGATCATCAGCACCCCCAGGGTGGCGGTGAAGCCGACCATCACGGACGCTGAAGCACCGTGTACCACTCGCGCCAGGATGTCGCAGCCTTGATTAGTGAAGCCCAGAGGGTGTCCGGCGGTGGGGGAACCGTTGGCGTTGGCCAACGTGCACTGGTTGTCCGGGGAAGCGGAGGTAAAGACACCGGGAAATGCCGCCACAAACAGCACAAACAGCATCAATAATCCAGAAACAATAAACACTGGGTTTTTACGCAGTGATTTCCAGGCATCACGCCACAAGTTGCTGGGACGCGCGGAGGAGGTTTCAATCCCGGTGCGGTCGTCTTCCGGCTCAATCGTGGCCACAAAATGTTCATTCACCGGTATCTCCGGATCAGCGGGGTGCATGACCGGGCCCCGGGCCGTTGGTTCGTAGTGTGTGTTGTGATCAGGCATAACGAATCCTTGGGTCCAGGACGGCGTAGAGCAAATCCACCAACAGGTTGACCACAACAAACACGATCACGATCAACGTCACCAGGGAAACCACCATGGCACCATCCCCGATATTGATGGAGCGGTACAGCTGATTACCGATGCCGTTGATATTAAAAATGCTCTCGGTCATGATCGCCCCACCCATGAGGGCTCCTAGATCAGCGCCGACAAAGGTGACCACGGGGATCATGGAGTTACGCAGCACGTGCACGTTACGCACGCGACCCGGCGAAAGTCCTTTGGCCGTGGCAGTGCGCACGTAGTCAGCCGTGCTGGTTTCCGCCACGGAGTTTCGGGTTAGCCGCACCACGTAGGCCAGCGACGTTGCACCCAGCACGATTCCGGGTAGGAGGAGGTCCGCCAGTGGTGCCCCCGCTCCCACAGTGGGGCTGGCCCACCCCAGCTTGATACCGATGGCAAATTGCGCCACAAACCCCAGAACAAAAACGGGCACAGCAATCAGCAGGAGGGAGAACACCAGCAGGCTGGAGTCAATCCACGTGCCTTTAGTCAGCCCTGCGATCAAGCCCAGCGCAACCCCCACCACCGATTCAAACACAATGGCAATCAGTGCCAGTTTGACCGTGGTGGGGAACGTTTCTGCAATCACCGACAGAATAGGACGGCCCGAAAAATTATTTCCGAGGTCCAAGGTGAATAACCCTTTGATGTACAGCAGAAACTGGATCACAAAGGGTTGGTCCAGATTGTACTGGCTTTCCAGCGCTGCTTTTGTGGCGGGTGTGCAGCCACGGTCGCCACAGAGCGCTGCCGTGGGGTCGCTGGAGGTGGCAAACATGAGGAAATACACGATGAAGATCGCTCCGAAAAATACGGGGATCATCTGCGCCAGGCGGCGCACTAAATACCAGGTCACGTCAGACGACACCTCCCGGTATTCGGACGTGCACGCAGGCGCGCGTCAGTGGTTGGGTGGGCATAAAAACTCCTGAAAACGAGGGAAAGGACGGGTCAGGCTTGGGTTACCTGCACATAGTCAATTTCCCCATTCCACGTGAGCTTCACGTCATTCACGGCGCTGCTCCAGCCCCACGTTCTTTCCGGGTAATACAGGGGGATATGTGGCAAATCTTCCAGGAGCATTTCATCTGCTTCCTTAAATGCCGCATTTGCATCATCCAGATTGTCCGCTTGCAATCCCTCTTTAATTTTCTTGTCGAACTCAGGATTGTCGTAATGAGAGTCGTTGGAAGACCCATCTTTCGCAAACTGCGCGGACAGGAAATTGTACATAGATGGATAATCCGCCATCCAACCAGAACGGTACGCAGAAGTTAATTTACCGGCATTGGCATCTGATCGCAGTTCCTTAAAGGTAGCATAGGACTTACCCTGCGCTTCAAGGTCCAAAGAATTTTTGATCATATTACATACGGCATCCACCCACTCCTGGTGTCCACCGTCCCCGTTATACGCCAACTCAAAGGGACCACCGGGGTATGGCTCCAGTTCTTCCGCCTGCTTCCACAGCTCTTTAGCCCGCTCAGGGTCATACTGCACAAACTCTTCGTTGGAAAAACTGTCCGGGAATCCTTCCACCGCAGGGGATGTAAAATCTTTTGCCGGTGTCCCCTGTTTAAGAACTTGATTAATGAGTTCTTCGCGGTTAATGGACAGGGAAATTGCTTGCCGTCGCAGCTTACCAGCTTCTCCAGACCAGCCGTCGAGGTAGTACGGGATGCCAAAACTGTAATTTCCGGCGTATTCTTGCTTTTGAGTGCGCCCCTGTAAATCATCTTCACGCACATCCATGCTGGATGTTGGAATTTGATCCAAAATATCCAGGTTCCCGGAAATCAAATCTGAGTAGGCACTTTCAGTACTCTGATAAATTTTGAACGTCAGAGCATCCACTTGCGCAGGGTGCGAACCGTCATAATCTTCATTCTTCACCAAACGAATTTCTTCGTTATGGGACCATGCACCCTCGCCATCCATCTTAAACGGACCCCACCCCACGGGGTTTTCGCCGAACTTTTCCATGTCCTCAAAAGCAGATGCCGGCATTGGCACATAGGGTATATAGCCCAAACGGGTGGGGAAAGTAACGTCGGCCTGTGACAGCTCCACGGTGAAGGTGGTGTCATCCACCACCTTCAGGCCTTCCATGGTGTCCTCCTCCGCACCCTCAGCCGAAACGGCATCGTACCCTTTAATAATTTCGAAGAAGTACGCACCTTGCTGCGCGTTCTTTGCGGCGGCACCGTAGTTCCAAGAATCCACAAAACTCTGGGCGGTTACATCTTCGCCATTCGTGAATTTTTTCCCGCTCTTAATGGTGATAGTCCACGTGATGTTGTCCTCAGACTCAATGGACTCCGCCAGCTCATTGACCGGTTCGGATTTTTCGTTATAAGAAATCAGTCCCGTGAATATCAGATGCACCGGGCGGAAGCCGCCCTGCTCCGTGGTGTTGGTGGGAATCAGAGGATTTTCTGGCTCGCCGGTGAACGCCGTGACAGCTCCACCGTCACTATTGCTCCCCCCATTACCGCAACCGGATAACACCACGGATGCGATACCGGATGCAGCAAGGCCCCCCAAAAGGTGGCGACGTGACAACGAAGGGTTCATGACAACCTCCACAACTGTGCGTTCAGGACGACCCTTCATGTGATGCGGGTCATAAATCGGATTGACGAGGCAAGATTAACAGCTGACCCACGACCGACAACGACACACAAAACCACCACGGACGCTCACCCTCCCGTAGGCTTCAGCCCATGAATGAGTACGATGAACAGTTCGCCTTCCCCGAAGGCGCACGTGAGGTCCCTCTTCCTGCCCCACCCGCCATGGAAAACAGCGCGGATGATGCTGATGAGCAGACCACCAATGGCCGGACCACATACTTAGTGGTTGACGGCGAAAATATCGACGCCACCTTGGGCATGTCGTTGTTGGAACGTAAGCCACGCCCGGAAGAACGTCCTCGTTGGGAACGTGTGATCAACGGGGCACGCTCCCTGTGGAAACAAGAAACCAAGGGATTATTTTTCTTGAACGGCTCCAATGGCCACCTCCCTTTCAGTTTTGTCGCGGCTTTACGCGGCTTTGATTACCAAGTGATTCCCCTATCCGGTCCCACACGCGTCAAGGTGGTGGATGTCGGTATCCAACGCACACTGGACGCGATTTTGCAGCAAGGTCATGGGGATGTTGTCTTGGCTACCCACGACGTTGATTTTGTGGATCAGTTACGTGCGTTGCTCACTGATGACCGCAAGGTAGCGGTGCTGTGTTTCCGGGAACTGTTGTCCGCAGGACTCCAGGAATTAGAAGAAGACGGGCTGCAGATCGTAGACCTTGAAGATGATTTTGAGGCCTTCAACGCACCGTTGCCACGCCTACGGATCATTGATTTGGATAGCTTTGATCCTGTCCGCTACCTCTAAAGCGGCAGAACACGCTCCACCGCGTATAGGTCATGAGCTGAGGTGATGGAACGTTCACGTGGACGTATACGGCGCTGAAACCTTAGGGGTTGCGTTCACGCTCACGTTGCTGGCCGGGTTGGCCACCGCCGTGGGCGGGTTAACGGTGCTGTTGACCACGCGAACCAACACTCGTTTTTTGGCTGCTTGTTTAAGTTTTTCCGCCGGGGTGATGCTCTACGTTTCTTTCGTGGAAATCTTGCCGGAATCCGTGGAGTTTTTATCCGTGGATATGGGGCACAGACCGGGTATGTGGGGCATGCTTGGTGGATTTTTCGGTGGAGTTGTGGTGGTAGCCGTCGCCGACCGGTTAGCCCCTGCCCTTCTACGTTCACGAAAGGGCAGGGCACCAACCGGATCGTCTCCGAACCCGCACGATCGCGCGTTATTGCACATGGGGATACTCACGGCTGCGGCAATTGCCCTCCATAATTTCCCGGAGGGCTTTGCCACATTCATGGCTGCCTTGGCTGATCCCGCAGTTGCTGCCCCTCTTGCCACAGCGATTGCCATACATAACGTGCCTGAAGGTATCGCGGTTGCTGTGCCCGTATATCAAGCCACCGGTTCACGGTGGAAAGCAGTGGGATTAGCGTTCCTATCGGGAATCGCAGAACCCGTCGGGGCGGTGCTGGGCTTCGCGGTGCTGGCACCATGGCTCACCGATACCGTGTTTGGGGTGGTGTTTGCCGCAGTAGCAGGGGTCATGGTGTTCATTTCCCTGGATAAGCTGCTGCCTTCTGCCCAAAAATACGGTGGGCAGAACCTTTCCCTGTGTGGGGTGATCGCAGGCATGGCGGTGATGGGCATCAGTCTGACGTTATTGGCCTGACTGACGGTTCGTTGCTCACCGGATTAAGTGCAGGTCACATGATGCAGCCGAGACAACGCCGGGGCACGTGAAATCGGGTAAATTTGGTGCTAACCGGTTGTTTGTTGCCACCGGCACAGGACGCATGACGTCGCACACAAGGGAGTATCGACTCATATGCCGAAGATTATTTGGACCAAAACTGACGAAGCCCCTTTGCTGGCTACGTACTCCTTCAAACCGATTGTGGAAGCTTTTGCCACCGCTGCCGGTGTGGAGGTGGAAACCCGGGATATTTCCCTAGCGGGCCGCATTATTGCCCAGTTCCCAGAGCGTTTGGACAACACCCAACGCATCGACGATGCCCTCACGGAGCTGGGCGAACTGGCCAAGACTCCCGAAGCGAACATCATCAAGCTGCCGAATATCTCGGCTTCCGTACCGCAGCTTAAGGCCGCCATCAAAGAACTGCAGTCCCAGGGGTACAACCTCCCGGACTACCCGGAAGACCCCCAGACTGATGAGGAACGCGACGTCCGCGCCCGTTACGACAAGGTCAAGGGTTCAGCGGTGAACCCGGTGCTGCGCGAAGGTAACTCCGACCGCCGCGCCCCCAAAGCCGTCAAAAATTACGCCAAGAAAAACCCGCACCGCATGGGCACCTGGACTCCAGACTCTGCAACAAACGTTGCCACCATGGGTGAGCACGACTTCCGCTCCAATGAATCCTCAGTGGTAATTCCAGCGGATGACACCTTGCAGATCCGTTTGCGGGCAGCGTCCGGGGAAACCACGGTACTCAAAGAATCCGTGCCGGTGCTGGCGGGTGAAGTTGTTGATGCCACGTTCATGTCCGCCAAGGCCCTTGACGCTTTCTTGGCCGAGCAGATTGCCCGCGCCAAAGCGGAGGGTGTGCTGTTTTCCGTGCACTTGAAGGCCACCATGATGAAGGTATCTGACCCCATCATCTTCGGCCATGTGGTGAAAGCGTTCTTCCCGGAAGTTTTTGCCCAGTACGGCGATCAGCTGGCTGCGGCAGGCCTATCGCCCAACGATGGCCTGGGTGCCATCTTGTCCGGGTTGGATGCTTTAAGTACTGACGACGCCGCTGCGGTGAAAGCAGGTATTGAACGCGGCTTGGCTGAAGGCCCCGCGCTGGCTTACGTCAACTCCCACAAGGGCATCACCAACCTGCACGTGCCATCCGATGTGATTGTGGATGCCTCCATGCCCGCCATGATCCGCACTTCCGGCCACATGTGGTCCAAGGATGACACCGAACAGGACACCCTGGCGGTCCTGCCGGACTCTTCCTACGCCGGTGTGTACCAAGCGGTGATTGATGACTGCCGCGCCAACGGGGCCTACGACCCCACCACCATGGGTACCGTGCCCAACGTGGGACTTATGGCGCAGAAGGCCGAAGAATACGGTTCGCACGACAAAACTTTTGAAATCCCCGCCGACGGTGTGGTGGAAGTGCTCAACAGCGCCGGAGAGGTTCTGCTGTCTCACACTGTTGAAGCCGGTGACATCTGGCGGGCCTGCCAAACCAAGGACGCTCCCATCAAAGACTGGGTGCAGCTGGCTGTGCGTCGCTCCCGCGAATCCGGTATGCCCGCCGTGTTTTGGTTGGATGACACCCGCGCACACGACCGCAACCTGATTGACAAGGTCAACACCTATTTGGCCGATGAAGACACTGAGGGTCTGGATATCCGCATCCTGTCCCCCGTGGAGGCCACCAAACTGTCCGTGGAACGCATCCGTCGTGGTGAAGACACCATCTCCGTCACCGGCAACGTGCTGCGTGACTACTTAACGGACTTATTCCCCATCCTGGAACTGGGCACGTCCGCCAAAATGCTCTCCATTGTGCCGTTGATGAACGGGGGCGGGCTCTTTGAAACCGGTGCCGGTGGGTCCGCACCAAAACACGTGCAGCAGCTGGTAGAAGAAAACCACCTGCGGTGGGATTCACTGGGTGAATTCTTAGCGCTCGCGGCGTCCTTGGAGCATCTGGCTTCGCGCTACGACAACCCCCGAGCGCAGGTACTGGCCGACGCCCTGGACGCTGCCACTGGCCGTTTCCTGGACGACAACAAATCGCCGTCCCGCAAGGCCGGGGAAATCGACAATCGTGGTTCGCACTTTTACCTGGCCCTGTACTGGGCCCAGGAGTTGGCCCAGCAAACCGACGATTCCGACCTGGCAGCGGCTTTCGCGGAGGCCGCCACCACCTTGACCAGTAGCGAGCAAGCAATTGCGGACGAACTGTTGGCTGTGCAAGGGTCCTCCACAGACATCGGAGGGTATTACCAACCGGCTGATGATCTAGCGTCGGCGGTTATGCGCCCCTCAACCACGTTTAACGCTGTGATTGATGGCATGAAGGGCTGATTCTTGAACTGATCAACTGCCCTGTGGGACAAGGGACGCGCCCCGGATGCATCATGATTTCCATGCGTCCGGGGCGCGTCCCTTGTGTGATTCCGTGAGCGTCACCGCAGGGTGCGTTTGATGGTTTCACGCTCTTTTTCCAGCTTGTTCACACGGCGTTTAAGCATGATGAGTCGAATGGAACCCACCATCGCCATGATCAACCCACCGGCCACAGCCGCCAACAGCATGGCCACCCCCAAGGGCAGAGTGAACTCCCAGGCCATGTAGGTGATCAGAACGTCATTCATGTTTTGCAGCACGAAAACCAACAGCAGCACTAACAACAGCAACCCGATAATCAGGGCCACCCACGTGGCACCGGTGGCCCCACCTTTTGACCGCCCATCGAGGGCGGGGTCCAACTGAGGCTGAGGTTCGCGAGGCTCGGCGGCCTGTGGTTGCGTGCTCTGTGACGATGGCGCGCCCTGGTTGGCATACTGGCCTGCGGAAGACTCTGGCCTTGGGGTTTCGCTGATCGGATTTTGTGACATGTTCTGCCTCCGTATTTGGGTCTGGTTCCCGATCAGCCTACCGTCAGAGAAGGTCACAACCCGCACGATCAAGAGCCTCCGATGCCAGGCGTCGTCCGATTACCACTGCTTCTCCTGCGCCGATAGGACTACCGAGCGTCACATACGCTGCATCGGCTTCGGGATCATCAGTGATCTTCATGCTCACTCCTTTGTCACAGTGATGACTGACCCGGACTTTAGGCTTGGATCCACGGCGACCAGGGCACAGGAGGTTTTCACATGGTTCGTTTCATCCACACCAGTGACTGGCAACTGGGTATGACACGTCATTACCTGGATGCAGATGCTCAACCGCGATTCACAGCGGATCGCATTCACACCGTGCGGCGCATCCTTACCCTGGCTCAGGAACGTGCTTGTGACTTTGTGGTAGTGGCCGGGGATGTCTTTGAGCATCCAAATTTACACCGACAGGATATTGGTCGTGCCCTGGAAGCTATGGGTTCCAGGGCAATTCCGGTGTACCTGTTGCCCGGCAATCATGACCCCCTGGGTACGGGTTCGCTGTGGAGTTCGCCGTCCTTACGGGACCGACTACCACATAACGTGGTGGTCTTGGACCGAGTGGGCACGTGGCCGGTCCGTGATGGGGTGGAGTTGGTGGCAGCGCCGTGGTCGTCCAAAAGCCCCGATACCGATCCCGTGGCAGCCTGTCTGACCGGGCTTGTGCCAGACGGCACACTGCGCATTGTGGTGGGGCACGGCATGTTGGAGGATTTGGAACCGGATGTCACGTCTGCGGTCGCCGTCCGCAGAGCACCGCTAGAAGCCGCCGTGGCAGAAGGAACCATCCATTACGTCGCGCTAGGGGATCGCCATATTCGCTGGCCATTGGATGGCCACGGCGTCATCCACTATTCGGGCACACATGAAAGCACCAGTTTCCGGGAACCGGGACGTGGTCATGTTCTAGAAGTTCAGGTGGACGCCGGGCAGCAGCCTGTTGTCACCGCTCATCAAGTGGGTTCATGGCAGCACGTGGTGATACACCGCGAATTGAACAGCGCGGCGGATATCAGCGCCCTAGCGCGGGACCTTAGCGCTATGGAGATGAAGGAAAACACCATAGTAAAAACTGCATGTACCGGTTCTCTCACGGTGTCTGAACACGCCACGTTGGACGAGGTGATGGATGAGCATAGGGATTTGTTTGCCGCGTTATACCCGTGGGAACGACACACAGAAATCGCCATCGTCCCGGATGACGATCAACTCGCCCATACCCAGTGGACCGGTTACATTCACGACACTTTCCAGGAACTCATGGAGCAGGCTGCTGCTCCCCAACGCACTGCCTATGCGGCGGTCTCGGACGCTCAGAGCGGTGACGCAGACGATGATGCTTTACCTCCTGAACCAGCCCCACCGGATACCCATCTAACGGCGCAAGACGCTGTACGGCTTTTGGTCCGCCTGGCAGGTGGTACGCAGTGAAGCTGCACCGCATCTCCCTGACCCATTTCAAAGGTGTCAACCAGCGCGACATTGAATTCCCAAACCATGGGGTGACCGTGGTGGTGGGGCATAACGAGTCCGGGAAGTCATCACTGATCGAAGCATTGGATCTTCTGCTGGATCAAAAGCACTCGTCAAAAGCCAAAGAAGCGAGGGCTGCCAGACCTGAAGGGCAAGACGTCCCGGTTGAAGTGGAAGCTGAAATCACGCTGGATGGTCAGCGTGTGGTGTACCGCAAACGCTGGTGGAAAAACCCCATAGCGGAGCTGCAATTCATCACGGGACCACGCGCGGGTCAGACCCTTACCGGTGGTCAAGCGCATGATGCAGCCCAGGACCTATTGCGTCGCAGCGATCCCGTGCTGCGACGCGCTTTGCGGTTACTCCAAACCGATCAATGGTCGCAAAATTTCCGGGATTCGGCTGCCCTGCGGAAGGCATTGGAATCCGGAGGAATCACGGTTGACGAGGATTCTTCTGCCGCCACCGTGTTAGAGGCTGCCCGCAACGAACGGGCGAAATACTTCACCCCCACCGGACAAGAAAAGAAAGGGACCGCAGAGTTACGGGACCGCTACAAGCAGGCAGTCGAACGCCACCGGGAAGCCCGCAGCCGACTCGGACTCATTACTCAGGCCGTGGAGCATTACGACCACGCGATAGAGGAAGCCCGTCACGCCACAGAAAAAGTGACCCAAGCCCAGGAAGAACTGACGACCGCTGAAACCGCTGAGACAGAGGTCCAGACCTTACGCACCGAACGTACGCAAGCACGCCAGGATGTGGAGCAAGCCCGACTGCAGGTGGAACACACCCGCCATGAGCTAGAAACCAGAACCGCGCTAGTGCACGACCTACACACCGAACACCAACGGTGTGCAGACCTGGAAGCTTCTGTGATCCAACGACAAGCTGAAGAACAAGAACACGAGCAGCAGGCTGATCACGCCCGGAAGCACCTTGCCGAGGTTCGTCATCAGGAACTTCAGGCCCGACACGACGCACAGGCTGCCCGTGTGGAAGAACGCCGCGCCGCTGATCACGCCCGGCTGGCAGAACTCACCACCGTGTTGGAACAACTGGATGCGCTGCACCATGAGGTCGCACAGGTGGCCCCTCACGAACCCAGCGGGATCACCGCAGAACAACTAGAAGCCATCGAATCCGCCCAACGTGCGGTTGATATGGCACAAAGCCAGCTGGACGCAGGGTCTGCGCACGTCACCGTGAATGCTGTGCGCTCCGGTGTTCGGGTGACGGTGGATGGCTCCCCCGCCGTCCTGGACCCTCATGAACCCCTACAGCGTGCGGTCACCGAACCACTCACCGTGCAGGTGCCGGATCACGTCCACATTGTGGTGGAGCCCGAAAGCGGTTTACGGGACCGCAAAGCAAAGGTTCAGGCAGCCCAGGATCACTGTGCATCCCTGTTAACGACGGCCGGAGTCAGTTCCGTCCAGCAGGCGCGCGAAGCCTTAGAGCGGGACATCGAACACAAGCGGCACCTGGCATCCCTGGAACAACGCCAAGCACTGATTTTGCGGGAACGATCAGAAACCGACCTCCGGCAAGAAGCCGACTCTTTGAACGCTATCCTGGCGGCCACTGAACGCCAGGAGTCTGCCGACAACACCGCGGAGGATCTGCGCCATGCCGCAGCACAAGCCGAGAGCCGCCTGCAGGATATACAAACTGCCGCCCTGCGCGGTGACCACGCACTCCGGCAGATAGAACGAACCGCCCAGCATGCGCAGGTGGCGCTGGCCGAAGCGCGCGCGCAGTGGGAATCCGCCCAACACATATGCAGCAGCTTAGAAAAACGTTTGGCCGATGCCCGTCAAAAATTCTCTGATGAATCACTCGCTGAAGCTCATACCACTGCAAACGCACAGTTTGACCAGTTCGATCAACGCCTGACCCGCGCGGAGAATGCTTGGGTGGCCCATGATGCGGATGGCATCTTGCAGCGTGCGGCTGGCTACCGCAAACGTCTGGCCTCAGCACAGCAACACCTGGAAGCGGCACGGGCGACACGCTCCCGGGCCGAAGGCATCCTGGATGGGATGAACCGTGATTCCGTTCAGCGGGAACTGGACGATTCGTGGACTGACCTGCGAGTGATCGCCGGGCAGCTCACGGCTCATCTGCGCCGGGCAGCTGCCGCCAAACTTTTAGCGGATACCTTGGAAAAGTTTCAGGCAGAAGCCCACCGCCGGTACAACGCTCCCTTCCGACAGCAACTGGAGCTACTGGGGCGTGCAGTGTTTGGTCCGACGTTTGAGGTGGAGCTTTCGGATGATCTCATCATCACCCGTCGCAGGCTTCACGGGACTTGGCTGGACGTCACCGCCTTGTCCACAGGGGCTCAGGAACAGCTCAACGTGTTGGTTCGTTTAGCGGTGGCCTCACTCGTGGACCCGGAAGAAGGCGTGCCCGTGATTCTCGACGACGCCCTAGGGCATTCCGACCCCGTACGTTTAATCAGCCTGGCCGCCGCCTTGGAGTCCGTGGGCTCCACCGTCCAGGTCATCGTGTTGACCGCGACCCCGGATCGTTTCGCGGCGCTGCAGCCTGCCCACGTTGTCAGGCTTCAAGCCACTGATCCACCGGGCGAACCCACCCCGGGACGTCCGCGCCCGACCCGCGTGCTGGGACGGTAAACCGTCTTCCGGTGTGGCCGCGATCAACGCATTCACAAACCTAACCTGCGGGTTAGGGTCAATGAGGAGCGCTTTGACCAGCAGCGTTGCGGGTAAGGCAAGCAAAGCCCCCAGTGGTCCCAATACAGCAGCCCATAACAACACGGAAATAAAAGACACCGTGGGGGTCACACCCACCGCATCGCCAGTGAATTTGGGTTGGATGAATGACTGCATGACCACGTTAATCACGCTGAACCCGATGACCACCAGGGTGGCGTCCATCCACCCGCCATCCAGCAGTCCCATGAGCGCCGGAGGAACCAAGCCGATCACAAAACCCACGTTGGGGATGTAGTTCGACACAAAAGCTAATACCGCCCACACTCCGGCGAGTGGGATCCCTAAAATCACCAGGTATCCCAAGTCCATGAGCGCAACGATCAGTCCGAACACAGTAGTCACCACCCAGTAGCGGCGTACCCCGGCCGAGAAATTCAGCAGGGCGCGCGCGGTAGATGGTTTTTGCCGCATGATGACCCGCATACGGCGGCTGATGGTCATCGAGTCCATGGTCAGGAAGAACAACACCGTAACGATCACGGCCACCATGGCCGCCACGCCGGAGATATTGGAAGCGACACCTATTAGCCAGTTCGTGGAAAAGCTCACGATGTTATCCACGTTATTGGCCAAGCTGGTGGCGATTCCTTCGTACGTCACCCCAAATTGGGCAAGCCAGTCCAGGGCGTCGTACCACATCCGTTCAAATCGCGCGGAGTAAGACGGTAATTCACGGATTAAAGCGAAAGTTGCCCATCCTAGCGAGTAAAAAAACGCCAGCAACACCACCAGGACCACCGCTAAGGACACACCCGCAGCACCCCAGGCTGGCCACCCACGACGTACCAGCCATGTGTGTAGCGGGTGCACAATGATCACCATATTGATGGCAAAAAATAGTGGAGCACTGAGTGCTGCATACTGAGTGATCCCTTGTAAAGCCAGCAGTGCAGCCGCTACCCCCACCAGCACAAGCGCCAGGTGAAAACCACCGCGCGGTGTGGGTGCTGTGACTTTGTCAACCAGGACACCGTCAGTTGAGCTCATACGCTGCGAGGACGCCATGGGTTTTCCTTTCGGAGGACCCCATTACAGGGGTGCATGTGCATCCTAGAACTCGATGCTGGACAGTTTGACAAAATCTACGTTCACGAATCCAGTGTCCCGATCTTGTACTCGGCTAATGATTCCTTCGCTTGGTCGTTGTTACCGTGCTGCCGGGCAAAACCTTCCGTGGCGTCGGTGCCGCATAACCGGCTAATATTGCCTTCCCCTCCGGGGTGCTGGCTGATCCAGTCCGTGAGGTCGTAAACGCTGCTATCCACTACCGCCCAACACGATGACGTTTCGCCGTGTCTGCGAACATCCTCCATGGTGTACGTGCTGGAGTCCTTTGATGCGTCGGCAGAACTTTCTGCGGTGGGGGAGGCTGACTCGGCCTGTTGACCACTGGCGCTGGTGTTAGCGGCACCACCCCAGGTTGCTTGTGCCCCGGAATGCCCGGTGAGCACGGAAAGCACTACGACGGCAACGGATAACACTGCCGTCAGCACCCCCAGCATGGTCACTAGACCACCGGCGCTGGCCGCACCATTCACTGTGTCCGGCTGGTGGTCACCGGCCCGGGCCTGACGGCGCACCATGAACCACCACGCAACCGCTGCCGCCGTGAAAATGAGGGAGACCACTAGCAGCGACGTGCCCCATCGCTCGTGCCGTTCTGGTGTTCCCACCAGCCCCGCAAGGGATTCACCGGATTCTTTGGCAACAAACGTGGCCACCACACCGGCCAACGCCAGTACAACCCCCAGGCCCAGAAAACGACGCCGAATGGGGGGCACAAACGCTGCCAACAGCAACAGCACGCCCGCTAGCGGCAGAAGTACTACGGAAAAGTGCACCACCAAAGGATGCAGAGGAAGCCCTTCCGTAGCGGCGAGGGGCGTCACAGTACTAGGCAGCTGAAAATACATGCGGTCATGCTACGGCCTCAATCCGACATCTGGCTCACAGCCTATGACCGCTGTGCGTCACAACTATGCCTTACCGGTCACCACAGCGACCTCATTGGGGATTTCCGGAAGCTCAAAAGTGTCCACTACCGTGGCACGCTTCACGTTCACCACATGTAGTTTTTTCTCTTCAGGGTCCGTGACGTAGGCGTATTCCCCGGCCACTTGCACGCTGGGGCCAGGCTGTTGCCAGTCTTCCTTCTCTTCCCATTCCGGGATGACGTCAATACGGTCGGTGATCTTCCCTGTTTCCGGGTCCACGATGTTCAGACGACCGTCATAAGTCAGCACCACAGCCTGGCCATCTTTCCCACGGGCCAAGGAACGGAACCAGTATTCGGAACCCAGATCTACCGTGGATATCTGATCCGTACGGGTGTCAATCAGACCAATGCGAGTGGGGCGCTCTAATTCTGCGTCCTCGTCCACTTTGTAGTCGGCCAGCACAATCGGGGAACCTTCTGCAGAGAATTGGTTACCAGAGCGTTGGTATTTTTCCGGAACCTCTACTTTGTGGAATTCACCATCGCGATAAATCACCGGGCCGTTTTCGCAGCCTAAGCTCACGATGTCCCCACGGGCATCGTTGACCACAGCTTCACCGTGTACCCCTGGGCAATCCGTGGTTTCGGCCACCACGGAACCATCTGCATCCCATACCTGGATGGTGTCCCGCGATTCTTCATCGCCTTGGGTCACCAAAAGCCCACCGTCCGACAGTGGCACAGCAACACCGTGGTGGGGATTGTCCGTTTTTTCCTGGGTTATTGCAGATTGATCCACGGCGCCGTCAACGAACACGCTGCTATTCATCAGCTGAACACCACCCGTACCATCAGCAAACAATGCTGTTTTGCCTTGGTTGGACACCACGTGACCGGCTTCCGGGGCGTCAAAACTAGCCCCCGTCCACACGGCATCCTGTTCGTAGTAGTGGTTGTGATCTCCGTGCTCACGAGTGACCAGCCCAGAATCAAGGACCTTGAACTCATCGCCATCTGCCACCATCACGTGACGTCCGTCCCCGGCCGGGCTGAGTCGTAAAAATCCAGGTTCATCTAGCGTGCTGAGGTGTTCACCGCTCGTGGCATCAAGCACCATCACCCCACCGTCAAAGGTCAGGAAAATCCGTGGAGTCAGCTGCGCTACTTCTTCCTGTTGAGCGGTTTTTGTCGCTGAGGCAGATTCGGACGGTTGCGCGTCACCCCCAGCGCAGGAAACTAGGGCTAGAGAGGCAATCGATACAACAGAGGTGAGAGTGAGTACACGTCGTGGATTGTTCATAGTCACACCGTAACTATTTTTGATAATGATTCTCAATCTTATGTACTATCTCCGTGATGGGCACACACGAAGCAGCAGGGGGTGGGAGGCGCATGCCTCCCACCCCCTGCTCGCAATGGCCAGGTATCAGTACGTCCCGAAGTTCTGGGTGGCGTACACGTAGCCGTTAGAAGACTCCGCCAGGCTGAACCCGATGGCGTTGAGCTCGGGGTTCATGATGTTGGCGTAATGCCCGGGGCTATTCATCCAGAAGTTATAGAAGTACTGTGCGGTTTCCTGGGCTGACTTTCCAGAAGTGACGTCGTAAGCCACATTCTCGGCCATATTTGTGGAGCCAGTTGCCAGGGTTTGGTCAATGAATGTGGGGCTGTGGCTTGCGGAGTTGCTGCCTGCCATCTGCTGTGACCATCCTGCCGCAATGCCGGTCAGGTCATCGTTGGCGCTCAGTGGCTGCAACCCGGCGTTAGCCCGATCCTGGTTGATCATGGCCAGCATTTCCTGCGCCACTTGATCAGAGAAAGAGGATGATTCAGTGGATGCGGACTGCCCAACTGAGGCAGGGGTGGACTGCGGAGCGACGTAACCAATCGGAGCGGCGGCTTCACTCACCGTCTGGGCGGAAATTTGTGGGGTACCCACGGACTGGAAGTTCTGCGCGGGAGCGGCAGACTGCGCAGTGCTTTCCTGGCTGGTAGCCACAGCAAGCCGCGTTGAAGTTGACGATGCCTGCTCGCCTCCCCCAAGGCAGCCGCCCGCTGCGGCGGGAGCAGCTGCTGTCCCAGCCAAAGCCAGAACAGCAGCGGTGGTAACCAAAGTCTTCTTCATGGCGGATCCTTCGCGATGTTCACTGTGGTCGATCGTGCCGACCAAACTCGACGAGGTGACGAGCCGACCAAGAAGTTACGGACCTTTCCCACTGCGAATCAAGCTCCCGCCACACCGCCAACCGTTATCGAACCGTGACTCATTCGTTATCTGACTGTTACCTGACAACTCAGCAAGGATTCTTAGTGCATGTCATCAAGCAGTTTTCGTCACGGAGACCAGCCGACGGTGGGGCATCCTGGGAAAAACCTCAGAGTTATTGACGCATCACGAAAATCCGGCGGATCAGTCGTCGTTTTCGGTGGTTTCCACCGGGCGAGCTCCTAAGTCTGCATCAAGGCGCAACAGACCCGCACCATCGTCGCCAACGCGCTGCAGGCGGCCAACAATTTCGCCCACTGTGGCTTCTTCTTCAATCTGCTCGTCTAGGAACCAATTCAGCAGAGGGCGGGCATCCAGGTCCCCAGCGGCATCGCAAGCCCGGTATAGATTGCGGATAGATTCCGAGACCTTTTCTTCATGCGCCAACGCGGCCTGGAAAATTTGCACTGCCGAGGGGTTTGCGGGAACTTCCGGAGCGGAAATCTGAGTGATCTTGGGGTGCCCACCACGGTCCGTGACGTGATCAATGAACTTGTTGGCGTGCACAATTTCTTCATCCGCCTGATGACGCAGCCACGCCGCCATGCCCACCAAATCCTGCACATCAGCCTCAATCGCCAGCTGCCGGTACACCAGTGCGGCACCGAATTCCATAGCGATCTGGTCGTTGAATTTGCTTTCGAGTTCAGGTGTCAACTTCATGGTTCGAGCCTATCCAAGTCATACCGCCTGCGGTTGGCTTCCACCACATCCACGTGGGTTTCAGCCCATAGCCGAAGGGCAGTCAGCGGCTCGACTGTCGACTGACCCAGCTCGGTCAACCGGTAATCCACACGGGGCGGAACACTGGGAGTGACCTGACGCTCCACCAACCCATCGCGTTCCATCGACCGCAGCGTTTCCGTCAAAACCTTCGGGGAAACACCCTGAATAACACGGCGTATGTGGGTGAACCTGGCCGACTGACCATCAGCCAAAACACTCACGATCATGGGGGTCCACCGGTCCGTCAGGTGTCGCAGCACAGTCCTGGACGGACAGTTCTGGTTCAGGACGTCAGCGGGCAGCTTGATGTCCCCGTGGGGTTCGGGGGCAACGCGAGATGTCATACGACACACTCCTTATAGTTACCTTGAGGTATTTGGTTACTAATTAATACCATTGACGCGTTTGAACACCAATTCCTTAGAGGAGGACATGATGAAAATCTCAGTGATCGGCGCAGCAGGCATGGTTGGGTCCCAGGTTGCGGCGGAAGCTGCGGAACGTGGTCACGACGTCCACGCCTACACCCGCAGCGGCAACGCTCCGCAAGGGCTGACGGCACAACCGTTGAGCCTTCACGACGCTGAAGCGGTCACAAGCGTCGTGAACGGCAGCGACGCCACCGTGATTTCCGTTGCTGGGCGTGATGACTACGAAGCCATCGTGACCGCGCATGAACAGATCATTGCAGCGCACCCCACGGGACGCATTCTGGTGGTCGGCGGAGCCGGTGGATTACAAGTCGGCGAAGGGTTACTGCTGGATTCTCCTGAGTTTCCGGCGGAGTATCTTCCAGAGGCTAAGGCTTTCACCCAGGTGTACACCGATTACGCGGCTTCCACCGGTTTGGACTGGACGCTGATTGCCCCTTCACCGGAGATCGCACCGGGGGCCCGCACCGGCAGCTATACCACCAATCATGATCATCCTGCCGGGAATTTCGTCTCCACTCAGGACTTTGCCGTAGCACTGGTCGACGAGATCGAAAATCCTGCCCACCAACAGCGGCGTTTCACCGTGGCTTCCACAGACGAAACAGCAGCACGAGGCTGAATCCAGTCCATCAAATGTTGACGCCGCGCTGAGTGCTGCAGCGGCACGAGCCGCAGCACTCAGCGCCCAGCGCGCCGGGGCGGCTGGGGTCACGCAAAATCGGGGTTCGGCACAACGAAGTCATCCAACACACCACTCGCACAAATCCTAGAAAGAAAGTCCCTTTCAGAAACCTTATTCAGCAGGTCGAGCGGTGATAAAGCCGAGACCGCAACGTCCTCTGCCAGTCTTGGGTGCGGCGTCTGCCACCAGTCCAGGAGCGCCCTGGCGACGTCGGTCGGATCTGAGCCTCCGCAGGATCGGGCGAGTGCTTGGTTGATCTCGGCAAGCGCGTCGACGATCTTCCCGTCGCGGAACTGGAAGGCCGGGTAGAACTTCGTCTCTCCGAGCTCGACCTCGATCACGACGTCGTGCTTGAGGTAGGTCCGCAGCAGGCTGCGCTGGGCTGCCTTCTTCGCTCGCGCGGCCTGAGCCGGGGTCCGAGTCCGTTCTGATTCGATCACTTCAGCTTCCGTCAGCGACGCACGGGTCTCGGCGGCGGTCATACACTCGGCCCGGTCGAGCAGGCTCGCGGCCGCCATCGGCGACCGGTCGAGCGCGAAGGCCCGGCCCCAAATCGGACTGTTCCGCCAGTCGTCCGGGAATCCGAGCTGCGCCATGCCGAAGCCGACGGCGCGGGACTGGTCTTCGATGAAGTCGGCCAGGTCCACGACGTCCCCCTTCTCCGGGTCGATGCTCAGCAAGAGGTGGCGCATGACAAGCAGCACCCCGTAGAGCCTGTTGCTCGTCCCGCCGTCCACGAGCGGCGCGAGCAGGTCGTCAGCGTCTTTTCGAGCCCACCCCGGCACCTCGATGGTCACGTCGAATGCGCGGTTCCACAGTCGGCCGTGGTGCGCGCAGATGTTCCGCACGTTCCTGAGGTTGTTCAACCAGTTGCCGAGGGCACCGCGGTCCCCGTGGCCGTCAGCAGTGAGGACCTGCAGCCGAGCCGCAAGGATTTCCTGGTCAGACTGCGGCATCAGGGCGTAGAGGCTGCTCAGCAGGCCAAAGGTCATCACTTCTGTTGCCACCCAGATGGGCAGGTTGGTACCGTACCGCCGACGGAAATGCCCGACGAAGTCATCCTTGGCGCGTTTCTCTTGCCGCTCGTAGCCCTTGAGCCACTTGCAGTGAGCTGCGGTCAGCTCGGGCAACGCACTGGGGTCTTTCTCCCTGGTTGCGCTGAGCGCCTGGGGACACCAGTGCGCAAACGCGTTGACCCTGCCAAGCCGGTGGCCTATGAAGAAGCGGAAAGTCGTCTCGATAGTGCTGAGGATGTCGCTGATGCGCACGCGGAGCTCGTGATCGAATTCGTACAGGAAACCACGCGCGCGAGACGGGTCCCAGGCACAAACGTGTCCAGGCGGATCTCTCGGCCTTCATTGTCGAACCGGCACTCGGGACGGGCAGGACGGTCGCGGTAGGAGTGCCAGTAGCCCGACAGTCGGTAGTAGCCGTAGCGTTCCAGGACGCCAGTCGCGTAGGCGTCATCACCGCAGTCCATACCCCGCTCGCGCAACTGACGGATCTGCTCAGGGACAGTGAGGAACGGCTTCGCGTAGCTGCTGCTCGGCGGCATCACATATGCACCCTTCTGGCATCCGCGGGTAAAAAGAGAACAGGCCCGCGTCCCATCTAGAGAAGCGAGCCTGCCGTGTTGCTTCAACAGTACGGCTTCCACCGGCGTGGGTCAACCACGGCTCGGACTCTTCACTCGCATGAATCGAGGATCTGCACTCGATTCACATTGTCTCCGCCATTACGGTCTGCATGCCGGGACTCTGCACGGCTCGGTACCACTTGCTGCTGGTAGTAACGCAGCCTAGGAGCGTGACCTCACGTTGCTCGACTCCACCATGAATGACGTACCTTTGTCCTAGCGCCCTCGAATGCACCGTCCAGCGAGAGCGAGAGATTGCCCTCCCCGCCATACCGCAAGGTGCCGGGGATCTTCTCCTTAGGGTCGTCCGACAACCACCACGTACCGGTCCACTCGCCGGCTTCATCAAGGTTCAGGGGATCATTGGTCATTGTGTTCTCTCATGTTCCGCCGCCATATGTCAGGTCGAAAAGCGGAACTCCACCGTGTTGCACCGAGCATGCTTGCCACCCACGCTGAAGTCAGCGCCAACGTAATGGACCCGATCATCCCGCGCAGTCTTGGCGAGCAGCACTTGCAGGTTGCAACTTGCCGCGCTGCAACGCAGCACAAGGCTTGAGGACTTCGTATGTCAGAACCCATACAGGTGATGGCGGGCGTTGAATGCTGCTGGCCCGCCCTCGAGGATGTTTTCCACTAGAGAGCGGATGGCTCGGCCATCAAGAGAGCCGACACCCGAATCAGACGGCTTTCCGTGGTTCCCATCACTTTCGAGGACCACGATGAGCTCTGCGTCGCCAAGCACGGGCACGTTTGCATTATGAGTACTCGCGATGATCTGCCGCTTACCCTTCAGTTCGCGCAGGTGCCGGACCACTCCCCTATAGATGAAATTGTTATCAAGGTCGTCCTCTGGCTGGTCAATAATCAGAGGCGCGTTGGAAGCGCTAAGAAGAAGGAGAAGTAAAGCGGTGGCTCGCTGCCCCTTTGAGAGCTGGTCGAGGCTCCGCAGCCTCTGTCCGTCAACCTTGAGTAGCACCTCAACTCCGAGGCCTACCGTTAGCTCTTCAAGCTCACGCGCCAAGTCCTCTCCAGCCGCGATCAGGCTCGACGCTTGCGCCCCTCGAATCCCCAACTTTTCGAGTTCTACGGTGCCGCCCCTTATCGCCTCGGCGAGTGCTTGTGGAGAGAATTCAGGATCCTGGACGGCCGTGACAATATTATTCTTGTGACCGGCAACCTTAGCTTTGATCAGGTCAACGACGTGGGAACGGTCCTCATTCGGCAAAGGCTTGACCACCACAACTCCACCCGTGGCTTTGTTCGCTGCTTTGACCGCCTTCTTCAGACGCTTGATCTCCTCCGTCTCGTAGCCACGGAGTTCATCGAGCAGGTCGCTGCGCGATTTGAGCAGCTCATTGATCTCCTTTACTTTTGCATCCAAGCGAGGCCTCTTGGCTTTCAGCGACACCAACTTTGCCTTCGCCTCGATGTACGACGTGGGGTTGAGATCCGCCTCAGCGAGCGAACGGAGCACCTCTCCGAAGTTCTCCCTCTCAACTCTTGTGGCGTCCTCCCAATCAGCGTGGGCGGCCTGGATCTCAGCCTGCGCTGCCGCGATCGCGGTGGCGGCCTGGTCGCCAAGTTCGTCGAGCACTTGACTGAGATTTTCCAGCGCAGTCTTCACGCGAGACAGTTTCTTCATCTGCGGCGCGCCGTCAATGTTGTCGATCACCACATCGAGATTCGTCAGCGATTCCGACTTTCGGTAATGGTCCAGGGCGGTTTTAGTCGCTTCTATCCGCGAAGTCCCTTCTGTGAATACAGCTTCATCCAGAGAAATCCGGTCATGCCCGCTAAGTTTGCCGGGCACGTCGGTATCCCTATACTGATCGAGCCGCTCCTCAAGGCGGTCAGCCTGCGCTTGCTCCTGTTCAAGTTTGGTCTTGGCTTTCTCGGCTCTCTTGAGAGCTTCTCGATTCGCGTGCAGCCGCTCGCGGACGTCCACCAAAACAGGATCTTCGCTGGCGGAGCCATCAAAGCGCCGGATGAGTTCGGCGATGCTACCTGAGTCACCGGAAAGCTCCGCCAGCTCATGCTGGCCAAACACTTCCACTGCACCGATTGCGTCCGCAGGAGTGAGGTTGGTCTGCTCGCCCGCAGAATCCAGCACAACGGGGGGATTTGGCACCTCTCGTTGGATTATATAGCTCTGGACAATCGGCGAGACACTTTCGACCTCAACGCGCACGATCGTCCCTGTCTTCAACACCTGATCAACGATTGCTTCGTGATCTTTTTTCATCTGGGTCGAAATGGTCCGGGAGTCGAGTGCGTACCGGATGCTCTCGATCACCGTTGACTTCCCAGCTCCCCTACCACCGATAAGCGCTGTCAGATCGGAGGAAATCGGAATGGTGACGCCATCGAAGTATCCCCCAACCCAAGACACACCCCTAATGCAAGGCCGTGGCCTTGACCGTGGATCTTCGAGGGAGACCCTTGTCTCTGGCGTCCTCACCGCAAGTTTCAAGCTTTCAAGCGAGGGCTCACTGACTTTGAACCATGTACTTGCACCGGGTTTACTCATCTGAAGCGGCCCCATGACGTCGTCGGCGTGGATCACCGCCAAAGGATGCGTACGCGCAAAGTTGCCAGTCCCTCCGACGACTGACTCCTGATCCCTCGCTGGATCGATGTCGGGCGATACTCCGATGGCATGAAGATCCTTGTGCTGGACCATCTTCGCCAGCGGCTGGCCCGAGCGTGTCATCAGTAAACCGGCCGGCTTCACGTTCACGTGGGCAGGGATTGGGAGAGCTCCCTCTTCGGTCATCAGCTCCATAATCTTTTCGTATGAACTACCAACCGTACCGTTGTCACACCCGGGGGTGGCACCACACCGACCGATCGCCGCAGTGATCGTATCGATCGGCGTCCCTGCCTCAAAGAGCACCAAGATGTGGATGCCCTCTGAGGAGTTCGCTTCGAATCCAGGAAGCGCGACGATACCGCGGGATTCAGATGCCTTGATCAGCCCCGACGCAGAGTCAACTCGCCAGTGATCGGTCACTGCGATTATGCTGATGCCCAGTTTTTCGCACGCATCCAACAGCGCGGAGTTGTAGGCAGTCTCGTCATCGAAGGATTTACTAGGGGCGTTGCGCCCTTTATAGTCGAAGGGATTCACCTGCAACGCGGCTCGGACCCACTGCGCCGCCGATCCTCCACTTGTCACTTCTTACCTCCAGACGTTAGCCCTGTCCTAAACTCCACCACGTCACCGTCGCGCATGATGTAGTCCTTACCTTCCATGCGTACTTTGCCCGCTGCTTTGGCGTCGACCATGGACCCTGCTGCCATGAGGTCGTCAAAGGACACGACTTCGGCTTTAATAAAGCCTCGTTCAAAGTCCGTGTGGATCACCCCCGCCGCCTGGGGTGCGGTGGCTCCTTGACGCACGGTCCACGCCCGGGATTCTTTGGGGCCAGCGGTCAGGTAAGTCTGTAACCCCAGGGTGGAGAACCCCACACGCGCCAGTTTGTCCAACCCAGATTCTTCCTGGCCAGACATTTCCAGCATTTCCCGGGCTTCCTCCTCCGACAATTCCACCAATTCGGATTCCAATTTGGCGTCCAAGAACACGCATTCGGCGGGTGCCACCAACGCCGCAAGCTCAGCCTGTTTTTCCGGTGACCCTAATACCGCATCGTCCGCATTAAACACAAAGATGAACGGTTTGGCGGATAACAGCGTTAAATCCCGCAACTGCTCCATATCCAACTGGTCAGCGCGGGAAAAAACAGTGTGCCCTTGACCCAGGACCTCCGCAGCCGCCCGATACGCCGCTAACTTAACAGGGTCAGCTTTCTTAATCTTGGCCTGCTTTTCCAAACGCGGAATCGCATTATCCAACGTCTGCATATCCGCCAAAATCAACTCAGTGTTAATCGTTTCAATATCGGAGGGCGGATTCACCCGACCATCCACGTGCACGACGTCCGAATCCTCAAAGGCCCGCACCACCTGGGCAATCGCGTCCGCTTCCCGAATATTGGCCAGGAACTGGTTACCCAGCCCCTCCCCCTCGGAAGCACCCTTCACAATGCCCGCGATGTCCACAAAGGACACCGTGGCCGGAACCTCACGCTCGGACCCAAACATGGACGCCAACCGTCCCAACCGTTCATCCGGCAGATTCACCACCCCAACGTTGGGCTCAATGGTGGCGAACGGGTAATTCGCAGCCAGCACGGTGTTACGGGTCAGCGCGTTGAAGAGAGTTGACTTGCCAACGTTGGGCAGTCCCACGATTCCAATAGTTAAAGCCACGGGGCCTGAGTCTACCGGGCAGAACCAAGCCGCCACATAGCCCCCAAACACCCATGCCATATGTCACGGATAAATCATGACAACCGGCAGGTCCGCCCAACTCCAGGTCAACGAATCCTGGAACCATGAACAACGCACCCACTCCCCCACCCACATCGGAACCACCAGCCATCCAACTAACCAACCTCCACAAAACCTTCACCACACGCCACAGCACAGTCCACGCCGTCAACGGCATCACCCTGACCATCAACTCCGGGGAAATCGTGGCCTTCCTGGGCCCCAATGGCGCAGGAAAAACCACCACCCTGGACATCGTGTTGGGCTTCACCTCCCCCACCTCTGGTACGTGCAAGGTGTACGGCAAAACACCACAAGAAGCAGTCACACGCGGCAAAGTTTCCGCGCTCCTACAATCCGGGGGGCTTCTCAGCGACCTCTCCGTGCGGGAAACGGTATCGATCATCGCCTCCCAACTGCCCCACCACCTGCCGGTGAACGAAGCTTTAGACCGCGCCGGAGCCACAGGATTCGCCTCCCGCAAAGTCGCCATGTGCTCAGGCGGCGAACAACAACGCCTGCGTTTCGCGTTAGCTCTCCTCAGTGAACCTGACCTGCTGATCCTGGACGAACCCACCGCTGGCATGGACGTCAACACCCGCCGGGACTTTTGGGCCACGATGCGTGCGGAAGTAGAACGGGGACGCACCGTCGTATTCACCACGCACTACTTGGACGAAGCAGAACAGTTTGCCCACCGGATAGTGATGATCGCCCAAGGCCGCCTGATCGCCGATGGCACCACAGAAGAACTACGCAACACCGCTACACCGAACACCCATATCCCTTTAGAAGAGGCCTTTGTGAACCTGACCCAACGCCTCAACCCTCAGCCCACCGGCAAGGAGTGAAACGGCCATGAGAACTTTGCACTACGCAGCCCACGATTTCCGGCGGCAAATCCGCATGGTGGAACCCCTCTTCTTTGTGGTGGTTCTGCCCACGGCGCTGTACTGGATGTTTGGCATCAACAGCGAATTTTCTGACTTACCAGCAGGCCACGGCAACGTTGCCGGAAGCATCGCTGTTGGCATGGCAACCTACGGCGCGGTGATCGCCACCACCTCCATCGCTGGTTCAGCCGCCGTGGAACGCTCCCGGGGGTGGGGACGGCTACTGGCCCTGACCCCCATGCGGCGCTGGCAGTACGTGGTCGCTAAAGTCCTGGTGGCCTGCACTATTGCCGCTATGCCCGTGATCCTAGTGTTCGTGGTAGCCGCCGCCACGGGCGCGCACATGGGTTCCACCGGCACCTGGTGGACCACCGCCATGATCATCGTGGGCCTATCCTCAATTTTTGCTCTGTACGGGGTGTTCTTTGGGCTCATGTTCCGCACGGAAGGTGCCGTGAGCGCAGCCAGCGGTCTACTGGTGGTGTTGGCGTTCTTCGGCAATATGTTCATGCCGCTTTCCGACACCATGCTAGAAATCGCCAAGTTCACTCCTCTATACGGAATCCGCGGGCTGGCTGCATGGCCCCACATGGAAGGAGCGCTGAACGGGTCGGCCACCACTGACAGCCTGGGGCAGTTGATCGTTAACGTGGTGGCATGGGCCATGATTTTCGCCGTCATCACCGTTCTGGCGGCACGCCGCGGAACTCAACGATCATGATGTTTCCCTTGCACCCTGCGCAGCCAGCCGACACGAATAAGCACCCTGATAACGACGTCCTGACGAACATCGGGTACCCCTCCATTTGGCTGGTCTTCCTGGCCTACCCAGCCATACTCATGGTGACGTCAGATGCTGCGATCGAAACCAGGGTGTTAGGGATCGCCGCGCTAGTGGGATTTGCGGTGGTTTACGCCGCCTCCTGGTGGTGGACCCAGCCCTTTGCTTCCTGGGGACCAACAGGCAATGCCTTCATGTGGCTAGTTACTTTGAGCCTACTGTTGCTCCCCATGATTCCCGTGATAGGTGGCAACACCATGGCACTTGGCCCTTTTTTGGTGGCGACACTGGCTTTCAAACTCACCCCACGCCTGGCCCTGCTGTGTGTGCTCCCCCTGGTGGTGCTGTTCATTCTTGTGGCCTGGCAACTAGGCGCTCCCCTCACCCACTGGGTGCCACCCACAATGGTGTTATCCGGGTTTTTGATGATGGGCATCAGCGCGCTACTGGACCGTGAGCACCGGGCAACAACCATGGCGCGTGATCTTGACCTGGCGCGGCAACGCGAAAGCATTGGGCGTGATGTCCATGATCTGTTAGGGCATTCCTTGACTGTGATCACCCTTAAAACTGAACTCGCCAGGAAAATCCTGCACCGTGACCCGCAGCGCGCTGCAACAGAACTCGACGACATTCTGGTCCTTTCGCGCGAATCCCTGCGGGAAGTCCGGGCCACCGTGGGGCAGTTACGCACTCCCGAATGGTCCGCTCAACTTGCCTCCGCCAGAACCGCGCTGCGGGCAGCACGTATTGACGCGAAACTACCACCCCCAGCAATCGATATCCCGGATCATCACAAACCCTTGTTGGCCTGGTGTTTACGCGAAGCGGTCACCAACGTGATCCGCCATTCCCAAGCCACACAGTGTGTAGTGGAAGCCGGGCCCGGCCACTTGGTGGTCACCGACGACGGTGTGGGTATCTCCAGCCCCTACACCCCCGGGCACGGGATCAACGGCATGACCGCACGAGTCACAGAAGCTGGCGGCACCCTCAACATCACACCAGTGACCCCGGACTCCCCCCAACCCGGAACCCGCTTGGAGGTATTGCTGCCGTGACCCAACCCATCCGTTTGTTGTTGGCCGACGACCAAGCGCTAGTCCGTGGGGCCCTAGACGCTTTGTTGTCGTTAGAAGATGATCTGATGGTTGTAGCCCATACCGGGACGGGCCGTGACGTGCCCGCACTAGCCCGTGATCACCGAGTGGACGTAGCGCTCCTGGATATTGATATGCCAGAGTGCAATGGGATTGATGCAGCACGCGCGATCCGTGATGCTGGGTTGGCGTGCCGTTGCCTGGTGGTCACCACCTTTGGCCGCCCCGGCTACCTGCGCAAAGCCTTGGACGCAGGCGTCAGTGGTTTTGTAGTGAAAGATACCCCCGCAGTTGAACTGGCTCAGGCGGTGAGGGCAGTCCACGCAGGACGCCGCGTCATCGACCCCGCTTTGGCCCAAGAGTCCCTGATCACCGGCAATAACCCTTTGACTGAGCGTGAAAAAGATGTGCTCCGCGCGGCCCTGAGTGGGCGCTCAATTAAAGACCTAGCGATGGAACTGCGGTTGTCCCCGGGAACCGTGCGCAACCACTTATCGTCGGCAATTGGCAAGGTTCACGCCACCAACCGGGCGGAAGCTGCCCTGACAGCACAGAACAACGGGTGGCTTTAAACCTCAGCGCCCCTTGTGTTGTCGGAACTCGCTGGCACCCTCGTCACATGCAGAGCTCAACCACCACACTGTTCGTCCTTCCCCTGGCCCTGCTCCTTGTTGGCCTCCTGGCTGGCGTGGCTGTGGGCTGGGTACTGGGTAACCGCAAAGCCACCACCCTGGAAAGGGACCGTGCAGCAGCCGTAGAAGCCGCCCGCATCCAAGCCGAACGCATCCAGGAATACCAGGAGCGCTCAGATCAGGACATCGACGTCCTGCAGGCATTAGCCCCACTGGCTGAGCGCATGCGGCAAATGCACGACAACGTCAACCGCCTGGAACGCGATCGTGCTCAACAGTTTGGCGATGTTTCCCGTGCCCTCCATACCGCCCAGGAAACAGACCGAGACTTGCAACGAATCACAGTGGCTTTGGAAGGGGCTTTACGTTCTAATTCGGCGCGCGGCACCTGGGGAGAAATACAGTTACGCCGCGTGGTGGAAGCTGCCGGGATGGTCGCTCACGTGGACTTTGCCGAACAGGTGCAGGTTCAAGGCAAAGAAGCCACCCTTCGCCCGGACATGGTGGTGCATTTACCAGGAGAACGCACCATCGTGCTGGATGCTAAAGCACCGTTATCTGCATATTTACAAGCACAACAAGGCGGTTCCTCAGCGCACGCAAACGCGGAATCAACGCCGTCCGCAGCTGCACGGGATCAGTCTGCACACCTGGCAGCCCACGCCAAAGCCGTCCGCGCCCATGTGGATGACCTGGGCAAGAAAAAGTATTGGGAAGCCCTGGGTCACTCCCCGGATCTGGTGCTGTGCTTCATCCCCTTAGAATCCGCACTGGCTGCCGCGCTAGAGGCTGATCCCACGCTCCTGGATTACGCCGCCGCCCGGAATGTGGCCCTGGTGGCCCCGGTATCCCTCTTGGCGTCGTTAAAGGCCGTGGCGTTTTCTTGGCGGCAAGAATCACTGACGCACGACGCTACGCAGTTGCTCCAATTATCCCGCGAACTGTACGACCGCCTGGGCAGCGTCGGCAGTCACCTCAGCAAAATGGGTGGGTCGCTGCGCCGCAGTGTGGACCAGTACAACGAACTTGTTGGTTCCCTAGAGCGCAGGGTGCTGCCCACCGCCCGCAAGCTCAACACCTGGGATCTCACCGCAACAGAGGATCCCAGACTGCACGTAGCGGCCGTGGACGCCCAGCCCAAAGTCATCACGGCACCCGAACTCCTCGACGCCCCACACCACGCCCAGCCTTAACGGTGAGGCCGAGCCCCACGTCCGCCCAAGTTCCGGTCGGCATCACCATCCGCCGTTAACCGTGCGCGCAGTTCCTTGGGCAGGGAAAACAAAATGTCTTCCTCAGCGGTCACAACTTCCTCAATGTCCTGGTATCCGTAATCCGCCAACAAACCCAGAACATCCTGAACCAGGATTTCTGGTACGGAAGCACCGGAAGTCACACCCACCGTGGCAACACCTTCAAACCAGGCTTCATCCACTTGATGGGCGTTATCCACACGCTCTGAGCGCTGCGCTCCATACTCTGCGGCGACTTCCTGAAGCCGCACAGAATTGGAGGAATTCGCGGACCCCACCACAATGACCAAATCAGCCTGCGGAGCAATTTCCTTAATAGCCCCCTGGCGATTGGATGTTGCGTAGCAAATGTCATCCGACGGCGGATCCTGCAAGTTTGGGAACCTTTTGCGCAATCGGCTCACGGTTTCCAGGGCCTCGTCCACGCTCAGCGTGGTTTGAGACAACCACACCAGGTTGTCGGGGTCATCAACCTCAATGGTGTCCGCTTCTTCCGGACTATTGACGATGATGGTCTGGTCAGGTGCTTCACCAAAGGTGCCTTCAACTTCTTCATGCCCCACGTGACCAATCAGCAAAATCTGCTGACCACGCTTGGCAAACCGCACAGCTTCACGGTGCACTTTGGTCACCAACGGACACGTGGCGTCGATGGTTTCAAGGTTCCTATCCGCCGCGGCCTGCACCACCGCTGGGGACACCCCGTGAGCGGAAAACACCAACAAAGCCCCCTCTGGGACTTCGTCAACTTCCTCCACGAATACCGCGCCCCGATCTTCCAGGGTTTCCACCACGTGCTTGTTATGCACAATTTGTTTACGCACATACACCGGTGCGCCGTAGTGCTCCAAGGCTTTTTCCACCGCGATCACGGCACGGTCAACACCGGCGCAGTACCCCCGGGGGGAAGCAAGCAGAACCTTTTTGGGTCCCTCAACAGGTGCGGCAGCGGCAACATCCTCGGGGCTGCGACGCACACGAGGAACAGTTGGCATGGCAAGAGCAACGGGCGTGGACATGTACTCCATCGTAATGGCCCTCAAGCGTTGACTACACGACGCCTCTGGCCCATTCCATAGGGTGACGGCGCATACCAGCCATCACCCCCGCCAAAATTCCACAATCGACGAACAAGGACCATCATGACCCCGGTCGCACTAACCCCCACACCACCCCATAACCAGGGCGCAGACATAGCATCCATGCTAGTCAGTAACAACTGAAACACACCGTCTACCACCACGCGCCCCACGCCCTGAACATCCGGGGACGCCAGCACCCTTGCAGTCACGTCATCAGCGATTCCGCGTGCCACCAACACCGCCGCTGAGCACCCCACTCCGCCACCAACCAACACCCATTCCCGGTGGCGGGCGACAAACACGGATAACACCACCACAACACCACCGCCCCACAGCAGTAGCGGTGCACACGAGGTCGCATCCACCACGGCGTCAAATACCCCACCCGTGGCAGAACCCTGCACCACCACAACACCGTCACTCCCACCTAAAGCTTCCTGCCCACCGATGGGCAACTCGACACGGGTTCCCACGAGGTCGTATATTCCGTCTTCCACTCGTGATTCAGCGGAATCAACCATGGGTTGGATGTACAGCTCAAGGTTTTCTGGGGCTCCCGCACTGGGTCCCTGTGAGGTACCGGCTGATGCAATGTTGCGTTCGTGGGTGCCTAACAACGCCTGGTTCCAGTCGTCCACGTACTGTGGCGATTGCGCATAATCCCTGATGTATTCCGTCACGCGCTGGACGGCAAAGTTTTTCGCCATATCCCCCACCAACCCCCCACCCAGGTCCTGCCCTTGGATGGCGCTGGACACCTGCTCCACAGTGGCTTCTAATAATTCATCCCTCACGGAGGGGTCATTGACCAATTCCTGGGAAATCCTCGCGAATCCCTCTTGATCCACCACGGAGCCGTGGAACCACTGCAAAGTCACACCCGCCACCATGGCGGCGGCACCCAGCAGAGCCATCACACCGGCCACGGCGGTTCTCAGCCGCCCTGACCGCTTGGTGGTTTTCCCGGCGGGTGTTAGGAGCCAGTGGTGCATCAATAGATTCTAAGATTTCTCGGCGGATCATCGCTGCGGTGTCCGCCCAAAGTGATAGGCATGTGATTATGAGTTCCGACGACTCCAGCCAGCCCACTGTGGAACGCGCCCTCGCCCCACGTGCTGGGCTCACCACCCCGGAAAACCCTTGGCCACTGCGGCTGCTGTCCGAAAACCTGCACGCCTATATTGCCCGCTGTGACCCCACTTGGGTTGAGGGGCAAGTGGTTGAACTTAACCAGCGCGCACGCGTGACCTACTTGACCCTACGGGATGTCGAAGAAGAAATCTCCGTACCGGTCACCGTATTCGCCCGGGATATGGCGCAGATGGACACCCCCTTAGAACGCGGGATGCGTGTGGTGGCGCAGGTCAAACCCGATTTCTGGACTAAAACCGGGCGTCTTTCCATGATCGGGCAGGGGGTGCGGCCTGTTGGTCTTGGGGACCTGCTGGTGCGGATTGAACGACTCCGGCGCGCCCTAGCGGATGAAGGGTTATTCGATTCTGACCGCAAAAAACCGCTGCCTTCCCTACCACACCGGGTGGGTTTGATCACCGGTCGGAACTCTGATGCGGAAAAGGACGTTGTCCGTAACGCCCGGCTGCGGTGGCCGGCGGTGGAATTCGAGATCCGTAACGTGGCGGTTCAGGGCGCAAGCGCCGTCCGCGCCGTCACCACAGCTTTGGAAGAACTTGATACCGACCCCCATGTGGACGTGATCATCATCGCCCGGGGTGGCGGCGCTTTTGAGGACCTTCTGCCCTTCAGCGACGAACACTTAATCCGCGCCGTAGCTGCCGCTGAAACCCCCGTGGTTTCGGCAATCGGTCACGAAAATGATCAGCCTTTGTTGGATTACGTGGCGGATCTGCGTGCCTCCACCCCCACTGACGCCGGTAAGCGGGTGGTCCCGGACTTGCTGGAAGAAAAAGCCAACGTGGCCAGAGCACGTGTTGTACTGGACCGGGCCATCTCACAGTTTCTAGACCAAGAACGTAGCGCTTTGGAATCCGTGAGGTCCCGCCCAGTTCTGCACCAGCCCGAAGGTATGATTTTGGTTCGGGAAGAAGACGTGGATCGGCTCAGAGAACGTACGTTGCGTGCGATGTTGCACCGCACTGAACGCGAACAAGAAACCATCACCCAGATGAAGCACCGGGTTAGGGCGTTATCTCCACAAGAAACCCTGTCGCGCGGGTATGCCGTGGTGACAACCCAGGCCGGTGCGGTGGTTCATGACGCTGACAATGTCCGGCCCCATGAACCCCTCACCATCCGGGTGTCCCGGGGTGAACTCGACGTCATCACCACGCGCACCTCCCAACGCCACCCGGGCGACCCTCAGACTGCGTAACTCTGCGGTTGCGCCCCCACCGACGTGACATCGATCAATCAGGAGCACACCATGGCCCGAAACACTGACACATCACCTTCCACAAGCCCCGATCTTTCTGATATCCAGTCCATGGGGTACGAAGAAGCCCGTGAAGAGCTCGTCCGCACCGTTGCCACATTGGAGGCAGGCGGCACCGCACTCGAAGAATCCTTAGCCTTGTGGGAACGCGGCGAGGCCTTGGCCAACCGGTGCGAACAGTGGCTTGACGGCGCTCGTGAGCGCCTCGAAGCGGCCCGTGATCGACGAGAAGAAGCTCAGGCAACCGATACCAGCGCTGATGACTGAACGCACACGCACCATCCACCCCTGGTTGGCGCTAACCGCCTTAATGTTTCCGGTGCTCACGGTATCCGTGAGCACCACGGCTCTGAGCTTCGCTTTACCGGATATCGCCGCCGATTTACGGCCCTCAGCCACCCAGCTCTTGTGGGTCGTGGACGTCTACCCTTTGATCCTGGCTGGTTTGTTGATCCCCATGGGAACCGTGGGAGATCGAGTAGGGCGCCGCCTGTTGCTCATGATCGGTTCGCTCGGGTTTGCAGCAGCGTCCGTGGTGGGTGGGCTAGCCAGCACGGCGGAAATGCTGATCGCAGCACGGGTGGGTGTCGCCGTTTTTGGGTCCATGCTGCTGCCCGCCACGTTGTCGCTCATTCGCGTGATTTTCCAAGACGACTCCGCCCGCCGCACCGCAATTGCGATCTGGACAGCGGGGTTCAGCGCCGGAGCTGCACTTGGCCCCATTGTGGGCGGGGCGCTCATGCAGGTTTTCAGTTGGCACGCCGCTGTTCTCGTTGCTGTTCCAGTGTGTGTGGGATTCGCCATGATCGCCCCGTTGACCTTACCGGAGTCCAAGGACCCCCATCCGGGTTCACTGGATCTGCCCTCTGCCGCGTTAGCGATTCTGACCATGACTCCCCTGGTCTACGGGATCAAAACCCTAGCCACAGGCGGCACCACATGGATTGGTGTGGCGGGCCTGGCCTTCGGAGTGATCATGGGCGCTGTTTTTGTGCTGCGTCAGAGCCGTTTGACCAGCCCCATGGTGGAATTGGGCCTATTCCGCAGTGGTAGGTTCACCGGCGGCGTGCTGGTCAACATTGTGTGCAACATGGTGCAGTTTGGGTTCTTGTTCTTCATCACCCAACACCTACAACTGGTGGCCGGGATGAATGCCTTCTCGGCAGGGTTGCTGATTATCCCCGGCATGGTCCTGGCTATCCTCGCTGGCCTGTACGGCGCCCGGTGGGCTGGCCGCGTCGGTGCACGCACCGTGGTGGTCACCGGTGTCATTCTGGCCGCAAGCGGGTACCTGGTGACCGCAGCAACCGTGAGTCATTCAGCATGGCCCTTGGTGGTTGGGTATTGCGTGTTGGGCCTTGGCATTGGACTGGCCACAACACTATCCACCGAGCTTGTGGTGGGCAGTGTGCCTGCGGAAAAGTCCGGGGCGGCGTCCGCGATTTCCGAAACGGGGTACGAAGTCGGCGCGGTTCTTGGCACCGCCGTGGTGGGGGGACTCGTCACAGGTTTTTACCAAGTTTTCCTGACTGTGCCCACCGGTGTTGACGCCGAATCCGCTGCCACCGCCCGGGAAACGCTTGGGGGTGCGTACTCAGTGGCACAGAACATTCCCGCTGGCGCCGACCTCACCATGGCGGCTTCCCTGGCCTACAACCAAGCGATCTGTGTGACCGGCGTGGCCGTGGGGATCACCACCCTGTTTTTCACGGGGCTGGTGTTTTGGCTACTACGAAAACCCCGCACAGCGCTGGAGCTCGACGCCCGCACTGGCCAACTGACCGTGGTCCCGGTGCAGGACGTCGACACTGATGACTAACACGCCGCCTAAGTCCCCGTTCCCGGGAGCGCGCGCAAAGGTGAGCTGGCAGGCTCAACTAACCTGCTGATACCCCGACAAAAACTCTTCAATCCGGTCCAGCGCAACCCCCAGTTGCTCCACGGATGGCAAAAACACCAAACGAAAATGGTCTGGAGTCTCAAAATTAAACGCAGAGCCATGGCTGACCAGTATTTTCTGCTCTTTCAGTAGGTCCAGGGCAAAGCGTTCATCATCCGTGATGTTGAACTTTTCAGCATCCAACTTGGGGAATAAGTACAACGCCCCGGCGGCCGGTTCGCAGCTCACCCCGTCTATCGCGTTCAGGCGCTCATAGGCCAAATCCCGCTGAGCCTTAAGACGCCCCCCGGGAAGAATGAGGTCGTTGATGGACTGGTACCCCCCCAGTGCAGTCTGGATGGCATGCTGCGCCGGAACATTAGCGCACATGCGCATATTGGCCAGCAGTTTGATGCCTTCCAGATAAGATTCGGCCTTCCAATGCGGCCCGGTGATTGCCAGCCAACCGGATCGGTATCCGGCCACGCGGTACGCCTTGGATAACCCTGAATACGTTAAACAGAGGACGTCGTCACCGGTCAGGGTGGCCATATTGACCATATGGGCGTCGTCGTACGTGATTTTTTCGTAAATTTCATCCGCAAAGATGATGAGATCGTGTTCCCTCGCCAACGCGACAATGCCTTGGAGAGTGTCACGCGAATACACGGCCCCAGTGGGGTTATTCGGGTTGATCACCACAATGCCGCGCGTGCGGTCCGTGATCTTGGAGCGGATATCGTCCAAATCAGGGTTCCAGCCGTCATCTTCACGGCACTGGTAATGCACGGCAGTTCCACCGGATAGCGTGGTGGCCCCAGTCCAGAGCGGGTAATCCGGGGACGGCACGAGGATCTCATCGCCTGCATCGCATAGTGCCTGCAAGGTGAGCGTAATCAGTTCAGAAACTCCGTTGCCCAGGAACACTTCATCCACGGAAAGGTTCATGATCCCTTTGGTCTGGTAGTACTGAACCACCGCCGTGCGGGCCGAAAAAATACCCCGAGAATCCGAGTATCCCTGGGCGTAGGGAAGGTTCTTGATCATGTCCACTAACACCGCGTCGGGTGCTTCAAACCCAAACGGGGCTGGATTGCCAATATTGAGCCGCAGAATCCGGTGTCCCACGTCCTCCATCTTCTCCGCTTGTTCCAGGACTGGACCCCGGACGTCGTAGCGAACATTGGCAAGTTTTTCTGACTGCATGACCTTCTTCGGCATGAGATTCACCATACCCCCGGGTGGCCTATGGGCGAACCGTCCTGTACCAGTAGGTAGCCGCCTCTTCGGCGGAATATTCGGGAGAAGACGTGGTCATCCGGGTAAGCAGCACCAAGTTCTCCGTGTCTAATTCACCGGAGATTCCGTTGACTTCCTCAGCAGCAGATTCCGGAAGGTTCTGGCCCGCCACAGCAACAATCCGTTCGGGAATCAGTGCGTCGCGGTCATCACCGAGGATGGTGAGGGAGTTATCCGCCACAGCAGGGGCCGTGGACAGCATCCCCGCCACATCAACTTCCCCTTCCACCAGGGCTTGGGTGACCTGCTCTTGGGAATCATATTCCTGCACTGTGCCGGGATTGCAGTCATAAATATCTTCCACCGCAGCTGCGGTAACCGCCGCCTGACCCTCGTGACGCAACACACCAAAAGTGAGGTCCTGGCAATGGTCGGCAAGGTCCTCCATGGAGTTCACGGAAATCTCTGCTTGAGTTGCAGCAGTAACCACCAGAACTCGCTTGTTATCAGCAGGTGCAGGGTCAAGCATGCGCACCCCCTCCGGAAGCTGATCAGCCAATGCGGATTCCACGTCGCTATCTGTCACACCTTGTTCACCACGCCCCAACAGGTTGGCGAGGGAACCCACAAGCTCTTCGGCAGTCCCCGGTGTGCTCGTAGGCTCTGCTGTTGTGGCAGAAGGCCCCGCCGTCGCGCTTTGTGTGGGATCAGTTCCCCGCAATTCCACATACAAATCCCCGGTGTAATCCGGATACACGTGGATTTGGCCGTCTTCCACAGCCTTCAAATACCCAGCGCGACCACCGTCGATTTCCTGCACATCAACGCGAAAGCCTGCGTCTTCCAAAGCAACTGCCCACGTCTGGGCTACCACGCGGCTCTGTTCAGTAGGCCCCAGGCCTATAACAACCGTCGGAGCCTCACTACTACTCGCGGAAGGCTGCGCTGCGGGCTCTTGTGATGTGCATGCGGTCAACGCCAGGCACCCCACAACCAACAATCCCACCCCACCGGCCCGCCAGCGCCCAGGTGGGTGGACGTCGTTCCGGACGCGCGGGCGGATTACAGGACGTGTGCGGAGTGCCATGCACACCAGTCTAGGAAGAAGAAAGTTGTATGAGCACCGTGCTCAGCCACGTCGGCGTGCGGCCCGCCGTTGCGCCACTTTCTGCGCATGAGCTGCCATTGTGGCATCACGACGGGCTAGGACTTCATCAACAGTTTCCCGGCGTGCGCCGTCAGAAACACCTCGACGGTTACGCATGATGCGTTTGGTCACCCACCACACCACAAACACGATCACGACAACGTACACAATCTTGGAAAAAATTCCTGCGTACTGTTCAGCGAGGTGCCACTGAGAACCCAAAAACCAGCCGGCTAGCACGAAGATCGTATTCCAGATCAAAGAACCCGCCAGAGTCAGCCCCATAAACAAGCCGAAGTTCATGCGCTCAACACCCGCCGGAACAGAAATCAACGACCGAAACAAGGGGATCATGCGGCCAAAAAAAACGGTGTATGGCCCATATTTGTCAAACCAGTCTTCGGTGCGTTCCACATCGTGAATGTCCACCAAAGGCATTTTGTCCACAATCACGTACAGACGACGACGCCCCAGCAGAGCACCCAGCCAGTACAAAGCGATTGCCCCAAGCACCGATCCCAAAGTGGTCCAGAACAACGCTTCCCACAACGTAAAACCGCCTTGAGCTGCAGTAAAACCTGCCAGCGGGAGAATAATTTCTGACGGTAAGGGGGGGAAGAGGTTCTCCAAAGCCACCAACAGACCAGCGCCCGGAGCGCCGATGTTGTTCATGACGTCCACCGCCCACCCTGCAATGCCGGTTAGTCCCGACTCTTCAGCCGTACTACCGGCTTGGCCAGCGGAAGCGATCAGAACGGTGCGCACTCAGGCTCCTTGAATCTCAGATGTCTTGTGGCGCGTGCTGTGCGCCAAAGGCTAGACGATACTAAATTGGCCTGGGAAATGGGGGCGTGGCCATAAACCGAACAGAACCTATTGCGAATGTGAGCAGTAAGCATGCCGAATGTGACGTCGTGGGAGTTCTGGTTAGGGATCCCCGCCAGAGTTCTGCTGATCCTGGTGATCGCGGCAATTGCCTCAGCTCTGACCCGTTTCATCATTCATCGGGTGGTGCGTGGGATCGAGCGTGGGAGTCGTTCGCGTGTGATTCGCACCTTCAGTTCCGGAAAACTCACATGGATGGAAGATGCCGGCCTGGCGCGGCAACGGCAAACTCAGCGAGCCAAAACCGTGGGCGCGGTCTTAGGTTCTGTTGCCACCGTGGCAATCTGGGCAATCGCCGTGTTAATGATTTTTTCCGAACTGGGGTTTGACGTCGCCCCGGTCATCGCATCCGCTGGCATCGTGGGCGTCGCACTGTCTTTTGGCGCACAGTCCCTGGTCAAAGATTACCTGTCGGGGATTTTTATGGTGTTTGAAGACCAACTGGGTATCGGTGACGTCGTTAACTTGGGCGAAGCCTCCGGTGTGGTGGAAGACGTAGGGTTGCGGGTCACCCAGGTCCGCGATGTTCACGGAACGTTGTGGCATGTGCGTAACGGGGAAATTCTGCGGGTCGGTAACTCGTCGCAAGGATGGGCGCGAGCAGTGTTGGATGTTCCACTGCCCTACGATTCTGACCTCGACCACGTCATCACCCTGCTCACGGACACCCTCCGCGAATTGAAGAAAGACCCCCAGGTGGGCGAGTTTGTTCTGGACGATCCTGAAGTGTGGGGCGTGGAGTCATTGACCGGTGAATCTGTGACGGTGCGCGTGGCAGTTAAGACCGCGCCGTCAGAACAGTGGTCAGTCAGCCGAGTACTCCGGGTACGGGTGAAGAAAATGCTGGATGCGCACGGTATATCCGTTCCTTTGGTCAACCAAACCGTGGTGCGTGGAGGATCGGCGGACTTGTACCGCAACACCCCACCCCCGCCCCAGGAATAATCCCTCCCCCTCTTATACCCCGTGATACCCCCCCGAAGTCATGGTTTGTGTACGCACAAAGGGCAGAAAGCGTGCACCAACCATGATCTCGGCAGGGTTTGTGGACAACCCTCACAGAGGAGAGCTCGGCGCATACGGTCGCAGCATGACGCCTCAACGCGCTGTTCCGCGGTACCCACAGCCTAAGATCGCGCATGGATCAACGTGGAATATCTCACGCCGCCACCGGGAGGGTGACCCCCGGATGATCCCGCTGATACATGGCTATTGGATGCAATGCCCTGCCGGTATGGATCCAGCGACCCTGGAACCATGGGAACTGGCGCTAACAATCCAGCCGATACTTGGCCCTGACGTTGTGGTTTCCCATGTTTCGGCGGCACGAATCTGGGGAATCCCTTTATCCGAGAACATGACCTGGGTGGACCACCTACTCGGGGAGCCGCCCGCATTCCCGCGAGCAGATCATCGTCCTCACCTGGCGTTTCAAGACAGCCGCCGAAATCAATCCACACGCAAGTTCGTCATGCACCGTGGTGTGCAACTGGGGCCGCTTCTGGGGCCGTGGGAAGTTCCGGTGATGCATCCGGTGGAAACTGTGGTGGTCCTTCATCACCTGCTGCCGGGGTGGCGCAGTGTAGTAGCTCTGGATCACCTGTTGGCGACGGGTCTGAGTTATTGCGCTGGGACGGAGCCGGTTTCTGCTCAGGAGATTGCCTATCACCTATCCGAGCTGCGGCCGGGCACCCGGGGCCTGGCACGAATCCGAGCGGCGTTACCGCTGGCGGCCCCCAACGTGTGGTCGCCGATGGAAACTGTGTTACGGTTGGCGCTCGTCTCCCAGGGGATTACGACTCCACAAGCAAATGCCCGAGTGGATCTGGCGGGCGGGCGAACCGCGTTTATTGACCTGGCATGGCCAGAAAACATGGTTGGGGTGGAGTACAACGGGGCGATTCATTACCAGGATCGTCACACCTACGGGGATGAGATGTACCGGCTGAACAGACTTCAGGATCTGGGATGGAGGATTCGTCCGGTAGTTGCCGAGGACCTCCGCGATGCCCGAAGGTTTCGGGAACTTGTGCGGTGGGTCAAGAAAGCATTGGAAGCGACGTGACGCCCCCCGAAGTCATGGTTTGTGTACGCACAAAGGGCAGAAAGCGTGCACCAACCATGATCTCGGCGGGGGAAAGGGGAGCTAGTGGCGCTTACGGCTGGCTGTGTTGCGTTTCCCGGGGCGTCCGGGGTTGCCGCTCGGTTTGTTGCGGCGTGGTTTTCCACCGGCCAGACGTTTGCCTTTGAGTTGGTCGCCTCTGCTGGTGCCTTTAGCTGTCCGTGTGGGGGTTTCAGTGGCATTAGCAGGTTTAGATTTGCGGCCTGGCTTGCGCAGAGAGGCGGATTCCTCAGTTTTGTGGGGTACGGCGCGGCCTCGTGAGCTTCCTGGGCGGCGTCCACGTACCACCCCCACCAATTCCTGCACCAGAGCCTCCGTGGCATCGTCCAGGTTTTGTGACCACACCACGGCGACGTCGATCCCGGGAAGGTCTGTGACCGCCCGATATGTGAGGTCCCGGCGGTGGTGGAACCGGGCGAGGGACATGGGCACTACGGCCAAGCCGAGTCCTGCGGCGACGTATTCGATCACGTCCTCCGTGCTGCGGGATTCGAGCGCTGGCAAGGGCATACCGTGCTCGTCAGTACCGGCTCCATGCGGTGATGGTGTGTATTCGGGAAGGTCGGACAGGTCGTGGACCAGGCGTTCGTCCGCAAGGTCCGTGATGCTCACGTGGTCGAGGAGGGTTAGTTCGTGGTCTGTGGGCAGCACAACAACTTGCTGTTCCTGGTAAGCAAGGATTGCTCGGTAGTGTCCGCGGAGCCCTTCGAGGTCTTGGCTGCCCGGTTTGGGGTGGGCCGGTAAGCGCACCAGGGCCACATGATAGTTACCGCCTAGGTGATCGCGCCACGTGCCGGGAGGCAGTTCGGCATCTTCCAGGTGTGAGCCCGGGAGGCGTTCCCGCCACCTGGTGAACCATTTGGCAGGCATCATGCCCGTTTCATAACCCACGCGTAGGCATGACGGCGTGGTGTGCGCAGCGGGAACGGCCTGGTCCATACCAGCCAGCGTAAAGGACAAGACGCACCAACTGGTGGGCAAGCAACAAACAGGCGTACCATAAGCCCGTCCGCTGCGGCTGCCGTGCTGCGGTTAAGGGCACGGGGCTATAGCTCAGTTGGTAGAGCGTTTCGTTCGCAATGAAAAGGTCAGGGGTTCGATTCCCCTTAGCTCCACTGTCAAACCCCATGTAGCAAAGGTAGAAAGATAATTTGGATAATCCATACCGAGCATAGCAACTTGCCGGGTTAGGCACCGGTGATGCGGCTCAGCCCTGCCAGCAGGTCTCTGTGAATAGTTTCCACCAGCTGAGTGCTATAAGGGCTATTGAGGTTATCAAGAGTTATTCCGTTAACCAGGGCCGTAATGAGTCGGGCAGTTTGCTTAACTTCTTCTGCTGAATTGCTTTTTCCCTGAGCCTCAAGGAACCGACCAATGGCATGTATAAGGCTTTCCCGAAAAAGTGTAAGTGCCTGATCGTAGTGCTGAGCTAAAAGTGGGCGCGTGGAAGCCGCAGCACCAAGAATGACCCACAGGGCGGCATCTTCCCTCTGCACTTCACCAGTAGGAAGCAGTTCAAGGAGTGATCGGGACAGACGATCTACTGGCTTCATAGACGGACTGAACTGTAGCTGTTCAATACGATCGCTCTGCCTCGCGACCGAACGCCTCAAAACCTTAATGAGCAACCCTTCCTTCGTTCCCATGAAGTATTGGACGGTTCCCAGGGCAACTTTTGCTTCGGCGGCCACTTTCCTGATACTGACAACATCAAACCCTTGATGAACGATGACGCGGATGGCTGCGTCAGCAATGGCTTGTTCTTGGTGGGGTGTTTTCACGTACTCAGCCTTTATGCGGTTACAGAAGCAGTAACTCTACAGTATATCATACAAGTGTATGATATACTGTGATACAGTTTCGGAAATTAATACGACTATATAAGGTTGTGATGCGGTTGTGAATCTTCTAACCTTACTGGGACTTGCTCTTGTCGACAGCTTAAGCGCAGGCACCTTCGTCATCCCCCTTATTCTTTTAGTTGTGTGGCAGAGGGTAAAACCAATTCACTTTGGGGTTTACCTGGGAACCATAGCCTTGAGCTACTTTTTAATCGGCATAGGACTATTTTTTGGTATGGGTTGGATCGTCAATTCCATGGACCGAGCCCAAGAAACCGATTGGTTCCCCTGGGTTATGGTGACGCTAGGTGTAATGCTCGCAATTTTTGGGATTTTTTCACCTAATCCCAAACAGAAGACTCTTGAGGAAGTCCTGGAAGGGCGTCCCCGAAAGACACAGAAGGCCTCCGCCAGCCCCTGCACCATGGCTGCAGTTGCACTAGGAGCTGCTGTCATCGAAACAGCCACCATGCTGCCCTATCTGGCTGCCATCGGAATTATTCAGTCTTCTGAATGGAAGTTCATTACTAAACTTTTTGCACTGGGGGCCTACTGCCTGGTCATGATTGCACCGGCAGTGGTAGCTGGAGCACTTTTTCAGGTCTTTGGGGGGCGAATTTTTGACAGAATAAATAAAATTATGCCCCGGCTTGAATATGAAGCCAAAATTACTATTCTATGGATATCAGCCATAGTAGGTATCATCCTTGTCATCCGATCAATTCCGCAGTTAGGAATAATCAATTAAGATTCCTTAGTCACTCCGGGTCAGGTTGCAAGTTTTGCTGATGCTTTGTTACGACCACCCATCTGTACTACCAGACGATGGCAATTAGGTGGCAGGCAACCTAGGGTCGGGGGTAGATGTCATATAGAGAGGGACCATCACCCAGCTGGTGCTGATTCTAACCAGCCTTGGACCTTGAAAATTAGCCAGTCGGTTGCTGCTAACTAGCGCATTTCGCTCAGGTATTCGCTGCCCAACATGATGGCTTGCCCTAAGGATTGACAGTTTTAGCCGCGTTTGCCCAAACGATGTCGGTGAGCGTGTAACGATGAAGAAAGTCACGCGTGTGGACGCTGACAATCCAGATCAGGGGAAACATGAGCACAGTCCCCTCCTCAATCTCTGGCGACCAAGGACCGGGGTGTTCATGGCGGCGAGGCTCTCTCGGTTCCCGGGCCTCGGGGACGTGGTGACCGAGGCCGGTTCCGTGTTCTCGTTGAAGCGGTGATCGCGGAGGAGCGAGCCAATCTAGGGTGCCGACTTGTACGATGACGATCAGGAACACAGCAAGCTTGGTGAGGGCGACAGAAGGCGTCAAGCTGTTTCAAACCGTTTGTCTGAGTCAAATTAAGGCAGAGAAAGCGCCATGAAGCTTTTACTGTCCGCTTAAGGGTTTCGGGTCGGAACAAGCCTCATCTCGCTGCGATAGCAGCCCAGTCTGCGCCTTGTAGCCAGTCGCAAAGGTCTTGCCCGCCAAGCGGTTTAGCATCCGACAACTCATTAAAATAAGGCGACGCTTTGTGAGACTTGCGCCACGTCTGCGTGATTTGAACCTCGTCGGCATATGTGACGAACACTCCATGCCGGGCGCGGGAAATCATGACCGATAGAATTCGTGCCTCTTCGGCCCGCTCCTCTTCCGTCTTTGCGAGGTAAGACGGTATTGATCCGTCCTCTGCGCCGACGATTATCGCCCAGTCAAACTGCTGCCCTTTTCCTACGTGTCCGTTGAGAACATGCACGCCAGGTTTGGTGACTAGCGTGTCGCCATTGCCGACCTTGATGCGCGCGTGAATCTCACCTGGGGAAATTCCGTCACGGAGCAGCTCGTAACACCAGCCCAGCGCCTCGACAAGACTTTGCCGTGTCGAGGACTCCGCGATCTCCTCCAGACCAGACGATTCCCGGAGAAAAGAGAGCTTGCTGTCTGCCCGCTCGTATGCCGACAGGTTGAAATGGCCAAGCATCGACCTCATCGCCCGCGCTGTGTCGGTGTCGAGCACCCCATCGTCCCAGCGCATGTGGTCGACACCTATACCGCCCAGGGCCACCTCAACGAATTTCCGCCGTTTCTCGGTTCGCGCCATGATGCCGATTCGGTGGTACGGAACCTTAGAAGCGAGCCTCCCAGTTAGGTTTGCGATCCAGTCAGCTTCATCCTCTGCAGTTTGGAATCGAGCAGTGGCAAACAGGCCATCACCAGGCCACGAGGCTTCGTCAGCGGCTGTGAGTGGAGTGCCGCCGGTCAGCGGAATGAGCGAGTTGACCGCCGCCAGAACGGCGGGCGACGAACGATGCGACTCGGCGAGTCTCACTGTTTTCGTGCATTCTTCTGCGATCCGTCGGTGTATCTCGGTCGGTTTCGCGCCGGTGAAACCGTAGATGCCCTGAGCAAGGTCACCCGCATAGGTGGTGCGCCTGTATCCGATTCTGTTGACGATCCGCAGTTGCTGCGGCGTTAGGTCCTGAAATTCGTCGACGATGAGGGCGCCGAAATGCTCTCGATAGAGTTCAGCGACTCGGTCGTCTGCCAAGATCAGCTCGGCGACACGGGGCAGGTCATCGTATGTCAATCGAGCGTCGGCGAGCCGATCCCGCTCAATTTCCAGCGCGTGGATTTCGCGGTTCCGTACTAGGTATTCCTCGATATCCGAATCCGTGTGGGGTTCGAGTTTTGCAGCGCGGAGTGCATCTTGAGCTCGCTTAGCAGCTGGGTATTCAAGACCTTTGCGATTGCATTCTTCTCTTACCCAGTCGCTCTCGGGGAGAGTCATGCTTGGGTTGAGGCCGATGACGTTAGCGTGCGCTTTGAATATGCGAGCGGAAAGCCCGTGGAAGTTCACGACGGTGACGTGGTCGCGGAGATGCGTCGCGCCGAGATAAGCACGTAGCCGATCGCGGATGTTGTCCTTTGCGCGGTTCGAGAACGTCACTACTAGGATCTTGCGTGGCAATTCCACATCGCCTCGCCGCAGGAGACCATCGACGCGAAGCGCGAGTGCTTCGGTTTTACCGCAGCCCGCAGGCGCAACCACGAGGAGGTCGCGGGCCATGTGGTCTCGAATCTCGATTTGGGAAGGCGTGGGCGTGATCATCTATGACGTGATTTCGCTCAGAAGGGATTCAATGCTTGCGATCGAGGATGCGTTCTCCGTCGTCAGGAGCGGAAGTACAGCAAGAGCGGAACGCACCTTGTACTTGTTCTTTCGGCAGAATTGAGCAACTTCGGCATTGGTTGGCTTTCCGTTGGTGCCGGTTGCTTTGATGTTAGCGAGCTCGTTGCGGCTGAAGTGGTCGGAATCTTCCAATGCGCTGTGCACGGCGGTTGCGCCGAGCGCTAAAACGTATTCGTCTTCAAGATCGACCTTCGAGACGTGCACTGAGTGCTGGTCGAGGTCTTCTTCCGGCACCCCCAGTGCATCCGCAAGCTTAGCGGTCGCATCATGATCAATAAGGCGGGAAACAGGAATCCGGAAACCATCTGGGCCGAATAGCTTCGCGATCGGCTTGATCTCAGCGCTACCGTCCGTCTCGATTACCGAGATCCCTAGGCGATCCAAGTTGCGGTCAGTCAACTCGGCAACCCGTTCGACCAGAATCCGATCAGAAAGACCTTCTACTGTCACGATCCGTGCTGATGTCAACGGCTCCAATTTGTCTCGCACCCACCAGCGGACCATCGTGCGCTCATCATCGCTGAGAAAGTCACGGTTTGACTGCACGGCCTCGCCGCCGGCTCGCATAACGACGACATCCGCAACGTCGAATGCGCCGACGATGTCAGACGAGTGCGTCGCAATAACCTTCTGGCTCCCACTGTCACGGAGAAGCCGCGCCACGCTACGCTGCGAAATCGGGTGGAGATGGATCTCCGGCTCGTCAATTCCGACGACGTTCGCTCCGACGCTCATCAGGTCGTATAATGCGATGGCATACAGTGCACGGGATCCATCTGACTGCTCCGACAGATCATGCGGGGTTCCTGCCTTAGTCACTTGCAGGCGGACATCGCTCAGAACGTCGTCATCGGCCTCCGCGCCGCTGACAAAGGTGAGGCTATCCGCAGTCACTTTCTGTGGCAAAGCCTTTGAGAGCTGGCCGGCGAGTCGCTCTCGAAGACTCTTCAATAGCGCTGAGCCGTCAAGCTTCTGTTGCAATACTTCTGCAACGGACGCGAAAGCCTCCTTTTCGTCACCGAGTTCGAGCGCCCCTAGCATCTCGTCCACGGGGTTTCGGCGATCGTCCCGCAGGTCGCGCGTCTGCGCCTTTGCGCTGAGGAATTTCCAGCCTAGCGCGGCGAGCTGGTCGCGAGAAAGCTGGCGCCCGGTTCCGCCTTCAGGCGCCACGCGGCTAATGCTGACCGTTTCCTTCTCGTCTACATCCACGCGAAGCTGAACCATTAGGGAATCCGTGACCGTGTTGATCTCATCTGGGAAGGAAGCACGATCATCAGCATTGAACCCCGTCAGCTCAATCTCAACTATCATTGGCTCTGCAGTATCGCGGAGATCATCTACCGCCAAAGAGGCATATAGCTGCGCAACACTCGCTCCGAGGGTCAGATCGATGACACGAAGCAACGACGACTTACCGACATCGTTGGCACCGACTAAGACAAGATGGGAGCGGATCTCGATATCGAAGTCCTGGAGGCGCCGATAGTTTTCGACCTTCAGCCGTGAAAGTTTCAATGGCGCACCCTTTGCTCAGTACCAGATCCAAATGACGACTCCTGAGCTCCACCGCGGGATTCCGATTTTTGCATCGAGCTAACCATAGAGTACAAACTCCGCGTTCCTTGCATACACTCTTTTAACCGCTGTCCTTTAAATGACTCGGCGAGAACAGACGACCGACATTCACGTTTTTTATCCTATAATGGGCGAGAAATCAGGGTAAGGCGACGATGTGTCTGCGGATCCAGCAAGAGCGGAATCCGTCTGCAAGCCAAGCGGGCATCCAACGCCAGTAAGAAGGCTGCGCCACCCACGCCGCGAACCTCGGGTTCACTGGCCCGCCCCCGGTCAGACAGATAGCACCGACCACCCCCCGTAACATGCTCGACAGCGACCGGTTTCCCCAGCGCAAGCGAGATCACGCCACTACCGGACACATCGCCGGGTCCTGGGAACGCCTCCTCACAGAAGACGAACCTGCACTCGTCCAGGTGGGCCTGTTCGTGCCCCGCCGAGACGCCGCCTGGCCCGCTTCCTCAGCGGGATAGCTCCGCTGTGAGCGGTGTGGCACACGCCACGGCAAACGCGTCTACCTCTGCAAACCAGCCACCGAGCGATGCCCCAAGTCCCTGCCTACCCGTCGACGATCTCGACCAGGCCGCCCGCGATTTCACCGCTCGCAACCGGATCTGGATACTCGCACTCCGCCCCTCCGACCTCGCTCGGCATTGGACTTCCCTGTCATCTCGCCACGCCGTCGTCTGCACGACTACTGTCGTCGATCAGACAGCGGTGAACCTGACGCTCTTCGTTGAGGCGAGGCCTACGGCTCTTCCAGCAGGACCGGACACTCAGCTCAACCGCTGCTAAGCGAACAACTAACTCGAAGGATTCTGAGGGCAGCCGCCGACACCATGGAAGGCATTACGGCCGGGATTTCGCGATTCGCCCCAGGCTAGCGGCGCTGCCTCTTCCCACGCAGCCTTTTCGTTGGGCGTCGCGCGGACGGTGGGATGGGCCTGCTGCCTTGCCCAACAGGCTGCAGGCCCATCTCTACTACCAATCGGTCGAGACCCGGATCGGAACGCGGAGGATTCGTCAGGTAGATGAACTCGAGGAGATCCCCTTCTGCGCTAAAGAGCAGACCATACGCGCGATCCGATTGCAGCTGGTACCCCTTGACCCTCACATACTGAGATAGCTGATCGCGGTAAGCGGGTCTGTTTTCGGTCTCCGGAGCTACCCCAACGAACACAGCGGGATGCCCCCACATGCCCGCGAAAGACATGAGCATGTCATGGTAGTTGCCGTCCGCATAGGTCCTCCGACAACACTCACAAATGCCCTTCACCAGTCGTGTCTGCGCCTCACCGGCAAGGCCGAGCAGATCAGTCGTACATCGCAACCAGCCGGGCGCACCCCGGGCAGCGATCACATCAAGGAGCGGGAGGATCTCGACAGCGATGTTGAAAGTCGGTTTCGCGGGTCGCGGTTCAAACTCGGGAATCTGATCACGCAGGTACCACTCGCTCAACGGTTGGCAGTGATCGGCGACCCTTGTCCAGACTGCGCTCTCGTCGCGCCGCCTTCTGTCCCGGGCTTTCGTTGGAGGGGCGGATACGTGCTCACGCCGCACATCGTCCGGATCATCCTCAACGTAAAGGTCTCCGCCGAGGAACAACATGAAGAGATCGAGTTCATCGGCCCCGCGGTAGAACGTGGCCACTCCGCTGTCAGTCCGGCGTCGCAGATACAGAAGAAACTCGCTGGGCCGATCGCAGATCTCGGCGATCACCATCAGGTCATGCAATGACGCAACCCACGGAGGCCGCCGCTCAGCGAGCAGTCCAGCAGCCTGAAGATCACCAATGGCGACACCGAGCGGACCGACATCGTCCAGCAAGACGATGACCGAACGCACCTCGCGGACCTGCGACAGGTCTAGCCATGAGTCCGGTGCGAGCCAGACGCCTCCGTTCACTTCGATCAGCCGTTGCAGCCGTACGGCTTGATTGTTGGCGTCGCCGATCGTCGCCTTCAGATCGGATTCGAGTCTGCGAACGTCGCCACGTCGAGACTGACTAGCGACGGACTTCGCCTTCACCTCGACAACGATCGCGACGTCGTCGACCAAGAAGAGACCGTCTCCCTCGACGCGGTCCGCCACGAGGTTCACGTCGCTGCATCCTACGTCGAGCGCTGCCTCGCTCCGTCCCTTCTTCGGCGCGTAGTAATGGAAACCCGAATGAAGCGCCGCGCACCCGAGAATACGTTCGAGACTCGCGATCGCAAGGCTCTCGCTCACCGACTGCCGAGCCCGCTGGTCGTAGCGGCGCATGTCGGCCGAGTGTGGCGCGAGTGCTCGCTCTAGTACACGGCGCAGCGAATCGAGCCCAGGATCGTTGACTGTCGACACGAAGCCACCGGCGCCGTCCGCAACGAACGGAGTGATGAGGAACGGATTGGTGGCCGTAAGGAGATCGAAGACTCTCGTCCCCGCAGAGATCGAATCATCGAAGACTTGGGAGTACGAGTTCAGGACGGTGAGAACTCTCGCCTCGTCTAGCTGGCCAGCTTCGGCAAGCTCGTTGGCGCGGATCGTCGCACGCTCCCCGGGCAGGAACATGAAGTCGATCATCGCCTCCCGGAAACGGGCGATCACTTGTTCCGGCATCTCTTCCGGAGAGACCCCCTGGTTTTCGAGCATGATGTCGCCGGTCTCATCCCGAAGACTCGTCATCCGGTCTGCAGAAATCGCTTTCAGCGCATTACGGACACCGACCACGTCGTCGTACCCGTAGCCCAGGTGCTGATTCATGAGTCCCTCGACCACGGGATGCTGGAAGAGACGACGCTCCTGCTCATCTCGGATGTGGTCGTACTGAAGGTTTCGAATGTTCAGCACGGCAGCCTGGTACTCCGCCGCAAGACGCGCCAGCACATGCCCGCTGAGATGGGCCTCATACTGCTGCCGGTATGTCGCCAGTCGAGCAAGCCGCTTGGCGCGCGCGTGCAGTTCCTTGATCTTCTCGTGCGGACGCGTCTCCTCACGGGGGACATCGCTCGGCTTCCGACTGGAGCGAGAAAGCAGCATGGCAGCCACCAACTCCACGGCCAACGCAGACCCGCCTGGCATCGTCACTCGTGGATCGGGAACCGGGGAGAACTCACGCATCCGCATCAGCTCAATCACATCGAACGCGTCAGCCTCCGCAACAAGATCAAGCATCACGGAAGTCTCAAGCTCCACCTGCTCGCGAAGAACCGATCGCACGTCCGCGACGGACTCGCAGCCAGAGAATAGGGACAGCTCTTGTGCCGGGTCCCCGAAGTCCTCGACATCGATATCACCAAGCACTCGCGCGAACCTTGCCGAGCCCGCACTCGCTCCAGCACCGATCATGCCCGCCCCTTCCAGCCAGCCTCCGTGTGGCGGCAGTGAGAAGGCCAATCAAGCCGCACCCCGCCACAGCCATTCTGGCACGGTAGGCGTGTTAAAAGATCCCATGTAGCCTTGCCCGCACCGGAGGGTCCGGTGAGCGCGATGTGTCCGGTGCGTGGAATCTCCAGAATTAACCCGGTCAGCGCGGGATGCTCGGTGCCCTCGTACCCAGCTATCACGTTCCGGAGTACAAGAACCGCGTGTCCGGCTCGGGGATCGGTGATGCGGTTGCAATGGGGAGTATGTGGGTGTCTCCCGCTTCGAGATGCTCGATATCACGGATGCGGGCGGCCGCAACCAGACCGGACTGAAGGAAGGCGAAGGCACCGGCCAGGACGATGATCGGGTCGACGATATTGAAGACGTGGAGCAGGAACGCAACCAGAGTTGGGACCGCGAGTTCGCCGAGGGCGACTCGTCCCTCCCCAATGCCGAGGATGACGATGATCGCCAATTGCATTCCGCCACCTGCGACCGCTCAGATCAAGGCTTAGAACCACACCGAGCGGATTGAATGACGCGCCTACCCAGAAACCCAGCCGATCTCGCTGGTCTCGGCTCTCGGACAGCCTTCACGGTGCACCGAATAGCCCGCCAATCACCACCAGAGCGACCATCGTGGTCAACAATAATGCCCAAGTCAAGAACCCCATCAGAATCGTGCCCCCGGGATTGAGTGCGGAGTAAGAGCGCCGCACTGCTTGCTGGAGCATTGCTATACGCCGCTACTGAACGCTCCACTGAACCCATTCATCGTCCACCCCGTCAGCGGGGCTCGAAGTGATCCGCGCGGTTGTGGCCGCGCAATCCACCTCCAGTTCAGCCCAAGCGCTGTCATGCTCCCAACGCATACGGACGCGCGACCCCTCACCGTCACTCGTAAACTCCCCGTTAAAAGCCGGGTGGGCGTTACGGAACCGAATCAACCTGATCAAGCGATCCACCACGGGCCGTTGACACTGCGCCTCAATTTCCTCCGGGGTGTAATAGTGCCGGTTAATATCCCGCCCCACCCCGGTGCGCGCCAACAAATCCATGTCATTAGCGCCCGCCAATAACCCCACGTAATAAACCTGTGGGATGCCGGGGGTAAAAAATTGGACGGCACGGCAGATCAAATACGCGGAATCATGACACCCCAACGCGGAATAGTAGGTGGAATTCACCTGGTACACATCCACATTAGAAGCAGCCCAACCGGTTGCTTGCCGTGATTGCCCACCAGAATGTTCATGAATGCCTTCCACCAGGTCATGCACCTGCTCCGGTGTCAGCAAACCCTCCATGTCCGCATCAATCTGATCCGGCCCCACATCCACCACACCAATACCGTCGTGGGTATCCAAAACAGTCACCGCATTCACCGGACGCACACTCAACCAATGCCGTAGCGCGGCGGCATCCCCCGTATACATGCTGTGCAACAACAACGGCGGCAACGCAAAGTCGTACACCATATCCACCTTGGACGCGATGGCGATTTGCCGCTGATAATGCGAATGGATTTCCACCAACACCTGAGCCCCTAAAGACCGGGCGCGTGCCGTGAGTTCGTCAATGAACTCAAAAGTTTCCGGGGTCATAAAGCTGCTGGTCCCGGCGGTCTTCACCGCGTACCCCACAGCATCCAGGCGCAGCAAATCAACACCGCTGGAAATCAACGTGGTCAAAACCCGATCCAGGTAAGCACGCCCACCATCGGAGGCAATATTCACATCCAATTGCTGAGGGGTAAACGTGGTCCACATCAAACGCTTATGCCCGGCAATAGTCATGGGGGTGAAAGGCAACCCGGGCCGTGGCCGATAAATAGCAGCCAGAGCTTCCTCAGTGGCCCCTTCTGGGAACACATCCGTCATGGTCAAGAACATGTCCAGGTATTCAGAACCAGCGCCTTTCGCCAGCACATCCTGAAACGCCGGGGACTCATAGGACACGTGATTAACAATCATGTCCGCCATCAATCGTTTACCCAACGCAAGATCTTTAACGTCAATCCACGTCCCCAACCGTGGGTCAACCTGGGTGTGATCGGCTGGATCAAACCCAGCGTCCGCACCGTCATACGGGGTATAAAACGGCAAAAGGTGATACCCATCAAAAACGTCGCGCAGCGGGCCACCCAAGATCTTCTTCAACCCTTGGGCGTCCCCACCCAGGCGGTCAATGTAGGTGATCAGCTGCACTCCCCCACGTGCCGGTGTGTGTGCGGGATGTTCCACACTCACGGTGGGATCCGGCGTCATGCTCATTGCTCCTCCTTGAATGTCTCCAGAAGCATAGGCAACCCAACCGCAATCCGCCGTATCCGTCCTCACCAAGACAAGGAAACAGCCTTCACACGATGGCAGGGATCACCGTGGGGGCAGCGTCCACGCCAGCGCATCCGCCACAGTACGGTGCCGGAACGGGAAATGTGCTGCCTCCAGAGCATCAGGAACCGCACGCTGGTTAGCCAACGCCAACTGCTGTGCACCTTCACGGCCCAGCAGTATGCGGGGACCGATGGTCGGAACGGGCACCACAGCAGGACGCCGCAGCGCTTTGCCGAATTCCTTGCTGAATTCCTTGTACCGGACCGGCTCGGGCGCCACGGCGTTCACTGGTCCGCTTAAAGACTCATCCAACGCCGCCCACATATATGCACTGGCCACGTCGTCCAACGACACCCACGAGAACCACTGCTGGCCTTTACCCAGTGGCCCGCCTAAGCCCGATAAGTACAGCGGAATTTGTAATTTCACAACTCCCCCCAGGGAGCTGAGCACAACACCGGTGCGGAGTGACACCCACCGCATTCCTAGTTCCTCAACTCCGGCGGCCGTGCGCTCCCACTGTCGGCACACGTCCGCCAAGAACCCCTCCCCCAGCGCGCTGCTTTCGGTGAGCACAGTGTCCCCCCGGTCCGCCCCATACGCACCCACAGCCGATGCACAGATCAAAGCCCGCGGACGATCAGACGCCGTCAGTGAGGCGCACGTATCAACGAGCAGACGAGTGCTGTCAATCCGTGAACGCAGAATCTTCTGTTTATGAGACTCCGTAAACCGGGTGCCAATAGACGCCCCACCCAAGTGAATCACCACATCCGCCCAAGCCACTGCGGTGGAATCCAGCTCCCCAGCGGCAGGATCCCAGGAGATCTGATCAGCACGCGTCGCCTGCCCGCGCACCAAGGTTCGCACCTCATGCCCCGCCGTGGACAACAACGCCGCCACCTGAGAACCCACCAGACCTGATGCCCCAGCAACCAGCACCTTTAACTGTTGCGGCCCACAACGATCCAGTGCATGATCCTGGAACAGAATGTCCGCCCGCAGCCGCTTGGTGCGATCCGCGAATGTTTTCGCCACAGTGGATTCCATAGCTTTCTGGGTGAAAGCCCCCGCCACGGCACCACCAGCCCGACCCCATGATCTGAGTGCTGTGGGGAGAACCTCATATTCGATACGGTCATGAATCACACACGCCTGGCCAGCTGTGTGTTCTGTCCCGTTCTGCGCCACATCAGCAAAAGTGTGTGTGTGTTCCCAAGACGACAGGGGTCCGCTGATCATCCGATCCACGAAAGACAACGGGGTAGGGCCTGCGTGGTGTTCCGACACAAACGGCACACGGATTGTTCCTGCGGTCCCTGGAACGGAGGTTTTCAGCCGGGCCTGCGCGCCAGACGACAGTGGCGGATAAGCTTCCTCCACCACGGTCTGCGCCCATTCCGGGCTCAAACGGGTCAGTGCGCCCGGGCGGCGATGCCAGGCATACACCCACGTGGCAGGGCGCTCAAGGCGTTCCGTCGATTCAAAAACAGCCACGGGTTACTCCCTGTGCTCGGTCAATCCTGCGGTGATAATTCCGACAGTAGTCTGTCAATAAGCCCCGGCGCACTCTGCTGATACCCATGAACCCGAGCCCGTTCATAACCGTGCAGCAACCCGACGGCGTAGCGGTCCCCGCCCGCACGTTTGATCGCCTGCCCAGCCGAAGCCAACCAATCATCCAGAACAGCAGAATCCATCACCTCAGAAAGCTCTTGCTGAATCTGGGGGGTGCTATCCAACACACCACGCCACGGCTTTTTAGGCTTCAGACCTGGAGTGAGGGCCACAGCGTCCAGTCCATACCGCAGATTGCGGATGGCTTTCCGGTGCACATGCACGCGATCAACCACATGCGACAGTTTGGTGCTGTGCGCGGGGCCGGTGTTCAGGGACTGATCGGCCTGGTGCACCGCCTGCACCCACCGTTTCACAGCGCGAGTGGCCAGTTTTTTACCAGATAGTTCACGCGCTTGAGAACGCAGCGCCACCGACTGCGCCCAGGATTCCACGTCCGTCAAAAACTGCGCATGCTCATTGCTGCCGATGTAACGCACGACGGTGGCCCGCTCAGAATCACGGGCGCGCTCAGCGCGTTCTATGAGCTGCCGTAGCTCCGCTTCAGCCATGTGACCGTCGACCATCGCGGCACGTTGCGGCAACATATCCACCACCACTTCCGCATCACGCGCTGCAGAAAGCCGGTCGCTGAGTTCAGCTACCCGCGCGGAAATCTTCCGATGCGATTTCCCAGCTAATTCAGGCCCCATACCGTCAATCAGAGCAACCACCCGCCGGGCAGCCACCCGGACAGCGTGCACCCCGTTGGGGTCCCCCACACGCACCAAGAAATCCGCAGATACCAACTCAGCTACGGCAGAAGCCATAAGCCCCCGAATATGGTCTTGCAGGGATTTTTGCGGTTGTTTGATCTTTTTCTGCTGCTTTTTAACCCCGGATTTTTGGGCAGTGGCCGCAACCGGTTCCCCGTGTAAATCCGTCACCATCACGTTTGAGGTGTGGTCGTCCGCCCCTAACGCTCTGGCGATTTTGGCAGTTGATGCCGATGCCTTCAGACCGGAAGCAAAAAGCACCGCCTCAATCTCGTCAAAAACAGCATCAGGGTCGGCGCCAGAGCCGTTCACCAATTCCACTTCGCACTCAACCCAGGACCGCCGAAGTCCCGCACGCCGGTCCGTTGCGACGACGTCATCCAAGCAAATTTCTGCAACAGGCCCGTGCTGTGGGTGTACTGCGTAAAGAACCCGCCGGTTGTTGGCCACGGTGGCTAACGACTCAAACTCTTGGCCACCAGATAAACCGTTCACATACTGTTTCATCTGCGCAGGCATACGGTTGGAGGTTTTCAGCAGGGGAACCTGCAGTTCGTGTTTACCCTGACCGGTGCGGTACTTCAGATGCCACCCGGCGTCCGGGCCACCGTGCCGCCTACGTAAAACCACCCCATGGTCAGCCAAACGACACTGGGGAGTATCGAAATACTCGGTGGTCAGCGCGCGTGGTGATTCCCCAGCATCCACGGTAAGAATCGGCATGGCGGACCAATCAGGTTCCGCATGGGCTGGGACTTCGTATTTGCGTTCGACCTCCAGCTGAACCTTCGGGGTCATCACAATCCTTGAAATATGGGGGTCACGCACGGCGGCGGTTGAGAACATCATCGACATCGATGCCCCCGTTGCTTGCCTTTTGGATGGGAGGTTCTGGCACCTTAGCGGCATCTTTCAGGCTCTGCCCACGGTCAGCGGCCGGGGTCTGGGGAACTTCCAGGGCTTCCGGTGTTTCACGATGAGCCACTGCCGTCCGCGCGTACGTGGGTTTGGGTACGGGAACAGGATCCCAGGTGGCACCGGCGGATCGAGCGGATTGTTCGGCAACTTTTTTCGCCACAGCCACCAGTTCCGCATGGGTGGGGATATCCCGGACACCTTTTGTGGAGGCGGTGGCGGGGTCCCATTCGGATTCGGTGAGACGACCGGGAAGCTGCTGGGGTTCATCCGCACCAGCGGGCAGGGTGTACTGCACGCCATCTGGGTCTTCAGCAAATCGAAGATCATCCAAGAATGCTTGGTCTTCTGGCAAGTCCAAGGCTGCGCGTTGTTGCTGTGCACGACGCGCAGCTTCCTGCGCCACATGTTCCTCGTTATTGAACACAGTGGTGCTGCTGGCCGGACGATCTTCCACCACGCTGCCCGTTGCAGTGACTCCTTCGGCGTAAGCAGAACGTTCACGCTTTTCTTGAACAGCCAGATACCGCAGAGCCGCAATGGATCCGCTACCCAGCAACACGAGGAACACCGGCCACGGCCAAGTCACCGCAACGGTCAGCGGTGCCAAGATTCCCGTGATAATGGCCAGGAAGAGAGCGGCGCAGCCCAACAAAAAGATGATGGTGCGGTCCCACTTAATGTTCAGCCCCTCAAAGACGGATTCCGTCTTCTTGGTTGCGCCGATGGCCATATCCTGACTCCTTGGGGGGTCATCGGTCGCGGGCTCAGGTATACCCGCGCCGGATTTTTTAGAGAATGCTCGACGTTGGTGGGAAGTGGATCGACGCCGGTAACTTTCAGTCATTTATACGCTGAAAAATATGTACTCGAGCATCAGATCGAGCACAACAATAACTGAGAATCACACCCGTGTAATGCTTAATACTAGGTGTGTCTTGAACAATGTCATACCGCTCGTTCACCGTCGAAAAATCACAAAAATGAACGTCATCGCCCGGTAGACAAAATAAGGTCGAGGGGCTCAAGAACCACGTACCGTGATACCCACGGTAGTGCCCGTCAATCTTGCCACAAGGCCGTCAGGGACTTCCGGTGCGGTCAGCGCAAAAGCCCGGTGATCCGCCCAGTGACCCGCAATGTGCAGATAGTCCTTGTGGTAGCCCTCTTCTCGAAAACCCAGTTTTTCCACCACACGCAGTGACGCAGAGTTTTCTGGCCGGATGTTGATCTGTAGTCGGTGGAGGGCGCGGTACTGAAAACAGTAATCGCTTGCCATAGCCACCGCCATGGGGGCAATACCACGCCCGGCGTAAGCGCTATCCACCCAATATCCGATGCTCGCTGACCGAAAAGCTCCCAGGATGATTGAGGCAACCGTGAGCTGGCCGACCAGCTCATAAACACCACCATGTGCCCGGCGCTGAGTGATCAACCATGGCAGAGTGCGCCCGGCACGGGCCTCCTGATTCTGCTCACGAACGAACCGCCTGAACGACGGAAGCCGTTCAGACGGTTCGGGTTGAGTTGCTTCCCAGGGGGTCAACCATTCTTTATTGCGCCACCGCACTGCATCCCATTCGGCACGATCGCCGGGACGCATGGGGCGCAGCAGAAAATCTCCCCAGGATAAGCTCACGGGCCACAGGGCCCTCTGGTTCATCAGGCGTCAAGCCCCTGAACAAAGTCCACCAGCCACTCCCGCAGCTCCGGCCCTAAATCTTCCCGCTCTGAGGCGATCGTGATGTTGGCCTTGATGTAGGACAGTTTGTCGCCAGTGTCGTAACGACGCCCACGGAAGATCACGCCATACACGCCACCACCTTCGTCGTCGCGAGCAGCCAGTTCCTGAAGGGCATCAGTCAACTGAATTTCATCGCCGGCACCAGGTTCAGTGTGTTCAAGAACGTTGAACACTTCCGGGTGCAGCACGTAACGACCAATAATCGCCAAGTTCGAAGGAGCTTCTTCGGGCTTCGGCTTTTCCACCAGCCGATTCACTTTGACGTAATCCTGGCCCTCCACCACGCTGACGTCAGCGCAGCCATAGGCGCTAATGGATTCTTGTGGAACCTCCATCAGAGCAATAACGGTGGCGCCCGTAGCCTCCTGAACATCGATCATGTCGGAGAGCAGGTTTTCTTTCTCATCAATCAGATCATCACCCAGCAAAACAGCGAAGGGCTCATGCCCTACGTGAGTCTTAGCGCGCAGCACTGCGTGCCCCAGCCCTTTGGGATCCCCCTGCCGCAAGTAGTGCAGATCACCGAGGTCAGAGGCATGCTGGACAGCCTCAAGCAGCTTGTGCTTTCCGGACGCTTCAAGCTGATCTTCCAGGGAAGGGATGCGGTCAAAATGGTCTTCAAGAGCTCGCTTGGAACGACCCGTAATCACCAACAGGTCATCCAAACCAGCATCCACGGCTTCCTGTACCACGTACTGGATGGCCGGACGATCCACCACGGGCAACATTTCCTTAGGAGTCGCCTTGGTGGCTGGCAAAAAGCGCGTACCCAGGCCAGCTGCGGGCAGAACGGCCTTCCGAACAGGATGCTTGACGTTTTCTTCGGTCATGAGCCTGAGAATATCTGACGTGACCCATTTAGCCGAGAGTGCCCTAGATCTCTATCACCACTAGACAGCCCACAAAGTAGGAAGCCTTACACCCACCTAAACCATAAATTTTTGTCATAATTTCAGCTGACAAGGTCATGTATTCAAGCATTACATCCCGCAAGTCGCATGACCTACGAATCATAGAATGCGTCACCCACACTGGGGACAGCACTGTGGGGAAGATCCCGTTCATGAACGTACATGTTGACGACCACGACCCTAAACGCCTATTACGCCACACGCTACGGCAGAAACGTCGTGAGTTCACCGACACATTCCGCACACAGGCTCAAGCCGGATTCACCGCTGGGTTGCGTCAGCTCTGCCACACCCACAGCAGCGGCCCCATCCTGGCATACTTTCCCACGGAGCATGAGCCTCCCTTAAGAACAGGGCTGGAAGAGCTCAGCAGCACGCGGGAAGTCTGGTTACCCGTCACCGGACCAGACCGCAGCCTGTCGTGGGCTTTATGGAATCAACACACCCGTTTTTCCCCAACGGGCCCCGGTGGTTTGGCGGAGCCCAGCGGGGCCCGGCGTCCTGCTCCAGAGCACCCCGGCATGATCCTCGTCCCCGCCCTTGCCCTAGACACCTCTGGTTTACGCTTGGGAATGGGCGGAGGCTACTACGACTCTTTCCTGTCTCACCTGGATCCCACTGTGCCGCGCATAGCCTGCGTGTTCGACCACGAAGTCCTCCCCGTCGGAGCGGTACCTTGCGATCCATGGGATGCCCGCATCCCTACAGTCCTGACCGAAACCGGGGTTCGACCAATCACCGCGTAGAATCTTGACCCGGTCCACGTATTCGCAGCGGTCACCGTGCCTCCGTGGCCTCCCGCCCCGTTCAGCAGCACCTTCAGGAGTTGTTCAGTGCCCGTCTACGCCTACAAGTGCAAAGACTGTGATCATCAGTTTGATCAGCGTCAATCCTTTTCTGACGCCCCCCTCACTGTGTGCCCCGAGTGCGGGGGTGATCTGCGCAAACAATTCAACTCCGTCGGTGTGGTGTTCAAGGGCTCCGGTTTTTACCGCAACGATGCCCGCCAATCGAGCACCTCGGCTGGTTCTGCAGACACTGGCTCTGCTCAGAAGGATTCGGGGGCATCCACCGATACCAAGACGTCCACAGATTCCGGGACCAGTTCCACGACCACCGCAGCCTCATCTTCAGGATCGTCTTCAGAAAACTGACCCACGCCCTGGGTGATCCACATGTAGTTTCTACCGCCTCCACATAGCAGGTAATCCACAGATACACAGGGATTCCCTGGGATGCCTCGGCATCGAACCCTTACCGTGCTGGCATGCGGGTTTCTGGTTCACGTCCTACGTCACGGTCAACTATTTTTCGCGGCTCACGCCATGGCACTGCACGCCCTGCTCCGGGCGGAAAACGCCGGGTACGACTATCGTCACGGCCCACCTACCCCCTGGCATTGCAGCTACGCACAGCAATTTCCAGAAAACGCCGCTTGGTAGCTGCCGCGTTGCTGAGCATTGCCACAGCCATCCTGATCTTGCACTTCAGCCCAAACGAACGGGACACCGAACCCGTGGTGGTGGCCTCACGTCCTGTGGGAGCCGGTACGGCGTTGACGGCAGACGACCTTAAAGTGGTTCAGTACCCTGCGGGATTGTTACCCGCCAGCACATCGTCCACCGACCTCAAAGACTGGGTCGGACTCACCCTATCCACCGCCATGGTGGAGGGTCAGCCCTTGACCACCTCCAGTGTGGTTGGACCAGACCTCCTCGCTGGCCAACCCACAGGAACCACAGCAGTAACTGTTCGAGTGGCAGACCCCGGAGCGCTCACTCACTTACGCCCTGGCCAACGCGTCGACCTAATACACCGTGATCAAAACCTCACCATGGAACGGCCCGACCCCCAAACATCACCATCTGCCTCAGATGATGAATCCGGCTCACCCCGCCACAATGTGGTAGCGCACGACGTCACTGTGCTGTGGGTTGCTGATCCCACGGAACCAGCAACCGGGTTGCTGTCGTCCTCGTCAGGGGAATCAAATCAAGACCTCCTCGTGGTGGGGGCAGATGCCGACACCGCACAGAGCATCGCGGCGCATGACGGTCAAGAACTGGTACCGGTGTTGGTGGCGCAAGATGCCTCTGCAGCCACTGCTCAACCCCAGTGAGGCGGGCGTTGTGCTTTGAGCCATTCGGCACGTGCTTCACGCTGCGCTTGCGCTGCTCTGGGGTCCTCAGGGTCAGTGTCTGTTGTCTCCGATCCACCCCACTCATAGTTCTCTCGAGGAAAAAGGGCGTTATTTTCTCCCCCACCACCCGGTGTTCCACCCGTAGCGCGGCGGGTTCCCCGCGCAGAACGCGGTTTCTTGGCGGTGGTCACGCGTGCGCGTCCGTATCAGTCGCCCCCAAAGATGCCCCTTCGGTAGGCAACCCAAGGTAACGTCGGATCAATTCCGCCACGGTATCCGGGTCCGTAAACACCTCAATAGTCCACAAGGTGAGGTAATTCCACCCGGCGCGTTCAAGACTCTGAGGGCGTAAACGTACCCGCTCCCTCACGGACATACTGGCTGAGTGGGCGGATCCATCGGACTCTACGGCAACGGGTATCCGCAACGCTTTGCCCTGTGTATCTCCTCGTTCTTTGACAATCGCCCCGGCTGACAGGGATTCGGCCGAATCTGTCCAGGCCACAAGGTCAATCACGTCGTGGAAATGGTGTCGTACCGTTGCACCACGGCGCACCAAACGCTGCGAAAGATCCTGCACCAAAGCATCCTCGTGCACCGCAGCATCCGCCAACTCCATGGGATCGCGCACCACCACAGCAACCCGCTGTTCAGCACCCCCGGACTCCTCTACGGATTTCTCCGCTGCAGCATCCTGCGAACCCTCTTCGTCCGCCTCGCCTGGGCTGCTGGGCACACGGCTGATCACAGAATCGTGGGTATCACCATCGCGGACCAAGGACAGTACCGGGCGCTGCGCCACCGGCTCCTCCTGCTGTGATGACTGCTGCTCATAGTCAGCAGAAAGCTCCACGGAATCAGCGGACTCTGGCTGGCTGACCAGTGGGGCTAACTCCTCGGCTTCCCGCACGTTGCCCGACTGATCCAGCCTCTGCAAAAGCCGGTAGAAATCACGGGCACCGGAATATAAACCCCGCTGTTGAACATCATCCGGACGCACCGAAGAAACCACGAGCATCTGGTACCGGGCGCGGGTCATACCCACCACAAAATTTTGGCGTCCGTGCCGCGCCGACAGCTGACCGAAATACGGGTCCACCTGCCCGTTATCAGCACGACCAAAGCCCAAACTGAAAATAATCGTGTCACGTTGTAGCCCCACCGCCCTGCGAAGGTCAACCACCCGGAATGAGTCGGCACCCGCCGTGAAAAAATCCGCCACTTCCGGTCGTTGCCCCAGCACCGCACGAATTCCCTGCGCCACCCTTTTGGCATGGATTTCGCTGGGGGTCACCACGGCCAACGACCGCTGGGGCGTTGTCGCTGCGTGCTGCAGCACCAACTGAATCACACGCCGAACTTCTGCATTCGGGGACTGAACGCCCTCGTGACCTGCCGTGCGCGCACCCACACCGTCATCCACATATTCCACCTGCAACGCAGGAGCACCGCCAATCACCGCATCAGCGGTGGGCATACGGTTCAACTGAGAATCGTAGAAATCCTGATTAAGTTGATCGAACACCACAGGGTCCATATCCCGATACATGGTGGTCAGTACCCGCTCCGGAACCACCCGGGCCATAGCGTCGTACGCGGAGTCAATCTCCGCAGGAGCAGACGGCTGTGCAGAGGTCATAGGAGCCACGGTGAAAGGATGTGGAACCCCCAACGCAGGATCACCAAAAACCACGACTTGATCGGCGCGCGTGACAGCCGGCAACACAGCGGCTAACGGCGAGGATTCACCGTCCAACACCACCACGGCATCAAGAGAAACATCGTCCGGTAGAGCGGCAGAAAGCACCAAAGGGCTGGCCGTCCACACCGGCACCAGGGTCCCCACCAACGGGGAACATGTTTGCACCAACTGATGTAGCGGAGCATTGCCTGCTCGCAGCATCTCCCGTAGTTGTCCAGTAGCCTCCGGGTTGTCCCGGACAACCTGCGACCATCGTTGGGCCAAGGACCATTCCAGACGGGAAGCCCCGGAAGCCACATGAGCCCAGTCTGCACGCCGAAACTGCTGTTCGGCGGCCCGTAAAGACGGGCCATCAGTCATCGGCACAAATTCATCCCCGGACACCATCGCTTCAAGAATCGACTGCCACCATGCCAAGTCGAATTCGTCAGACACTTTCTCCCGTGGTGTGCGCTCCTGAACTAGGTTGTCGATAAACTCCCCCAAACCGCGATCCCTGAGCCCTTCCAACAACAGGGTGCGTTCGGGGATGGTTTCCAAGTTATCTTCGTCATCAATCAGGTCGTTAAGCACTTCCCGCAGTGACGGGGCATCACGGTCCATCAGCCCATTGCCGGTTTCCGCACCCTCCAGGGCAACGGCCAACCCCTCCAAATCCTGCATAAAGCGGGTGTGAATAGCCGCGATATCGTCGATATCTGCCGAGATACTGGGCTGCTCCAGGGTGGATGACCACGAACGCCAGCGATCTCTTTCCGACTGCACCTTGACCAACGCGGAATGCAAATCAGGCAGTCGCACGCCAGGGCGGATGTACTCCTTAGCTGCTTTACGTAATCGTGAACGCTGCAATCCGGACATCTCGATGGCATGGTCCTTGCGCCATGACGCAGCAGCTGTTGCCGCAATCAAGTCAGTCACCGGGCGGTCAAAAATATCCGGGGTAAACCGTTGCAATGAATCACGGACATCTTGCAGCAAACGCAACTGCTGACCCCACTCTGGAACCGTGGCGGCGGGGGGAAGGTTGGATACCGCCAACACCCTGCGCATGCCGGTTTCCAATGTGGTCAATTCCAGCAGAAGCGATTGAGCCAGGTGGCGCGCCTGCCTGGTCTCTTCTTCATTGATCAGCCGCGCACCCTCCCACGGCCCTTCCAGCGTGGATGCGTCAAAGGCCCCTAATTCAGCGGCACGTTCCAATTGGCGGGTGATGTCTTGTCTATTCGCCGAAGCATCCAGCACCGTGCGGGAAAACCGCACCTTGGTGCGGGGGCCATCCGGGCGGGAGGTGAGATCCGCCAACGCCTGCATGGCTTGGTACGGGGAGGCACCCCACCGGGGGCGGTGGGAGTGCAACGACTCCATATGCCCGGCCAGCTTGGCGCGACTAGTACGCAGCTGCTCGTGCAAGGCAGCGACGTCGGGTTCCGTGGAACGTTCATTGCGGGTGATGGCCGCGATGAGTTGCTGGGCAAGATCTTCACCAGTGGAGTGCGACCCCAACCTGAGCACAGCTGAGCTTAATCCCAACATCTCAAATCCGCGGTGGAAGTCAGCCAAGGTGGAACGGCGTTCTGCCAGCACCAGCACGGAGCGTCCTTGGGCGATCAAAGCACCCACGGTATTCACGGCAGTTGCAATGTGACCTGTGCCGGGAGCGGCTCGAACCACAAAAGAATGCCCTTCTGCGGCAAGATCCACGACTTCTTGCTGAGAAGCGTCCGCGTCCAACAGCAGAAGCTCGTCCTGTGGGTCCCGATGATCTAGGGGAACAGCGGTAGAGGATATGGGCTGAATCTGTGGAACTTGCGCCCCAGGTTCTTTGAGCTGGGCAAGCGCCCGCACCACCTCCGTACGCACCGGCACTGAATCATCACTAGGGCGATCATGCAAATCCGCAAAAGTCGATACCAATAAACGGTGTTCCACATGCATACCCGGCACATGAGAGGCCACAGATCTCAGAGTCTCCAGCACCGGAGCAGGATCTAGGCGTCTAGTTCCGTACGCCAAACCGGTTAGTTCACCAGTGCTGAGGTCAACGTGATGATCAGCCATCAGGCGCCGCACCAAAGCAGGATTTAACCGTGCGGGGCCCACCAATTTGAAGTCAAAATCCCCGTGGTCACGGCGCGGTTTAATGGTGATGGGGGCCAGGAGCACCGGCGCAATGAACCTGCGTTGGCCACCGCCGTGGGACGCACCCAGGCTGAGGTGTTCTTCCGATGTTGCGGGATCTTGCCCCAGCCATGATGCCGTCCCGGCTGCCAGATACGCCGCGTCCAGGCCATGCTGGGTGGACAGTTCGTGCACCTTGGTGCGCAACGCCTGCGCTGCTGCTGCGGCACGAGCAAAGTCGTGGGAGTCCCGAAGGATCGTCGATAACCTGGTGGAACGGCCCATCAGCAGCTGCGCCTGCCCAGAGGCGTTGGCTTCCGTGAGATCAATACAAACGTTGTCCACCTGGTTGAAGTCCAGCAGTGTATCCGGGCCCGTATAGGCATCCATCTGCCGAGTCCAGGCGTGCACAGAGACCGTACCCTGGGGGAAGTGCGGGGTGGGGGACAATGTTTCTCCTGATGAATTCGAGCTCATGGCCTCATGAGCGGACGCCGTCGAGCGTCACTCCCATTCAATGGTTCCGGGGGGTTTGGAGGTCACATCCAGAACCACCCGGTTGACCTCCTGAACCTCGTTCGTGATGCGGTTGGATATTTTGGCTAATAACTCAGGGGGTAGTCGTGACCAATCAGCCGTCATGGCATCCTCACTACTGACGGGCCGCAGCACGATCGGGTGACCGTAGGTCCGCCCGTCACCCTGGACACCCACTGAATGAACATCCGCCAACAACACCACGGGCATCTGCCACACCTCGTGGTCCAAGCCAGCTCGGGTGAGTTCCTCCCGCGCGATGGCATCAGCCTGACGCAGGATGCTCAACCGGTGTTCGGTGACCTCGCCGATGATTCTGATCCCCAAACCGGGTCCGGGGAAAGGTTGACGATCCACGATGGATGCGGGCAACCCCAGTTCTCTGCCCACCTCGCGGACTTCATCCTTGAACAGTTCGCGCAAGGGCTCCACCAGCTCAAACTCTAAGTCTTCGGGGAGCCCGCCCACGTTGTGATGAGACTTGATGACGGCAGCGCCTTCGCCCCCACCGGACTCCACAATGTCTGGGTACAAGGTGCCCTGCACCAGATACCCCACCGCAGCGCCATCAGCTTGGGCTTGTGACAACACGTGAGCTTCAGCCGCCTCAAATGCCCGGATGAACTCCCTGCCAATAATTTTGCGTTTGGTTTCTGGCTCCGTAACACCCGCCAATGCGCTCAGGAAACGGTCCGCCTCCCGTGCAATATGCAGCTTCACCCCGGTGGCTGCCACGTATTCCTGCTCCACCTGTTCGACTTCGTCCTGGCGCATCAGACCGTGATCCACCAAAACACAAGTCAGACGGTCACCGATAGCCCGCTGCACCAGAGCAGCAGCCACAGCGGAATCCACCCCGCCGGACAACCCGCAGATAGCACGTCCCTGCCCTACCTGGTGCCGGATCTTGGCGATTTCACGGTCAATAATGTTCTCCGTGGACCATGTGGGGTGAAGGCCCGCGATATTAAACAGGAAGTTCCGCAGCACCTGTTGGCCGTATTGGGAATGCCGCACTTCAGGGTGCCATTGCACACCGGCAAGTTTGCGGGCGGGATCCACAAAAGCTGCCACGGGGGCACCCGGGGTAGAAGCCAGCACTTCAAAACCGTCCGGGGCTTGAGTCACGGAATCACCGTGACTCATCCACACCACCTGGTTGGTGGGGGTCTGCATCAGTATCGACGCCGGTTCACCGCCATGAACCACCAAGTCCGTGGACCCGTACTCACGCGCCCCTGTTTGCGCCACAGTGCCACCCAACGCACGGGCCATCACTTGAAAGCCGTAACAGATACCAAACACGGGCACCCCGGCCTCAAACAGTTCGGCATCGCGCTGTGGGGCATCATCGGCCCACACGGAAGACGGCCCACCGGAGAGAATGAGCGCAGCAGGGTTTTTGGCCAGGATGTCCCGGGTGGACAGCGTATGCGGCACAATCTCTGAGTAGACGTCGGCTTCCCTGACGCGTCGGGCAATCAATTGGGCATATTGCGCGCCGTAGTCCACAACAAGCACGGGCCCCTGCTGCACAGTGTCCTGATGGGTGGGCTGGGCGACAGGCTGGGAACTCTGGGAAGTCACGGCCGCCATTCTAAGTCAAGACACGCGGCCAGCAGCGGAATCAGTACCGTTTGGCCGCCTTGGGGTTGGCGGCGAGTTCTGCCACGGTGCTGCGGTGGATCTTACGTTCCACAACAAACGATAAGAATGGGACCACTCCACCCAACGCCATCACGATCAGCTGCGGGAACGGCCAGCGCATCATCAGCCATATGCGGAAACACGACAAAAGATAGATCACATAAAACCAGCCGTGGATGATCAAAATCCACGTGGAAATGTTCACACCACCGGTGATGGTCATCAGCTCGTTATCCCGCATGCCCAACATATTGGGCTTCCCCGTCTCCGCCCAGGTACCACCGGCAACGAGGTCGTATCCAAACCCGTAGCGGGTAACCATTTCAGCCACCAACAGCAGCAGGAATACACCGGAAACCCAGGCGCAGACCATGTACAACCACAGAGCCGAACGAATTTGCGACTCAGTCCCCCCAAAACGACGCCGAGCCAAGATCGCCGCTGAATTCGGCCCGCCAGGCTGCGCTGCTTTGGTCGGGTCAGCACCGTGCGGGACTGGAACACGCACCCCGTCAGTACGCTCCTGGGGGCGCGGAGTTCCCTCGGGTGTTTGGTGGTCAGGAGTCTGCGTCATGGGGCGTTGTCACTTTCTGTGTTGTGATGGGGCGCGTAACCGGGTGTATCAATCACCGGTTGTGTTGTTCAGGGGATTCAGCGGGGTCTTGATCGTCAAAGAAGTAGTAGGTTTCGGCCACAGGATCGTAGTAGTAGTACCGCTGGCTGTGTTCATCCCAGTAGTAAGGGGCATCCTCCCCGCCCAACACGAACCACTCCTCGGGGTCTGTTTCACGCCGGTAGGTATCGGCCACAAACCGGAACCATACCCACAGGGCAAATCCCGCAAAAACCAACCATTCCACCGCGTAGAACACATTGAGCCAGTTCACGGAGGTGTCGGTGGGTTGCTGATCGACTCGGACCGCCTCAAGTTCAGAACTCAGCAGCGTTCCGTCGGTTGGCAGCGTGGAATTGTCACCGCGTTGCGGCCCATCCTGGGCACGGGACTCGCCCTGAGCGGTCATAAACCCTGAATACACCGGCACCTGCCACACATTGGTCAGTTGGGCGGGTGAAAGACTTCCGTACGTCCCCTGCGGCAAATCTTCCGTAGGGATCGGAGCTTCGGGGGGTAGGAAACGGCCAACTACCATGACGTCACCGCGTGGGACCTGGATTTTTTCCGCCGCTGCGGGGTCGGCAACCCACCCGCGCACCACCGGTATCACTAAGTCATCACCAGCATCCGGCCACTGCTGCGCAGAATCCGTGACGGTCAGAGCGTTCACCACCCACCATCCGGTGTCACCGTCGTGGATACGGCCTTCGATCAGAACCGTGGAATCTTCCCGGTAACTACCCCGGGCTTCCACCGCTTGGTCCGCAAAAGAAGCCAATGCGGGTTGCCCTGCCGGTACGGCTTCCTGAAGCGGCTGCACCACTTCCTTGGCGGGGTCAAACACCGTACGGCCTTCATCGCTGGAGCTCAACTGCCACCGGCTCAGCAGCACAAAGGCGGTCGCAATGCTCAGACACACCACCATGACCAACAGTGATCGAGGGGTCAGGGCAGTCCGGAGCACTGTGTCAGTCTAGTAACCGTAGCGAATCGACATCCAACACCGCAGATTAGCTGCGGACCACCACCTCTGACCGTTGGAAAGACTTCAGGTCCGTATACCCCGTAGTCGCCATCGCTCGACGCAGCGCACCCACAAGATTAGAGGTGCCATCAACGTGGTGGGATGGCCCATGCAATAACTGTTCCAGGGGTGCCACAGATTCCAGACGCGTCCGTGCTCCACGCGGAAGCTGATCATGGTGAGCTTCCGCCCCCCAGTGGTAACCCTGCCCTGGGGCCTCCTGCGCGCGGGCAAGGGCTGTGCCCAACATGACCGCATCCGCCCCCATGGCCAAAGCCTTAATGATTGCCCCTGACGTCCCTAAACTGCCATCGGCAATCACGTGAACGTAGCGCCCGCCCGATTCGTCCAAATAATCACGACGCGCGGCAGCAACATCCGAAATAGCTGAAGCACCGGCAGCGTGAATACCCACAACCTGTTCCGTGCGCATGGCAGCTCCCCCACCCAAGCCCACCAACACACCGGCGGCACCGGTACGCATCAGGTGCAGAGCTGGGGTGTAACCAGCCGCACCACCCACAATGACCGGAACGTCAAGGTCATAAATGAATTTTTTGAGGTCTAGGGGTTCCTGGGCTCCAGAGACATGCTCCGCAGAAACAGTAGTGCCCCGGATCACGAAGACATCCACCCCGGCTTCCAGCACCGTGCGGTAATGCTCCTGAGTGCGCTGCGGGGTCAACGCCCCGGCAACAATCACCCCGGCCTCCCGGATTTCCCTCAAACGCTCAGTGATCAATTCCGGCTGAATCGGCTGATCATAGATCTCCTGCATGCGTCGGGTAGCCGCAGGGAGGTCGCCCTCCCCCAGCTGCGCAATTTCATCCAGCAGTGGCTGGGGGTCCTGGTAGCGCGTCCATAACCCTTCCAAATTCAGCACGCCCAGTACACCCAATCTGCCCATGGCAATGACGGTCGCAGGAGAAGTCACTGAATCCATGGGGGCAGCCACAAACGGGGTATCAAAAGAATAGGCATCAATTTTCCACGCGGTGGAAACTTCCCGGGGATCGCGGGTACGTCGAGAGGGAACTAGAGCAATCTCGTCCAAGGAAAACGTCCGCCTGGCGCGTTTGGAACGCCCAATCTCGATATCCAAGTTCATGTTCACGGTGATCCGTCCTGATTCAGAGTCGGGGCTGATATGCGGTGGAGGTACCGCTGGCTTCAGCGCTTGTAATTCGGGGCTTCCACGGTCATAGAAATATCGTGCGGATGAGATTCCTTAAGACCAGCAGGGGTAATCCGCACAAACTGTCCCTTGTATTTGAGTTCCTCAATACTGGAAGCCCCGGTGTAGAACATGGTTTGCCGCAAACCACCATCCAACTGATGCAATACCGAAGCCAACGGGCCACGGTACGGAACTTGCCCCTCGATACCTTCTGGAATCAACTTTTCGTCCGAAGCCACGTCGGCCTGGAAGTAGCGGTCCTTCGAAAAAGAGGTATTGCCCGCACGGGTCTGCATCGCACCCAGTGACCCCATGCCTCGATAGGCCTTAAACTGTTTGCCTTGCACAAAAATCAAATCCCCGGGGGATTCGTCTGTGCCGGCCAGTAACGACCCCACCATCACAGAATCCGCACCGGCCACCAAAGCCTTACCAATATCCCCCGAATGCTGCAGACCACCGTCAGCAATCAATGGAATATTCGCCGGAATAGCCGATTTGGCTGATTCATTAATGGCCGTGATCTGTGGAACACCCACCCCAGCGATCACCCGCGTAGTGCAAATAGACCCAGGCCCCACACCCACCTTGATGGCGTCAGCACCAGCATCAATCAACGCCTGAGCTCCCGCCCGGGTAGCGGCCTGACCACCAATAACATCCACGTGGTCAACAGCGGCATCGGATTTTAGTCGAGCGATCATCTCTAACACACCCTGGGAGTGGCCGTTAGCAGTATCAATAAACAGGGCATCCACGCCAGCTTCCACCAACATCATGGCCCGCTCCCAGCCATCGCCATAGAAACCGACAGCGGCCCCCACCCGCAACCTGCCGTCGTCATCTTTTGAGGCTTGAGGGTATTGCTCAGCCTTCGTGAAATCTTTAATGGTGATCAGCCCCGTTAACCGGCCATCCTGATCCACCAAAGGCAATTTTTCGAGCTTATTGGAAGCCAGCAGCTTAAAGGCCTCATCCTTATTCATCCCCATGTGGCCAGTAATTAACGGCATAGGCGTCATCACTTCACGTACCGTACGCGTGTGATATTCGTTTTCAGGTAAATAACGAATATCCCGATTCGTAATGATGCCAACCAACCGGTTTTGATCTTCCACCACCGGGAGCCCGGAGACCTTGTAATAGCCGCATAGCCGATCCAGTTCAGCAATCGTGGCATCAGGCCCCACCGTAACGGGCGCGGTGATCATCCCGGATTCACTGCGCTTGACCCGATCCACATTTTCTGCCTGGTCCTGGATCGACAAGTTGCGGTGCAAAACTCCCATGCCACCCAACCGGGCCATTTGGATAGCCATCGTGGATTCGGTGACGGTGTCCATCGCCGCCGAAAGCAACGGGATTTCCAGTTCAATCCGCCGCGACATTCTGGTGCGCGTTGTGGCTTCGGATGGGATCACGCTGGTATTGCCCGGAAGCAACAGAACATCGTCATAAGTCAGGCCCGTGAGACCAAAAGGGTCTTCGGACAAGGCAGTAGGAACGGGGGCTTCTGACACTGCTGGCACCTTTCGTCACAAGACTTATCAGCCATTCTATGGCCCGCGCACGGCCACTGAATCCACCCATCCGATGGAAAAGATCCGGGGAGCAATCAGAAGAACGTAGGGGCGCTCCCCGGCTCCCAGGTGTCCTCCGGTTGCTGAGCCAACGTGAAGTCCGGTTGCACGGGAACGTCAAAACCATCCGCTTCTAGAGCATCCGTCAATCGTTGTGTAAACACCGGAGCCAAAGACTTCGAGAACGGAATAGTCAGGTGCCCAGCATCACGCTGAACATAGATACCGCCGATAGAGGCCGGGCATCGTTCATCCGGACAAATCTGATCAACCAAGTCAATTTCAGCAAATAGGGGATTAGCATCAGCCATGCCCTGCATGGGGTCCGGGGTACCAAGCATGGGGTGCGTTCCGCTACACGCGGGATCGTCAGACTTACCCGACTTCATCGCGCATTCGATCAAGGGATCCTCAAAACGTGGGATATCACGGACCCCGAGAATGCGCCGCCCCTCATCCGTGTAACGCTGCATCCTTTCCACAAAACCATTGCGTTCAAACTCTCCCTGTGGGTTAGTGAACGTGGACTGTGTAATCATCAAATCAGGGTCAATGGTCTCAATCACCGGGTCCACACCGTCCAACCACGGCAGGCAATTATCAAATGCTTGGTCTTCCGGAGTGCTGACGAAACAACCCGGGCCGATGTAGGTGACCACTCGCCAGTTATTGGCTTCAGCCACGGGACGTAGTGCATCCAACCAATGTTCGGTATGCGAATTGCCGATCAACAAAATTGTCCGGTCAGGATTCGTTATCCCGGCGGTGGCATCCGTGCATTGCCCCTGCGCCACGTCAGGCACATTCCACTCAGCAGGGCACGGCGTGCCACGATTAGGGGCCTGACGATTAAGCTGTCCAGCTAATGGAAGCGTTGAGGCACCTGGGTCCCCCGTGAATTCAAATCCCGGCTGCAGAACATAAGCCCCAGGATTATCAACCGTCGGCCCCATGGCCGCTTGATCAAGCTGACGCTGAATCTGATCACGCCACATCATCGGCGGTATGAGACCCACGGCCACGCACAGCACTACTGCTGCGACCAGTCGAAGTTTGGTGGCCTCCGGCCACCGCCATGCCTTCAGTGGACGTTCAATCAACGTAGTGGCCACTACAGCCGCAGCCAGGGACAGCAGAATCAACGCCACCCCAGAAATCGGACCCGTTTGAGTACGGTCACGGACCACCAAGTATGTAATCAATAATGGCCAGTGCACCAGATACAGGGCGTAGGAAATATCGCCCAGTTTCACCAGGACGGGTGAAGCAAAAATTCGGTCTAGCCCCAACGGAGAGTTGGACTGCCCAGCCACCATAATCGCTGCCGCCGACAGCAAAGGCCACAACGCAATCCACCCGGGGAAAGCGCCTTGGACGTCAATCATCAAGCCCACCAAGATCATGGAAACCAAGCCTGCCCATCCGAGCACCACACGCAGCCACTGCGGCGGATTGAGGTACGGAATAGCCAAGGCTAGAAGAGACCCCAAAGCGAATTCCCACAAGCGGGTTAAGGTGTCAAAATATGCAAATTCTTGCTGGGTTTGTGTGGTGATCACGGAATACACCAGGGACAGCACAAACACTGTTCCGAAGAGCACCGCTAACACCGGCACGGGGCGCAGTCTGGGAATACGGGTGATTAGCCAGGCCAGGCCGAAGATCAGGGGCCACAGCACAAAAACTTGGCCTTGAACTGATAGAGACCAAAAATGCTGGAGCGGACTGGCGGTGGATCGATCCACCGCGTAGTAGTCCACCGCAGTGAACGCTAACTCCCAGTTTTGGGTGTACGTGACCGTGGCAATCGCTTGGTCGATCACTTCCTGATAGCGCGTCGGCGGGAAAAACAGGCCAACCAACACGAGCGTTGCCAAAACCGTCATAACTGCCAGGGGGAGCAACCGTTTAAAAGTGTGCAGCCAATAACGCACTATGCCCAGCGGGCGCTCACCTTCGAGCTTACGCACGAATGAAAGCGTCAGAAAGAACGCCGAGATCAGCAGAAAGATATCCACTCCACCGGACACCCTGCCCAAAAAGATGTGGTAAAAGACCACCATGAACACTGCCACCGCACGCAGACCCTGAATTTCTGGGCGGAACCCGGCATACCGGGCTACTCGTTGCGCCGGAGGAGCATGTTCACTCATAGATTCCCTCAATCGATGTGTGGTGCTTTCTCGGGACGTTATTTTCCCCAAACCATCCGGAGCATGAACCTACCAGCGAAAAGCCTCGCCTCCCCACAACGAGGGAGGCGAGGCTTGTCACGCCTTAGACATATTCAGTCAAGGCCAACTGTCACCGCATGGCTTTACACACAATGACAGAACATCAGTGCTGATGCCCGGGGTCGTCTTTCTCCTCGGGTTTGTCGGTCACGAGGGTTTCCGTGGTCAACACCAGTGCTGCAATGGACGCCGCGTTTTGCAACGCGGAACGTGTGACCTTCACAGGGTCAATAATCCCAGCGGCCAACAGGTCCGTGTACTTATCAGCCTTGGCGTCATACCCGTGACCTTGCTCCATGTTTGCCACACGGGACACGACCACATAACCGTCCTGCCCGGCATTAGCAGCAATCCAACGGAGAGGTTCACGCAAGGCACGGCGGACGATATCGACAGCCACCAAAGCGTCCCCGGTCAGACCAAGATCCTGAGAATCCAACACTGTGGAGGCTTGCACCAACGCAGAACCACCGCCTGCCACAATGCCCTGCTCCAAGGCAGCTCGAGTAGAAGAAACAGCATCTTCAATTCGGTGCTTACGTTCCTTGGCTTCAACCTCCGTGGCTGCACCAACCTTGATGACCGATACGCCACCGGAAAGCCGGGCCAGACGCTCCTGGAGCTTTTCACGGTCCCATTCGGAATCCGTCCGCTCAGCCTGCGACCGAATCAAAGCCACACGGTCTTGAATGGCTTCAGCGCTACCGCCGCCATCCACGATGGTGGTCTCGTTCTTCGTCACAGTAACGGTGCGGGCCGTACCCAATTGATCCAGAGTGACTTGCTCCAAGGTGATGCCAAGCTCAGAAGTCACCACCGTGCCACCGGTCAGAGCAGCGAGATCTTCCAGGATAGCTTTGCGGCGATCACCAAAGCCCGGAGCCTTCAGCGCGACCACATCCAGGTTGCCACGCAGTTTGTTGACCACCAGAGTGGAAAGGGCTTCGCCTTCCACGTCCTCCGCAATGATCGTCAGTGGCTTTTTGGCCTGCAGGATCTTTTCCAGCACCGGCATGATTTCCTGCGCAGAAGAAATCTTGCCTTGGTACAGCAAGATATAGCCGTCGGTCATCACGGCTTCCTGCCGCTCAGCGTCCTTCACGAACGACGGCGACACATAACCCTTATCAAACTGCATGCCTTCGGTGACATCGAGTTCGATCTCGGTGCCGGAGCCATCCTCAATGGTGATCACACCATCCTGACCCACCACAGAGAAAGCCCGTGCAATCAATTCACCGATCTCGTCGGACTGGGAGGAAATGGCAGCAACCTTAGCGGTCTGCTCTCCTTCCACCGGGCGGGCGTCATCCAGCAAACGCTGGGAAACGGCCTCCACGGCGACCTCAATCCCCTTCTTGATCTGGGCGGGAGCCGCACCGGCTGCCACGTTGCGCAAGCCTTCGTTGACTAGGGCCTGAGCCAATACTGTTGCGGTGGTGGTGCCATCACCGGCAACATCATTGGTCTTGGTGGCTACTTCTTTGGCCAGCTGTGCACCCAGGTTTTCATAGGGGTTTTCGAGGTCAACTTCACGAGCGATGGTAACGCCGTCGTTCGTGATCACTGGCGCGCCCCACTGTTTGTCGAGCACGACGTTGCGGCCACGAGGACCTAACGTCACCTTGACGGTGTCAGCCAGCTTATCGACGCCCGCCTTCAGATGATTTCGAGCGTCCTCATCAAAAATGAGCTGTTTGGCCATGGTGTCCGCGCTCAGCTCACTTCTCGACGATGGCCAGGACGTCACGGGCCGGCAGCACCAGGTATTCCTGGCCGCCGTACTTCACTTCGGTTCCGCCATACTTGGAGAAAATCACGACGTCGCCTTCCTTGACGTCCATGGGCAGACGGTTGCCTGATTCGTCAAAACGGCCCGGACCAACAGCCAGCACCTTGCCCTCCTGGGGCTTTTCCTTGGCGGTTTCCGGAATGACCAGACCGGATGCGGTGGTCTGTTCAGCTTCCACAACCTCAACGACAATGCGGTCTTCGAGCGGTTTGATGGAGATCGACACGATGTCTCCTTTTCCTGAGCTCCCGTGGAGCCCCAGTTGATGAGTTCTTGTGTTTTTCACGTACGCTCACGCAAGCTGCTGCCGCTTATCGTGAGCGTTGATGCGGGGGTGCCAACCGTCGTCGCGGTGCCGATCGGCCCAAATCCCTTGGCACCCACCAGCGGAGAGTGCCAATGCTCACTGTAAAAGTCTGCTAGCAGTCGGTCAAGGTGAGTGCCAACCGCATCGAACGCCTTCAAGACCACCCGCCAGCTTCACCCCGGCACGCGCCACACGCCCGGTACGGTGATGATGTGCCGTTTTCGAATGACCCCACCCCCGCCACGTCCAGCTCCGACGCCGCGACTGTTTCCGCTCTGGGCAGATTATTGACGCCGGAGGGCATGATCTTGCTGGATTCACTTGGCCCCTACCGTGAAGGCCGCGCGTTAAGCACCATCACGCGTTTACGGGCCGAAGGTTTCGACCGAGACTTGGTTTCCGCTGCCGTCACACAGTCGCGCCTGCGGACGGCAGCGGCCGAAAAGTTCGGGGAATTCGCCGCCCACATGCTTTTCACCCAAGCAGGTTTGGAGCAAGCCACCCGCATGCAGGTTTCTGCAGTACATGCTCAACGCTTCCTGGAAGCGGGCATCCGTTCTGTGGCAGATCTGGGATGCGGCATTGGTGGCGATGCTATGGCCATGGCTGGTTTGGGATTGGATGTGGTGGCGATCGAACGCGACCAGATCACCGCCGCGGTGGCCACCGTCAATCTCATGCCTTTTCCCAACGCCCAAGTGCTCTGCGACGATGTGCACTCTCTGGACCTCCAAGACTTGCCCGGAGGCGCACCGCAGGGGCTATGGCTAGACCCTGCACGACGTACCGATGACACCCCAGTTTCAGCTGAATCACGCAGAATTTTTGACCCGGAAGCTTTCAGCCCCCCGCTGTCTTTTGTGAAGGAGTTAGCCGCCACCGGAACCCCCATGGGTGTCAAACTGGGTCCGGGCATACCGCATTCTGCTATTGACAACGACTGTGAGGCCCAGTGGGTATCCCACCAGGGGGACGTCGTAGAGGTAGTGTTATGGTTCAACGCTCTAGCCCGCCCCGGTGTGCGCAGAAGCGCTTTGGTGCTCCACCACGACGGCACCCGCCACGAACTCACGTCCTCCACGGATTTTCCGGATGTCGCAGCACAGTCTGAACATCAGGAACGTGCAGCACCTGCGGTGCAGTCCGGAACAGTGCTCTGGGAACCGGATGGTGCGGTGATCCGAGCGGGCCTTGTTCAGGATCTTGGTGACCAACTGGGAGCGCAGGTGATTCACCCACGTATTGCGTACCTGGTGGGCCCACCCGCTGAGCCGGGGACCGCCACCACCCCGTTTGCCCGTGCTTACCGGGTACGGGAAGTTCTGCCACACACCATAAAAGTGCTGAAAACCTGGATCAAGGCGCACAACATCGGCACCTTGGACATTAAAAAGCGGGGCACAGATGTAACCCCCGAACAGTTACGTGCCCAACTCAAGCCATCAGGCCCCCATAAAGCCACCCTAATTCTCACGCGCATGGTCACGGACAAAGGCGAGCGCCGAGTGGTATTGGTGGTAGACCCCCTGAAGTGAGCAACTGCCCATCAGAGCCGGTGAGTTACTCTCCTGCGGCATCAATCCTGGCCACCACGTCCTGGTGGCTACCGGGGGTGCTGGGCGCAACTGGTAGGTCTTTATGAAGGTGGTCATAGCGCATCTGCATGGCCACCACCCGGGTGACGGCCTGATCCAGACGCTCGCGGGGAATAGCCCCAGATTCCACGGCCTGCACAATATCCGCGTGTGCAGCTGCCGTGTCCTCGGGCATCAACAGCACATCGGCACCGGCTTGTAACGCGGCACCAGCCGGGGTGGATACTCCGGTATCCACCGGTGAGCCTGGGCCAACGATCCCGGCTAAGGCCCCCATATCCAAAGCATCAGTCACCACCACGCCATGAAACCCTACGTCATCGCGTAATGCCTGGTATGCGGCGGGTTCTAGGGTGGCCGGAACCTCCGGGTTCCATGCGGAGACAGCGATGTGCCCCATCATCACAGTGGGCACCCCAGCTTCCACGGCTGCGCGGAATGGCGCCCAGTCCTTCTTCTCAAGTTCACTGATAGCTGTTTCTTGAACCGGCAAACCCACATGGGAGTCAGTGGTCACCGAACCGTGGCCCGGAAAATGTTTGACGGAAGACACCACCCCGGCGTTGTGGTGCCCGGTCACGGACGCTACAACCTGTTCAGACACATGTGCCGAGTCCGTCCCGTAGGAACGGTCGCGAATCACCGCATCTCCGGGAGCGGTGACATCCGCTGTGGGGGCGTTATTCATGGTGAAACCCAAACCTGCCAGCTCAGAAGCTAACCCTTCAGCGGCTTCCTGTGTGAGCTGTGGATCATTGGCCGCGCCAATATCTGCAGTGACAGGCCACTGCGTCAACGGTGATCCCAGCCGCGTGACGGTGCCGCCTTCTTGATCCACAGATACGATCCCTGACCACTCATGACCTGCGTGGGAACGGGTGAGCGCCGACTGAAAATCTTTGATGTAGCCGGTCATAGCGGGCACATCCACACCCTGAGCACCGCCTAACGGGGTGTCTTCTTGTGTCTGGCCAGTCCCGTCACTGGTGGGAACGTTGCGGCCCATCACAATCACACCGCCTAAGTGCAGGTCCTTAATCTGTTGGATGTGAGCATCAACAGATTCCGGGTCCGCCCCGTTGTAGGTTGCCACGATCACCTGACCCGCTTTTTGTTCCACTGTCATCTCCGCCACAGCCTGGCTCGCAGCATCCCACGTGGCATCGTCCACAGACCACGGACCTGATGACGGCCCACGGTCCCCCACAGCTGCCGTCTGCCCCTGCTGATCGCCAGACGAGGGAGCAGCGGACGTGGAGGCTGCACCGGACCGCTCAGCTCCAGCGTGAGGTTCCTGAGTCTGTGCGGAGCACGCTGGAACCACCAACAACGCGCCCGCCAATAGGGCGCAGGAAAGTAATCGGGACGCAGAAGGCTTATCAGGGCGCATAGTGACCAGCGTAGAGCGCTTGCGGTACCAACAGCACACTGGCTGAACTAGAGTGAGCCTTTTCCGGTGTCATCCGGCAATTGTCACCCGTACCCCACACGCCAGCGAGGTCCCGTGCACATTGATTTCGCACAATCCCCCCGTTCCACTATTGGCCTGGAGTGGGAAGTGGCTCTTGTGGACGCCACCTCCGGTGCCCTAGTGCCCCGGGGACAAGACGTGATGCAGGCAGTACACGCCGCACTGCCAGAACGTGATGAGCACCGGGGTGGCCCTACCCTCACTGGCGAGTTTCTGGAAAACACAGTGGAGATGGTCACCGGAGTGTGTTCCACAGTGGCCGAAGCCTCCGCGCAGTTGGCCCAGCTGCTTGACGATGTCCGTCAGGTAGCAGAGCCCCAAGGACTAGCGGTTTTTTCCGCCGGAACTCACCCATTTTCCCGCTGGCAAGATCAATCCGTGGTGGACAAAGATCGCTACTACACCGTGGTGGACCGCGCCCAGTACTGGGGGCGCCAAATGGTGATTTACGGGATGCACGTTCATGTGGGCGTGGACGCGCAACACAAGGCGCTGCCCGTCCAGGATCGACTGTTGGCGCATTACCCGCATCTGTTGGCGTTATCCGCCAACTCACCGTATTGGAATGGTCAGGACACCGGATACGCCTCCCACAGATCTCAAATTTTCCAACAGCTACCCACCGCAGGGTTGCCGTACGCCTTCGCGGACTGGGACGAATATCAACAGCACCTCAACGATTTGCTCACCACGGGCGTGATTGACGACATCAGTGAATCCCGTCTTGACGTCCGCCCCGTTCCCAAATTCGGCACCATCGAAATGCGTTTTTGTGATGCCCCCTCCACCCTGCGTGACATTGGTGCCATTGCTGCGCTCACCCAGTGCCTGGTGGAAGAAACCTCCCGCATGGTGGAACGCGGTGAGGACATCGAACAGATGCGCCCCTGGTTGGTCAAGGAAAATAAGTGGAGAGCCGCTCGGTACGGAGTGGACGCGGTGATCATTAAAAACAACTCCCTTGACGAACCTTTGGTCACGGACGACTTACGGGACACCGTGGATCGCCTGATGCCAATCGCCGACGATTTGGGCTGCTCCGAGGAGTTGGGGTGGGTGCAGCACATCGTGGACCACGGTGCTGGGTACCAGCGACAACAGCGGGTAGCCGAACGTACTAACAATGACCTCAAAGCCGTAGCACTGGATGTCATACAGCAGGTCCGAGGGTCTACTGAAAATTCTGAATAAGTCCCGCCACAGCGCACCCTTGGTCATCCTGAATACCCAGGGTCACGACCACATTAAAGAAAGACAACGCAGCCATGAGCGGTGCTGCTGTTCCGCGGTCCAGATCAAGTTTGTCGGCAATGGTGAACCAGAGCACGCGAAACTGTTCGGCACAGGCATCCCGAACTTCGTCATCCTGGGCTGCAGCGGCCCATCCCTGCAACTGAAATTTCATGAGGTCTGGCTGCTCACGCATTAATAACTGGTAGGCACAGGACAATGAATTCAATGTGTCATCGGAATCCGGCACTGCTTTGAGGTGCTCAACCAAACGTTCGGAGCAGGTTCGCATGCTCTCCATAAAAAGATTTTTCTTCGATCCAAAAAGGTGCATCACATAGGACTGTGAGATTCCAACTGATTCCGCAATTCGCGCTGTGGTCGCACCGTGGAAACCAAACTCCGCGAATTCAGGCAGAGCCGCATCAAGGACACGTGCCCGTCGCTGCTGAGCGGATTGTTGTTTCATGGGCTCCTCCTAGGGGGGTGGAAGCATCCGCCGTACATGGCTCACAACGTATCCACGTCGGCAGGGTAGGTCCGAGGATGGACAGTGACCAGAGCGGGGTACTCCACACACTCACTGAGCTAAAAACGGGGGCATATTGCTCAGCGCTACCGATGGGTCACCCCATGGTAGCGCTGTGACGATCAGCACCACGGTGCGGTTGCCATGCACCCACCCCGCAGGCCCGCTCAGGGCATAAGAAAAGGCACCCCTGACTTTGCATGTATCAGACAACACCCCAGGGGAAAGCTTCACCGGCAAGACGCGGATCTCCATGAAGATCACGCAACCTGTGGCATTCACTGAGGTCACGATATTGTTGACGCCTCATCGAACAGCCGCAGTTGCCGTCACAATCCGTCATCTCTGCTTGTTGATTGACCAATCAATCTAGAGTTATGGCCGTAGATCCCCCCAAATTCATACGATCACAGACCCCCCACAGGAGACTTTCGTGCCTCATTCACCGCACCCTACTGCGCCCAAAAAGCAATCCGGCGCACGCGGCCTGATGGTCCGCTCTTTAGCCATGGTCACCGCCTGGTTCATCCTGGTTCTCATTGGTATGACAGGAGCCGCCCAAGCGGAATCAACTTTTCAAGAAGGTGGCTGGGAAATCGCAGAAGCCGCACCTTTCAAACTCGCGAAAGAACTTGAGAACGGATTTGTAGGGCGCGACACAAGCAGCATCGTTCTCGAAATCACTGATGAGCGTTTCACATCCGATGATGACGAATTTGAGCAGCGCACCCAAGAAGTCGTTCAAAAAATTACCGATGACTCACGCCTCAAAGTGTCCTCACATGTTGGTTACGCAGACGGAGGCGGTATTGAATCTAACTTCCTGGGTAAAGATGAGCGCACCACGCTGACAATGCTTGGCAGTGATCTGACAACAAGTGAAGCATCGCTGTTGCTGCCAGAAATCCAGGCTGAACTTGATGCCGAATACTCGCACGACAATCAACGCGTCGTCCTTTTGAGTGCCGAGGCCTTCTGGGGCGAAATCAACAAAGCCAGCGCCGAAGGGTTAGTCAACGCGGAATTAATTGCACTGCCTTTAATTGTTGTCGTGCTGCTCTTCCTATACCGCAGCATTGCCGCAACGGTCGTCTCCCTTCTGGTAACCATCGCGGCAATTATCGTCACCCTGGGCACGCTGGTGGTCATCGGTCAACAGATCACCCTGTCGTCCTTCACGCTCAATGCCGTCACCATGCTCGGTTTAGGCGTGTGCATCGACTATTCGCTGTTTATTGTGCGGCGATTCCAGCAAGAACTGCAGCTGGGAGCTTCCACTCAAGAAGCCTTGGCCACCACCCGAAAGACCGCGGTCCACGCCGTGGTTGCATCAGGCCTGACCATTGCCATCGCCATGAGCATGCTGTTTTTGGTTGATTTGATGATCATCAGATCCTTGGCCTTGGGGGTTGTGGCTGTTGTGCTGTTCTCCCTGTTGGTTTGTGTTTTCTTGTTGCCTGCCATCCTGGCGCTGCTGGGGCACCGAATTAACTGGGGCCGCATATGGGGACGCCGGTCAGCTGCACAAACCTCCAAAACGTCGGAGACGGTGAAACCGTCCCGCCTGGCCCGTGCTGTCACCACACGTCCCATCATTTTCTTGCTCTCCGGGGTAGCTGTGCTGGCTGCACTCACCTTCCCAGCCGCTCAACTGACAACTTTCACCCCCGATGTGCGCATTGTGGATCCTTCAACAAGTGTGCGTCAGGGGTATGACCGTGTGGCAGAGAATTTCTCCGTGGGTTCTACAGCACCGATCCAGGTATTGGTGTCCACAGAAGGTGGTCTTGACGAACTCGACCCCACAGAAGTCGAAGACCTGATCACCCAACTGGGCGATATTGATGGGGTGACTGACGTTACGTCACCCTTGCCTGCCATGGCCTCCGTGAATGCTGCTAACCCCCTTGCCATGGCCAACCCAGACATCCGCGAACGGTTACCGGAAGCACAACGCAAAGCATTAGGGCTGTACCTGGATGAATCAGGCCAACAACTTCTTGTGGAAGTTATGACCGATGACTGGGCTTCCAGCCAGGACACTCAAAGGGTTCTGCGTGACGTAGAGTCCATCACCAGTGACGTTGCCTTAGACGACGCCACGATCTTGGTGGGTGGGCAAACTGCACAGGGAATAGAAAGCAATAACCAAATTTCTCGCGCACTGCCGTGGGTCATGTTGTGCATGATCGTGGTGATCGCCGCTCTTTTGGCCGTCAGCTTCCGTTCCATACTGATTCCGCTGGTCGCAGTCGTGATGAACCTGCTCAGTGTTGGTGCGACATACGGCATCATGGTGCTGGTTTTCCAACATGGCTGGGGGGCCGAATTACTCGGCTACACGGTCCTTGGGTACACCCAGAACTTTGTACCCGTTCTTTTGTTGGCCCTGTTATTCAGCTTGGCCACCGATTACCAGGTGTTCTTGATTTCGCGCATCCGCGAAGAGTGGGAGTCTGGGGAGTTACCGCGCACCGCCATTGCGCGGGGACTCACCCTAACCGCCCCTCTGATCAGCGGAGCGGCCTTGCTGATGGTCGTGGTGTTTGGTGCGTTTTCTTTCACGGGCATTGTGCCCATTCAGCAGCTCGGATTTGGGCTCGCCGTCGGAATCTTGCTTGATGCCACCGTGGTACGCATGCTTTTGGTGCCCGCTGCCTTGTCTCTACTGGGGAATGCAGCCTGGTGGTGGCCCTTTGGGGCAAACACCAAGCGCTTCCATGATGCACAGGAAGGCGTGGGGGCATGAACAGCAGCAACTCCCCCACCCTCGGAGCGGAAAATAGCCCGCTGCCTGCGACTCCCCACCATAGGGTGGCCCTCTGGGTGTCGATGGGGACGGCGACATTTATGGCGTCGTTGGACAACCTGGTAGTCACCATGGCCCTTCCTCACATCCAGCGTGAATTTTCCACGAGCATCCAGGATTTGACGTGGAGCGTGAACGCCTACACGCTGCCGTTCGCTGTTCTGATGGTGGCCGCTGCCATGGTGGGCGACCGATGGGGGCGACACCGGGTGTTTCTTGTGGGCATCAGCCTCTTTGGAATTGGGTCTGCCTTAGCCGCCTCTGCAGGCACATACGGGGTATTCGTGGCCGCTCGGGCTACTCAAGGTGTGGGCGCAGCGCTGGTTGTGCCCTTGGCACTGATCCTGTTGATTTCCTCAGTCCCAGCAGGCCGACGAGCGCTGGTCGTTGCTGTGCTCTCCGGCGTCCAGGGACTTGGCATCGCACTCGGTCCGTTTGTGGGGGGACTCATTATTTCTTTGTCTCAGTGGCAATGGGTCTTTTGGATCAATGTTCCTATCGCGGTTATGGTCATTGCGCTGAGCTTCCGTGTTCCCTCGGAACAAACGCATCACACCAACGGGTTGCCCATATTGTCTTTAGTGCTACTGAGTCTGGGGCTATTCGGTATAGCCGCAGCTGCATTATCCTTCAGTGCCGCAAGTCGTTGGTCTCTGGGCTGGGGAATTTTAGCCATCGTATGTCTGGCAGCGGGGTTATACCGTGTGTTACGGCAAGATCATGAAGCCTTACCTGCCGCGCTACTACGCAACACAGGGTTCTTGCGTTCTAACTCCACGGCCCTCCTGGTAACCGCAGGAATTTTTGGAATTGTTTTCATTCTCACTCAGTATTTGCAAGTTGCCATGGGGTATAGCCCCCTTGAGGCGGGAATCGCCACTTTACCCTGGACGATGCTACCGGCCGTTTCCGCACCTTTAGCTGGTATGGCAGTCACCCGAGTTGGGATGAAACCATTGATCATTGCTTCAACAGCCCTACAAATACTTGGATTAGCCTGGTTTCTCCTGACCATTCACCCTGATGCCGCATATGTTTCCCTTCTGCCCGGGATGATTATGGCGGGATTAGGAATGGGGGTTTTCTTCGCCCTCATCACGGGTCAAGCCATAGCGTTTTCCACCCGGAGCACCGAAGGCGTTGCCACGGGCATTAATACATCCATTCGCGAATCCGGGGTGCTGATCGGTGTTGCCTGTGTCGGTGCACTTTTTGCGCTGGCTGGGGGTTCGGAAAGCCCTGATGGATACACGGTGGGGCTACCCGCAGCGCTCGTAGCATCACTTGCTTTTCTGACATTAGGACTGATCAGCAGCATTATGACACCTACAGAAAAACAACCATCCGAAAACTCCAATATCACAAAAAAGCGCCCACAGGACTAATTCCTGAGTAACCCTCCACTGCTTCTGAACGATTGAACAAGCGATCTGCACCTGGGAGCCCACATGAGTTCTCGTACCTCATCAAAAAACAGTCTTCGAGTTGCGTATTTCACCACAGGGTGGCCACCGGAAGTCGGAGGTCCTAGTAGTGGAAATGTTGATCGTGTTCGCCACCTATCCCAACACCAAGACATGGATATACATGTGATCGTTCCACAGCACGACGCCGCACACCGTGACAACATTCCGCAAACCACTATTCACATGTACGAGGCGAAACCATGGCCGATTTACCCATTCTTCCGAGTGCCCACGTTACAGGGTGGAAAACAGGTAGAAAAAATGATCGCGGATATCAAGCCAGATGTTGTGATTAATACAGATGTGGAAAGGGGAACTTTCCTCTCAAGTTGGCGACGCCCCGGAAGATCCTGGGCATCACACAACGGTTCACCATACATTGGGTATTACCACACAGATTTTTATGGATTTGCCGCCTCCTACAGGGGGTGGAACAAAGTGACTGATACTTTCCTTCTGCCAGCGCTCAGGGCCCTCTACCGGAGTCCGGACCTTGTCATAGCGGCCTCGGATAGCGCCGAACTGGAAGTGGAAAAACTGCACGCCAGACGCGTGGAACGCCTTGCTTTCGACGGGGTGGACACCCAGATCTTCACGCCGGAACAACGGGATAGATCATGGTTACGCACACTCGTGCCCACCCTTCAACCGGATGATCAGGTTGTTCTTTCCTTCGGGCGGCTAGCACCCGAAAAAAAGATCGACCACACCCTAGAAGCTTTCGATGTACTTATGGATGCTATGCCACCGGAGCGCCGAAAACGCACGTGGTTACTCGTCGTCGGGGAAGGGGACTGTGCACTTGAAGAAAAATTGAAATTACACGCCGCACGGCTGCGTTCCAAAGACCAGATCTTCTTCCACGGATTTCTGCACGGCCAGGATCGCGCCAAGGTTTTGGCCTCTGTGGATGCCTACACCTTGCCATCAATCCACGAAACGTTCTCCGTGACCACCACAGAAGCCATGGCATGTGGAACACCCGTTGTATGCGCACGCAGCGGCGCAATGCCCACATATCTCACAGATCACCACACTGGATTTCTCCACGATCCACTAAACCCCGCAGACCAAGCCCGGGCTATCCGCACCGCGTTGGATGCTGACCGCAACAGCATCGGAACCTTGTCACGCGCGGTGGTCACCGAGAAATTCAGCCACACCGCCATATCCACCGAATTACGCGACTTACTCCACCGCGAGCTCATGCGAACCACCTGGTAAACCCAGCAGGCTCACCCTGCCCCACGAACCACGACAACGCACCAATAGTCGTGCGCCGCCCCACGGTGGCACCGTCCATTCACCCGCTACACGAGGAGATCTCCCATGCCCTTTTACCATTCCGCTGAACAAGCTGCCGCCGTTTTTGGTGAACTGTTCACTATTTTGTCCCGTGACGAACAAGCTATGAAATCCATGAGCGAGTCAGGGCTTAAAGTGATGATCAAACATAAAGATCCTGAATACATCATGGGGTTTGATGACAGTGGGCTACACACAGATTTGACGGGATTCACGCCAAACGTTCGAATTGCCATGAGCTGCGATACCGCACACAAACTCTGGCTTGGCGAACTACTCATGCCAGCCGCCTTAGCCACAGGAAAAGTACGCGTTCGAGGAAACGTCCCCAAAATTCTTGAGTTTATCCCGATAATGCGTCCAGCTTTCGACCGCTACCCGGATTTAGCTGCGGCCCATGGTGTCGGATGATCCACACAATAACCATCACCCAAGCAGTCACCAAGGAGCATTCATGCCCATCACAGAAAACACCAGCACAGCATTCATCGACCTTGACCTCCTGGACCCCGTTCTCACTGAACTCAGAGACCAGGTACGCACGTTTGCCGAAAACGTTGTGCGCCCCAAAGTTGCGATCAACGACGCCAGCGCCGCCGAAACCCTGGACTGGGACATCGTGCAAGCAGGTCACGACTTGGGGCTTACACGCCTGGTCGTCCCTAAAGCCTTTGGTGGCCTAGGGTATGGGATCAAAGCCGCCGCCATCGCCCTGGAAGAACTAGGAGCAGTTGATGCCGGAACGGCACTAATTTTTGGCGCAACTCTTTTAGGCCAGGCGCCTCTCTTGCTTTCTGGAGATGAACAACTTCAAGGACAATACCTATCCCGTTTCGCATCAGATAAGGCAGTTCTTGCCTGTAACGCAATTACGGAAGACCGCTCTGGATGTGATTTATTAATCCCGGAAAACACCCGTTTCGCTGAATCCGATGTCATCGCCACACCTGATGGGGATTCCTACATAATCACGGGGCGTAAGCGATTCATCACAAACGGCGCCGTTGCAGATTTTGGCAGCGTATATGCAAATATTGAAGGGATGCCACCTGAGGACGGGTACACCTGCTTTGTGGTTCCATTCGACAAAGACGTGGAAACCGCGAGTATCGCTGACAAAACAGGGTATCGAAACTGCCTGGGGACGGAAATTTACTTCCATGATGTGCGCGTCCCTGCCTCAAACATCATTGGGGATATTGGCTTGGGAGTAGAAATCAACATCCAACAAATGAATATGGCGCGTTCCACGGTAGCAGCACTATCCACCGGGGTAGCCCGAGGCGCCTTCGAATTAGCCCGCTCCTTCGCTCATGAGCGACGTCAAGGCGGCAAACAGCTCTGGGAGCATCAATTCACCGCGCAAAAAATCGCTGATATGGCAACCCAAATCGAAGCTTCACGCTTGTTATACCTGCGGGGATCCGATGTCGCCGATAATCAAATTCCCGTTCCGGCACTGGAGCCTGCAATTGCCAAACTGCACGCAGACCGAATGGCCATCGACGTAGCACAGACCGCTATGTCGATTATGGGCGCTAGGGGATATTTACGAGAATATGGTATCGAAAAATATATGCGCGATGCTTTAGGAGCCCGAATTTATGAGGGCACACCCGAAGTTTTAGCGTTAGCGATCACCCAATCTATTATGAACCCTGATGATTTTGAGAACGGCGAGGATCAGTGGTGACCGCACAACCGAACGTAGGTCCTATGGATGATGTGGGGGACAGCGCAGAAGCCGCGCAATTTGCTCGTCACGTGATGGAACTCCATCAAAAGCTCACCTTCACTCACCTGGCCACCAGCCTTCACAGTGACCCCATCCATGTCCGTCGCAGACACAGCTATACCATCGTTGCGTGCCATCATCATCACGTGCCGTTACGGTACCAGATTGGAATTATGGGCTTCCGATTGGCGCAATACTTACGCCTGGGGTGGGCTAGCCCACAAGTGGTATACAACCACAGAATGTTTTGGGAAGATCTCAATCACCCCAATCCTAACGACTTCCACATAGTAGCTTTAGATAACACTACTGGCTCCATTGTGGGATACCTTGGGGCGGAATTTATTTCCGATGAGGATGATACTCGTTCTATTTATTTTCCTGATCGACCACTTTTTCCAGTAGAAAAAGCGCACCACATTAACATTGCAGATTGGCTCCCTTCGCCGAATATTCGGCTCGGGGAAATCATGGAAATCAAAAGGTTTGTCAGGAACCCCGCGATACCCGAGTCCATGAGGCTGCTGGTGCCACTAGAACTAGTCCTTGGTTTGATGGCCTTAACCACCGCACGAAAAACACACATACCGTGGGCGGTTGGGGACCTTGAGATGCACGTTGCCCTTCGTTACCTGGAAGTATTTGGGGTAGAAACGCAAGTCATCAAGGGGACGCAACCTGCGCTGCCCCCCGATGACCCGATGTGGCCCATGTACCTCCGTAGGTGTGAAGTTCTTCCATTTATCGGCAGGGTCCAGCCACGACCCGGCATCGGACATACCTTTGAGGGAATCGACATGGCACTCGACACAGGAAACAAAAAGACCATTTTGGGGAAACTGGCGTCAACTAGGAGTGAAAAGGTTGAGCATTCAGCACATTGGGGGAACAGTGATAGATCTCGAAAGTTTTTCTGACACTGCATCAGAAAATTCACCATGGAAATCAACGGATGCGTATAACGAACAGTATTCACGTAATCGACCCTTGATCAACCGTTCTATGCAGCAAAGACTCCGAGACGGTCTTGTGCTTGTGGCGGGCTGTGGTTCCACGGGCGGGGCGGCAGTGGAACCACTCGTCCGGTTAGGCGTATCGCGTATCCGCCTATGTGAACCTGGTTCCTTTGAGTTAAGTAACCTGAATCGGCAATCTGCCACTCGCGCAGACTTGAACAGCAATAAAGCCGACGTGTTACGCAGGCGGGCTGTGAGCATCAACCCTGACATAGCCTGTGATGTCAACACTGAAGGCATCACATCACACAATGTGTACGAGATGCTGCGCGGTGTCCACGTGATTCTGGATGGGGTGGACGTAACAACCATGGAGGGGTGGCGGGCTAAATATTACCTACATGAGGCTGCTTCCCGGCTCGGAATTCCCGTGGTGGTCGGCTACGACATGGCGGGGGTGCAGTACATCCGCACCTACCAGTATCGGCCTGGGGACCGCCCCTTCACAGGGGCTATCACGCTGGAAGACCTTCGGAAAGAGTCACACTGGGCGCTCCTACGACAAGTCATTCCCCTCAAAGCCATGCCTGTCGATTTACTCAAAAGCCTTCCAGCCATTGATCAAGAAGACGGTTTCCCACAACTTGCCTATACAGCCTTACTGTTCGGGGCCGCAGCCTCACGCATTGTGCTGTGTTTGCTCTGTGGACAATCCGTGGCCAAGGATGTGGTACTGGATCTTCATACGGATGTCATGCCATCGGGCGCACGCCGCCTCACGCGTTTCCTGGCCCCACTGCGCAAAGCCAGATTGCTCGCCCGAGCCGCTCGTACGCTGATCCCCACATCATAGTTACGTCGGTACGACGTGTGGTGGTGGGAACCACCCTCCACGGGATTTCCCACCACCACACGTCACACACCACCGACGCTAACCGCCGTCACGGGAAGCCCAGGATCAGCCGTGAAGCCCCACGGCGACGCCGCCGTGCCATGGCCCATCAGGTGGGCACCCAGCGCAGCAACCATGGCGCCGTTATCTGTGCACAACGCCAACGGTGGAACCACCAAGTCCACCCCGTATTCAGCGCATCGTTGCGCCAATACCTGTCGTAATCGTGAATTGGCCGCTACTCCCCCACCCAAAAGCAACGTGTTAATACCATTTTCTGTGGCCGCTAGGACTGTTTTGCGGCTGAGCACATCCACCACAGATTCCTGGAATGACGCGGCAATCTGGCCCACGGGAACAGTTTCATTGGCCGCTTCATAAGCTTCAACCACACGCGCAACGGCAGTTTTCAACCCGGAAAAGGAAAAATCGTACCGGTGCTTACCGGGGTGGTCTGCAGAACCCATGTACTTAGCGTGGGATAACCCTTGTGGAAACTTCATGGTAGCGGCGGCATCAGATGCTGCATGGTCAATCGCTGGCCCACCCGGATATCCCAATCCCAGAAGCCGGGCCACTTTGTCGTAGGCTTCACCGGCAGCGTCGTCAATTGTCGCCCCCAATAGCTGAACATCATGGGCGATGTCGTTCACTTTGAGGATCTCCGTATGCCCACCAGAAACTAGCAGGGCACCTAGCCCCGGCAGAACTTTGCCGTCCTGGTCCAGCAGTTTCCGGCCAGTCGCTACATCCTGGTGCTCTAGTAATCCCACACACACATGGGCCACCAAATGATTCACCCCGTATAAGGGTTTACCGGTTGCTAACGCAAGGGCTTTAGCGGCGGAAACTCCTACCATTAACGCCCCTGCCAACCCAGGGCCTGCTGTCACAGTGATCGCATCCACGTCTTCCAGGGTGACCCCAGCGGTGTGTAGAGCTTCGTGGAGCGTGGGAATTATTGCCTCCAGGTGAGCACGGGAAGCAATTTCTGGAATCACCCCACCAAACCGAGCATGTTGGTCCATAGAAGAGCGCACGGTATTGGCCAGAAGGCGCCTGCCCCGCACGATTCCCACCCCGGTTTCATCGCATGAGGTTTCGATCCCCAGAACCAGGGGATTTCGGGCGGGACGGTGGGCGTTATTCATCACATTCACGGGAGAGTAGTGGGGTCGTTATGGGTAGCAGCGCCTGTCATGTGGCTTGTCAGGTCTGTTGTTGACCGTGCAACGGACGGTGTTAATTCGGCGCGCATCGTCACGGCGTCTTGTCCCCCGGGATAATACTGCGGGCGCACCGCAATTTCTGTGTAAGCGAATTTTCGGTAGAGCGCTTGTGCCCGGTGATTATCGGCGCGTACTTCCAACAGGATCTCACGTGCACCGCGTGCGATAGCTTCTGCATGAAGCTGCTGCAACAAAGCAGAACCGATGCCTTGTCCTTCATAGTCAGGCAGCACCGCGATGTTATGAACATCGGCAGTTTCGGCAACTACCATCACACCCGCGTAGCCGATCACCTGGCCGGCAGTCTCAATCACCCAATAGCTGCGGCTGGGATGGGTGATTTCCTCAGTAATTACCTCCGACGACCATGCGTCGTCGGGAAAAAGGCGTCGTTCTAGGGCTTCGATGGTCGCCACATCCCCACGGGTCGCCGCCCGCATATGCCACTCACAGTGCTGTGCGCTGACGGTGGCCATCACGACGTTGCTTTCTTACGAAACGCAGGAACTTTCGCATCAGATTCCCGCAGGTACAACGGCGTAGTGTCTGTGCTTAATGCACCACCGCAGCTCAATAGAACGCCCGCCGCTAGTCCCAACGCTGCCGCGCAGGGCTGCCACTGACTGGCAGGTGTGGTCAACCGCGCCCCGGTCACCGGTTCCAGTACCGGACGAGTCAGCTGTTGAGCGTAGAGGCTCGCCCCGTACCCATAGACCGGTAGATCCGCAACATCCGCGGGAGAACCCACAAAAGGACCGTCGGATAGTTCGGCGCGCGCAGTATAGGAACCCACGGTGCAGGTCTGGTAAACAGCCCAGTACAGTTCACGACGCCGGGCATCGGTAGCGACCACAAACTCCGATGGGCGGCGATGCTCCGGTGTGGTGGCGACGTCGTGCGCCACCGCGTGCAAGCTAGGCATCCCATACACAGGCAATCCCCACCCAAAACCTAGGGCGCGGGCGGTGGCAAGCCCGGCCCGTAACCCGGTAAACGGCCCGGGACCGGTGCCCACCAACACGGCGTCTAGCTGACGCGAGTGAATTCCGGATTCCGTGATCACCTGTTCAATGGCCGGTGAGAGAACTTCAGCGTGGGATCGGGTGTCCTGAGTGTCCCATTGGGCGAGAATGCGGGGGGTCTGCGCGCCACCGGCAGACCCCGTCTCCACGACAGCAACCGACGCGACGGCAGAAGAATCTAGACACAGCAGAAGCACCCGTTCAGTCTAGGTGAGGTGCCCCGGGAAACTGATGGCACCGTAACGGGGAAAGGTCACGAGCCACCCGTCACCCCAATAACACACAGCAACCCAGCAAAAAGGAGCAACCCCCATCCCGCCGATACCCATGCCAAACGCGGGTGTTTATCAACCAGGGCAAAGAGCGCTCCCAGTAGGCCAAAAGCCAAGGGAGCAGCGTAAAACCACGCGGGCCATGGGTTCTGAGGATCCCGCCAATCCGGGACCAAGAACACAATGATCGCCGCCATGATCATGCAGGCGTATACCTCCCAAGGCTTCCGGTTCGGATCCTGGGCAGGGCGGCTGCTCGGCGGAAATAGCCCCGGGCGTGGTGGCTCTGTGGGGTCTTCATGACGGGGGCGACGGGTCATGATGTCGGTGTCCTTCCGCGTGTCACGTCGATGGGTGGCTGAGCCGCCCAACGGGGTCCAACCGCTCGAATCGTGATCCGGCGGGCTTCGTCCCCGTCGTTGTCTTCCCCCGCCTCAAGGTCAGCCAACACGGCTGCCAGATCCATACCAACACCTTCCCCAGCACCCACAGCACGATCCATGGTGATCTCCAGCCGGGAGTCGGTGAGGTGCTCTACTTTGCCCTGGCCCCACTCGACCACGGTCACAGAAGTGGGCATGGTGTCTTCCAGATCAATATCGTCGATTTCTCCAGCCGTCACCAATCGGTAGGCATCCACATGCACCAGCATGGGCCCGCCGGGGTGAGGTCCATAAGGGTCATTGGGGTGTTGGCGGGCCAACACAAAGGTTGGGGATACCACACCGCTCCGCACACCCAGCCCAGCACCGAGTCCTTGGGTGAACGTAGTTTTACCGGCTCCAAGCTCGCCGATGAGCACGATGAGGTCCCCAGCGCGCAAGTGGGCAGCCACGTGCTTGGCCACCCTGTGGGTTTCTTGTACCGATGACACCTGAATACTCACGGACCAGGCCTCGGCGTCGTTTGTGTTCCGGTCCCTTCCGGTATCCACGTATTCCCGGGGCACTCTGGGGGAGATTCGGGTGACGATTTCATAGTCAATGGTCTGAGCAGCGTCCGCCCACTCCCGCACGGAAGGGTTGTCGTCCGCACCGAACAACACAGCTTCTGCGCCCAGTGGGCTACGTTGTGGATCCGTTGCCATACCGGGTGCACCCAAATCCACCACCATCTGGTCCATCGCCACTCGGCCCACCTCGGCATAGGTGACGCCGTGGATGCGCACCGGACCGCCGGTGCCAATCCTGGGAACACCATCGGCATATCCCATGGGAATCAATGCCAACGTGGTGGGTTGAGGTGTCCGGTAGTGGAAGCCATAGGAAACCCCTTGGCCTGCGGCAACGTCTTTCACGTTGTTCACCGTGGTGCGCACCGTCATGGCCGGGATCAACCCCAGCTGCTCGGCACTGCGGTCCGCAAAGGGGGAAATGCCATACACACCAATTCCCACCCGCGCCATGTCACACAGCATGCGCGTAGGGTCAGCCATACTTTGGGCATCAAAAACCCCGGGAGTATTGGCCATGTGCATGATGCGGGGGGTCAGACCAGCCTGCCGCGCAATCCCCACAGCCTGCTGAAACGTTTCCACCTGCTGCCCATTTTCCGGGGCGGCAGGTGTATCGGCTGCCCCCAGGTGGGTCATGATTCCCACGACATCAATTCTCCCGTCGGCCTGTTGCTGTGCTGCTGCTCGAACCGCCGCTGGCCAGGACTGCATGGTGTACCCATTGCGGCCCAGCCCGGTGTCCACTTTCAGGTGCACCGACGCCTTTCTGCCCAGCTCAGAAGCCACCTGGGAAATCTGCTCCAGCTCCCAGCCGGAAACTCCCAAAGCAATATCGCGTTCAATCGCCGCAGCAAAATCTGTGTCCACGGTGTGTAGCCAGGCCAACACGGGCGTGGTGATCCCAGCATCGCGAAGTTCCAGGGCCTCCGTGACGTGAGCAACCCCTAGAAAGTCCACGCCAGCCTCCAAGGCGGCACGTGCCACCTGAACAGCCCCGTGACCATAAGCATCAGCCTTCACCACGACCATGAGTGCAGCTGGTGCGGCAAGGGCTTTGAGATGCTGCACGTTGTGACGGATGGCTGCCAGATCAATCACGGCTGACCGCTCCGGGCGGCGAGCGCGATCTGCTGAGGGCGACGGTTCAAGGCTCACATCCACCATTGTGGCACCGCTATGTGGTGGGACGCCCAGCACCACCACGGCGTGGGTGGGCCTCTACAGTGGGGACAGTGAACAGTGATTCCCCCGCCACCCCGGACGCCGCCTCGCAGGATTCACAGCGAGTTGCCTTGGTGTGCCTGCATACCTCTCCGCTCGCACGACCCGGCCAAGGAGATGCCGGTGGCATGAACGTGTACGTCAAACACATGGCGAAGGCGCTCACAGCACTGGGGCACAGTGTGGACCTCATCACCCTGTGGAGGCACAGTGAACATGTCGGTGAGTCTGTGCCGACAAACACTTGGGCGTGGAGTTCACCGGCACCGCGCCTCCATGTTCTGGACGTGGCGCTTCCAGAAACCATCCACGCACCCAAAGAGCATTTACCCGACCATGTGCAAGCCATGGCCCACGCGGTACATGTGGCATACCAGGAGGATCACCGCCCACTCCCAGAGGTGATCCATAGTCATTACTGGTTATCTGCTGCCGTGGGAATTTCCCTGGCTCGCCTATGGGGCATCCCCGCCGTCACCACGTTGCACACCACGGCTTTGGCCAAGAATCAGCGAGCAGGCAATGGCGAGGTGCCCGAGCCACAACGCAGGGTGGATACGGAACGTCAGCTGATCCATGATTCGGATGCTCTTGTGGTGAACACCCCCGCTGAGGCTCATGACCTGGCTCGACTATACGACGCCTCTGCACAGAAAGTGCGGGTCATTCCGCCCGGGGTGGATACCACCGTTTTCCACCCGTACCGCGACCGTACTACGGCGCCGCCACGTCCTTTCTCGATTGGTTTCGCTGGGCGCCTGCAAGCCCTGAAAGGTCCGCAGGTTCTGGTTCAGGCGCTCGCTGCGCTGCGTCGGAACCACCCTGACCTTGATGCTCGCGTCTGGATTGCGGGAGTGGGCTCACCAGAGTTCACGGAGGAACTCAGCGCCATTATTCGAGATCACGGACTGACCCAGGCTGTGGACATGCTGGGCGCTATCGCGCCGCATGAACTGGCGCAACGGTTCCGGGATTCTTCCGTAGTGGCGGTGCCGTCATCGTCTGAAACTTTTGGGTTAGTGGCGTTGGAAGCTCAAGCGTGCGGCTGCCCCGTGGTGGCTACGGATACGGATGGTTTGCGGTACGCAGTGCAGGACGGGGTAACGGGGTGGTTGCTGCCCGACCGTCACCCTGCAACGTGGGCGAATGCTTTCGCCCGGATCGCGCAGCACCCCGACGACCTGATGCGTCGCGCTGATGCCGCCGTGCAGCGAGCGCAGGATTTTTCGTGGGACGCTACTGCCCGGGCGCACTGTCAACTGTACGGGTCGCTGGATGGTGGGCGTCATACAGTAGGTGTGTGAGCGCACCAAGCACCCCGTCTGTGGGCGGGCAGAACGTCCCCACTCGTGAAGAACTCATCATCCACCTGAATGCCACCCGAATCACCGGGGAAGTTGCCACGCCCCGGCAAGCGAACTTGGGCAATATCCACGATTTTTTGGCCAGTTCCGAACACCAGTACATGGGCATCGCTCCACACCCTGAGGATACGTGGGATTCGGTATTCCGTGTGATGGTGGATGCTGTGGGAATTGACCCTGACCCCACGTATCGGCAGGGTCAAGACACCATCAGTGCCGAACGGTGTGTGGCTGCCCTAGAGCGATACGCGCGGGTGTTTGGGGAGGTCGTCCGGGCCGGTGGGAGCATTTTATTCGCTACCGCTCACCCCGCTGCCATGCCCGCTATATACGCCCCGATGGCAGTTGCTGCTCGGACAGCTGGGGCGCAAGTTGTGACGGTGCGCGGGGCCATTGCCTGGGATGACGGTGACGTTCGGGCTGTGGGAGATGTGGTGATGGTGGAACAGTACGGAGGGTTGCGCCACACGCACCGCCCCGAACCCATGGACCTGGCGTTGGATCAGCTGGAATCCCGGCAGCGGGACGATGCATCCGTTCCGCTGCCTGACCTGGTGGTCACCGACCACGGCATGGCTGGGGCCGCGGGAGCCCGGGGGTACAGGGTGATTGCCGTGGGCGATTGCAACGATCCCGCCGTCTTTGTGGGGGAAGCTCAAGGGGTGATTGAGGTGGTTGTCCCGTTAGATGACAACGTCGCCCCCGAAGCCTACGCACCCATGACCCGTTATCTCCTGGCCCACGCGGGTCTATAGATTCAGTTCACCGACTCGGTAGCTTCCGCCCAAATATTCACCCCAGCATCCGCCGATAGTTCATCAATACGGTCCAGCTCGTTCTGTGTGAACTCAAGGTTCTGCACGGCCTCCACACTGTTCACAATCTGTGCCGGTTTGGACGCCCCTATCAATGCCGATGTCACCTGCCCACCTTCTTGAGGTCGTAGAGCCCAGGCAATGGCCATTTGCGCTAACGACTGACCACGGGACTCAGCGATTTCATGTAGGCCCTGAATACGTTGGATGTTTTCATCTGTCAGCCACGCAGGATCTAACGACTTAGAAGCGGCGGCGCGGGAATCTTGCGGAACACCGTTGAGGTATTTATCCGTGAGCATGCCCTGAGCCAAAGGCGTGAACACAATGGACCCCATCCCCTGGTCGCTCAACGTCTGCACCAGGTTGCGCCCGTGAGCTGGCCCCATAGAGTCAGACGCTGGGGTTTCAATCCAACGGTTCAGGATGGAATACGACGGCTGGTGGATCACCAAGGGTGTGCCCAGTCCTCGCATGATCTGCTGGGCACGGGCAGTTAGGTCAGCGCTGTATGACGACACACCCACGTAACTGGCACGCCCCGAACGAACGATGTAATCCAGCGCCCGCATGGTTTCTTCTAGTGGCGTCTGTGGGTCTGGACGGTGGTGGTAAAAGATATCTACACGGTCCAGGCCCATGCGTTCCAGGGACTGGTCCAGGGAATCCACCAAGTACTTTCGTGAACCGCCAAACCCGTACGGCCCGGGCCACATATCCCACCCGGCTTTGGAAGAAATCACCAACTCCTGACGCAACCCAGCGAAATCTTCCCGCAGAATCCGCCCAAAGTTCAGCTCCGCTGACCCACCGGGCGGCCCGTAGTTGTTCGCCAAGTCAAAGTGCGTGACACCCAGGTCGAAAGCTTTGCGCAGAATCTCCTTTTGGGTCTGCAACGGGGTGTCATCGCCAAAGTTGTGCCACAGCCCCAGGGAAATCACCGGTAACGCCAGCCCAGAGTCCCCCAAACGCCGCATGAGCATTTGATCATAACGATCTTCAGCAGGATTCCACCGGGTGTTTTCGCCATAAATCAACATGGCGCCATTGAATATCGTTCAAAGGGTTACGTGCCAGTTATGCACTACTCCCATAACGTCACCGGGCACGCCCTAACATCGCAAGGAACCGTTGTGGGTCCTCCAAGAAACTGCGCCACCCACGGACCAACTCCAGGTCGTCGTAGTGGGTGTGGCGCAATCCCCACTCCCCCACTTCTATCACCTCTGCGCCAGGGAAGGCCGCCAACAGCGGGGAATGGGTCGATAACACCACCTGTGAACCGTCAGCAGCCAGATGGCACAAAACATCGAGCAACGCAAAACACCCTGCCATGGAAAGAGCGGATTCAGGTTCATCCAAAACCCACAGGCCACGGATGCGGGACCGTTGCTGCACAAAATCCAGAAAAGCCTCCCCATGGCTACGTTCGTGCAATCCCTGCAAGCCCAGGCCCTGCAGATAGCTGAAATGCCCGTGCATGGTTTCAGCTCGAAGGAACAGACCGCGCTTGGAAGCGCCCGCGCCGCGGATCAGTTGCAAGTGCTTCGCCAGATGGGATTCCGTCGCATAGGTGCGATGCATGGCATTATGCGTACCGCCTTCCGCATTGAGACCAAATGCTGCAGCGATCCCTTCCACCACGGTGGATTTTCCGGTGCCGTTATCCCCCACAAACACTGTGGCTGCGCCCAAGTCCAGTCCGTCGTCCAGGATGGACCGCACCGGGGCTAACGTTGCAGGCCAATACAGCCGGTCCATGGGATTCATCGCATGTTCTTGTACCCGTCGCACCGGCAAAGTACTGAAGGTCTCCATAACGTCCTACTGTCCCACAAACCAGGGAATCCGCAGATCACACACGCAACACCGCTGCCCCATATGCCGCCAGATTCACGACGGCGCCCCCCAGCTCGCCCGGTGTCAGCGGCACATCACCGGTGGACCACACCACCTCCGCTTCAGTGGGTACCTCCACCGGGATCTGGGCTTGTGCATCCGAAAAGTTCAACACCACCGCAATACCGTGCGCTGCTTCCCTGCTCTCTCCCTCCATCAGACGCCCCAGGCCGCCCCGGTACAACACCAAAGTCCCAGCAGGGTCGTCATAGTTGACGCGAATAGAACCGAAATCCTGCTCCGTCAGCTCCGGGGTGGCGCGCCGCACCGCAATCAGTTCGCGGTAAGCGGCGTACACACGGGCGTGATCTCCGTGTGTACGTTCTTCATGCCGCAACACCGCAGAAGCAAACGTCTCCGGGGCTTGGGGGTCTGCGATCTCCGATTCGTCCCACCCCATCCGGGCAAACTCACCAATCCTGCCCCGCCGCACAGCATCAGCCAGTTCTGGTTCTGGATGGGACGTAAAAAACGGCCACGGCGTAGACGCCCCCCATTCCTCACCCATCAACAACATGGGAGTAAACGGCTGCGTCAGGAGCACCGCAGCCGCCAAGATCTGCCGTTGTACGGGTAGATACTGGGAAAAACGATCCCCTGCGGCACGGTTGCCCACCTGGTCATGGTTCATGACGTAACTGACAAACTGCCACGGCTGATGACGTGCAGGGTCTACCGGATGTCCGTGGCTGCGACCACGGAACGCGGAAAAAGAACCGTCGTGGAAGAACCCACCCCGGTACGTCTTGGCCAGGGAGCCCAACCCAGCGAAATCTTCGTAATACCCCTGCTTTTCCCCGGTCAATGCCCAATGGGCAGCATGATGCCAATCATCAAGCCACTGGGCATCCATTCCCAGGCCATGACAGTCCACCGGTTCGATCATCCGGGGATCATTACGGTCGGATTCTGCGATCACAAAACAGGAACGGCCAGCCTGCGCTGCAGTTTCGTGGGCCACCTCAGAAATTTCTTGCAAAATATGCTGGGCGCGTTCGTCCTTGAGCGCATGTACTGCGTCCAACCGGAAACCATCCACGTGGTAATCCGCCACCCACATGCGGATATTGTCCAAAATCAGATCCCGCACCCCGTCAGAACCCCAGGCGTCCAGGTTGATCTGTTCACCCCACGACGAATTACCTGCCGTAAAAATCTCCAGGAACTGTGGCAAGTAATTGCCAGACGGCCCCAAGTGGTTATAGACCACGTCCTGCACCACGGCTAACCCGCGGGTGTGACAAGCATCCACAAATCGTTGGTACCCAGCAGGTCCTCCGTACTCTTCCTGCACCGCATACCACGCAACACCGTCGTACCCCCAGTTATACGGACCGTTGAAACCATTCACCGGCAGCAGCTCAATGACATCAACCCCCAGATCCGCCAGAGCGTCCAGATGTTCAATCGCAGCGTCAAACGTGCCTTCTTCCGTGAAGGTCCCCACGTGAAGTTCATACAGAATGGCCCCTTCCAGTGGCTTACCCTGCCAATGGTGGTCGTTCCACTGAAAGTCGTCCGGGTCAAAAGTGCAGGAAAGGTCATGTACGCCCTGGGGCTGACGGCGTGAACGCGGATCCGGTAACACCTCTGAGATCAGGCGTTGTTGTTCCGGGGTGCCTTCGTCCTTCAACTTGGTGAGGATATAGCCATACCTCACAGTGGAAACTGGCACCTGGTCCGTCACGGTATCCGGCAGACTCCACCATCCCCGCAGCCCCTGTTCGGTCTGTGTGTAACGCGGCGCAGGATCCAGCCCTCGCGGCTTATGCCCATCCAGGTCGGTGGCCGGAACCATGGCGAAGTCGTGCCCATCAATGCGCACCGTCACCTCCGCTGCGTGCGGGGCAAAAAGGTCAAAACGGTCCAGGTGTTTGCGGCCCAGTGCAGTCATAGTGCTATCAGCTTTCACAAATTTGGTGCGGGTTATCAGGCAATGCAGTGGCGTGATAGGTGGTGTGCATCAGACCCGACGCAACAGGGCCACCGGCAGCAAGTCCAGGACGCTCCCCACAGTAACCGTTCCGTGGAATCGGCCTCCCGTCAGTTCATCCACCCACGTACCTTCCGGCAATTCCACGGTGGTCTCCCCCCACCCGCCGATGCGCTTCAGACCCAGCGGGAGCCGGGTGACCATGGTGATTACTGCTCCACGGTTGAAAGAAAACAGATGCTGTGCTGCCGCGCCACGTGCGTAAACGGGCGTGTATCCAGTGAACAGCTCAGGGTGATCGCGACGTAGTCGTAACGCCCGGGAAGTGAGTAACAACTTGGCATCACCAGAATCATCCACTGCGGGAACAGAATGGGCACGGGCAATACCGGGATTCTCCCGTCGAGCGTCCACCGCAGACAAACGCTCAGCAAGGTGTTGGTAATCCACAGGACGTCGGTTGTCCGGGTCCACCAGAGCAGCGGCCCATAGTTCGCTTCCCTGATACACATCCGGCACGCCCGGCATGGTTAACTGCACCAGTTTTTGCCCGAGCGCATTGGAATACCCAGGGGCCTCAATCCTGCGGACCAGCCCTTCAAAAGCCCCGCGTACGGATGGCTCGTCCAACACCGCGTTCACAAAACGGGTCAGTTCCTGTTCAAACTCTTCCGAGCCATCCACCCATGCCGTGGCGGTTTGGGCTTCACGAGCAGCTTTCACGGCGTACTGCACCGCACGTTCTTTCTCCAGAGGCCAGGCACCGGCCAATGCTTGAAGTACCAGGTTGATCAGCGTACGGTCACTCAACGGCCCGATGCCCAGGGCAGCAGCTTGTTTCTGCACGTAAGCCACAGTGGAGGCCCAGTCGTTGGCGATTTCCGCCAACACAGAAATACGGGCACGCACCGATTCTGATCTTTTCGTATCGTGCGTGGACAAAGTAGTCATCGCCAACGGCTCTTCCCGTTGACGCCGCTGCATATCCTCGTGTACGTCATCAGGACTCAGAGCGAACATGGAAGGGTCACCACCCACCTCGGTTAAAGACGTCAACCGTGAGTACCGGTAAAACGCATAGTCCTCCACGCCCTTGGCCATCACCATGCCCGACGTCTGCTGGAATCGTCGAGCCACCGGGGTCAGATCATGCTCTGCGGTGTTTTGCCCTAACACCATCCCCAATTCTGTGAGCACGGGCTCTAAGTCGCCTCGCGCGGTAACCGCACCGCATACAGCATCGTCCATATGCTGCGCACCATCCGGTAAATAGGTTCGGTAGACGGCAAAGTGCGTGAGGATTTCGCTGAGTCCATCCACGATCTGATCTCGGCTAAACGCCGATAACTCCGGTTGGCTACCTGCTTCCTGCGCCAGACGCTGCACTTCAGCATGCAAGGCACCATCAGTGACTGCACGTTTAGTACCGCGAATCATGCGCTCCCAGTGACCTTCCTGCGTACCATCAGCAGTGGACAACTGCCGCAACGACGCATCAAGGGTGGTCAACGGGTAAGCACCTGAAGGGTCCACAAACAACCGATCCACTACCCCCAGGGCGTCATACCCGGTGGTCCCGGCGATCAAGCCATCGCTCAGCCACCACCGGGGTAAGGCCTCCCCCGGTTCCAGGATCTTTTCGATCACCACGTACACACCACCAGTTAATTCGTGGAGATCTTTGAGATACCGGCCCGGATCCCGCAAACCGTCCGGGTGGTCAATCCGCAAACCGTCCACCAAGCCCTCGGCAAACCAGCGTGCAATTTCTGTGTGGGAGTCCACGAAAACGTCGTTGTCCTCCACCCGCACACCAGCCAACGTGGTCACCGTAAAAAACCTGCGATAGTTCAAGGCAGCGTCCCCGGTGCGCCAATTCACCAAGCGGTAGTGCTGACGGTCATGAATTGTTGCGGGATCTTCCTGGATTTCACCCTCTGCTCCCAGGGTGTAAGTCCCTTCCGCCAGGGGGTAAACGTTGTCCCAGTAGGCCAACACCGGTACGCCGTCCTCCACCCGGACGGTGAGTTCCCCCAGCGCTTGGGCATGCTGACCCACAATCGGTGCGCCGTCAGCATCAGTATCGTCACCCAACACGGGAATCATGATCTTGCCGTCGTACGCATCCCAGTCAATATCGAACGCGACGGCGTGAGGGGACTGCTGCCCTTGTTCAAGCACAGACCACCACCAGGGGTTTTGCCGTGGCACCGCCACCCCTTGATGATTTGGCACCACATCCACCAACACGCCCATACCGGCCTCGTGGGCGCGGCGGCACAGGCGATCGAAGGCCTGCGCGCCGCCACGCGAAGCATCAATCCGGGTGGGGTCCACAACGTCGTATCCATGTTGTGATCCCTCAACGGCCTGTAACACCGGCGATAAGTACAGCCAATCCACACCCAACGTGCGCAGGTAATCAATCTGCTCTGCTGCCCGGTCCAGGGTGAAATCTTCGGTAATCTGCAGACGATACGTGGAAGCCGGGGTACGCACGGTGGATAACTCCTGTTACTTAAATGGCTGCTGCGGTAGCGACAATGTCCGCAGGAGCCATTTTCGCAGGACAACGCGGCACGGTTCGCGTATTACTGATCAGGTTGTGATTGCGCCGAATATGCCGCCACCGAAGCCGCCACGGAAAGATCCGGTTCATCCTCCGGCTCTTCCCACTGGCGCAATACCACCACCGATTTGGCTTTGAGTGTGAAAACTGTGGAGTGGCTCAGGACCGATCCATCTCCATGTTCACCGGCTGTGTCCAATAGTTCTTCCCACTGAGCACCGTAGGTGGCATCTGGCACGGTGACTTCCACATCCTCCGGGGAAGAGTTGAACCACACGATGAAATCCACGTCCTTGATCTGACGCCCTCGGGGGTCCACACCCGCGATCCCATGACCGTTAAGCCACATGCCAACGGTTCGGGCAAGGGGCTCGTCCCAATCCCCGGGGGTCATGGGGGTGCCATCCTTGTCCAACCACACGATGTCCGGCATGGGGTCATCCGCACTGAGCTCGCCCATTTCCACCGGGCGTCCATCAAAGAACTGTCCTCTGCGGAACGTGGGGTGATCCCGCCGCAAATGAATCAGGGCGGAGGTGAACTCCATCAGCGGGGTGTCCGCGTGTTCCCAGTTAATCCAGGAGATCTCGTTATCTTGCGCGTAGGTGTTGTTGTTACCGCCCTGAGTACGGCCCAACTCATCGCCGTGCAACAACATGGGGGTTCCCTGGGACAACATCAATGTGGCGATGAAGTTACGTTGTTGCCGAGCGCGCCACGCTAAAACTTCGGGGTCATCGGTGGGACCTTCTACCCCGCAGTTCCAGGAACGGTTATGGGATTCACCGTCGTGATTGTCCTCACCGTTGGCCTGGTTATGTTTTTCGTTATAGGACACCAAGTCCCGCAACGTGAAGCCGTCGTGTGCAGTCACAAAGTTAATAGAGGCGTACGGGCGACGTCCGCTGTTTTCGTAAAGGTCAGCGGATCCGGTGATACGGGAGGCGAATTCACCCAGAGTCGAAGGTTCACCCCGCCAGAAATCACGGACCACGTCGCGGTATTTCCCATTCCATTCTGTCCATTGGGGCGGGAAGTTACCGACCTGATATCCACCAGGCCCAACATCCCAAGGCTCGGCAATAAGTTTCACCTGAGAAACGATGGGGTCTTGTTGGACCAACTCAAAAAATGTGGAAAGTTTATCCACGTCATAAAATTCACGCGCAAGCGTGGACGCCAAATCGAACCGAAAACCATCTACATGCATTTCGGTTACCCAGTATCGCAAAGAATCCATGATCAGTTGCAGCGAATGCGGGTGGCGCACATTCAAGGAATTACCGGTGCCCGTGTAATCCATATAGAATTTGGCGTCCCCATCCACCAGCCGATAGTAGGCTTTGTTGTCAATGCCACGCATCGACAACGTGGGACCCATATGGTTACCTTCGGCAGTGTGGTTGTACACCACGTCCAAAATGACTTCAATGTCTACTCGGTGCAAGGCCCTGACCATGGCCTTAAATTCTTGCACCTGGCCACCCAATGTGGTTGATGAACTGTAGTCGTGGTGAGGGGCAAAGAAAGATATCGTGTTATAGCCCCAATAATTCCGCAACCCTTTTTCTTGGAGAGTGGAATCCTGAACAAATTCGTGCACGGGCATCAACTCAATGGCGGTAATGCCTAATTTTTTTAAGTGCGATATCACGGATGGGTGGGCCACCCCAGCGTAGGTACCCTGCAAGTTTTCGGGAACCTCTGGGTGCAGCTCCGTTAACCCTTTAACGTGGGCTTCGTAGATCACTGATTTATGATACGGACGCCCCGGAGAACGATCCCCTTCCCAATCAAAGAATGGGTTAATGACCACGCCCTTCATCATCAGTGCAGCAGAGTCCTGATCATTGAAAGAGTCTTCATCACCAAAGGTATAAGAAAACAGCGGCTGCCCCCACTCACGCACAAAACCATCCACGGCTTTGGCATAAGGATCCAGTAAGAGCTTGGCTGGATTGCACCGGTGCCCATGAGCAGGATCCCAAGGACCGTGCACACGGTACCCATAACGCTGACCGGGCTGGACTTCTGGCAGGAAACAGTGCCACACATAGCCGTCCACGGCCGTGAGCTCGATGCGGGTTTCGTGGTCATGCTCGTCAAACAAACACAACTCCACCCGATCTGCCACCTCGCTGAACAAGGCAAAGTTGGTTCCGGTGCCGTCGTAGGTTGCACCCAGAGGGTAAGGGTTACCTGGCCACACTTCGGTCACGAATGGGTTCTCCTGTCAGGATGGTCAATTGCGGGGTCGGGAACCGACCGCACTGCATCGAGCTTACTCGTCCCGCTACAGCTGGCATCCATCATGAGGTGCCAGGCATGTTACACAGCGCATGAACTATGCGTGAGCGCGGCACGAATCCGTTCCGGGGTGCACGGTTGGGGACCTTCGCCTCCCACAGTTGAGGCAGCGGCATGTAACCCCACTCCGACACCGGCTACTAACGCCCAATACTCGCCAGCGGTCAGGTGGCGCAGCAACTGGTCACGAGCTTTTGGCGGTAACGGCGCCGCAACAGCCCACGCCCGTGCGGCGCTATGAAAAATATCTGGGCTGCCCTGAATGTTGGCCATCAATGCCCCCAGTATTCCGGCCAAGCAATCCCCTGAGCCTGCGGTGGCTAACCACGGACTACCGTGCCCCACCACAAAAATCGGCCCACCTGCCGCAGCTGCTACTACAGTCACCGCACCTTTCAGCACCACCGTAGCTCCCGTTGCGGACGCCGTTTCTCGCGCCCATGTCAAGGGGTCCCGCTCCACATCATGACGTGTTGGCACTGTTTCTGTATGACCCCACGCGTGACACCACGTGAGTAGCTTCACCAATTCTCCGGCGTGCGGAGTCAGGATCTGTTGAGGCATCAGGGCTCGGTCACCCAACACACGACCGACAACATCGAAAGCACCAGCATCAATCACCATAGGGTGCTCTAGGTCTAAAACCTCACGAATACGGTCTTGCTGGATCTGGTCGGTGGCTCCAGGCCCCGCCACCCACGCTTGCGCACATACCGCCGCTGGAGCCGCCTCGCTAGCGACCACTTCTGGACTGGTTAGCACGACCATAGTGCGGGCGTGGTGATCTCCCAAGTAATGCACCATGCCCACACCTGCCGAGACTGCGGAGCGCGTGCACAATACAGCCGCTCCGGGATACTGCGTGCTTCCAGCTACCACACCCAGCACACCCCGGGTGTACTTATGATCATTTGTGCTCGGGCGTGGCCACAGTTGCATAACGTCCGCCACGTCAAGCCGTATTACTTCTGGGGCAGGCAATGCATGCTCTATTCCAATGTCCACTACCGCGATCTTCCCACTGGCTTCACGGCCCGGTGGCACCAAGTGACCTACCTTGGTGCCACCAAAAGTCACGGTGTGGGCAGCCGGTAACACAGGACCCTCACAGGCACCGGTATCAGCATCCACGCCGGACGGGATATCCACGGCCACCACCACGGGCAGGTGGGCTTCGGGGATCACAGGCGACCACCTACCCAGCAACTGCTCCACCAGTTCCTTGGAGTCTGCACGCAGCCCACCACGTGCACCCGTTCCCACAATGCCATCCAGCACCATATCTGCGGTACAGCACAGCTGAACGGCAGTCGCAACACCTATCTTGCGCAGGGCCGTCACCCGCACCCCGGCGCGCTCAGCGGCTGCCTGGGCAGCGTGGTGCAGTTCCCGACCGGTGGCAATCACCTGCACCATGGCACCACGACGACGCAACGCTCCCGCAGCCCATATGGCGTCTCCACCGTTGTTGCCTGTGCCCGCCAACACCACAACACGTGCCCCGGGTACTGACCGCACGGCACGTAATTGCCGCACGCATTCCAAAGCCAAACCGTGGGCCGCCCGCGCCATCAGCACCGGGCCGTTTCCAGCCTCCAACAGGGGCCGTTCCGCCTGACGGACTTCCTGCCCCGTCCAGGCAGGGATCATGTTTTGCTTCCAGGCGATCGAAGCGCAGCGTCCACCATATGCCCCTCTGCCACCACGTACGCCATCGCTAACCCGCCGTCGTGGGACATTGATACATGCCAACGTTCAATGCCTTGCTTGGCAGCTTCAGCGGACACTGTGCCTTCCGTGCGCAGCACGGGAGCCCCCCACTCAGTTTTCTCCACCCAGCAGTGTTGCCACACCATTCCTGGGGGGGCCTTGAGCGCCTTGGCGGTGGCTTCTTTCGCGGCAAATCGCGCCGCAAGAGAAGCCACCGGAAGATCACGTTCAGTGTCTACAAACAGACGTTGCGCCAGGCGCGGAACGCGCTCTAGGTGGCGTCGGAACCTGTCGATATCCACCACATCAATTCCGGTGCCAATGATCATGACGGCACCGTCTTTATTCGACCGTCACGGATTTCGCCAGGTTTCTGGGCTGGTCAACGTCGTATCCCTTAGCTTCAGCCATAGAACACGCGAAAATCTGCAACGGCACGGTGGCCAATAATGGCTGAAGCAGAGTGGGTGCCTGCGGAATACGAATGATGTGGTTGGCGTAGGCTTCCACAGCGTCATCGCCTTCTTCAGCAATCACGATCGTTTCCGCACCACGAGCCCGGATTTCTTGGATGTTGGATACCACCTTGGAGTGCAGCGAGTTACGGCCCCGTGGCGACGGCACCACCACAAACACTTTCTGTCCGGGTTCGATCAAAGCAATTGGACCATGCTTAAGCTCACCTGCGGCAAAGCCTTCGGCGTGAATGTACGCGATTTCCTTGAGTTTGAGGGCGCCTTCCAATGCCACCGGGAAGCCAACATGACGTCCCAAGAACAGGACCGATTCAGTTTGGCCCATGGATGTGCCCAGCGCTTTGATGTCATCCGCCTCGTCGATCACGGTGTGGATCTTCTCTGGCATGGCCTGTAGCTCACGCAAGACCTCAGCGATTTCATCAGAGAACATATTGCCGCGTAGCTGTGCCAGGTAAAGACCCAGCAGATAAGCGGCGGTGATCTGTGCCAGGAATGCTTTTGTGGAAGCCACTGCGATTTCCGGCCCCGCGTGGGTATACAGGTTGGCATCCGATTCACGTGGGATAGACGAACCGTTGGTGTTGCAAATTGCGACCACCTTGGCGCCCTGCTCACGTGCGTGACGGATAGCCATGAGTGTGTCCATGGTTTCCCCGGATTGAGACAACGCCACCACCAGTGTTCTGTCATTCACGATGGGGTCCCGGTAACGGAACTCATGGGCCAGTTCCACTTCCGTGGGGATTCGGCACCAATGTTCAATCGCATAACGAGCAACGTGCCCGGCATATGCGGCAGTACCGCACGCGATTACCACAATCTTGTCAACGGAGCGCAGCAATGATTCATCAATGCGCAATTCATCCAGAGTGAGCTGGCCCGTTTCATCCAGGCGTCCTAATAACGTGTCGTGGACGGCCGACGGCTGATCGTGGATTTCTTTTTCCATGAAGGAGTTGAAGCCGCCTTTTTCAGCCGCCGCGGCATCCCACGTGACCTCAAACGGCTTACCCTCCACCGAGTTTCCGTCAAAATCAGTGATGGAGTAGTCGGTGGCTGTGATGGTCACAATCTGGTTGTTATCCATCTCCACTGCACTCTTGGTGTGCTGGATAAAGCCGGAAACATCTGATCCCAGGAAATTTTCCCCGTCACCCAGGCCAATCACCAACGGTGAGTTATATCGGGCAGCCACAATGCGATCCGGGTGTTCAGAATGTACGGCCAGCAGGGTGAACGCACCTTCCAAGCGGACTGCGGTCAACTGCATCGCCACGGAGAGGTCGCGGTTGGCGTCGTTGTTATAGAACTCTCCCAACAACGTAGCAGCGACTTCAGTGTCCGTTTCGGACACAAAAGTGTGTCCCTTGCCAGTCAGTTCGTTTTTGATTTCCGCGAAGTTTTCAATGATGCCGTTGTGAACCACGGCAAGCTGACCATCGGCCACCACGTGCGGGTGAGCGTTCAAGTCTGTGGGACCCCCGTGTGTAGCCCACCGGGTGTGGCCGATCCCCACAACGGCGTCCGGTAGCGGACTAGCTTCTAATTCAGCGTCCAGACTGGATACCTTCCCGGCCTTCTTGCGATAGTCCACTGCACCGTCGGCAACAACAGCAACCCCCGCAGAGTCGTAGCCACGATATTCCAGTCGCCGCAAGCCCTCCAGGACGTAGTCCAGGGCAAAAAGTTCACGGTCTGGCGCGTCAGGCAGACCCACATATCCAACAATTCCACACATGCAAACAGCCTAACTCACAGGGGGTCCACGATGACCGGGCGGGACATAGTGCTACGCAGTCATCTCGGTCACCGTGGACGCCTATCAGGCAGCAGCGAAAGTTTTCGCCAATGCCGAAAATAAAGGATGATCAGGAGATATACCGGTTAACCGAGTCACCAATTCATCGGTGGCCGCACGATCACCACGGGCAGCATCAAGGTCAGCTTGTAGCTGCTGAGCTTCGCTGTCGCCCGCAGCGTCAAAATGCAACGCCGCTGCCACAGCGGATACCAGAGCAGATGCGTTCATGCCCCGCTCAGCCAATTCAGCGGCAGGTCCCACAAACCGTTCACTTCGGGAGATCTTGCGCAACGGGGAGCGGCCCACCCTCTCCACGGTGTCAGGCAAGCGGGGGTTGGCAAACCGCGTCAAGATTTTGTCCACGTAAGCCTGCTGAACATCCGGAGCGAACCCAAACTTTTCCACCAACAACGCTTTCGTCTCGGCCAATACCTCGCCGACTGCGGCACGTACCTGGGGGTCTTCTAGTGCGTCGGAGAGTTTTGAAATCCCAGCCCGATACCCGAAATACGCAGCAGCCGCATGGCCGGTGTTGACCGTGAACAGCTTGCGGGTGATGTACGGGGCAAGATCGTCCACCCATGTAACACCAGGGATTTCCGGACGCTGATCACCAAAAGCCGGGGATTCCACAGCCCATTCGTAATAGGTTTCCACCGTGACGTCGAGCCCCTGACCAGACCCCTGATTCGGCACGATCCGATCTACAGCGGTATTGGCAAACACCGCAATGTGGTCAACATCGGGGTACGTTTCACGAATAGATTCAGCCAAACCATCTGTCGCGTTAATCGCATTTTCACAGGCCATCACGGCGACCTTGCTTCCGCCTGCCTCTGCACGAGCGCGCAGACCTTCAGCCAGGGTTGGGGCAATGATCTTGAGCACAGTGGGACCCACCGCGGTGGTGATGACGTCAGCAGTTTTAATCTGCTCCAGCAGTCCTTGCGGGTCTTCTGCGGAATTCACCCCACAGAATCCGGTGACTTCCACGGCGTGCGGCTGAGCCCCGACTTCGTGAACCGTGTACGCCTCCTCTGTATTTAGTGCGGTAATCAGGTCTGCTGCAACGTCTGCGAACACCAGGTCATACCCGGCTTCGTGCAACAGAACTCCCACGAATCCTCGGCCAATATTGCCGGCACCAAAATGTAGGGCTTTCATTCGTTCACCTTTTCAAAAATCGCCAGGATCTCTTCAGGAGTCTGGGCAGCCTCCAGTTGAGCAAGAGATTCCTTCTTCGAGAAGATCTTGGCAATTTTTGCCAGCAACCCCAGATGTTGCCCGTCCGCACCAGCAATACCGATGACGTACTTCACTTCCTGGCCGTCCCAGTCCACCGGCTTGTCGTAGCGTGTAAAAGACATAGCGGACTCACGAATGGCGTACTTGGCCTCGTTGGTGCCATGGGGGATGGCCAACCCATTGCCCATGAAGGTTGAGACGGATGACTCACGCTCGTGCATGGCATTGACATACGCACGATCCACGGCACCGGTTTGTACGAGTAAGTCTCCAGCGTGTTCGATAGCCACACTGCGTGAGGCTGCTGTCGCACCCAGACGAACGGAATCCACGGAAAGAATCTGTTTCTCCGTCGATACAGCCGACGCAGCGGAGCTCTCACGCGGCACCGTTTCTTCCACGGGGGCGGACGCCGGGGCAGTCGCAGACACACCGCCGCTCCGCTGATCACGGATCAACTCAACAATTTCGTCGTACCGTGGGGAACCCATGAAGTTGTCCACCGCAACATGCATGGCAGACGGTGTGGGGGTTTGGGCTCGATCCAGAAGATCTTCATGAACCACCACCAGATCAAAGTCATCGCGCAGATTGTTAATCGCGGAGTTCACCACCGAAACCTGGTCACCGTACCCAGCGTCCTTGATCTTGTTACGGAGCACCGAAGCCCCCATGGCGGAAGAGCCCATTCCGGCATCGCAGGCAAAAACGATCTTCGAGATAGTGTTCTGACCCGCCGCAGCGCCACCAGAAAGCACCGAAGCCACAGAGGACTTTTTGCCCTTCATATCCTCCATCTTGGCGGTGGTTTCCGCCAGGTCGCCATCCGTCTGTTTGGAAAAGCGCAGGATCAACGAGGCGACTAGGCACGAAACTGCTGTAGCCACCAGAATGCCGAGGATCACGCCCATGCGGGACCCTGGGGCCGCCGTCAACATAATCGCAATGATGGAACCTGGAGCCGCCGGACTGCTGAGCCCAACATCAAAGGCCGAGAAAACAAAAATGCCAGACATACCACCGGCAATCGCCGCAAGGATCAGTTGGGGCTTCATCAGCACATATGGGAAGTAGATCTCATGGATACCGCCCACCGCGTGGATGATGGCAGCACCGGGTGCCGTGGCACGGGCGCTTCCACGCCCAAAGATCATGTAGGCCAACAAAATACCCAGGCCAGGACCAGGGTTAGTTTCCAACAACAGCAGAATTGACTGCCCCTGTTCCCTGGCCTGCGCGGTTCCCAGGGGGGTGATCAAACCGTGATTAATCGCGTTGTTCAAGAACAACACCTTGGCCGGTTCAATGATCAAGGAAGTCAACGGAAGCAGGCCATGATTCACCAGAAATTCCACGATGCTTCCGGCGATCTGCGTGAACTTCACCATGACCGGTGTTAACAAGAACATCGAACCGATTGCCGCGATGGCACCAAAGATCCCGGCAGAGAAGTTGTTGATCAGCATCTCAAAGCCCGGGGGAATTTTCCCTTCCCACAAAGAGTCGAGCTTTTTCATGCACCATGCCGCCAATGGCCCCATAATCATGGCACCCAAGAACATCGGCGACGGACTTCCCTCTTCACCAATGAAGATCGGCGATGACGTTCCGAGAATCACGCCCATAGTGGCAATCGCGCCTACCACACCACCACGGACGTCGTATATCAGCTTGCCGCCGGTATAAGCGATGAGTAAGGGCAGAAGGTAGAGCACCATCGGATCCACCAACGTAGCAATCTGCTCATTAGGGAAAGGGCCTGCCTCAATGAACAGGGCAGTAATCAGCCCCCATGCAATGAATGCCCCAATATTGGGCATGATCATGGAGGATAAGAAGGTGCCAAAACGCTGCACGCCAACGCGCAGCCGACCCTTCCACGCGGCGCCATCGCCCGCTTGGGTCTGTGAAGAAGTTGTCGTAGTCAAAACGTCCCTCGTCATTGGTTCGCTGTGAGTGCTTGGGCAGGAAACCGTTAGCGTCCCTATTGACGCGACTGTCCCCTGATAACTCCCTGTGCGCATGAATGGTCTCACGAGTTTAGCTATGACATGACCACGATGGCTGTCAACTGCCTGGTTGTGCTGATCAAGGCACATATATTCACGAGAATTCGTCCACCGATCACAGCAGTCATAAACTGTGCCTCAATGAGCACAACTCACGGGGTTAACCGCGTCTCCCCTTTCCATGAGCTGGATCGGGAGACCTGGTCACGGCTGTCAACAGAAATCTCCGTCCCCCTCACTGAATACGAGATTGAATCCCTCCGCGGGTTGGGGGATCATCTGGACGCAGATGAGGTACGAGAGGTGTACCTACCCCTATCACGTCTGCTAACGCTTTATGACGCAGCCGCAACTTCCCTGAACACCTCCACCAACAAGTTTCTGGGGCAGCAGCACGCCCGTACACCATTTGTGATCGGGATTGCAGGCTCTGTTGCGGCCGGGAAATCCACCACCGCACGACTGCTCCGTGAGCTTATGGCTCGCTGGCCATCCACCCCACGGGTTCAGTTGGTCACAACAGATGGTTTCCTCTACCCCAATGCCGAACTCGAACGACGCGGCCTGATGGAACGTAAAGGTTTCCCCGAATCTTATGATCGCCGCGCTCTACTGCGATTTGTTGCAGAGATCAAATCAGGGGCAGAAGAAGTTCGGGCGCCAAAGTACTCACACGTCACGTACGATATTCTGCCCGACGAAGAAGTAGTTGTGACCAGGCCTGATGTTGTGATCGTTGAGGGGCTAAACGTTCTCGCCCCAGCTAAAGTTGGCCCCGGCAATCGCTCCTCCCTTGCCCTCAGCGATTTTTTTGATGTCTCTATTTACGTTGACGCCCGCACTCAAGATATTGAACGTTGGTACGTGGAACGTTTTCAGGCGCTGCGACATGGGGCCTTTGCAGACCCCGCATCGTATTTCCACCGCTACGCAAACCTCTCTGATCAGGAAGCCGTGGATATTGCCACAGACATCTGGCGCAGGATCAACGAACCGAACTTGTTGCACAATGTTCGCCCCACGCGAGGACGTGCACAACTCATCCTCTCCAAAGACTCAGATCACTCGATCCGCCGGGTTCTTGTTCGCAAAAAATGAGTACCGAACCCCCAGCTTGGTCGACGAATCGCATGCGGAACATCACCGCACACTTAGGCATGATGTGCATAGCTGCTGTGGTTCTCACGGGGTGCGGACAGGACACCTCTACGCCGCCAACCCCTGCATCACCAGCAGCACGTGAATCAGAAAAAACACAAGTCGCGGACCTAGATTCCCCCGAATCCGTGACGGTAATGGTGAACAAGCGTCGCCCCCTGGACCCACAGAATTACGCCCCGAAAGATCTTCGAAAGGTTGACGGTGAGCATCTAAGAGTCGAAGCCGCAAATTCCTTACAGCAAATGCTCGCAGACATGAGAAACGACGGAATCACCGTGACGGTTCTTTCCGCCTACCGCTCCTATAAAACTCAGGAATCGACATATCAACACTGGGTCAAAGAAAATGGCCAGTTTGCTGCTGATCAGCTTTCGGCACGCCCCGGATTCTCTGAACATCAAACAGGTTTGGCCGTGGATTTGGGAGACGGTTCAGGGTGCGACCTACAAGCGTGTTTTGCTGATACTCAAGCTGCTCAATGGGCCCGTGAAAATGCCTTTAAATACGGATTTGTACTGCGTTTCCCGGCTGACCAGGGCGCAGTGACCGGTTACACCTATGAGCCATGGCACTTCCGCTACATCGGGGAAGATCACGCCGCAGCTTTTACCAAAAGCTCCGCAAGCACATTAGAAGAGTTCTACGGAACCGGCCCGGCCCCTGATTACCCATAACTATGCACTGATTTCACTGGGTAAACCGGCCACGACAGACGTCCGCTTCTTTACGTGGCACAGCGCATAGTGTTGCGAATCACTGAATAACTGCCAGGAAGTTCCTGGTAAAACACACAAGCGCACGCTAACGTGTGGCTCATGCTTCAGGGTTTCAAAGATTTCATTATGAAGGGCAATGTCATCGATCTGGCCGTTGCGGTCATCCTCGGTGGCGCGTTCGCCCCCGTCATCAGCACCCTTGTGGATTCTGTGATCATGCCATTGATTTCCGGCCTGGTCGGCTTCCCAAGCTTTGACGAATTTCTCCGTTTCCAGGTTGGCAGCGGCGAAAACTACGTCCAACTCGGTTCCTGGTTGACTGTCATCATCAACTTCTTGATCGTTGCCGCCGCACTGTACTTCGTCGTCGTTGTGCCGATGAACAAGATGGTTGAAGCGCGTAACCGCCGTCTGGGGATTGACCCAGCAGCCGAAGAGGTTGAGCCGGATGTCGCCGTGCTCACCGAAATCCGTGACTTGTTGGCAGGCCAGAACGGTTCCCCCCGGAACCCCAACGTCTGATCATTCGTCCCCAAGGACGTTTTCAGCGAGTCATTCCTCATATCGCTTAGAAGGCCCCACGTTCGTTCTTAGAACGTGGGGCCTTCTGCTTTGATGTATGCGTTTGTTCTCCTGTGGCTGACTACAGCGCCAGCCGTTCGGTCACCACGCTCGCCAAATACTCTGCTTCTTGCTGAGCTTGCTCAGTCGTAGCTGCTTCCACCATGACGCGCACCACCGGCTCCGTACCAGATGGTCGCAACAACACACGCCCCGTCTGACCCAACCGTGATTCCGCCGCAGCAACAGCCTCTAACAGGCCGTTATCGGTGCTGGCAGCAGAACGGTCGACACCTTTGACGTTAATCAACACTTGCGGAAGCCGTGTCATGACTTTCCCAAGCTCTGATAACGGCAAACCGGTTTCCGCCACACGGGAAGCCAACATCAGCCCTGTCAATAAGCCGTCCCCGGTGGTAGCCCAGTCAGACATAATCACGTGCCCTGATTGTTCACCGCCCAGATTGAACCCTTCCTGGTTCATGGCCTCTAACACGTACCGGTCCCCCACAGCCGTTTCCCGGATGGTGATTCCTCGGTCCTTCAACGCCAGTTTCAACCCCAGGTTGGACATCACGGTGACCACCAGGGTCTCGTCAGTCAACAAACCTTTTTCGTGCATCGATAACGCCAAGATCGCCATGATTTGATCGCCATCAATTTCGTTGCCTTCCGCGTCAACCGCTAAGCAACGATCCGCGTCGCCATCATGCGCAATGCCGAGATCAGCACCGTGCTCGACCACAGCCTGTTTCAAGGGGCCCAGATGCGTCGACCCCACACCATCGTTAATATTTAGGCCATCAGGTTCGGAACCAATCACTGCAACTAACTCAGCTCCCGCACCACGGAAAGCCTCCGGGGATACACCGGCCGCGGCGCCATGGGCGCAATCCACAACAACTCTGATGTCCTGAAGCCTGTGCGGTATAGCACCCACAAGGTGAAGAATGTAACGATCTTCAGCATCAGAGAGCGTCGAAATACGCCCTACCCCTGCACCCGTGGGATGGGTAAAGTCACGGCTCTCATAAATCGCTTGGATCTGATCTTCCACAGCATCGGGCAACTTTTTGCCGCCATGAGCCAAAAATTTAATGCCGTTATCTGGGGCAGGGTTATGGGACGCGGAGATCATCACCCCAAAATCAGCATTCATATCCCCTACTAGGTAAGCCAACGCGGGCGTGGGCATCACACCGGCGTCGTGCACGTCCACCCCGGAGCCTGCCAAGCCTGCGGCCACGGCAGCCCCCAAGAATTCCCCAGAGGCGCGACCGTCTCGCGCTAAGACAGCCCGTGGGCGTTTGCCGTCGCTGACATTCTCGTGCCCCAACACGACGGCCGCAGCCTGGGCAAGGTTAAGCGCCATATCAGCGGTCAATAGTTCATTCGCCAACCCGCGAACACCGTCAGTTCCGAAAATGCGTGTCATTGATCATCCATCCTAATGAAGCAGTCCCATCAGCAAGTCCTGAGAGCTACAGAGGGCGCACGTGCCGTTGGTGGTTCCCCAAATCATCAACCACCCTCTCCGATACACCACCGTCAGGTCCATGAAAGACGTTAAATGTCCTGATCAGATGAAATTACCTGGACATGAAGACACCCCGCGCTCAGGAGAAAATTGTGAGCACGGGGCACCTCCCATAAACCAAAGCCAAAATCAGCGCTTGGAGTACTGCGGAGCCTTACGAGCCTTCTTCAGTCCAGCCTTCTTACGTTCAATCACACGAGCATCCCGAGTCAAAAAGCCAGCCTTCTTGAGTGCCGGGCGATTGTGTTCAGTGTCGATGTCGTTCAGGGCACGGGCAATCCCCAACCGTAATGCACCCGCCTGGCCGGAAGGGCCACCACCGTCAACACGTGCGATGACGTCATACGCTCCCTGAAGTTCCAGCAACTTGAAGGGATCGTTGACCTCTTGCTGGTGCAGCTTATTCGGAAAGTAGTTTTCCAAGCTGCGGCCGTTAATGGTCCACTTGCCGGAGCCCGGCACCACGCGCACACGTGCAATGGCTTCTTTACGCCGCCCCACAGCCTGACCAGCAACGGTCAAAGCAGGACGTTCGCTGGCCACAGCGGTATCAGCGGCGGGGGCAGACTCTGAGGTGTAGGAAGTTAATTCCTCACCATCGGCGATGTAGTTTTCGTCAGTGTTCTGAGCCACGATGTCTCCTAGTTAGTCGATCTCGAAAGGCCCGGAATTACTGGGCTACCTGGGTGATCTCGAAGGTCTTAGGCTGGTTAGCAGCGTGTGGGTGCTCAGGACCCACATAAACCTTCAATTTGGACAACTGCTGGGCAGCCAGTTTGTTTTTGGGAAGCATCCCACGGATGGCTTTTTCCACGGCGCGTACCGGGTTCTTTTCCAGTAACTCCGCGTACGAAATCGCTGTCAGACCACCGGGGTAGTTGGAGTGACGGTAAGCCATCTTTTTCTGCAATTTATCGCCGGTCAGGGCAACCTTGTCAGCATTCACGATGATCACGAAGTCACCGGTATCGACATGAGGGGTGAACGTAGCCTTGTGCTTACCGCGCAATAAAGTTGCGGCATGGCTCGCTAAGCGGCCTAAGACGACGTCGCTGGCGTCGATGACGTACCAGTCACGCTGGACGTCACCGGGCTTCGGAGTATACGTACGCACGTTGATCTGCCTTCGTTTCGGTTCAATTCATGGGTTTGAGATGTCTCAAACCGGGTCCTGTGTGCTTCGACCGGGGCGCGGGTGAGAGCCACGCTGCATCCGGGTCCACAGGCCCCGGAGCACCAGATCGTTATAAGCCCTGCAACTGGGCGACGGATCAGGGTACACGTGAACCGAGGTGGGACATGCACAACAGCAGCCAAAGATACCGCAGTTGCGCCACCGATTCCAGCCCACCGGCTGGACCTGATGAATCTCACACAGCGGGTGAGTGTCTACGCGCCCGAGTTTGCTGCGCTCTCACCGCTAATTCGATGTCATCCGGGTACAGCACGCTTTCCAGCACAAGCCCTTGCGGCGGAGCCAAGAGCATGTCCGAAGAACGCTCTTGCTGTAACAAGCGATCAGCAACCCACTGGACGGGCCGCTCCCCCTTACCCACTCGCACAGCGGCCCCCACAACAGAACGCACCATGTTGTGACAGAAAGCATCAGCCTCAATTCGGATGTCAATGACTCCATCGCCACCCCGAACCACACTAATGTCGCGCACCTCACGCACCGTAGTGGCTCCACTGCGCGGCTTACAGAAGCTCAAGAAGTCATGCAAGCCCACGACTGGCTCAACGGCAACCGCCATGGCAGTAACATTCAGGGGCTCTTTAACCCACCATGTACTGTGGCGAGCCAAGGGATCGTACCCAGCAACCCCATCGTCAATCCGATAGGTGTACCGTCGGGCTATTGCCGAAAAGCGAGCATCAAAACCAGCTGGTGCTTCACACACACCTCGGATCACAATCGCCCCGGGCGCCTCCGGCAATCCACGGTTGCGACGCTCAGTTCCCAAAATACGGGCAAGAACGCCTCCTAAGCGACGCTCAAGAACTTTCGCAGGTCCTTCCGGTCGTCCCCCGCCTAAACGGGACCATTCTTCTGCGGTGAGGTCGCAGTGCAGCACCTGTCCGCGTGCGTGCACGCCAGCATCCGTGCGCCCCGCCACGACGGTGCGCACGTCACGTCGGATCAACAGCGCGAGTGCTTTCTCCAAGCTGCCCTGTATGGTTTCCCGCCCTGGCTGACGCGCCCACCCATCGAAGGGGGCACCGTCATAACCCATATCTATACGGATACGCACCCGGTCTGCGTCGTAATCTGCAGCGGGAGCTTGGCCGCGGGAAGACAGAAGATGCTGGGACAAAGAAGAACTCGCGGACACGTAGGAAGCTTTCTGAGATGGGGAAGCACAAGGAGCGCCCCCAGGATAAACCGGCGGCCCCCAGTTACCTATGAACCAGGGGCCGTCGATGAATCATCGTGCAGATGAGATCATGCCGTCATCGGCGAGTCACTCGCCGTCCATTTTTTGCGCGGCAGCGCCTCCTGCCGGTGAAAAACCAGCAGCTTCAGCATTCGCTTTGGTATCGAACCAGACTTCAGCCTTTGTGCTCGCGTACCAACGGGAGCCGGGCACGTGGTACTTCATGGACTGTTTGTTGCCTTTGATCTCAAAACCTTCAGGAGCATCGTCAGAGTCCGTCGGTTGAGCAGAACCGGTGTATTCATCGGCCTGTACGGCGTTGCCAGTCGCCGGCGTTGCATCGGCGGCAGTGGTTTCTTCAGCACCCTGTGCTTCAGAGGCGCCACCTTCGTCAGCCAAAGAGGCGGCGGGATCACTCACCACATCTTCTTCTTGAGCAACGGTCGGAGCTTTGGCGCGGGTCGCCGCCTCAGCTTCAGCCACCGTGGACTTGGTTGCCACCGGCTCCATAACCAACTCGATCACGGCCATGGGGGCGTTATCGCCCTTACGGTTGCCGATTTTGGTAATGCGGGTGTAGCCACCCGGGCGGTCTTCCATTGCTGTTGCAATGGTGGTGAACAGCTCATGCACCACAGACTTGTCGGTGAGCTGCCGTAAAACCCGACGACGAGCTGCAAGGTCACCACGCTTAGCGAAAGTGATCAAACGCTCGGCGTGCGGACGCAGACGCTTGGCCCTGGTAACTGTCGTGGTAATCCGCTTGTGCTCAAAAAGCTGCTGCGAAAGATTACGCAGCATCAAACGCTCGTGTGCCGGGCTACCGCCGAGACGGGGACCCTTTGTTGGAGTAGGCATAGTCGTTGGTCTCCTGGATGGTTCTCGTATACCTGACGTCAAAAGTCAGTCAGAACAGGACACGAGAAGGTCGAAAAGAATTACTGCTGGATATCGAACGGGTTTTCGTCGTCAATCGACGCCGGACGGGAGGTGACCTCAAAACCTGGAGGTGAATCCTTTAATGCCAGCCCAAGTTCCACGAGCTTGACCTTGACTTCATCAATCGACTTCGCACCAAAGTTGCGGATGTCCATCAGGTCAGCTTCAGAACGAGTGATCAATTCACCCACAGTGTGGATGCCTTCACGCTTGAGGCAGTTGTAGGAGCGTACAGTCAACTCCAAATCCTCAATGGGCAAGGCCATATCGGCAGCCATTGCTGCATCCGTGGGAGAAGGACCAATCTCAACGCCCTCGGCTTCAGCGTTGAGCTCACGGGCCAAACCAAACAATTCCACCAGGGTGGTGCCAGCAGATGCCACCGCATCCCGGGGGGAAATCGCTTCTTTGGTTTCCACGTCCAAAATCAGACGATCAAAGTCGGTCCGCTGCTCAACACGGGTGGCTTCCACACGGAAAGTCACTTTCAGTACGGGCGAATAGATCGAGTCCACCGGGATACGCCCAACTTCGGCATCTCCAGACTTATTCTGAGCAGCGGTCACATAACCACGGCCACGCTCAATGGTCAGCTCAAGTTCCAAGCTGCCTTTTGCGTTCAAGGTGGCAATGTGCAGGTCAGGATTGTGAATCTCAACACCTGCCGGCACCTGAATGTCGGCGGCAGTAACCTCAGCGGGACCTTGCTTATTGAGGTAAGCAACAACCGGCTCGTCTTCCTCTGAAGACACAGCCAGTTTCTTGATATTGAGGATGATTTCGGTGACGTCTTCTTTAACACCCTCCACGGTGGAAAACTCGTGAAGCACACCGTCGATACGGATGCTGGTAACCGCAGCACCGGGGATCGAGGACAGCAGGGTGCGGCGAAGAGAGTTGCCAAGGGTGTAGCCGAAGCCAGGTTCCAGTGGTTCGATGGCGAACCGGGACCGATTATCGGCCACGACCTCTTCGGAAAGGGTGGGGCGCTGTGCGATGAGCACTGATGGTTCCTTTCAGCGTGTCTCCGCTATATGACACACGCAGGTGATGGAGCACTCTTCAAATGATGCGGTCACAGGCAGCAGCCTGAACCGCGGGAAGCACGCACCCACTGACTAGTCTGTTCCCACGAATCGCAAGAACAGCGTTCGGTGAGCACGTGCGAAACGATCAAACGCGGCGACGCTTCGGAGGACGGCAACCGTTATGAGCGCTGGGGGTAACGTCCTGGATGGAGCCAACCTCCAGGCCAGTGGCCTGCAATGAGCGAATTGCGGTCTCACGCCCTGAGCCAGGGCCTTTCACAAAAACATCCACCTTGCGCACGCCGTGTTCCTGCGCGCGCTTGGCAGCAGCTTCGGCCGCCATCTGTGCCGCGTAAGGAGTGGACTTACGGGATCCTTTGAAGCCCATTTCGCCAGCCGATGACCAGGACAGTACAGCACCACTGGGGTCGGTAATGGACACGATGGTGTTGTTGAAGGTGGATTTAATATGGGCTTGGCCTGCTGTGATGTTTTTTTTGTCTTTGCGACGCGGCTTACGAGCGGCTGTCGCGCGAGTTTTTGGGGGCATTTAGCTTCTCCTGCTGCCTGTCTGGTCACCTGACCAGAACCGTAATGGTCGTGTGCCTGGTGGAATGTCGCCGAAAAAATCTGGCGCTTACTTCTTCTTGCCGGCGACGGTGCGCTTAGGACCCTTGCGGGTACGGGCGTTCGTTTTAGTGCGCTGACCGTGCACGGGCAGGCCCCGGCGGTGGCGCAGGCCTTGATAACTACCGATTTCCACCTTGCGACGGATGTCAGCAGCTACCTCACGACGGAGGTCACCCTCAACCTTGTAGTTGCCTTCGATGTAGTCACGCAGCTGAACCAGCTGAGCATCGGTGAGGTCTTTGACGCGAATGTCACCCGAAATTCCCGTGGCTTCAAGTGTTGCCAACGAGCGGGTACGGCCAACTCCATAGATGTACGTAAGGGCGATCTCAATCCGCTTATCGCGGGGAAGATCAACGCCTGCGAGACGAGCCATGTGGCAGTTCTCCTTGGTGTATCCAGAGGTCTGGGGCATCGCTTTCCGTGGATAATCTGGTTTTCACCAGATCCATGGTCCCCGGCCTCTGTTACCCGGGGGTGCCCGCCTGGATCTCTCCGGTCGGGAGCGGTGCGTCGTGTCACTCGTCCGTCGGGACGAGATGCTATGTCAGGGATACATCAGCCCTGACGCTGCTTGTGGCGTGGGTTTTCGCAGATCACCATGACCCGACCATTACGGCGAATCACTTTGCATTTATCACAGATCTGCTTCACGCTCGGTTGGACCTTCATCGCATTCCTTCGCGTTAGCTCTTCGAACCAATAGTGCAACGGCGGTGTCAACGCTCCACTGCACAACAGCTCACTTGTAGCGGTATACGATCCGACCCCGTGAGAGGTCATACGGGCTCAGCTCCACCACCACACGATCCTCGGGGAGGATTCGAATGTAGTGCTGTCGCATCTTTCCGGAGATGTGCGCAAGAACGATGTGTCCGTTATCCAGCTCCACCCGAAACATTGCATTCGGAAGAGCTTCGACCACAGCGCCTTCGATCTCGATGACTCCGTCTTTTTTAGCCATGTACTCCGCTCACTTCAGTGCCCAGTTATATCCGGGCGAGGTTCGGCTCTTGTGGCACTCGCATGATGCTTCCCCGAAATCCCGTACAGAATGACCACCTCCGTGAGGCACGGAAAGGCAACATCAAACGGATTCCCGAATTCGCGCATGAATGAGTGCAGACAACCAGCAGTCAAGGATACGCTCCGAAGCCTGGTTGGACAAGATGAGCCTTCAGAGGGTGAGCGCGCAGCACCGCTGATTAACTTACGGCTGCCAACTGACCACAGGCACCATCGATATCAGACCCCCTGGTATCACGCACTGTTGTGGGGATCCCATGGGCACGCAGTCGCTCCACAAAATTCTGCTCAACGCCACGTCGTGAAGCCGTCCACTTTGACCCTGGTGTGGGATTCAAAGGAATCGGATTAACGTGCACCCACCCTCGGCCACGGATATTGAGCTTCTCAGCCAGTAAATCCGCCCGCCACCCTTGGTCATTGATGTCACGAATCAAGGCATATTCAATTGAGATTCGCCGACCTGTGACATCGAAATACTCACGGGCCGCATCAAGCGCCTCGTCCACCTTCCACCGGGTGTTGATCGGAATAAGCTCATCCCGCAACTCATCATCAGGGGCGTGAAGGGATAGCGCCAGGGTGATTGGTAGGCCTTCTCGCGTAAATTTACGCATACCAGGCACTAGACCAACCGTGGACATGGTCAACCCCCGCGCCGAAATCCCAAGTCCTTCGGGTGCTGGTTCAATGAGGCGCCGTACTGCCTGCATCGTAGCTTTATAGTTCGCCAACGCCTCCCCCATGCCCATAAACACGATGTTGGATACTCGCAGGGGATCCTGCTCTCGCCGTCCTACCTCACCATCACGCAACATCCGGATGCCTTCCACCACCTGCCCTACGATTTCCGCAGCTGATAAGTTCCGAGTCAGCCCGGCTTGCCCCGTGGCACAGAAAGGACAGTTCATCCCACAACCAGCCTGGGACGAGATGCACATGGTTACCCTGTTGGGGTAACGCATCAACACAGACTCCACCAAGGCACCGTCAAATAACCGGTGCACTCTTTTCACGGTGTCACCGTTGTCCGCGCGCAAAGTCCGCACGGTACGCAGCAGTTCCGGCAGGGCGGCCTGCACTAATTCTTCCCGCCCATCCTTGGGCAGGTCAGTCATGTCTTGGGGGTCGGAGGCAAAACGTTCAAAGTAGTGCCTGGATAATTGCTGGGCACGAAAAGGTTGATGCCCCAGATCCGCCACCATCTGTCGGCGGGCTGCCATATCCATGTCGGCAAGATGCCGGGGTGGCTTACCCTTCCTAGCCGCCGTGAAGACAAGCTGTCCGGGGACCGGACGTGGTGTATCCGGGGTCCCTGCATCGGGATCAGTGTTTTCAGGACGCAACGTGGGGTTAGGTAGTGATGCGCGGGTCTGGCTCACAAGTTGTTTTCTCCTGCCTGCTCAATGAAACAGATAGTCGGCTCAAGCCACGGGAACGGGGCTAACCCCTAAGGGTTCCAGGTCAGCAGCCCCGCCGTCTTCAGCGGTTAACACCCAGAGACCGCCCTTGTGTAAAGCCACGGAATGTTCCCATTGGCACGCATGACCGCCGTCATTGGTCACGACCGTCCATTCATCTGCCAGGACCGTAGTTTCAGTACTGCCTGTAACCAGCATGGGCTCTATTGCCAAACAGATCCCCGGCTTCAGCGCCTCACCCCTGTGACCAGTGCGGTAGTTAGGGACATCAGGGGCCATATGCATACGTGAACCAATACCGTGTCCTACGTAATCCTGCACAATTCCGAACTTTTGCCCCACTAACTCGCGCACACGAGTTTCGATCGCAACGCCGATGTCACCCACGTGGGTTCCTGTGGCCATGGCTGCAATCCCGTGCCACATGGCATCACGCGTTACATCGGATAACAGTTGATCTTCCCGTGAAGGCGTGCCCAGGATCACGGTGCGAGCGGAATCTCCGTTGAAGCCATCCACCATTGCACCGCCATCAATCGACACAATGTCTCCTGCGGCCAGTATCCGTTCACCCGGGATAGCGTGCACCACCTCATCGTTCACCGAAACGCACACTGTTGCGGGGTACCCGTGATACCCCAAGAAGTTTGATGTAGCACCGTATGCTTCTAAAACCGCACGAAATGCCGCATCAATGGCTGCTGTCGTAGCCCCTGGAACCGCCGCCTGCACCGCAGCATCTAATGCTCTCGATGTTGCGATACCGGCGCGGACCATGGTGCGCAGCTGCTCATCAGTTTTGTACTCGATGCGGCGTCTGCCGAACATAGCTGTCCTCCTTGAACACCAGTGGACGAATCGTCAGGACAGCGCTGTCATGATGCGCCCAGTGACGTCGTCAATCGTCCCCAAGCCATCCACCCGGTGCACGATACCGCGTGCACCGTAAAGATCGACCACAGCAGCGGTCTCCTGCTCATAAACCTCTAACCGGTGCCGGATCACATCTTCTGTGTCATCCGCCCGTCCTTGGTCGGCAGCGCGGCCCAACAAACGAGATACCAGCTCTTCGGTATCTGCCGTCAGTTGGATCACGGCGTCAAGGTTCGCAGCCTGTTCGGAGAGGATGGAGTCCAGTTCTTCAACCTGGGCTGCATTACGCGGATAACCATCGAGGAGAAAACCTTTCTGAGCATCACCCTCAGCCAAACGCTCGCGCACCATACGGTTAGTCACCGAATCCGGGACCAGGTTTCCAGCATCGGTGTACGACTGGGCCTCGCGCCCAAGCTCAGTACCATTTTTAATGTTGTGACGGAAGATATCGCCGGTGGAAATTGCGGGGATTCCCAGGCGCTCAGCGATACGTCCCGCTTGGGTACCTTTTCCAGCGCCCGGTGGGCCGACAATCAATAAGCGAGTCATGTTTTATTCTCCTCGTGTGTTCTGGAAGACGACGTTTGACACAGCGTTCAGACGGACAGTTTGACGATATTCAGACCGCACGGAGCACATCAGCAGCACGTTCTCACCTCAGGGTGGTCAACGCAGCAAGCCTTCGTAATGACGTTGCTGGAGCTGGGCGTCAATCTGTTTGACCGTATCCAGGCCCACACCCACCATAATGAGCAACGACGGCCCACCAAAGGGGAAATTCTGATTCGCGTTGAACAACACCAGGGCCACCAAAGGAATCATCGACACAATCCCCAGATATAAAGCACCGGGAAGAGTAATTCGGTTAATCACGTAGCGCAGGTAGGACTCGGTCGGTTCTCCCGCGCGAATACCGGGGATGAAACCCCCATACCGTTTCATGTTGCCCGCCACTTCCTCCGGGTTGAAAGTGATCGAAACATAGAAATATGTGAAGAACACGATCAATAGGAAGTACGTGACCATGTACACCGGATGGTCGCCGGAAACCAAATATGTGTTGATCCAGTTGATCCAACCCGGCACCGGAGAACCATCCGTAGGCATTGCGAACTGGGATACCAAGCCTGGCAGCATCAGCATGGACGAGGCGAAGATGATGGGGATCACCCCGGCCATGTTGACTTTCAAGGGAATGTAGGTGGTGGTTCCACCGATCGTGCGACGTCCAACCATACGCTTGGCGTACTGCACCGGAACGCGCCGTTGGGATTGCTCCACAAACACCACGCACACAATAACCACCAGGCCCACCAACAGCACTAGGGCAAAGGGCCCCCAACCCTGCGTGTTTAGAATCTGGCCCAGGGCCGTGGGGAAAGTCGCAGCGATGGAGGTGAAAATCAATAACGACATCCCGTTGCCCACACCCTTGTCTGTGATCCGCTCGCCGAGCCACATGATCACCGTGGTACCGGCGGTCAAGGTGATGATGATGACCAAGATGGTCAAAATCGTGTCATTGGGTATAACCGGCAGTGGGCACCCTGCCAGTAACTGACCACTGCGAGCCAGAGACACCACAGTGGTGGCGTTCAGTAGAGCCAATCCGATAGTCAGGTATCGGGTGTACTGCGTCAGTTTTGCTTGCCCCTGCGGGCCTTCTTCATGTAGTTCCTGAAAGCGCGGAATCACAACGCGCAAAAGCTGCACAATGATGCTGGCAGTGATGTAAGGCATCACACCCAGCGCAAAGATTGATACCTGCAGCAATGCGCCGCCACTAAAGAGGTTCACCAAGTCATAGACACCACCGGATGTGTTACCAAGCGCTAGACACTGCTGGACGTTGCCGTAGTCCACACCTGGCGCGGGCACAAAAGTACCCAGCCGGTAGATCACGATGATCCCGATGGTAAACAGAATCTTGTTCCGCAGCTCGGGGGTGGTAAATGCCCGACCGAAAGCGCTGAGCACAGATCTCTCCTTGGGTCTTGGTTTCGACCGTGGACCGGCCGGTCGCATCAAAGCCACCACTCCGACATCAGATCAGATCCTGACGAATCCACCTGAGTAAATATCGGCGTCGCTGATGCTGGTGGCCCCTCATGGGCTTCAGCAAGTCTAACGAAATGGTGACAAAACACAGCATCGTGATGGCGAGGGACGTCTCACAGTAGGTGAAGGCCCCCATCCGGAACTAGGAATGGGGGCCTTCGCAGGTACACATCCGGGCAGTTACCCGAACGCATCACACCGTGGTGGTGGACCCTCCAGCGGCAGCAATCTTCTCGGCGGCAGATGCCGAGAATTTGTTGGCGGTTACATTAACGGCCACAGAAATTTCACCGTCCCCGAGGACCTTCACGGGCTGATTTTTCCGGACCGCACCCTTGGCCACGAGATCGTCGATGCTGACCGTTCCGCCTTGGGGGAATAGTTCGCCCAGACGATCAAGGTTGACCACCTGGTATTCAACACGGAAGGGGTTAGTAAACCCGCGCAACTTCGGCAACCTCATGTGCAGCGGCAGCTGACCACCCGCGAAACCAGGCTTCACCTGATAGCGCGCCTTGGTCCCCTTAGTGCCACGGCCTGCTGTTTTACCCTTGGAGGCCTCACCACGACCCACCCGGGTGCGCGCTTTCTTCGCACCCGGCGCTGGTTTGAGGTGATGGATCTTCAGCGCATCTTGAGTCCGTGCGCCAACAGTGACTTTCTCAGTGTTCTCAGCCATGCTCAGACCTCCTCAACCGTCACAAGGTGAGCCACAGTATTAATCATGCCTGCGGTTACCTCATCGGCTTTGCGGACCACAACATTGCCGGGCCGTTTGAGACCCAACGAACGTAACGTGTCACGCATATTCTGCTTCTGCCCGATCTGGGAGCGGACCTGGGTGATCTTCAACTCCCGACCATCGGCCTGGATTCGCTTCTGCGTCATCTCACGCACCTGCCTTTTGCTGGAGTTCGCGCAACAGCGGAGCGGGAACAACTTCGTCCATAGGCAAGCCACGGCGAGCCGCAACGGCCGCAGGCTCTTCGAGCTGACGGAGAGCCTCAATGGTCGCGTGCACGATGTTGATCTGGTTGGAAGACCCAAGGGACTTCGAAAGAACGTCATGGATGCCTGCGCATTCCAGCACTGCACGCACCGGACCACCAGCGATCACACCGGTACCCGGTGTCGCCGGACGCAGCATCACCACACCAGCGGCGGCTTCACCCTGCACACGGTGCGGGATGGTGCGCTTTTCCACACGCGGGACGCGGAAGAAGTTTTTCTTCGCTTCTTCAACGCCTTTGGAAATTGCAGCAGGCACTTCCTTGGCTTTCCCGTAACCCACACCGACCATGCCGTCGCCGTCACCGACGACTACCAAGGCAGTAAAGCTGAACCGGCGTCCACCCTTGACCACTTTGGCCACACGGTTGATGGTCACAACACGCTCGAGGAACTTGTCCTTTTCTTCATCGCGCTCACGTCCACGACCACCGCGTTCACCGCGACCGGAACGGCCTCCACGGTCGTTGTTTCGACCACCACGCTCACCACGCCCTCCACGTTGTTCAGTGGTGGAGTCGTTATTTGCCTCAGTTGTCAGATTTTCAGTGTTTTCAGTGCTCTGTTCGCTCACAGTGCCAGACCTCCCTCACGGGCTCCGTCCGCGACGGCAGCCACTCGACCGTGGTATTTGTTGCCACCGCGGTCGAACACGACGGCCTCAATGCCTGCGGCCTTAGCGCGTTCGGCGATCAGCTCGCCAACGCGCTTTGCCTTGGTGGATTTATCAGCCTCAGTGCCACGTAGCTCAGCTTCCATGGTGGATGCAGAAACCAAAGTGACACCGCGCGCATCGTCGATAACCTGCACAAACATATGACGGCTTGATCGGGTAACGACCAAACGCGGGCGTTCGGCAGTACCGGTGATGTACTTGCGAACCCGGGCGTGCCGACGTGCACGCTGTGCCGCCTTGGATTTGCCCTTGATCTTCACAGTCATGATCACTTACCTGCCTTTCCGGCCTTGCGACGAATCTGTTCGCCTGCGTAGCGAATGCCTTTGCCCTTGTAGGGCTCAGGGGCACGCAAACCGCGAATTTTCGCAGCCACATGGCCGACCTGCTGCTTGTCAATCCCGTTGACCGTCAGCTTGTTTGCCCCATCCACCACAAAATCAATGCCCTCTGGGGCTTCAAAAGTGACCGGGTGGGAGTAACCCAGAGCAAACTCCAGGTCACGACCTTTAGCCTGCACGCGGTAACCGGTGCCGACAATCTCTAGGCCTTTGCTGTAACCGTCGGTCACACCCACGATCATGTTGTTAATCAGGGTACGGGTCAGTCCGTGCAACGAACGAGAATCACGTTCGTCATCAGGACGAGTAACCGTGATCGTGCCGTCTTCCTGAGAAAGCTCGATCGGTGCGGCCACGGTGTGGCTCAACTCCCCTTTGGGTCCTTTCACAGACACATGGGAGCCATCAATCTTCACCTCAACGCCGGCGGGCACAGAGATGGGGAGACGTCCAATACGTGACATGTTCTCTTCCTTCCTTTCTCTGCTACCGGATCACCAGACGTAGGCCAGGACCTCGCCGCCCACACCCTTCTTGGCAGCTTGCTTATCCGTCAGCAGGCCAGAAGAAGTTGAGAGAATGGCGATTCCCAGCCCACCCAGAACGCGCGGCAGGTTGGTGGACTTGGCATAAACACGCAAGCCCGGCTTGGAAATACGGCGTACCCCAGCGATCGAACGTTCACGTTGTGGGCCGAATTTCAGGGTTAACACCAGGGTCTTGCCGACCTTGGCGGGTTCTTCAGACCAGTCAGCGATGTAGCCTTCGGTCTTCAAAATCTCAGCAACACGTGCCTTGAGCTTGGAGTACGGCATGCTCACGGTGTCGTGATACGCGGAGTTTGCGTTGCGCAGACGGGTCAGCATGTCTGCAACAGGATCTGTCATCGTCATGTGGGCTCATGCCCTTCCTCGTCTTGGTTTCCTCACCGGGCTTTGCGCATCGAGCGCTACCGCAGGGCGAGGACCTGAGACGTAGTCGTCAGTTGGTTTTGAAGGGAAAACCGAGCGCTCGTAGCAACGCACGGCCTTCATCATCGGTCTTGGCGGTAGTGACCACGGTGATGTCCATACCACGCACACGGTCGATCTGGTCTTGATCGATTTCATGGAACATCGACTGTTCGGTCAAACCAAAGGTGTAGTTCCCGTTGCCGTCAAACTGGCGGTCTGATAGGCCACGGAAGTCACGGATACGGGGCAGAGCCAAACTCACCAAACGGTCCAAGAACTCCCACATACGGTCACCCCGCAGCGTCACGTGGCAGCCGATGGGCATCCCTTCACGCAGTTTGAACTGCGCTATAGATTTTTTGGCGCGATTAATCACGGGTTTTTGACCGGTGATAGCGGTCAAATCACGTACTGCACCGTCAATTAATTTGGAATCCTTGGCGGCATCCCCCACGCCCATGTTGACGACCACCTTGACGATGCGTGGGGTCTGCATGACGTTGGGGTAGTTGAATTCTTCCTGCAGCGCAGGAACAACAACTTCTTTGAACTTTGTCTTAAAGCTCGGAACGATGGTTTCGGTCATCACAGATCCTTACCAGTGCTCTTGGACACGCGAACACGAACGGTCTTGGTGCGGCCATTGCGCTCGACGGTCTCGATGCGGTAGCCAACTTTGGTTGGCTTTTTCGTTTCGGGGTCCACGAGGGCCACGTTCGAGATGTGGATCGGGGCTTCGACTTTCTCGATACCGCCGGCCTCACCTTGCATCGTGGCGCGCTTGTGGCGGGTTACCACATTGACGCCCTCAACAACCACACGCTGGGTTTCTGGGATGACACGCAGAACCTTGCCCTGCTTGCCTTTGTTGTCTTTTTTGCCGGAAATAACCTGTACCAGATCTCCGGTCTTGATCTTGAACTTAGGCATCAGAGCACCTCCGGAGCCAGCGAGATGATCTTCATGAATTTCTTGTCGCGTAGTTCGCGCCCTACCGGACCGAAGATACGGGTGCCACGGGGGTCACCGTCAGACTTGAGGATCACTGCGGCGTTTTCGTCAAAACGAATGTAGGAACCATCTGGGCGGCGGCGCTGCTTCTTGGTACGAACGACGACGGCCTTTACGACGTCGCCTTTCTTGACGTTCCCGCCGGGGGTGGCATCCTTCACGGTGGCGACGATGGTGTCACCGATGCCTGCGTAGCGGCGACCTGATCCACCGAGAACACGGATGGTCAGGATTTCCTTCGCACCCGAGTTGTCGGCCACGGTTAGCCGCGACTCCTGCTGAATCACTTGTTGTCTCCTGTCGTCACGCCGGTTCCAGCACCCTTCGATCAATACTTTTCAGGGGCGGGCCTAGCGGAACAGCTCGTCGGATAGATTCCCCTCCACCACGCGTTGTGGGTGCTGAGCGCACTCGATGTGGCAGGGGCTCGGCCTATTCGTGCCAGAAGCATGTGGACGCGCAAGCGTTATCGCGTGCCCACTAGAGGGCATTAAAATGCTGCGCGCATTATGCGCTGGCACGAAAGAGCAGAGGGGCATGGGCACAGATATACCCACACAAGTCGCTAACAATACCATGTTGACGACAGAGTCGGCACACTGCTGTGAGACGCATCATGGCCCGCCCCCCTTATTAACAACAAGGGAAAGGGCGGGCCATGGTGACTACATAGGGCTGAAATCAGACCTATGTAGTCATGGGAGAATCACTTGGCTTTTTCAAGGATCTCCACAACGCGCCAGTGCTTGTCTGCGGACAAGGGCCGGGTTTCGGCAAGCAGCACCAAGTCGCCAATGCCGCACGAATTTTCTTCGTCGTGAGCTTTGACTTTCTTAGAGCGACGCATGACCTTGCCGTAGAGGGCGTGTTTCACGTTGTCCTGCAACTGCACAACTACGGTCTTATTCATTTTGTCGGAGGTCACGTACCCGCGACGGGTCTTGCGGTAACCGCGCTCCTCAGTCTTCTGTGCCTGCTCGGTCACTTGGCATCATCCTCATCAGTGGTATTTGTGGCACGGATTCCGAGCTCACGCTCGCGCAGAATCGTGTAGATGCGGGCGATGTCGCGCTTAACGGCCTTTAACCGACCATTCGATTCGAGCTGCCCAGTCGCTGCCTGGAAGCGCAAATTGAACAGCTCTTCCTTGGCCTTCTTAAGCTCGGTGTACAAAGCGTCGTTATCGAGCTCGTCGAGCTTGTCAATGCTCAGATCCTTAGATCCAACAGCCATTGATCATTCACCGCCTTCACGACGCACAATGCGTGCTTTCATCGGGAGCTTGTGGATGGCCAGGCGCAAAGCCTCGCGGGCGACCTCTTCAGAGACGCCACCGAGTTCAAACATCACACGACCAGGCTTAACGTTGGCGACCCACCATTCCGGAGAACCTTTACCGGAACCCATACGGGTTTCAGCGGGGCGCTTCGTCAAAGGACGGTCCGGGTAAATATTGATCCATACCTTGCCACCGCGCTTGATGTAACGGGTCATGGCGATACGGGCCGCCTCAATCTGCCGGTTCGTCACATATGCCGGTGTCAGTGCTTGGATTCCCCACTCACCAAAAACCACTTCGGTACCGCCCTTGGCCATACCGCTGCGCTTGGGGTGATGTTGTTTACGGTATTTCACACGACGGGGGATGAGCATCAGTTATCACCCTCTGCGTTCGACGCCGGAGCTTGGGCTTCAGCGGTGGAGGCTTCAGCGGCGCGTTCAGTACGCTCCCCGCGACGCCCCCCACGGTCATTACGGTCATTGCGGCGACGGCGCTCACCGCTACCACGGCGGTCATTGCCGCCCCGGCCACGGGCAGGAGAAGCAGCTTCCTGAGCTGCGAGTTCCTTATCCGTCACATCGCCTTTGTAAATCCACACCTTCACACCGATACGGCCAAAAGTGGTCTTCGCTTCAAAAAAGCCATAGTCGATGTTGGCCCGCAGGGTATGCAAGGGCACACGGCCCTCGCGGTAAAACTCCGAACGAGACATTTCTGCCCCACCCAGTCGGCCAGCACACTGGATACGAATGCCCTTGGCGCCGGCACGCTGCGCAGACTGGATAGCTTTCTTCATAGCGCGGCGGAAGGCCACACGCGAAGCCAGTTGTTCAGCTACACCTTGGGCAACCAGCTGAGCATCTGCCTCAGGGTTCTTAACTTCAAGGATGTTCAACTGAATCTGCTTACCGGTGAGCTTTTCCAATTCACCACGGATGCGATCCGCTTCTGCCCCACGGCGGCCAATCACAATGCCAGGACGGGCGGTGTGGATATCAACACGGACCCGGTCACGAGTACGTTCGATTTCCACCTTTGAGATCCCGGCGCGTTCCATGCCGGTGTCCATCAATTTGCGGATCTGAACATCCTCGCGGACGTAGTCTTTGTACTGCTGACCGTCTTTCTTGGAATCCGCGAACCAGTGTGATACGTGATTCGTGGTAATTCCCAGACGGAAACCGTTCGGGTTGATCTTCTGTCCCACTTAGCGGACCTCCTCGTTCTCCGGGGTGGCCACGACCAAAGTGATGTGGCTCGTGCGCTTGTTAATCCGGTAGGCACGCCCCTGGGCTCGCGGGCGGAACCGCTTCATCGTAGGCCCTTCATCCACAAAGGCCTGGGACACCACCAAATCTTCTTCGCGAAAGGGCAAACCCTGTCGGTCGGCGGTCTGACGGGCATTAGCCACAGCGGACGACAAAACCTTATACACCGGCTCTGAAGCGCCCTGAGGGGCAAACTTCAAAATAGCCAATGCTTCGTGTGCCTGGTGGCCACGGATCAGGTCGACGACGCGCCGGGCCTTCATCGGCGTCACGCGAACATAGCGCGCGGATGCCTTGGCTTCCATTGCTTTCCTCTTCTCGTCTCTTGACGAAGTGCTCAACACTGCTGGACCGGAAGGATCAGCGGCGTTTGCCCTTCTTGTCGTCCTTCACATGGCCACGGAAAGTGCGTGTGGGAGCAAACTCACCGAGTTTGTGACCAACCATGGACTCGGTGATGAACACCGGGATGTGCTTGCGGCCGTCGTGCACGGCGATCGTGTGCCCCAACATGTCGGGGATGATCATCGAGCGGCGCGACCACGTCTTGATGACGTTCTTGGTGCCCTTCTCGTTCTCCTTGGCCACCTTGACGAAAAGGTGCTGGTCAACGAAAGGGCCCTTCTTTAGGCTGCGTGGCATGGTTAAAGGCTCCCTTAGCGCTTGTTCTTGCCAGTACGACGACGACGGACGATGAGCTTGTCGCTTTCTTTATTGGGGCGACGTGTACGGCCTTCAGGCTTACCGTTCGGGTTCACGGGATGACGACCACCAGAAGTCTTACCTTCACCACCACCGTGCGGGTGATCCACCGGGTTCATAACCACACCACGGACGGTTGGCCGGATTCCGCGCCAACGGTTCCGTCCAGCCTTACCCCAGTTGATGTTGGCTTGTTCTGCGTTGCCAACTTCGCCCACGGTGGCGCGGCAACGAACATCAACGTTGCGGATTTCACCGGAGGGCAGACGGAGCTGACCGTATTTACCTTCTTTGGCCACAAGCTGCACCGATGCCCCAGCTGAACGAGCCAGTTTGGCTCCGCCGCCCGGGCGCAGCTCCACTGCGTGGATCACGGTACCAACCGGAATGTTGCGTAGCGGGAGGTTATTGCCGGGCTTGATATCAGCAGCCGGACCGGTCTCCACAACGTCACCCTGCTTCAGCCGGTTCGGCGCCACAATGTAGCGCTTGGTGCCATCCACATAGTGCAGCAGCGCAATACGCGCAGTTCGGTTGGGGTCGTATTCAATGTGGGCGACCTTGGCGTTCACGCCGTCCTTGTCGTGACGACGGAAGTCAATCACACGGTACTGACGCTTGTGGCCACCACCCTTGTGACGTGTGGTGATCCGCCCCAGGTTGTTACGCCCACCCTTCTTGGGCAGCGGGCGCAGCAAGGATTTTTCCGGAGTTGACCGGGTGATCTCTGCGAAGTCCGCAACGGACGAGCCACGGCGACCCGGTGTCGTGGGCTTGTGCTTACGAATAGCCATGTTTGAAGTTCCTCGATAGGTGTGGCCGTGGGCGACTAGCCCTGGCCTCCGAAGATGTCGATGGTGCCCTCGGAAAGGGTCACGATGGCGCGCTTAGTGCGGTTGCGCTGCCCCCAACCGAAGCGGGTGCGCTTGCGCTTGCCGTCACGGTTCACGGTATTCACGGACGCCACCTTGACATCGAAGATGGCCTCAACAGCTTGCCGAATTTCGATTTTGTTGGCGTCCGTGGCGACGAAGAAGGTGTACTGCCCCTGATCGATCAAGCCATAAGCTTTCTCTGATACCACGGGGGCGATGATGACGTCGCGCGGGTCCTTGTAGGTCACACTCACTTGGCGTCCTCCTGCTTCTTGCCGTTCTGGGCAGCCTCAACAAAAGCGTCGTAAGCAGCCTTCGTGAAGACCACGTCATCATTGACCAGAACGTCGTAGGTATTGAGCTGGTCGGCATACAAGCTGTGCACATTGCCGAGGTTGCGCACCGACAATGCGGCGACGTCATCCTGACGGTCGAGCACCACCAGCACGTTCTTTCGTTCGGTTAAACCTGCCAATGCTGTTTTAGCCGCTTTGGTCGATGGAGTATTACCTTCAACCAGAGAATCCACAACGTGAATGCGGTTATGGCGGGCACGATCAGACAACGCTCCGCGCAGCGCAGCAGCTTTCATCTTTTTAGGAGTGCGCTGGGAATAGTCACGCGGCACGGGGCCGTGCACAACGCCGCCGCCAGTCATGTGCGGAGCGCGAATAGAACCTTGGCGCGCGCGACCGGTGCCTTTCTGTTTGAAAGGTTTGCGACCTGCCCCGGAAACTTCACCGCGACGCTTGGTCTTATGGGTACCTTGACGGGCAGCTGCCAGCTGGGCCACAACAACCTGGTGCATCAGCGGTACTGAAGTGCGGGCGTCAAAGATATCGGCAGGCAGGTCCACTTTGATGATTTGAGTTGCCATAGCGTGATCAGGCTCCCTTCACTGCGGTGCGGACGAGGACGACCGAACCCTTGGGTCCAGGAACGGCACCCTTGATCAGAAGCAGGGAGTTTTCGGTGTCAACCGCCTGAACCTTCAGGTTCATGGTCGTGTGGCGGTTATGGCCCATACGACCGGCCATGCGCATACCTTTAAAAACACGGGCGGCGAAAGATGCGTTGCCGATGGACCCTGGCTTGCGGTGGTTCTTGTGCTGGCCATGAGAAGCACCCACACCGGCGAATCCGTGGCGCTTCATAACACCAGCGGTCCCTTTGCCTTTTGTGGTGCCCACGACGTCAACCAGTTGCCCAGATTCAAACAGTTCGACGGACAATTCCTGGCCAAGTTCGTAGTCGCCGGCGTCGGAGGTTCGAACCTCTACCACGTGACGACGGGGAGCCACCCCGGCTTTTTCAAAATGGCCCGCCAATGGTTTGGTGACCTTGCGGGGATCAATCTGGCCATAACCGATCTGGATGGCGGAGTAACCATCTTTCTCCGCGGTGCGCAGCTGAGTCACGACGTTGGTGTCGGCCTGCACGACGGTGACTGGGACGAGCTTTCCGTCCTCGTCCCAGACCTGGGTCATCCCGAGCTTTTTGCCCAGGATGCCCTTCATCTGGCGTTCGTAAGTCGTAGTCATTACGTCTGCGGTCCTTATCAGAGCTTGATTTCGATGTTGACGTCGGCCGGGAGATCCAGACGCATGAGCGAGTCGACGGCCTTGGGGGTGGGATCGACGATGTCAATCAGCCGCTTGTGAGTACGCATTTCAAAGTGTTCACGGCTGTCTTTGTACTTGTGCGGTGAACGGATGACGCAGTACACATTTTTCTCGGTTGGCAGCGGCACGGGGCCAACTACGGTCGCGCCGGCACGGGTCACCGTCTCGACGATCTTGCGGGCTGAAACGTCAATGACCTCGTGGTCATAGGACTTCAGCCGGATGCGGATTTTCTGTCCCGCCATGGCGTCGTGACTCTCTTTCTTCAAGTACTTCCCTGTGACGGAGCTCGAAGCTCCTTATGTTTGGCACATCTTTTAGTGCCCCTCCGCGTGGACCAAATCCGGCAATGCCGGGTTCCTCGCCCCACCGAAGCACCGACCCCCGCACTCGGGCGTGTCGCATAAACGCTGTACACACAGCACATTCAATGTGATACGTAGGGTCCTTGTTCGCGGGTTCCCCCGCAGCGCACACATAGGTGTCAAGTTCTCGATTTGACCGAAAATCACCACACGCGGACATGCCACGGCCTGCGAACAACAGCGTCTATCCTGCCACGCCGTCAGAACTTCCCGCAACCCCGGGACACCCCGTGTGGCGTAGGTCTCCCGGAGCTTCCCTGCCAGGGCACTCCGAGGCGTTATCTAAACGTGACCAGCCTTGAACAGTATCATTGTCTTGTCAAGTAGTATTCTTCTCAGTATCCGTCTTAGTGACGGGCATCACAGGAGAGATCGTGCAACTCAAGACATGGCAACCGATCGCCGCAACAACTGTTTTCGCCCTCACGGCAGCGTCACTGTCACCAGCGTACGGGACCGAGCCCCCCCGGAAGCTCTGGTGACACAAGCGGAAGAAAATCTGGGAATCGCGGATGACAGCCACCAGGACCAGATGACGATTCTCGATGCCGGGGAGAGTGTTCAGGTTGACACATCCTCTACAGCTCTCGACATCACCGTTGGTGCCAATGAAGAGGCTATTGGTGAGACAACGTACACCGCCGATCAATTGGATGCTCAGTCCACCCGTCTCGCGGCAGTGCTGCACAACGACTCCCGCTCAGAGGCGTCGTGGGACTTCGGTTCGGACATCGTCTTGATCCCGACAGGCGATGGACGAGTTTCCATCACTGACCAAGACGGCAACTTCCTGGGCGGCATTGACGAGCCCTGGGCCGTAGATGCTACCGGCAGCCCGGTTGACACGAGCTACACGGTTGAGGGAACAACGCTCGTACAAAATCTGGCCACGGACGACTCCACGTCCTATCCCGTCGTAGCAGACCCTACTGTGAGGCTCTATCCAGGCTACTACCAGGTGAACTTTAATCGAAACGAAAGTTCGATAGTCCTCGGCGGTGTCGGCGGCTGCTATGCGTTCCTCTCCAAGGCAACACATCCGGCGCTTAGAGCGCTTAGCCTGGTCTGCGGAGGGTTGAGTGCATACGGGACCGCTCGCCTGGCTGGTGGTCGATGCCTTCGTGTGAACGTGGCAGGTCTCCCGCCGGCGGCCTGGACGTGGTGGCCCTCGTACCCCAAGTGCTGAGCTGACACATTCAAGATGTGGATACTACTCGGATTTCTAGGCGGGCTGTGCGCCAGCGTCATCGCCCAAAGGTTCACATGGCTCAAGGGTGGCTTGATCTGCTTGATCCCTGTGGCCGTGTGGTTCCTAGCCTTCTTCGGCGTGCTTGGCCCTGGCATGACAGACAGCAACTACCCCCAATTCGGCACCGCCATGCTTGGCATCATGTTTGGTGTCACTGCACCGAACCTACTCGACCGGAGACACTGGCTGCGCAAGAGAAACTCAACCCCTGACCCCTGACCCCTCCCGGGGTTTCGCCGCAGCGGGCAAATCTGAAGGCCCCGCGCCGAATCAATCGGTACGGGGCCTTCAGTCTGTCCCGGATCAGGTCCCTGCAGACCCGATGCCCAGATCAGTCAGTGAATGATCACTTGATGATCTTGGTGACCTTGCCGGAGCCGACGGTGCGGCCGCCCTCACGGATAGCAAAGCCAAGACCCTCTTCCATGGCGATGGGCTGAATCAGCTCAACGGTCATCTCAGTGTTGTCACCGGGCATCACCATCTCGGTGCCATCGGGCAGAGTAATCACACCGGTCACGTCGGTGGTCCGGAAGTAGAACTGCGGACGGTAGTTCGAGTAGAACGGGTTGTGACGGCCGCCCTCGTCCTTGGAGAGGATGTAGACGTTTGCCTCAAAGTCGGTGTGCGGAGTGATGGAGCCCGGCTTGCAGACAACCTGGCCACGCTCGACGTCGTCACGCTTGAGACCACGCAACAACAAACCACAGTTCTCACCGGCAAGCGCTTCGTCCATCTGCTTATGGAACATTTCAATACCGGTCACGGTGGTCTTCTGAATCTCGCGGATACCGACGATCTCTACCTCAGAGTTAATCGGCAGGGTACCGCGTTCGGCGCGACCGGTCACCACGGTGCCACGACCGGTGATAGTGAAGACGTCCTCAATGGGCATCAAGAAGGGCTTGTCAGTTTCGCGGACAGGATCCGGAATGAATTCGTCCACCGCTTCCATGAGCTCCTCAACGGACTTCACCCAGTCAGCGTCGCCTTCCAGAGCCTTCAGAGCGGAAACCCGAATCACCGGAGCTTCATCGCCATCGAAGCCCTGATCGGACAGAAGCTCACGAACTTCCATTTCCACCAGGTCCAGCAATTCCTCGTCGTCCACCATGTCGGACTTGTTCAAAGCAACCATCAGGGAGGGAACACCCACCTGGCGGGCCAACAGAACGTGTTCGCGAGTCTGGGCCATGGGTCCGTCAGTTGCAGCAACCACCAGGATAGCGCCGTCCATCTGAGCGGCACCGGTAATCATATTCTTGACGTAGTCAGCGTGACCCGGGGCGTCCACGTGTGCGTAGTGACGCTTGTCGGTCTGGTATTCGATGTGAGCGATGTTGATCGTAATACCGCGCTGGCGCTCTTCGGGAGCAGAATCGATCATGCCGAAGTCGCGCTGTTCGTTGAGGTCCGGGTACTTGTCAGCCAGGACCTTAGAGATGGCAGCCGTGAGCGTGGTCTTGCCGTGATCCACGTGGCCGATGGTGCCGATGTTCACGTGCGGCTTGGTGCGCTCGAACTTGGCTTTCGCCATGGTTGTTCCTCCTAGAACGTGAGTGGAAACCTTGCTTGCCCGCTCGCGCAGGCTAAGAGGCGCTGAAGCAAACAGAAACCCCTGCAAGTGTAGTCATGTGGTTGGTTCGTACGAAATTGGAGGGCGTGTCCCGTCCCCGCGCGGAACGGGACATCGCTCTCAAGATCCGGGCAAATCCCCGGACGAGGTCATGCATTCAAGAAAGCTCGAATACCTGACCGACAGTTCATTCGCCGCGGTTCTTCTGAACGATCTCGTCGGCCACGTTCTTCGGGACCTCCGAGTAAGAGTCGAACTGCATCGAATAGACAGCACGGCCCTGGGTTTTGGAGCGCAGATCCCCGATGTACCCGAACATCTCGGACAACGGCACGTTGGCCTTGACCAGTTTGACGCCCGTGACGTCCTCCATGGACTGGATTTGGCCACGACGGGAGTTCAAGTCACCGACAACCTCACCCATGTATTCCTCGGGGGTGCGGACTTCAACGGCCATCAGGGGTTCCAGCAGAACAGGATTTGCCCGCTTGGCGCCTTCCTTAAACACCATGGACCCGGCAATCTTGAACGCCATTTCAGATGAATCGACATCGTGGTAAGCGCCATCCACTAACGTGGCTTTGACACCAACCACCGGGTAGCCCGCAAGCACACCCAGCTGCATAGCATCCTGGATACCGGCATCTACCGACGGAATGTATTCGCGCGGCACACGACCACCCGTAATGGCGTTGTCAAACTCGTATAGTTCTTCGGCGTCAAGTTCAATCGGCTCGAAGGAAACCTGCACCTTGGCGAACTGGCCGGAACCACCGGTCTGCTTCTTGTGAGTGTAATCGACCTTTTCGACAGCCTTCTTAATGGTTTCGCGGTAAGCCACCTGGGGTTTACCCACGTTCGCTTCCACCTTGAATTCACGCTTCATGCGGTCCACCAGAATATCCAGGTGCAACTCGCCCATACCGCCGATTTCGGTTTGACCAGTTTCCTCATTTAAGGACACCGTGAAGGTCGGATCCTCGGCGGAGAGTTTCTGAATAGCGGTGGATAGCTTTTCCTGGTCACCCTTGGTTTTGGGCTCAATCGCCACGAAGATCACGGGAGCGGGGAAGGACATCGACTCCAGAACCACAGGATTGGAGGGGGCGCACAAAGTATCGCCTGTCGTCGTGTCTTTCAACCCGATAGCGGCGTAAATATGGCCAGCCTGAATTTCTTCCACGGGATTCTCTTTATTGGAGTGCATCTGGAACAACTTGCCGATGCGCTCTTTTTTACCCTTTGTGGAGTTGAGCACCTGCTCGCCAGCCTTGGCCTTACCCGAATAAACACGGATGTAGGTCAAAGTGCCGTAGAACGGATGAGTAGCCACCTTAAACGCCAATGCCGAGAAGGGAGCAGACGCATCCGCAGGACGAGTCATCACTTCTTCTTCGTTATCCACGGCGTGACCGTGAACATCCGGAACATCCAGCGGCGACGGCAAGTAATCAATCACAGCATCGAGCATGGGCTGCACGCCACGGTTCTTGAAGGCGGAACCACACAGCACCGGGTAGGCCTCTGAATTGATAGTGAGCTTCCGGATACCGGCCTTGAGCTCATCAACAGTTAACTCTTCACCACCCAGATACTTTTCCATGAGCTCGTCATCAGCTTCAGCGACGTCCTCCACCAGCTTGTTGCGGTATTCCTCAGCCCGATCCTGCAGGTCAGCTGGAATATCCACAGTCTGGTAAGAGGCACCCAAGGAAACATCGCCCTTGGAATCACCTTCCCAGACAAGCGCCTTCATGCTCAACAAATCCACAACGCCCACAAAATCGGATTCCGATCCGATGGGCAGTTGCAACACCAAAGGTTTCGCACCGAGGCGGGAAATGATGGTGTCTACAGTGAAGTAGAAATCTGCGCCTAATTTGTCCATCTTGTTGACGAAGCAAATACGGGGCACGTTGTACTTATCGGCCTGACGCCACACAGTTTCGGACTGTGGCTCAACACCTTCTTTGCCGTCGAACACAGCGACAGCACCGTCAAGCACGCGCAGCGAACGCTCCACCTCTACGGTGAAATCCACGTGGCCCGGGGTGTCAATGATGTTGATCTGGTTGTCGTGCCAGTAGCAGGAGGTCGCGGCAGAGGTGATCGTAATACCGCGTTCTTGTTCCTGCTCCATCCAGTCCATCGTCGAGGCACCGTCGTGGGTCTCGCCAAGTTTGTGGTTAATGCCGGTGTAGAACAGGATGCGTTCGGTGGTGGTCGTCTTGCCAGCATCGATGTGGGCCATGATGCCGATATTGCGGACCTTCTTGAGGTCGGTAAGCACGTCGAGTGCCACGGTGAATCCCTTCTGAGGTGTGGCCAACGGCCTGCCAACAACGCACATTTGTGCGCCAGACAGACCGGGCCATGGGGTACTAACCGGCTGGTATTACCAGCGGTAGTGGGCGAATGCCTTATTCGAGTCAGCCATCTTGTGTGTGTCTTCACGACGCTTGACTGCCGCACCGAGGCCATTAGAGGCATCGAGGATTTCGTTCATGAGACGCTCGGTCATGGTGTGTTCGCGACGCACCTTGGCGTAACCAACCAACCAACGCAGAGCCAAAGCGGTTGAACGGCCCGCGCGAACTTCCACGGGAACCTGGTAGGTGGCGCCACCGACACGGCGGGAACGAACCTCCAACGCTGGCTTGACGTTATCAAGCGCTTTCTTCAGCGTGGCAACAGGTTCGGAACCGGTTTTCTGTTCCACACCAGCCAACGCACCGTACACGATGCGTTCAGCGGTGGACTTTTTACCATCCTGAAGAACCTTGTTAATCAGCTGTGTGACGATCGGTGAACCGTACACAGGGTCAACAACGAGGGGGCGCTTGGGAGCGGGACCCTTACGAGGCATTACTTCTTCTCCTTCTTCGCGCCATAACGGGAACGAGCCTGGCCACGACCCTTAACACCTTGGGTGTCGAGGGCGCCACGGACGATCTTGTAGCGAACACCCGGCAGGTCCTTCACACGGCCTCCACGCACGAGCACAATGGAGTGCTCCTGAAGGTTGTGCCCTTCACCGGGGATGTACGCGGTGACTTCAACGCCACCGTTGAGCCGCACACGGGCAACCTTCCGAAGAGCGGAGTTCGGCTTCTTGGGGGTTGTGGTGTACACACGGGTACATACACCACGCTTCATGGGGTTGCCCTTCAGGGCCGGTGCCTTGGTCTTCACGACCTTGGGGCTACGACCCTTACGGACCAACTGCTGAATTGTTGGCACTTTGTCTCCTGATCATGGCGGTTACGACGGCACCGCATTGTCTGGTCTTCGGCTTTTCACGGCCGCTGATACCTATCACACCGAAAAGTTTTACGGCGGGCACCAGCGCATACAATCCGTTGATTGTGAACATCACGCACGGATGAATGGTCTATAGACACACAAAAAAGTGGCAGTGAGGTCCACCCTGCGAACCTCTGGACGGTGTCCATGTTGCCACTGGAATGCGATCACATAGGCGATCGAGCCAATCCCGTAAAGGGTATCAGGACCACGGGCTAGTTGTCACGGTCAACTCCACGCTCGCCCAGTACATGATGGATACCCCTCAGTGAGGTCAGGCCCCTCCCCCATCATCGCGGGAAAGGGGCCTGACCTCACAGCATTCGATGCGTGATCGAACGCGGTCCCTCAGTTGGCTCCGAAGTCGTAATCCTCCAACGGAATCGCCTGGAACTCGCTGTTCAAACCAGAGCTTTCATCCGCGTAGGCGAAGTCTGCATAACCACCAGAATCCGTGAACAGTGTGGCCTTGGCTTCCTCTGTCGGTTCCACACTCACGTTGTTGTACCGAGCCAGCCCTGTGCCAGCCGGGATCAACTTACCGATGATCACATTCTCCTTCAGACCCACCAATGGATCCGACTTGGCCTCCATAGCTGCCTGCGTCAGAACCCGAGTGGTTTCCTGGAAGGAAGCAGCCGACAACCACGAATCCGTGGCCAGAGAAGCCTTCGTGATACCCATCAGTTCAGGGCGTCCCGAGGCCGGGCGCTGCTGCTCAGAAACAGCCTTCACGTTGGCTTCACGATAACGGACATCATCTACCAACTCACCGGGCAACAAGTCGGTATCCCCAGACTCAATCACGGTATTACGCCGCAACATTTGCCGAACGATGACCTCGACGTGCTTGTCATGGATGCCTACACCCTGAGAGCGGTAAACACCTTGAACTTCATCCACCAGGTGTTTCTGGGCGGCACGACGACCACGGATACGCAGAACTTCCTTGGGATCCACGGCACCGGCCACCAACTGCTGACCAACCTCCACGTGATCGCCATCGGCAACTAGCATTTTGGCGCGGCGCAGCACGGGGTAGGCAAATTCCTCATCACCATTATCCGGCGTCACCACAATGCGCACACCCTTATCGGTGTCTTCAATGCTCACACGACCAGCCACTTCGGAGATCGGTGCAACACCCTTGGGGGTACGGGCCTCAAAAAGTTCCTGGATACGCGGCAGACCCTGGGTGATGTCACCATCGGAGGACGCCACACCACCGGTGTGGAAGGTACGCATGGTCAACTGGGTGCCAGGCTCACCAATGGACTGCGCAGCGATAATGCCAACAGCTTCACCGATATCAACCAACTTATTGGTGGCCAGCGACCGCCCGTAGCAAGCGGCACAAACGCCAACCGCAGACTCACAGGTCAACACGGAACGCACACGGACGTCATCCACACCGGCATCGAACAGAGTCCTGATCAACGCGTCAGAAATATCCACACCCGCTTTAGCCAAGACCTGGCCGTCAGCATCCGCCACATCGACCGCAAGCACACGACCATGAACCGTGTTTTCTACTTCTTCATGTAGGGCGCGAGCATCGGAATCCGTGGAAACCAACGGCAGTGTCAACCCACGATCTGTTCCACAGTCGGCTTCACGCACAATGACATCCTGAGAAACATCCACCAGACGCCGAGTCAAATACCCTGAGTTGGCGGTACGCAAAGCGGTATCCGCCAAGCCCTTACGAGCACCGTGAGTAGCGATGAAGTATTCCAGAACCGACAAGCCTTCACGGTATGAAGATTTGATCGGGCGGGGCATAATTTCGCCCTTCGGGTTGGCCACCAAACCGCGGATACCCGCAATCTGACGAACCTGCATCCAGTTACCACGAGCACCCGAGGACACCATGCGGTTGATGGTGTTGAGCTCACCCAGGTTTTCCCGCATGGCCTCGGCAACTTCATCCGTAGCCTTAGTCCAGATGTCGATCAATTCAGAACGGCGCTCATCATCGTCAATCAGACCGGTGTCGTACTGACCCTGGATTCTGGCAGCCTGCGCTTCATACCCCTCCATGATGCCCGGTTTAGCCGGAGGAGTTGCGATATCAGAGATAGCCACGGTGATACCGGACCATGCAGCCCAATAAAAGCCTGCGTCCTTGAGGTTATCCAAAGTCTGAGCAACCACACCCATGGGGTAGGTTTCCGCCAGATCATTGACCAGTTTGGACAAGAATTTCTTGTCCGCAACGCCATCGGCCCACTGATAATCAGCGGGCAGCTGCTGGTTGAAGATCACACGCCCCAGAGTAGTTTCCAAGGTGACGGCATCGCCCTGCTGATAGCCAGCAGGTGCCACCCATCCCGGGTACGGGACAAAGTCATCCACCACAATCTTGGCTTTGGCATTCAGGTGCAGCTTATGTGCATCAAACGCCATAATGGCTTCAGCCACGGAAGAGTAGCTGGTGCCCGCACCAACCTCATCGGGACGCTCCGTCGTGAGGTGGTACAAGCCAATGATCATGTCCTGCGAAGGCAAGGCGATCGGTTTACCGTCCGAAGGCTTCAAGATGTTGTTCGACGACAACATCAAGATACGCGCCTCAGCCTGGGCTTCCGGAGACAGGGGCAAGTGAACAGCCATCTGGTCACCGTCAAAGTCCGCGTTAAACGCCGAACACACTAACGGGTGCAGCTGGATAGCTTTACCTTCCACCAGCTGCGGTTCGAATGCCTGGATCCCCAAACGGTGCAAGGTTGGCGCACGGTTGAGCAACACAGGATGCTCGGTGATGACTTCTTCCAGTACGTCCCAGACCTGCGGACGGTAACGTTCAACCATTCGCTTCGCGGACTTGATGTTCTGTGCGTGATTAAGATCCACCAGGCGCTTCATCACAAAGGGTTTAAACAGTTCCAAAGCCATCTGCTTAGGCAGACCGGCCTGATGCAACTTCAGCTGCGGACCCACCACGATCACCGAACGACCGGAGTAATCCACACGCTTACCCAGCAAGTTCTGACGGAACCGCCCCTGCTTGCCCTTCAACATGTCGGACAACGACTTAAGCGCGCGGTTCCCCGGCCCGGTCACCGGGCGACCACGCCGACCATTATCGAACAGCGAATCGACGGCTTCCTGCAGCATCCGCTTTTCGTTGTTCACGATGATTTCTGGCGCACCCAAGTCCAACAAGCGCTTGAGGCGGTTATTACGGTTAATCACACGGCGATAAAGATCATTCAGATCAGAAGTCGCAAAACGACCGCCGTCGAGCTGCACCATGGGACGCAATTCCGGCGGGATGACTGGCACAGCGTCCAGAACCATACCCAGCGGGGAATTATCCGTGGTGAGGAAAGCATTCACCACTTTCAGGCGTTTGAGTGCCCGCGACTTCCGCTGCCCTTTACCGGTAGCAATGACTTCTTTGAGGGTTTCAGCTTCCCCTAACAGGTCAAAGGTTTCCAGACGCTTTTTAATCGCCTCAGCACCCATCGAACCTTCAAAGTACATGCCATAACGGTCCACCATCTGGCGGTACAGAGCTTCGTCACCTTCAAGGTCATTAACCTTCAGGTTTTTAAACCGATCCCAAACCCGTTCAAGCGCTTCGACCTCGCGGTCGGCGCGCTTGCGAACATTAGCCATTTGACGGTCCGCGGCATCACGAAGTTTACGTTTTTCAGCGGCCTTGCCGCCTTCAGATTCCACCGTGCCCAAGTCTTGCTCCAGGTCAGAAGCGATAGCGGCGATATCGGCATCGCGCTGGTCTTCCAGAGCTTTCTTTTCACGGTCAATCGCAGCCTGCAGGTTCGGTAGATCATCGTGACGAGCTTCCTCGTCCACTTTGGTGATCATGTAAGCAGCGAAGTAGATGACCTTCTCAAGGTCCTTCGGAGCCAAGTCGAGCAGGTAACCCAAACGAGACGGAACACCTTTGAAGTACCAAATGTGCGTGACGGGAGCAGCCAGCTCAATGTGCCCCATACGCTCACGGCGTACCTTGGCGCGGGTCACTTCCACACCGCAGCGCTCACAAATAATGCCTTTGTACCGGACACGTTTGTACTTTCCGCAGTAGCATTCCCAGTCCCGGGTTGGACCGAAAATCTTTTCACAGAACAAGCCGTCTTTCTCAGGCTTGAGCGTGCGGTAGTTAATGGTTTCGGGCTTCTTAACCTCGCCGAAAGACCAGCTGCGGATCTGATCAGCCGTAGCCAAGCCGATTCGCATGAGGTTGAGCGAAGAATCGTTGGACATAAGGATCCTTGATCTCTTTCTGTGAATTCTTCTTGAAAACGTATGTGGATGATGTCGGTGGGATGCCGCCGACTCAGACCTCTTCAACGGAGCTGGGCTCCGAATGGGAAAGGTCGATGCCAAGCTCTTCTGCGGCACGGAAGACTTCATCGTCCGCATCACGCATTTCAACGGTCTGACCGTCAGCCGAAAGGACTTCGACATTCAGGCACAGGGATTTCATTTCCTTGATCAAGACCTTGAACGACTCAGGAACACCAGGTTCAGGGATGTTTTCACCCTTCACAATCGCTTCGTAGACCTTCACACGACCGTGAACATCGTCAGATTTAACCGTCAGGATTTCCTGCAGCGTGTACGCCGCGCCGTACGCTTCCAGTGCCCAAACTTCCATCTCGCCAAAGCGCTGACCCCCGAACTGGGCCTTACCACCCAAAGGCTGCTGGGTGATCATGGAGTACGGGCCGGTAGAGCGAGCGTGGATCTTGTCATCCACCAAGTGGTGCAGTTTCAAGATGTATTGGTAACCCACTGAGATGGGGTCGGGGAAAGGCTCCCCCGAACGACCGTCGAACAGCTGAGCTTTACCCGTGTGATTGATCAGCCGCTCCCCGTCACGAGTCGGGTTCGAATGATCCAACAGGTCGAAGATTTCGTCTTCGCGAGCACCGTCAAACACCGGAGTAGCCACATTGATTTGACCAGTGGACTTGGGGAAATCCGTCAGACGATTCAGCCATTCCGGGTTACCTTCAATGTCCCAGCCATGTTTAGCTAGCCAACCTGTGTGGACTTCAAGTACCTGACCCAAGTTCATACGGCCCGGCACACCCAAGGGATTCAAGATCACATCCACGGGAGTTCCATCGGCCAAGAACGGCATATCTTCAACCGGCAGAATTTTGGAGATCACACCCTTGTTGCCGTGACGACCAGCCAACTTATCGCCATCAGTGATCTTGCGCTTCTGTGCCACATACACGCGGACCACCTGATTGACACCAGCGGGCAAATCATCGCTGTCGTCATCGCGATCAAAGACCCGCACACCGATGACCGTCCCGGACTCGCCATGGGGCACCTTCAGTGAAGTATCACGGACTTCACGCGACTTTTCGCCGAAAATCGCCCGCAGCAAGCGTTCTTCCGGAGTCAGTTCAGTCTCGCCCTTGGGCGTCACCTTGCCGACCAGAATGTCACCAGCCTGAACCTCAGCACCGATGTGAATAATGCCGCGCTCATCTAATGCCGACAGAACATCTTCTGAAACGTTCGGGATGTCACGGGTGATTTCTTCCGCACCCAGCTTGGTATCACGGGCATCAATTTCGTGCTCCTCAATATGAATTGAGGTCAACACATCATCAGAGACCATGCGCTGGGACAGGATGATCGCGTCCTCGTAGTTGAGGCCTTCCCACGACATGTAGGCAACAAGCAAGTTCTTACCCAGCGCCAGTTCACCATGGTCTGTTGACGGACCATCGGCCAGCACCGTACGAGCCTCGACTCGGTCACCTTCAGAAACAATTACGCGCTGGTTGTAAGTGTTGCCCGGGTTAGAGCGAACGAACTTACCAACGGCGTACTCTCTGGTGGTGCCGTCGTCATTGCTCACGGTCACGTGGTCTGCGGCAACTTCAGTCACGACGCCTGGCTTAATCGCCAGGACAGAATCGCCGGCACCCATAGCCGCGAAACGTTCCATACCGGTGCCCACCAAAGGAGCTTCCGTGACTAACAACGGCACAGCCTGACGCTGCATGTTAGCGCCCATCAGTGCCCGGTTAGCGTCGTCATGCTCCAAGTACGGGATCAGCGCGGTGGCCACGGAAACCATCTGACGCGGGGAAACATCCATGAACTCAACGTCTGCAGGGTCCACCAACACAGCTTCACCGGAACCGTCAGCGGCACGGGCCAGCACAGCGTCCTCCGCAAAATGCAGATCCTGAGTCAACGGGGCGTTCGCCTGTGCAATCACAGCGCCACGTTCATCATCAGCCGTCAGGTATACGACGTCGTCAGTCACCACACCATCAACCACACGACGGTACGGGGTTTCGATAAAACCAAACGGATTAATCCGCGCGTACGTCGCCAACGAACCGATCAAACCGATGTTGGACCCCTCAGGGGTTTCAATCGGGCACATACGACCGTAGTGCGATGGGTGAACGTCACGAACCTCCATGCCCGCGCGGTCACGGGAAAGACCACCAGGCCCCAGAGCAGACAAACGCCGCTTGTGCGTCAGGCCCGCCAAAGGGTTGTTCTGGTCCATGAACTGCGACAACTGTGAGGTACCGAAAAACTCTTTGATCGCAGCTACCACAGGGCGGATATTGATTAGCGTCTGCGGGGTAATCGCTTCCACATCCTGAGTGGTCATACGTTCACGCACCACACGTTCCATACGGGACAGCCCGGTACGGATTTGGTTTTCGATCAACTCGCCAACCGCACGAATACGGCGGTTACCAAAGTGGTCAATATCGTCAACATCGACACGGAAATCACGCGCCTGGCCATCACGCACACCCTGAATGGAAGTACCACCAGCATGCAAAGTCACCAAATACCGAATCATGGCCACAATGTCTTCAATGGACAACACTGAGGCATCCGGATCGTCAAAGGCCTTATCAATCCCCAATTTGCGATTGATCTTGTAACGCCCCACCTTGGCAAGGTCGTAGCGCTTGGGGTTGAAATACATGTTGTCCAGTAGCTGCTGGGCAGCGTCCACCGTGGGCGGTTCCCCCGGACGCAATTTGCGGTAAATGTCCAGCAGAGCATCTTCGCGCGTTTCTGTGGTGTCTTTTTCCAAAGTCGCGCGGATGGAATCAAATTCGCCAAATTCCTCCAGGATTTTGGCTTCAGTCCACCCCAAGGCTTTTAGTAATACGGTCACGGACTGCTTACGCTTGCGGTCAAGGCGCACGCCCACCTGATCGCGCTTGTCAATCTCCAATTCAAACCAGGCCCCACGGGACGGAATGATCTTGGCAGAGAAGATGTCCTTATCCGAATTGCGGTCTTGACCCTTTTCGAAGTAAGCACCAGGGGAACGCACCAACTGGGAAACCACCACACGTTCAGTGCCATTGATCACGAACGTTCCCTTGTCGGTCATCAACGGGAAGTCGCCCATGAACACGGTCTGCTGCTTAATTTCACCCGTGGTGTTGTTCATGAACTCGGCTTTGACGTACAGCGGAGCCGAGTATGTGGCATCACGGTCTTTACATTCTTCAACCGTGTACTTGGGGTCGTAGAACTCCGGTTCGGTGAAGGACAGGGACATGGTTCCCTGGAAATCTTCAATCGGAGAGATCTCTTCAAAGATGTCAGATAGCCCCGATGTGGCAGGCACACCGGACTGGCCAGCTTCTTGCGCTTGGCGCAGTCGCTCCTGCCAGCTTTCGTTGCCGACCAGGCGATCAAAACTATCGGTTTGCAATGCCAAAAGGTTCGGGACCTCAAGTGGCTCATGGATCTTTGCAAAAGATACACGGCGGGGAGTGTTATTCCCTGCCGTGTTTGCGGTGACGGACGAATCGGTGCTCGAGGCGACCAAGGTGAGATTCCTTCCACAGGTCTGCAGGTGAATCGCGCGGTTCCCGTCCGATGTGTCGAAGGCTACAGTCTAACCCAGGCTGCCGGCGATCGGCTCGCTGGCGAGGAGAAGTGCAGAAGTTGTAGCGTTTCGAGGGGTGCCCACCGCTATATGAAGGCACACTGAAACCAGGGACAACGCAAGAGTCCACAATAGGCCACAGACATCGGTGATGTCTAGTAGATGGTCGAGCTTTCTACTACTCTCCAGCGCCCATCTGCCGCTCCGGCCCAGCCCGGAAGGCTGTTTGCAGCTGTTTGCAGGAGCGTGCGCGCGGAATACCATACGCAAGCAAGAACCCCCGCACGCAGAGCGCACGGGGGTTCTTTACAATCACTCACCCCTCACTCATGGTCTTCGGTTCGCCCCCTACGCCCGAATCGGATGAACGCGAATACGCCGCAGGCTACGAGAAAGAATACGAAGCCCAGGGTCCGACTCCCAGGTATTACATCCACGTTAAGAAGGACGAACGCCGTCGCTGCCAGTAGAAATCCGACAGTCTCCAGCTTCATGACGTACAAGTGACAATCACTGCGTCGCTCATAAAAATGGAGAGTAGAGCATCACGAACCTCTGGCCCCGCGGTACTTGCAGCCCGATTGACGGCGCGACGCACAGCAAGGCCCTGTCGACGAGCTGCTCGAAATGCGCTGTAGAAGGTACGAGCGAACGTCACCGCCCCGCCAGCCCCTTGAAGAGATCACGACGTTCCATAACTACCTCCTAATGCAGTGAAATAGAATGCGTGAGGCACCTCACTAGGAAAAATATCAACCCTAGTCAGTCATGTCTAGGTTCTATTTCATCTTGTCAGAGACCCGCGAGATTTGAGTCGATAAAGCAGCGGAGTCAGAGCAATCTCGACAACACGAGCCGGCAGATCACCCCGCTATCACGGCATCAATCGAGAAGATTGACAGCAGTACAGCCTCGATTGCCTTTCTTCAAAACGCTACCCGGCACGGATTCGATAGCTTGGAAGATACGAATCAGCTACCCGCTAAGGAACGCTTATGTGCCCTACCGGAAGTAGGCATCCGTTCTTGGCCCACCTCGACCAAAGCATCTGCCGTGATCTCTACAACCCGGCTAGCACTCACATCGAAGAACAGTCCCGCGATACTCAGGGTCTCCGCTTCCAGCCCAGCAGCAATGCTGGGGTGACGCCGTAACCGCTCCAACTGCACCATCACATTAACGATGGACAACTGGTCCGCCTCGGTGTACCCAGCAGCCTTTGCTTCCGCCACCAATGGGTGATTGGCCCGAAAAGTATCCAAAGACTCTCGGCCATATTCCAGCCACGCATCCAGGTCATCGGGTATGGAAATCCCAGTCAGCAATGAACTCATGGCACCACAGGCAGAGTGCCCACACACCACGATAGCCTGCACCCCCAGCGACTCCACGGCAAAAGTCACTGCGGACTCCACGGAGGCGTCGCCGTGCGCGGCTGCCGCCGATCCTTGGCCGTGAATGTGCTGTTCGTCCTGATGGTGAGCGTGACCTTCCCCGGCGTGACAGGTGGGAATCAGATTGCCGACGTTGCGTACCGTAAACAAGTCGCCCGGACCTGAATTCGTGATCATGCTGGGCACCACACAGCTATCCGCACACGTAATGAACATGGCCTCGGGCCGCTGCGTCAACGCAAGGGGCTCAAGGTATTGATTAACCATGCCTGCCCTCTTCCGGTGGAACTGATCAATACCGGCATACACAGGCAACAGGTGGCTCAGATGCATTGAGCCGGTGTCCAAGGTTGGCAGCTCACGACCTTGATCCTGCCAAGGCGCCAAAGCACCAGAAACCATAGAACGCAACCCGGAACGTCGCGGAGGCTGGGAATCAAGTGCACCCAGCACATCATGCGTGTGCTGCTCAATGGTCACTTGGCGGCCCCGAGCTTGATGACGCGCCCGCCAATCTTCAAGAGCCTGGAAGGCATGGCGGTCTAAGTAGTCAACTTCCAATTCAACGATCACATCAACGTCTTCGGGGATTGACTGCAATACCCCCACCAACCGTGGTGTGGACAAGAAGGAGCAGGTGCCTTCGATAACCACACGCCAGCGATTCGGCCCCAGTTCCTCAGCGTGCACACTGGCGTTCACCACACGCCACAGCAAAATCACAATCGACAGCGCTACACCGATACCGACACCTTCAAGCAGGTTTAGTGCAACCACACCCACGATGGTGGCCACGTACACCAGCAGATCACCGGTGCGACCTGCAACATGAATATCCGCCCAGCGAATCAGCTTGGCACCCGTATACACCAGAAGACCAGCCAGCGCTGCTGTGGGAATGGATTCGATCAGGGCAACACCGAGCACAGAAAACACAGCGACCCACACACCGTGCATGATCGCCGACACATTACTGACTGCCCCAGCCACCACGTTGGTGGAACTGCGCACAATCACACCGGTGACCGGCAAACCACCCAACAGCCCGGAAGCTGAATTCGCTACCCCTTGACCAAAAAGTTCGCGATCAAAATTAGTTCTCTTACCCTCATGGAGCCGATCCACCGCAACCGCGCTGAGCAGCGATTCGATGCTCGCCACGATTCCAACGGTCAACACACCCAGCAGGAAAGCACCCCACTCACCATCAGGTAACTGCGGTAGTGCAATCGCATCCAAGATCGAATCCCCGACCTCAACACGTGTGACATCCAGGGCGAAAAGAACTGAAGCAATTGTGACCAGCACAATGGCAACCAGCTGCCCAGGCACCTTTCGCACAGAAGCTGGTAAACGGGCCCAAAGCATAATCAGTGCAATCACCGATAAACCACACAACAAATCCAGCGGGTTCATTCCAGAAACGTGCTTGGGCAGCAACAACACGTTCTCCCATGCTGATGATTTGGAAGTGCCACCTAACATGACTTGGATTTGTTGCAAGATGATCGTGACGCCAATACCCGCCAACATCGCATTGACAACCACGGGAGATATTGCCAATGCCAGGCGTGCTACACGACTAATTGACAGCAATAGCTGGAGCAAACCTGCACCAAACGTTACGGCACACACAACTGGCCAAGGGAACTGAGCAGCCAGAGAAGCAACAATCACCGTCAGTCCTGCCGCTGGTCCGCTGACCTGCAAAGGCGCACCACCAAAGATTCCGGCAAGAATGCCGCCTACAGCAGCAGCGATCAAACCGGCAGCAATCGGAGCTCCCGACGCTGCAGCAATACCCAGCGACAAAGGAACCGCTACGAGAAAAACGACGAGTGATGCAGGAAGGTCCCGGCGAAGACGTTCACCAAAACTGTGTTGCGTTACGGAGGTTGTTGTAGCGATATTCGTTGACTCGGTCATATTCCCTCTTAGTACTCATCGTAGCCCTCATGATCGTTCGATGGCGCTGCTCCCCCCAACATTCGCGCCTGAACACGATAACGAACTTGTGCACCCGAAACGGTAACACTGCCTCACATGGTGACATTTTTATGACATGAGCTGAATTACACCTGTGGACAGTTTCACGTGCATGGTTCATGCCTATGACAGCACACAAAAACCCAAACACGACAAGGGGCTCTGAACACACTGTGTGTTCAGAGCCCCTTGTCGTGTTGATGAGTTATTTCAACTCAATCTCAGATATGCGTTACCCCTCGTGAATGAATCACTTAAGAGTGACAGTAGCACCAGCGCCTTCAAGCTGTTCCTTGGCCTTGTCGGCATCTTCCTTGGAAGCACCTTCCAGAACAGGCTTGGGAGCGCCGTCAACCAGTTCCTTGGCTTCCTTCAAGCCGAGGGAGGTCAGAGCACGCACTTCCTTAATCACACCGATCTTCTTGTCGCCGGCAGATTCCAGAATGACGTCGAACTCGGTCTGCTCTTCAGCAGCACCGCCGCCATCACCACCGGCAGCCGGGGCGCCTGCAACGGCCACAGCTGCCGGAGCAGCGGCAGTAACGTCAAAGGTTTCCTCAAACGCTTTCACGAACTCGGAGAGTTCGATCAAAGACAGTTCCTTGAAAGCGTCAATGAGTTCTTCAGTGGAAAGCTTAGCCATGTTGTGACTCCTCAATGGGTTTAACCTCGCACACCCCATAAGGTAGCTGTGCAGGTCAGATGTGGATTCTTGCAAATAGTGATGACGTAAAACGTCAGGCTGCCTGGCCGGTTTCTTCTACCTTGGCACGCAGCGCCTCGGTCGTACGAACGGTCTTGGACAGCGGAGCCTGGAACAGTGCAGCAGCCTTCGATAGCGATGCCTGGGCGACACCAGCAACCTTGGCCAACAGAACTTCGCGGGATTCCAAATCCGCAAGTTTCTTCACACCGTCTTCGTCAAGGGCAGCACCATCCATGTAGCCGCCTTTGACAACCAGTTCAGGGTTTTCCTTGGCGAATTCACGCAAGGACTTAGCAACAGCCACGGGATCACCGGCAACAAACGCAATAGCCGAAGGGCCGCTGAGCTTACCTTCGAATGCGTCAATCCCGGCTTCCTGGGCGGCAATGCCAGCCAGCGTGTTCTTCACCACGGCGTACTCGGCTTCTTCACCGAGCGCACGGCGCAGCTGTTTCAGCTGGGCCACCGAGAGACCGCGGTATTCGGTCAGCACAGCAGCTTTGGAAGCAGAAAACTGCTCCTTCAGCTCAGCCACCGCAGCGGCCTTTTCCGGGTTCGCCATGGCACTCCTTTCCTTCATGGGTCGGTCGTTTCCTGTTCCAACGCCCACAAAAAACGCCCCGGCAAGTGCCAGGGCGCAAAAAATTCAAACTCATGGCAAAAGGGATCATGAGAAAGAACGATGACGTTCAGGACACCTGCGTTGGACGCCACTTACGGGCTCTTACGGCAGTTTTCTGGACCCACAACGGTGCTGAGGGCACAGAAAACCACGACCGACGGTCTTTGGATGTTGCCTACTCTATCGGGACAAGTGCAGCGAAACAACCTGATGGCGGATTCACACTCCGGCCACACGATGCCCCCTAGGAGATCGCTCATATAAAGCCAGCGCTGCACTGACTGACACATTCAAAGATTCCACCCCGGGATCAATAGCGATAGTCACTGACGTATCAGCATGCTCAGCTAAGTCAGCAGACGGCCCGTTCTTTTCACTGCCCAGAAGCAACGCAATCCTGCCAGGAATCCCAGAAATACTCGCGAGCTGCTGAGTTGCACGTGGGTGCAAAGACACCAGACGGATGCTGCGTTCATCCAACGCGGGAAGCACCGTGGCAGCATCGGTCACGGCCATGGGCATAGAAAACACCAGCCCCCGGCTGGCCCGCACTAGCCGGCGATCCACCAGACTTTCCACGGCACTATCCAAAAGCAGTATTCCCGATGCCCCCAGAGCCTTAGCTGTTCGAGTAATCGCTCCAATGTTGCCCATCAGACGCACGCCGTCGAGGATCACGATATCCCCCGGCGTATCCAGAACTTCAGCGACCGTCCATGGGCGCGGACGCCTTCCGAGAGCAAAAACCCGACTACGGCGCTCAACCCCGAATAACTCCTTGGACAACCGCGAAGAAACCACGTGAATTTCCACCTCATCGGGAAGCAAACTCACGAGCTCCTCCCCCAAAACGGTGCCCTCAGAAAGAAAAACGGTAAACAGAGCAACACTTTGCCGAATCGCCTCTGCAATGTTTTCTTCATCGTCCACGATCATGGCCCGGGAACGTTTGTTTTTCCCTTTCAGCAGTTCAGCGACTTTACGCACTCTGGGGTCGTGAATGTCGTCGATCATCCCAACCAAGGCGGGACCTGACACGATGTCCTCCTGTCACCGGAATAGTTACTCAAGTCCAACACGCCGGGACCACACGGCAGAACGGCCCAGGACTTTTGCCCCCACACTCCGATTAACTCGATTCATCTGGGTATTACCGCTGTGGGTCCACACATACACCGACTCCACGCCGGGAGCCTGAAGCGCCAAAAGATCCAAATTAGCTAACTTGAGCCGCAGCCCCAGCCTACGCCCCCGGTGTTCCCGTAACACCACGGTTTCGTCCTGAAAACATATGGTGGCCTTTGGCCCGGGCAAAACCAGCTCAGTCATACCCACGAGTTGTTCCGACGGTACATGCTCCACCACGGACATCAGCGATATATCCCCGTTATCCGCCCGCAACAGCTCCGTACGCCGCGCTCGTTCCGGATCCCATGGCTCCGGGTCCCACAGTCGCGGCGGAACAAACGAATCCGATGGAATACGTTCATGCAATCGAGCTAAAGAATCTAACCAGTTATCAGGGGACGACCCCACCCAGGTGTGTGTCCGGTAGTTCTCGGCGCCATCATAAGTTTCTACTTCTGCCATAAGACTCCGACGCTGCTGTTCGTCAAGGGGAACCGTAATTCGGCTAACATCGCTCACCGTCTGCAATTCATACCCAAACCGCGCGGCAAAACGTGTTTGACGGTTGGACACCGGTAGACGCCCCGACTGGTCTGCTGCACGCACCCAAGCATCGGGGTCAACAATGGGCAGCATGTCAGTACCAGAACCAATCCGCCCGTCCCCTTGAATGTCTTGTGGGCCTGGGTGTTCCGAGTGAATCACAATCACACGACGAGCTTCTGCCTGAGCAACCGCCTCAGCTGCAGCCAGTAAATCTGCCCCCACACCCTCAGACTCATGTTCAGGATCTACCGTGAGAAAAATATGTGCGCTACGTGTTTCCACAATCAGTGGCAACCGCACTTCGGCACGCCCCACCAATCCGCAATCTGTGCGCGCGGTCAGGAGCACCACCCGCTCCCAGGGGTCATGCAGATCTTTAAAGATCCCTTCCGCGTCATTCGCCAGGTCCGTTGTTCCCCACACGGACGCCCGGGAACGTCGAACGAGATCAGCGATTTCTTCAAGGACCCCTGCTGCCTCGCGGTCAAAGACTTCAGGAATACGCACCTGTTGTATGGCTACGGGCCGCAGAACATTCACAGCAGACCTTTCGGGAGAAAACCAGCCTGAATTCACCACAGTAGCGCCCACACATACCGGACAACAGGGAACGCCGAACATCACTGTCTATACAGCAACAAGCGGCCCCGATGGTTACATCATGGGACCGCTTGTTGGAAATGTTCGAGGCATCTGCCCACAACCCGGAAGGTCAGCCTACAGAAACCTCCGTGGCATTCGGATCCACCGGAACACCGGGACCAAAGGTGGAAGACAACGTCATCTTGGCAACATAACGCCCCTTGGACGAAGTCGGCTTAAGACGGAGCACTTCCTCCAGAGCCGCACCAAAGTTCTCGGCCAGAGCTGTCTGATCAAACGAGGACTTGCCAATGATGAAGTGGAGGTTAGCGTGCTTATCAACACGGAAGTCGATCTTGCCGCCCTTAATATCCTCAACCGCTTTCGTCACATCCATGGTCACGGTGCCAGTTTTGGGGTTTGGCATCAGGTTACGGGGACCCAAAACCTTACCCAGACGACCTACCTTGCCCATCATGTCCGGTGTGGCCACGGCGGCATCAAAATCAGTCCAGCCACCGGCAACCTTGGCAATGAGATCATCCGAACCCACGAAATCAGCACCGGCAGCTTCCGCTGCGGCTGCCTTGTCGCCCTGAGCGAAAACCACGACACGAGCGGTTTTACCGGTCCCGTGCGGCAAATTCACCGTGCCACGGACCATTTGATCGGCTTTACGAGGGTCAACACCCAAACGCATAGCAACTTCAATGGTTGCGTCGGCCTTCGATGAGTTGATCTCCTTCACCAGAGCCACGGCTTCGGCTGGGCTATAGAGTTTTCCCTCTTCAATTTTGGCCGCTGCCGCTTTGTACGCCTTGCTGCGCTGAGCCATCTGCTTATTCTCCTTGTGCAGTTGTGGTCATTACGGACCGCGCCCGGTCCTGCCACATGGTTATTGTCTGCTGCTATTGGTCAGAATGAATGATCGGGACAATCCCGAAAATCACTCGACCTCAATGCCCATGGAACGGGCTGTTCCGGCGATGATCTTGGCACCCTGCTCTATATCGTTAGCGTTGAGGTCTTCCTGCTTCGTGGTAGCGATCTCACGCGCCTGATCCCATGTGATCTTGCCGACCTTCTGGGAATGCGGAACACCCGAGCCCTTTGAAACACCGGCAGCTTTCTTGATCAGCTGGGTAGCAGGCGGAGTTTTGGTGATGAAGGTGAAAGAGCGGTCTTCGTAGACCGTGATTTCCACCGGGATGATGTTGCCACGCTGGGATTCAGTGGCAGCGTTGTAAGCCTTGCAGAACTCCATAATGTTGACGCCTTGCGCACCGAGCGCGGGGCCAACGGGCGGAGCCGGGTTAGCGGCACCAGCCTGAATCTGCAGCTTAATCAGGCCAGAGACCTTCTTCTTGGGAGCCATAGGATGGTCCTTTTCTGCTGAACGTACCGCCGCACAGGAGCGTACGACGGCGGGGGGTCACCGTGGCGCGGCGACCGAACGAATCAGCCCCGGGCAAAGCGTGTCCCGAGATTGATCCGAAGTCTTCATATAGTGGGTCAGATCTTTGACACCTGATCAAAAGCAATAGTCACCGGAGTCTCACGTTCGAAAATCGACACCAAAACCACCAATTGTTGAGATTCAACCTTGATCTCAGAAATTGTGGCCGGCAACGTGGCAAACGCGCCTTCTTTAACAATCACCGACTCCCCAACCTCAAAATCAACAGTCACTGCGGGAGCTGCCACAGCAGGTGCAGCGGGTGTAGCAGCATCAACGGCCTCGCCATCTGTGACCTCTTGCGGGGCATCCAGAACAGGATTAAGCATGTCAACAACCTCATCAATCCGCAAAGGATTCGGGTTGTAAGCATCCTGGCCGACAAAGCCAGTGACACCGGGAGTGTGCCGTACAGCGCCCCACGAAGCATCAGTGAGATTCATACGGACCAATACATAACCAGGAATGCGGACACGACGCACAGTTTTACGCTGCGCATTTTTGATCTCCACAACCTCTTCCATGGGGACCTCGATCTGGAAAATGTCATCTTCCATATTCAAGGATTGGATGCGGGTCTCCAGGTTGGTCTTCACCCGATTTTCGTAGCCTGCGTACGTGTGGATGACAAACCAGTCACCCTCTTGTCTGCGCAGCTTTGCGGCGAATTCAGCACGGGGATCAACAGCCTCCGACGGCTGCTCGGTGGCTGGAGCAGACGGGGTCTGGGAATCAACGTCGAGTTCTACCTCGTTCTCAGCCTGGTGCTCGGTCACTTCAGGTGTCCTGCTTTCCTCTGTGTCTACGTAGCGCTCCGACCATACCGGAACCTTGTTAGCCCGGCGTTACCCGCCTAAAGCCCTTGTTATGTTCTGTTTGCCAAACAGTGACGCCCGAAAGGCCTCAGTTACTGCCCGCTCGTGGTGCTGCCGGGTATAGCTCACGCTAACTGGGGATAGCACCGTCACCGAAAACCAACATAGCCAGCTGCCCAAAACCAAGATCCAGTAAGGAAATCAGCGCCATCATGAAGGCCACAAACACCAAAACGACCAGCACATACTGCACAAGTTCTGACCGTGTGGGGGTATGCACCTTGCGAAGTTCAGCAAACACTTGGCGCAGGAACAGAATCAGCCGACCGAAGACCCCACGGGGTTCTTTGACCGGCTCACCACTGGGGTGACCGCTGACTACTGTCTGGGACATGCTTTCTCCTCAAGGTACTGCGTGTAACCCTTCGGGTGACGCAGGGCAGACAGGACTCGAACCTGCAACCTGCGGTTTTGGAGACCGCTGCGCTACCAATTGCGCCACTGCCCTAAGTAGTGCTCACAAACATTCGGACGTTGCCGTCTGGACGCAATCGAACACCAGCGTCACATGATAGGACACCTGACACCGCCAAGCAATTGGACAGGGGTGACCTGACGCAGAAGTCGCGCTATTGTCCAAGAACATATTTCATCCAACCACTGCGGCCAGCAGGAGGAACAGACAGGTTATGTCACAGCGCACACCCCACCGCATCTCCAGCAGAATCAGCGCCATCGCACCCTCCGCAACACTTGCCGTAGATTCTCAAGCTAAAGCACTGAAAGCAGCTGGGGAACCAGTTATTGGCTTCGGTGCCGGGGAACCAGACTTTTCCACACCCGCTCATATCGTGGAAGCCGCAGCAGCAGCGCTCCAAGACCCCGCTAATTTTCGGTACTCCCCAGCCGCCGGGTTACCGGAATTACGCCAGGCCATTGCCGACGTCACAGCACGCGATTCGGGGTGGAGCGTGGACCCCTCCTGCGTGCTAGTCACCAACGGTGGCAAACAAGCCGTGTATCAAGCCTTCCAAACTGTGGTGGATGACGGAGACGACGTGCTCCTCCCGAGCCCCTACTGGACCACCTACCCGGAGGCGATCCGCCTAGCAGGTGGAAACCCCATAGAGGTTTTTGCGGGCCCCGAACAGGGCTACAAAGTAACCCCAGATATGCTCGAGGAGCACCTGACCCCCCGCACCACAACACTGCTGCTCTGCTCCCCTTCAAATCCCACGGGAGCAGTATTCACCCCCGAAGAGGTCACAGCACTGGGGACCTGGGCTGCCCAGCATGAACTCACTGTGATCACGGACGAGATCTACCAGCACCTGGTGTATGACGGTCTTCCCTTTACCTCCGTGGCCGGGGCCTGCCCGGAGCTTACGGATAATGTGATCGTGCTCAACGGTGTTGCCAAAACCTACGCCATGACTGGGTGGCGAGTGGGATGGATGATTGCCTCCCCTCACGTGATCAAGGCTGCGGGAAACCTTCAGTCCCACCTGAGCTCCAACGTTAACAACATCGCACAACGCGCGGCACTGGCAGCCCTGACTGGCCCCATGGACGACGTAGAACGCATGAAAGAAGCATTCGACCGCCGTCGGAAAGCCATAGTGTCGGGCCTCAACGCCATCGATGGCGTGGTAACCCCCACCCCTGAAGGCGCTTTTTATGCCTACGCCGATGTCAGAGCGTTAATCGGCCAAAATTTTGGCGGCCACACCCCCCAAAGTTCGGAGGAACTGGCGCAGGTGGTACTCAACAAAACAAAAGTAGCCCTGGTGCCCGGTGAAGCCTTCGGCCCCTCCGGTTATTTCCGGCTGTCCTATGCGTTGGGCGATGCTGACTTAGCTGAAGGCATCGAACGCCTCCAGGAGTTCTTGGGATCTGCGAGGGCCTAGCCCAATCCCTGCCCCCATCCACGAACCTTTCACACGAAAGAAGCTTTGATGTCCACCACATCCGCACCCACACTGCGTGAAGATCTGACCGATCTGTATACCGGCGCATTAGCCGCCAACGAGCAAATCCCCACGTCCGCGATGGTCTCCGCCGGCCTCATTGGTGGCTACGGGCTGGCCCGCTGGACCGGTGTGCGTCCGGTGGGCGGAGTCGTACTGTTTGCAGCTGGTGCAGCAGCAGCCCATAACTGGTGGCACAAGCGCGGGCCCATCACCACCACAATTCTGGCAAGTACATACTTGCTGGGATTTGGGCTATCCCACCCCTTGGCCAAGAAAATCGGTGCCTGGCCGTCCGTGCTGACAGTAACGGGGCTTAACGCCGCAGCAGCTTGGTCACTGGCAGATCGCGCATAATCTCGTCACCCAACTGACAACCTGAAACTCAGTCATCCACGGCGTCACGGCCGCGGCGCACAATCAACGGGTCGGGTTCGTGGACCACAGAAGTGTCTTTGTCCTCGTACTCAAACTGATTCAGGAAATACCGCATGGCGTTGAGTCGGGCTCGTTTTTTGTCATTGGACTTGATGGTGATCCATGGCGCATGGTCTGTATCCGTACGCCGGAAAGTTTCTTCCTTGGCCAGCGTGTAATCATCCCAACGATCAAGGGAAGCAAGGTCATTCGGGGATAGTTTCCACCGGCGCACAGGGTCAATCTGACGAATCGCAAATCGTGTGCGCTGTTCGTGCTGTGTGACGGAAAACCAGAACTTGGTCAAATGGATCCCGGAATCCACGATCATCTTTTCAAACAGTGGCGCCTGATCCATGAATACTTCGTACTCTTCATCGGTACAGAACCCCATGACGCGCTCCACGTTGCCACGGTTATACCAAGAGCGGTCAAACATGACCATTTCCCCAAACGTCGGGAAATGCTGAATATAACGTTGGAAGTACCATTGACCACGCTCACGTTCAGTGGGGGCATTCAAGGCTACTGTCCGCGCAGCGCGCGGGTTCAAATGCTCCATAAAACGCTTGATGGTGCCGCCTTTACCGGCTGCGTCCCGCCCCTCAAACACAATAATGTGCCGTAAATTGTTGTCCTGAGACCAGTATTGCAATTTGAGTAATTCGATCTGGAGCTTGTACTTTTCCATCTCGTAGTCTTCGCGGGACATCCGTTCGTCATACGGGTACCCTTCACGCCACGTTTCCACGGCCGATCCGCCGGGGTCGATCAGATCTGGGTCCGGCGAATGCCCTTCTTGGACCGTGTACCCCTGCTCCACAAGTTTGTCGATAAACTCTCTGAGGTTCTCTTGGGGAACTTCTGCCATGTGGACCACTCCTTGGGCGTGACGGTGCACCAATCCGGCGCCTTGAACCACACCTCATCCTAGTGTGGCTCCCGCTGCTACCCCAGATCGTTGCGTATGGTGCAGGCAGCGGCGCTCGTTGCCGAGCTTAAGGATTTTGTTCTCTGAATCTCTCTACCTCCTCAAGGAGTACACATGAAGATCGGTTTGCTAACCAGCGGTGGTGACTGCCCTGGCTTGAATGCCGTGATCCGAGGCGCCGTATTGCACGGCATTAAGTCCTATGACTACGAATTCGTGGGTTTCCTCGATGGTTGGCGTGGAGTTGTAGAAGGCGACACCATGGACCTGCCTCGGGCCTCTGTCCGTGGCCTGGCCCGTGTTGGCGGCACTATTTTGGGCACCTCCCGCACCAACCCGTTTGACGGCGAACAGGGTGGACCAGAAAAAATTGCCGACACCATTGCGAAACTTGGGGTGGATGCCATCATCGCTATTGGCGGTGAAGGCACATTAGCCGGGGCCAAGCGCCTTGCCGACGCAGGATTGCCAGTGGTCGGCGTACCAAAGACCATTGACAACGACCTCCAAGCCACCGACTACACCTTTGGTTTTGATACCGCCGTGCAGATCGCCACCGACGCCATGGACCGGCTACGCACCACTGGCAACTCACATCACCGTTGCATGGTGGCCGAAGTCATGGGGCGCCACGTCGGGTGGATTGCATTGCACTCCGGGATGTCCGCCGGCGCCCACGCCATTTTGATTCCTGAACAAAAAGTCCACATGGATCAGGTAGCTGCCTGGGTGGCCGAAGTCCACGAACGTGGGCGCTCTCCCCTCGTGGTTGTCGCCGAAGGCTTCATTCCTGAAGGCCTGGATGAGGTCATGCACGATAAAGGGCTAGAGGCCGACGGGCGCCCTCGGTTAGGCGGAATCGGCGAATACGTCACCCGAGAAATCGAACGTCTCACCGGGATTGAAACCCGCAACACCATCTTGGGCCACATCCAGCGCGGTGGCGCACCCACGAGTTTTGACCGCGTCCTGGCCACCCGATTTGGTATGGGGGCAGTGGACCTAGTGCGTAACAGTTCCTGGGGCAAAATGGTGGCCCTGCGCGGAACATCTGTGGAGCACGTGGATTTTTCCGAAGCTCTGGACGGCCTCAAAACCGTCCCGGAAGCGCGGTACAACGAAGCCCGGATTCTTTTTGGCCGGTAACCGCTGAACCGAGATATAGCGGTTACCGAGGGCCTCGCAAAAAACCTTTCGGACGCTGGACCGTCTGCCCAGCGTCCGGGGGAACCACAACAATCTGCGTGGCCGCCCACTGCTCCGCCGCGTGGTCTTCAATGGGCTCAACATCGGATCTAGGGACGCGCACCGTCAGCTGTGCTGTGGGATCCACCGCGCGTTTGATGACAGCCAGCGCTATGGGGCCTGCTTCATGGTGTAGCTGCGCTGCAGTCACACGCCCTACCACACGCCCATCCAACACCACTTCGGCACCAGCCGGTGGCACCGTGTGTTCGGAGCCGTCCACATCCAAGAAAGTCAGGCGACGGGGCGGGTGCCCCAGATTGTGCACCCGCGCCACCGTTTCCTGGCCTTTGTAGCAGCCTTTTTCCAGATGGACCGCTGTGCGCAACCAATCCAGTTCATGGGGAACCGTGCGATCATCCACCTCGGTTCCTGCACGCGGCCGCCAAGCTTCGATGCGCAGAGCTTCAGCAGCCCAGATGCCCGACAGGGCCAAACCGTCAGCAGCAGGGCCGGCGAAAATCTCCGTCAGGTCATCACGGGCCACCAACACTTGATGCCAAGAATAGTGCTGAGCAGGGTGATCAGGGGTTGAGCTATACGCCCACCCCCCATGCACCACGCCAGGCCAAGGATCCACCCACACCAATGGTGCTCCCGAGTCCGTTGAAGCAGACAGTTGCCCCTTGTGGTCGGCAGCAAGACGAGCCGAAGCTGCCTCCACGTGCTCAGGAACTTGGACAGCTCCCACAACGGCGACGTCGTTACTGCGGTCAACAACCTCAACACGTAACGCAAAACGCATGCGATCGAGCCATTCATGCAAGGGCTGAAGTTCATGCGCTTCCACGATCAACCAGGACCGTGTGCCGTCGTCCACCACATGCGGGGCGAATTCGACCCGCCCTTGGACCGACAAAAATAAGGTCTCCGCGCTGTCTCCCGGGTCGAGATTAGTGAGCACTTGGGAAGATAGCGTGGTTAACCAGGACAATCGGTCCGGGCCTTCCACCGTGAGCACTCCGAAGTGAGACAGATCAACAACCGCTTGCCCTCGGATCAGTGAACGTTGTTCTCGCAAAGGGTCACCATAATGCGCGGCTACCCCGGCGTCGCGGCCCACAGCTTCAACGGCTCCATGGGCAGTATCCAGAAGAACCGACCGGTACGTGGCTGTAGCCACTAGTAATCAACCCTTCTTCTTCAACTCAGCAGATGCGTGAGTGGCCAATTCGTGTCCTTCAGCTGCCATATCCCACGCCCACAAAAGGTCCCCGTTGACCAAACCAAACATGCGTGTAGCGGCTGTGTATGTTGCGGCTCCTGCCGAGCGCATCACGGCATCCGTGCCCAGTTGAATACGAGGGCCATGAATCTCACCCAGGTACAGTTCGCTGATTCCACCGGGGCGACTGATCGTTGCTAACACAGGGAACCCGCCGGATGCAGTGCGCAGTCTCTCCACAGCGGCGGCATCACGCAACACAGGAACGACATCAGGGGGCAGCAACCCGGGGCCTAGATCACCGTCTTCATACCTACGGTCTAGCTGCCAAAAACCGGTTTCCACAGCAATCAACCGGGACGGCAGGCCGTCGTCGTCCATCAGATGTGTTTCCGCCCGGTATTCCAAAAACGGCAACCCGTGATGCGCAAAGTGAACGTGCTGCCGGAATGGACGCTGTTCCACGTCCGCGTAACCCAAAAAACCGTCGCCCTCCCACTGACCGAGTAGCCACGCGAAAGGAACGAGTTCCGGCGAAAGATCAGTGGGGATTTCCACCGGCACTGTTACTTCTGCCCCTTATACAAACCCTTCAGCACCACAAAGGCCACACCAGCAATGCACAAGGAAGCCAGAACTAGCAGGACAAGGAAAAAAATCTCAAGCGCAAGCATGAGCTCAAGCTACCACGGCACTGACTATATGTGAGGTGACCAATACGGCCGGACCCAATAATGCCACTGGAGTAACCGCTAGCGACGCGATGCCCCGCTTAGGTCCTTCCTGCGGGACAGAGGCGATCAGCCGAGCGCCGATCACCCCAATCGCTGCAAAACACACCGCCCCGGAAAACAACACTGGCAACAACGGAGAATGGTCACTGCCATGCACAGATTGCGATAGCGCAATCCATCCAGAGCTCGAAACCACAGCCAGAACAGCCACCACAGAAGAAATGGTGGATTCCAAACGGTAGGTAGCACCTTCAGCGCGGAGCAATTCAGCCAGGAACGTAGCGATCAAAGCGACCCCAACGATCGCCGGCAACCACACCAAGCGTTGTTCGGGGTACCACCACGACAACAGGGCGGCCAAAACGCCGCTGCTGAGGATGATCACGTTATGGCGATACCGCGCAGGAATTCCAACGGCCAAGGACCAACCCAGGCCAATCACAATGCTCATGGCGATCACCACCGCCACCGGAGCCAAACCACCCATGACCGCACTCACCAGGGCAAGAACCAACGCCACCACTGACGTGACGATGATCTGGAGGTAACGCATGCAGTAGTTCCTGTGTCAGGCAGACGGGACAGTTCACGTTTAACGATAGCGGCAGTAGTTGCAACCCCACCGCAATCTGGGCGAAACACAAGCTCATATACTCGAAGAAGAAGACGAGGCAGAAGACACGAAGCGTTCATGTGACCGTGAGGACAGGAGTGAGCCGTTGCTGGAAATCCTGATGCTCACCGATTCCTCAGGGCCGTCCTCCACCGTTCTTCCGGCTCTTGACCTGCTCAATCACCGCATAACAGTGCAACCCACCCGGGTCGCGCCTGGCGTGATCAACGGCATGACCGCAGACATAGTGATCGTGGACGGGCGCCAAGACCTCATCCGAGCGCGCAATATCGCCCAATTGCTACGCACCCACGACCTACAAGTCCCCATGATGATGGTTCTCACTGAAGGCGGTATGGCCGTCGTGGCATCGACTTGGATGGTTGACGACATCATCGCGGAGACCGCCAGCCCAACCGAGGTTGACGCACGATTTCGACTGGCAACGGCCCACGCAGTGTCTTCCGCCCAGTACACCGACGACACTGTGATTCACGCAGGGGCGGTGGTCATTAATGAAGCTGCGTACTCAGCCCACGTGGGCACAGAAGCCCTGAATCTGACTTACAAAGAATTTGAGTTATTGAAATTCTTAGCCCAGCATCAGGGCCGGGTCTTCACCCGGCCACAACTGCTGTCGGAAGTCTGGGGATATGACTATTTCGGTGGCACCAGAACCGTTGATGTGCACATCCGGCGGTTACGGTCCAAACTGGGTGCCGATCATGAGCACATGATCACGACGGTGCGCAACGTGGGGTACAGCTTGTCCACGGACCGCTCAGCCGAGCAGCACCACACCGAATAACCCTTCGTATGACTTGTTACTGCGGAAGTAGCCCACCATGAATCAGCGGATCACACCCCTTGAGATAGGCCCTCTGACCCTTGACGCGCAGACCACCCACAATGTGAGCACACTCGGCAAGGCCTGCGCCGACCATGACGGCGACCCCCCATTTTCTGACCAAACTTTGGTGCAGCTGCGCTCAGCGCCCGACACGGTGACAATCACTGGTGTGCGGGTGAGAGCAACACAGGAAATTGTGGGCGCCGCCGTGGTAGTGCACTCCCCCGCCTCCGAAGAATCCAGGGATGATCCACCCCACGCCGTCCTTGAAGCGGCACTTGCACCGCAACACCGGGGCCACGGCGCAGGGCGTGCCCTGATCACCCAGGCTGTACGCGCTACAGAAGCGCACAACACGCCGTTGGACGCCTGGGCGCACGGTGATCACCCAGCCGCACGAGCAATAGCTCAACACCTAGGGTTCACACCGGTGCGTGAGTTACACCGCCTGTTGCGCCCACTAACCGGTGTACGGCAGGAGCTTGTGGCAGCGTTACCAGAAGATCTAGCGCTGCGCCCCTTTGCCATAGGGCGGGACGAATCAGCGTGGTTAGAGGTCAACGCCGCAGCATTCGCCAATCACCCAGAACAGGGCCGGATGAGCCTGACCGACCTACAAGAACGGCAGACCGAAGACTGGTTTGATCCGCAAGGCTTCCTGATTGCTCATCCCGTGGATGATCCCGACACCATCGTGGGGTTCCATTGGACCAAAGTGCATCCAGCCACCGACCATGATCCCGCACGCGGAGAAGTCCACGTCGTGGGGGTTGCCCCTGAACACCAGGGGCGTGGCTTGGGCAAAGCACTCACCGTGGCAGGCCTGCATCACTTAGCTGCTCGTGACCTGACGGAAGCGCTGTTGTACGTGGATGCGGATAACAGCGCCGCATTCGCTTTGTACCGTTCTTTAGGCTTTACCCCGTGGCACGTTGATGTCATGTTTCATCGCGATTAAACCAGTGCCACACTCGGGGTACCATGTCCTGGCTTGTTGTCTTTATGACTGGCCGCGTGTAGCCCGGATCAGAAGGGGAAAAAGGCGTCCTCATGCCTAAATCTGCTTATCGCACGTCCGCGCGGGTTCCTGATTCCTCTCCCCAGGTTCGCGCAGCAGGTTGCCTCTGCTGGCGCCCAGCCGCCGACGGCGGCATTGAGGTTTTGGTGATTCACCGGCCCCAGTACGACGATTGGTCCTGGCCCAAGGGCAAAGTGGACGATGATGAAACTTTGCCGGAAACTGCCCGCCGGGAAGTACTGGAGGAAGTGGGACTCACGGTCCGTTTGGGGGTACCGCTACCCGCAGTGTCTTACCAGGTCAAATCCAGACTTAAACACGTGTATTACTGGAGCGCTGAACTACCGGCCTCCGCCACAGGACGTGCCGATTGCAAAGAGGTTGACAAGCTGGCATGGGTCTCCCCCGATCAGGCCAGACAGTTATTGAGTAACGCCAGTGATCTAGTGCCGTTACAAGAGTTGGTAGCGCTGCATACCGCAGGCAACTTAAAAGTCCGCCCTGTGCTCTTGGTCCGCCATGCCAAGGCCAAACCGCGTTCGTCATGGTCACGAGCCGAAGGGGACCGTCCCCTAGCGGCTACCGGCAAACGGCAGGCTTTGGCCGTCACCAGGCTGCTCCAAGTGTGGTCACCAGAACGTGTAGTGTCTTCCCCCTGGTTACGTTGTTTATCCACCGTGACTCCCTACGCCAAAAACGCAGGGCTGAAAGTCAAAGAACGTCCTGCGTTAACGGAAGATGCCCATAAACGCAATCCACGGAAAACAGCTGCCGTTGTCGAAACCCTTTTTGACAAGGACAAAGCAGCAGTGTTGTGCACTCACCGGCCTGTCCTGCCCACGGCATTAAAAGTCATCAGCGGCCACCTGTCCGCAGACCTACGTGCCTTGCTGCCCCAGGACGACCCTTACCTGGCGCCCGGGGAAATGATCGTGCTGCAAATTTCCCGACGACACCGCCGAACACCGGTATCCGTGGAAATCGTCAAACCCATTGACGCATGACTCCCCCAACAACTCACTTCACCGCCCAAGGATTAACGTGACCCCCACCATCCCCACCCCCTATGAAGACTTACTGCGTGAAGTAGCCAGCACCGGCACACCCAAATCGGATCGCACCGGCACTGGAACACGGTCGGTATTTGGCCGCCAGCTCCGGTACAACCTCGCAGAGTCTTTTCCCCTTCTCACCACCAAACGTGTGCACTTTAAATCTGTGGCTGTGGAACTACTGTGGTTCCTCCAAGGCTCTTCCAACGTCCGCTGGCTGCACGACAACGGCGTGAGTATCTGGGATGAATGGGCAGATGAGAACGGCGAACTGGGACCGGTCTACGGTGTTCAATGGCGTTCTTGGCCCACACCGGATGGCGAGACCATTGACCAAATCGCCCAGGTGATCGAACGTATCCGCACAGACCCGGATTCTCGCCGACACATTGTGACCGCCTGGAACCCTGCGGAGGTGGACCGCATGGCGCTTCCTCCTTGCCACACCATGTTCCAGTTCTGGGTGCAACCACAAGAAGGCGCTCCCTCCAAACTGTCGTGTCAGCTATACCAGCGTTCGGCGGATATGTTTCTGGGGGTTCCATTTAACATCGCTTCGTATGCCCTGTTGACGCTCATGGTGGCTCAACAAACAGACCTGTTACCGGGTGAGTTTGTGTGGACTGGCGGGGATGTTCATGTGTACGACAACCACCAGGACCAGGTGGCCCAGCAGCTGGCCCGTGAACCGTTCCCGTATCCGCAGGTGCGGCTACGACGTCGCCCAGATTCAATCTTCGACTACCGTCTGGAAGACATCGAACTGGTGGGCTACGAACACCACCCCGGCATTAAAGCGCCAGTGGCGCTATGAATCCGTCCCGGCCTATGCTCGCGGCTATTTGGGCGCAAACCCGTGACGGCGTCATCGGGAATGCCGGCGCTATACCGTGGCATGTTCCAGAAGATTTTGCGCACTTTAAGGCCACCACCCTGGGGCATCCCGTGATCATGGGACGGCGCACGTGGGAATCTTTCCCCCCTCAGTACCGCCCATTACCGCAACGTAAAAACATCGTGATCACTTCACGCCCTGAAGCGATTAGGCCTGATGACAACGTTGTTGTCACGGATTCCTATGAACATGCTGTAGATGCCGCACAGGCACCACAAATCTGGGTGATCGGTGGCAGTCAGGTATACGCCAATGCCCTGGCTCACCCCTACTTGCCCGTGATGCGTTGTGTGATTTCTGTGCTGGACCTTGAGGTGAACGGCGACGCCCACGCACCTCAACTGGATGATCGATGGCATCTCACCAGTGAGCAGGATCGGGGAGTATCACGCCATGGAGTGCCGTGGCGGGTCCAGATTTGGGATCGATCAGTCTGATTCCCAGCGTAGACTCAACGTATGATCTCCAGCGCCAATTCCGCACCCACAGTAGGCCTAATTGGCTGGCGTGGCATGGTCGGGTCTGTCTTGATGGACCGCATGCGCTCAGAAGGCGACTTTGCTGACATCCAGCCTATATTTTTCACCACATCATCACCGGGCGCCAAAGCCCCGGAAATCGACGGCTTGGGTGACACTGGCGTCTTGCACGATGCGTATGACCTGGACGCTCTGTCCACCCTGCCGATCATCGTGACAGCCCAAGGTGGGGACTACACATCCACCGTCCATGGAGCACTACGGTCCCGCGGGTGGAACGGCCTGTGGATCGACGCCGCATCCACCCTGCGGGGTCATTCCGACTCCATCATCGTGTTGGACCCCATCAACCGCGACGTCATCGACACTGGGGTGAATTCGGGAGTCAAAGATTTTATTGGCGGTAACTGCACGGTTTCCTGCATGCTCATGGGCATGGGCGGGCTGTTCCGTCAGGGACTAGTGGAGTGGGCCACGTCCATGACTTACCAGGCCGCTTCTGGCGGCGGTGCCCGGCATATGCGCGAAGTTCTGAAACAATTCGGAGCTCTGCACGGCGTTGTTGCCGATGAGTTGGCTGATCCTGCCTCCGCCATTTTGGATATTGACCGCGCTGTCTTGGCAAAACAACGCTCCGGTGAACTGGACACCAGCCAGTTTGGTGTGCCGTTATCGGGGTCGTTAATTCCGTGGATTGACGCAGATATGGGCAATGGACAGTCCCGTGAGGAAAAGAAAGCCGGGGATGAAACCAATAAGATTCTGGGTCGGACCGTAGAGAACCACATTCCTATCGACGGCTTATGCGTACGGATCGCCACCATGCGTTCACACGCTCAGGCGATGACCATCAAACTCACCGAAGACATCCCCGTGGCGGAAATTGAGAGCATCCTTGATGCTGACAACGAATGGTCTCATGTGGTGTCCAACACCAAAGAAGCCTCTGCGGCGGAGCTGACCCCAGTGGCTGCCTCTGGCAGCTTAACCGTCCCGGTGGGCCGCATCCGTAAGCTCGCCATGGGGTCTGAATACATATCAGCTTTCACGGTGGGTGACCAGTTGTTATGGGGGGCTGCGGAGCCCCTGCGGCGGATGTTGAAAATCGCCGTCGGAACCCTGTGATCACCGGCAGGTGACCAAACCTCAGTGCCCCGGCGCGCAGTTACGCGCAGAAAACCGTACCGTATGGCCTTGTGCCTGCCGGTCAGCCCCCTGCGCGTTCTCGATCGTGCGTTGCCTAGCCCCGGAAATGCACCACGCCCACCACTGCATAAGCGGCGTGGCCTGCCATTTAGCCCACCACACGCTGAGTTTTGTAAAAGCCCATTGGTTGAGTCGGTGCGCCCACTCGAACTCCATGGACCAGACACCGATGCCTAAGAAAATAAAGACCCACCCAGGACCGGGTAACACCAACATGGCAACACCTGCCACAAACAGGACAAAACCGAGCACAGCCACGGTCCCCCGCACCATCACGCGGCGCAGCGTGCTGCCCTGGTGAGACCACTGCTGGTAGCGCTCAATACGTTGTCGGATGGGGTGAGCACGGTCCCGCCCTCGCCGAAGTTCGTAGGCTAAACCCGACTCTGCTGGGTCGGGAGCTGCCCGGCCCCGATGATTCACAGATCCATCCCTACCATGACAGGCTCTGGTACCAGGTCCACCCCAAAAACTTCCCGCACTCCGTCACGAACCGTGCGGGCCAATGCAGCCATATCACTGGCTGTGGCGTTGCCACGGTTAGTCAACGCCAGGGTGTGCTTAGTGGACAGGGACGACCGTCCCCCGGAAATCTCCGCTCCGTTGAGCGACATTTTCTGGTTCACTGTGCCTTCCAGCCCAAACCCTTTGCCGAACCCGGCGTTGTCAATCAACCATGCGGCGGACAATTTGACCCGCCCTTCAACGAGCTCACCGGCGGCATCAACCACCGGAAAGCGAGGGGCATCGTCCGGGACCACACGCTGCGCCTCGGCAGTTTCCACGATGGGGTTAGTGAAAAAAGAGCCTGTGCTGAAGGTGTCCCGGTCCGAGCTATCTAACACCATGCCTTTGGTGGCTCGCAGTTCTAACACCGCTTCACGCACAGTAGTCATGGGTGCCCGCTGGTTAAGTTCCACCCCTAGGTGTTGGGCCAACTGCCCGTACTTTATGGGCTTCGATAATTGTCCCTGAGTGAACTGAAACTGTACGCCCAGCACCACATACCGGGGTGAACCATCCACCGTGGCGCGCTTGAGCACAGAATCCCGATACCCAAATTCCAGTTCCGCAAAAGCGAACGAGCGACGCCGCTGTTTCTGCCGGTCATACACCCACACCCGCGCGATGGTCTGGGACACTTCCTGCCCGTAGGCACCCACGTTCTGCACCGGTGTGGCTCCTGTGGTTCCTGGAATCCCAGACAGGGCTTCCACCCCCACGCAGTCGTGTTCCACAGCCCACGCCACGACGTCATCCCAAGAGTGCCCGGCGGCCACGGTCACTAACGTTCCCGCACAATCGGAGCTGTGGTCCACGGTGATGCCACGGGTAGCAATATGCACCACGGTGCCGTGGAAACCAGCATCGCCGACCAACAGATTCGATCCGCCGCCCACAATCAATACCGGTGTGCCAGCCTGGTCCGCTTCCCTCACGGCGTCCACAATGTGGTCGTCGGTATCGGCACGCACATAACCAGCAGCCGGTCCCCCCACGGCAGTCGTGGTGAGGTCGGCCAGGGTGACGGGTGCTGTGGCGTTCATGCCCGCCATCCTAACCAGCGTGAGAAGTGTCGGAAGCCGCCGTAGCGCCCGGTGGGCGCAGCCAGGGAATCAGCGCGAAAGACAACGCCACAAAGAACATGACTAGCCCCAGTGCTTCACGAACCCCGATAACCTCACCCACCAGGCCCAATAGAGGTGGCCCGCCCAAAAAGGCAGCGTAGCCAATGGTGGAAACCACAGAAACATTGGCTGCAGCTTGAGCAGAATCGTCAGCGGCGGCAGACATCCCCACAGGAAATCCCAGGGAAGCTCCCAGCCCCCACAGCAACAAAGCACACAACCCCACGGTGGTGGAGGGAGAGAACACAAAAACCGCCAAACCTACCAGCGCCAACACGCACGCCGCACGCAACACCGTGATTCGGCCATAGCGATCAATCAACCACGTACCGCTCATGCGGCCCGTGGTCATAGCCGCCACAAAAATGCCGTAGCCCAAAGCCCCAACCGCAGCTGATGCGCCGTATCCATCCGTCAGCGCCAAAGCAACCCAGTCGTTAGCAGCGCCTTCGGTCAGGGCCATACCCAACACGAACAACCCCACCAACAAAGTTCTTGGCCGCTTCCACGCGGCAAGCACACCACCGGGCGACCTGACCGGCGTACCATCCGTACCACCGGCAGGTCCAGGGTTATTGACCGCCGGTAACGTGCCGGTGATCACTGGCATCTGGGAACTGACGGGGTGTGGCTCCACAGATCGCGCATTGCCCGCATCACCGCTGGTTCCCCCCTGCAAACGCGGCAGGGCGAGCGCCATGGCTAGCACAATGACCATCGACACAACCCCTAGGTGCCAGGCCAAAGAAACCGATGATGCCGCAGCTATGGCACCCACCACGGCCCCCAGAACCGTGCCAACCGAAAAGAAACCGTGCATCATCGGCATGATGGAACGCCCCAGACTCTGCTCCAGCGCTGTGCCTTCCACATTGGACGCTACATTCCAGGTGGCGGATCCAAGACCACATAACAGCATTCCCCCCACAACAACTGGCAGGGAAACCCACACGCTCACTCCCACTCCTAGCAGCACCAGACCAGCCGCCACCATGATGGAGCACACCGCAACAGTACGCCTGACTCCCAGACGTAAGACAATTACTCCAGAAAACGACACGGACCCAAAGGCCGCTGCGGTTTGGGTCAGTAGCAGAGCACCTAACGCAGCGGGGCCTAGGTCCAACGACTGCGCGATGGTGGGAATTCTGGTCAGCCACGACGACCCCGCCAGTCCTGTACCCAGATAGAGGGCAAAAACAGCTAAAACCCAGGGCGATTGGCGGCCCTGGGCAAGCAACGAAGTCATACGCAGGCCACCACAGCTTGCGCTTTGGTCAACACCTTGAGGGGCGCGGCGGTGTGCGGGTCCACGTCTGCTGCTGACAAGTCCGGTGCCGTAACCGTAAGGTCAATGCGTGCCGTACGGGCGGCGTCATCCAATGCGCCAACGGTGGCCACAATGGTCAAAGCCGTGGAAGCACGCATGCGAGTGTCAAACACGTTAGGGACCACCACAGGTTTGGTGAACCGACTCTGGCAATCCACAACGGCTGCGGGGTCCCCCGCCCAATCCACCACCGCTTGCATGGCAATCCCCATGGTCAACATGCCATGAGCTATGACGTTGGGGAGTCCCACCGCAGTGGCGAAATCCTGATTCCAATGGATGGGGTTGGTATCCCCGGAAACCCCGGCATAACGCACTAAATCTTCCCGGGATAATTCTACGGTTCGGGTGGCTACGGTTTGCCCTGTGCTCAGAGCCGCAAAATCCGGGCGTCGTGATTCATGAGTCACTGCTCTTCCCCCCTGACCAATAGTGATGACAGCACGGTGGAAACCGCCTGTTCGTGAGCATCAATGATCTCGGTACGCAGCGTGATCATCCCCCCGGAACCAACAGAACGTACGGCATCCACGGTGGTAGCCGCGGTAAGCTCATCACCCGCCACAATCGCCCGATGATGTGTGAAGCGCTGATCCGCATGCACCACCCGGGAAAAATCAACACCGGCCTGTTCATCAGCGATCACGGCTGCTTCCGCCCGCTGGGCAATGATCACCGCAAAAGTTGGCGGAGCCACAAGATCATGGTGCCCGGCGGCACGTGCAGCATCAAGATCCTGGTGAGTGGGGCATTCAGCGCGGACAGAGTTCGCAAAAGCCCTGAGCACTTCTCGTGAAACCTGGTAAGGGGCAATGGGTGGATACGTCCGGCCCGCGACATCAGAGTTGAGGCTCACAACGGGTTCCTTTCAGGTGGGGTAAAGGACCACGGATACAGAAAACCCGCGATCCCAAGGTGGACCACGGGTTTTCGGTTGTAGCGGTGGACGGGCTCGATCCGTCGACCTCACGATTATGAGTCGTGCGCTCTAACCAGCTGAGCTACACCGCCACGATGGATGAGAAGCCCATTACCTCATATGTTGAGCATAAACTGCGGGCTCTCACCACGAGAGCCCCGACCGGGAATCGATCCCGGGACCTCCATCTTACCAAGATGGCGCTCTACCACTGAGCTATCGGGGCAACGCGGAATACTTTAACAGGCCACATGGCTCAGACAAAAACGCATACGACAGACTTACTGGTGATATACGGCATGACATCGCCCCACCATGACCCTGCGAGTCTAGTCGTCATCATCGTCCCAGTCATCGTTGTCATTGTCGCCCCAGTCGTCGTCATCCACTCCACCGACAGCACCGCCTTGGGCATACTCAGGGGCAGGAACAACAGGAACAGGCACTTGAGCCGGAGCTGTGGGCGGCACCGGTTCAGCCGCAGGAACATCAGCCACCGGGGTGGGAGGATCCGCCACGGGAGCATGCGGAGCAACTGATGGGGAATCTGCCGAATCACCATCACTTCCCGCCCCAGCATCAGCGACCGCCGGCTCGCCCGTCTGTTGTTGCGGTTGTTGTTCCGGCGAAGCCTCTGGGGAGGCGCTCACCGTGCTCGTAGGACGTGGACTGGCAGAGGTCGAAGCTTTCGGAGTCGCTTCAACCACCACGCCTTGCTTCACCGTCTGAAAGTCCGATGGCGTAGACGCCGCTAACCACAGAAAAACCGCCAATGCCCCTACCAACACCAGGCCAAGAGTGGACCATAGAACTTTCATGGAATCCATGATCCCACTGTTTCCTAAGACAAATATGAGAGTGACCGGCCGCTATGAAGCGCGGCAGCAAACTCACGGTAGTAACTCAGCCCGCAGCTCCTGAGCCCACGACTGGGCCAACCCCTGCCATTGTGGTCGGAAGGCGTACACGCACACCAGCCGTGCCCGGGTAGCGGCTCGGTAAACACTCAACCGCTGCTGTGTGACCCCAAGAGCTTCAGCGACATCCCCCGCCGTTTCGGAAGCCACACGGTGCAGATCGTCCGCTAACACTCCTTGAGCCCGGTGCAAATCCAGGTGAACCCCCAAATTGGCAAGATCCAGTGCGGGGTCGCCCACCGCAGCAGTGTCAAAATCAAGCAAACCCACTGTGTCAGCCGACGGCGTCACCAACAGTTGTTTTTCATGGAGGTCACGGTGGACCACACCAGGAACCCACCCTCCGCTACCGTCAGTTGACACGGTCCCCCCCGAGGCTAGCCCCAAAAGGCGTTCAGAAATCACATCCACCACCCGAGTCCATTGATGGTCAGGCATACCCAACACCCCGGGAAAAGCCCGCGATCGTCGCACCCACCCAGCGAGTGTGCGAACTTCATCCTCTGCCGTGTATTCGGGGAGTTCCCCAGGCTGCACCTGAGCTTGCACCACCTGAGGCCATCGCATCGCCCAGCCCTGGATTCCTGCAGCATACGTGGCATGCTCACCGTGCATGCCACAGTGGTGCAGACTGCGCCCAGACACCACAGAAAACTCCAGACGGTCCACATGCACATCCATCACGCGCGGCACGGCAAAGCCCGCATTCGTTCCGATCCGGTGCAGTTCCCGCGAAAGCCTCGCAACCTGCGCTGCTTTACCCCCGGCCACCACTTTGACATACCGATCCGGCAGGGCAACCACCGCACGTCGCGCCAATCTATGGACCACTAAACGCCCGTGCGGCGTGAGATGCTCCAGAGCGGATAGAGCGGGATCCACCCCAAAATCCTGCACCTCCCACCGGGGCACACCCAGCGCATGCTCATCAGCCTGACGCCGTGCCGCACGTACCCTGCCCTGGGCGTCCACAAGCTCAGCACTCAACCGACCGTCCGCCGCAGGCCACGCGCGCTTAATGGTCAACGTTTCCACAACCCCAGTACCCGGTTTCCGCACTTCAAGAACAGGAGGGATGACCGGCGGCACCCAGTCACCACTGGCCTCCAAAATGCGGTGCATGCCCTGCACCCAGTCCGGTGTGCATTCCCGAAAAGGAGTCATCACGCGCATGAGCAGATGAAAAGCAGCCCACACCCTGATGTGGTGATCTGTGGGGATATCACGCCCCATCTGCTGTGCTTGCGCCCGGTACCCGTCCACTATCTCCCGCGTCACGTGATCCACGTGTGGTTGCCACCGTTGCGCGGGGGGCACCCGGCTCATCTGATGCATCACCGCCGCAGCAACCGCATTGCCCAGATCGTCTGCCGCAACCCCTTGACGCATTCGGTCGAGGTCCGTAATCAGCACACCGGATTCATCTCCATCACAGGAGAGATACGCGGCCAGTTTGGCGTCGTCCACCAAAATCTGATCCGCCGAAAAATCACCGTGCAATAGCACCGCCGGAGCGTCTGTGTGTATCTGACTCAACACACGGGCAGCCACCTGATCGAAGACATCTTTAACCCCGGTATTCAGCCCCTCTAAATCCTCAGCCATGGTGGCGAGCTTGTCGGCAGGATCCAACGATCCTGCCAGGCGGAAGTCCGTGACAGGCGATGCTCCGTCAGCGGCCAACATATCCAAGCTCCCATGCATACGGGCCAAGGCAATCCCCGCCTGGCGTGCTGCACTCTGAGCAGTTTTCGGTCGGCGTTCCACCGTCAGATCACCATCACCGAACCACGGATAGCAGCGCACCCGAGGGTCCTGGGGTAACCGTGGGTGCTTCATCGTGACTTGTACCGGCGCGCCCGTATCCGCAATAGCTCGCAAGAGTGTGGGGTTCACCGGACTGGACCCCGCCGTGACCTTCACCACCGGGCTACGCGCCCCCTCTGGAGTGTTGTTAACGGAGGTGAGCACCACCCTTCGAAGCGGATTAAACCGCAGCACCTGCCAGGGTGTTTCCTGGGAACCCAGGGCGGCTGCGGAGGGACCCAACGCAGTGTGTAATGCCTTGACCAGCTTGGGATCAGTGGCCAAATACCCCACCACCAACAGGTGCCCAGCGGCACCCGGCACGTCCCGAAGCTCCATCATCTCCTGTGCCATAGTCCCGTACAGCTCACCGGCCCTGGACAGCGCTTTCCGAACCTTATGGGCGACCCTGGGGGCATACGTCCCAACCCACCGCACCTGATTCAAGGCACCGTTGCCGGAAGGATCCTGATAATCCAAACGCGCCACAGCGGTCAGACCAGGCTTGTAGCGCAAGTAGGACGTCGTGACATTCTGCCCGCCACGCAACACTGCCGAACCGGCGTAGAGTCCACCCAACGGCTCAGGATCTAAAATCCACCGCAATCCGGGTAAGCCGTCGGCAGATTCCGGCAGCTGCTCGAATCCGCTTGTCACAACCACGGCCTACCCGTCCGCGACGTCTGCGTCACAGACACGTGAGGGACGGGTGCGAGCGATGGGGATTGGGGATCCTGCGCCTGCACTTCTGCCTGTTCACGGGCCTGCTGTTGGGCCACCCAAGCGGCAAATACCCCTCCACGGTCAACCAGTAATTGCTGCGGTGTGCCATCCAACAAAATACGGCCATCTTGCACCCACAACACGCGGTCCGAAGCCAACGCCATCGCAGCATCGTGAGTCACGGCTAAGGAGGTGCGGCCGTGAATCAGTTCACCCAACGCATCCACCACCGCCTGTGTCGATTGTGGGTCTAATCCTGTCGTGGCTTCATCCAAAACCACAATCGGGGCGTCTTTCAGGAGGGCGCGAGCGATAGCGATGCGCTGGCGCTGGCCCCCGGAAAGTGTGGATCCACGCTCTGCCACAACGGTGTCATAACGCTCTGGGAAGCCCATGATGAAATCGTGGGCTTGAGCAGCCCTGGCAGCTGCTTCAACCTCCGCATCCGTGGCTGTTTGACGCCCCAAGCGAATGTTTTCCCGAATAGTGCCGTGGAAGAGCACAGATTCCTGCAATAGGAGCGCCACATTAGAGCGTAGGGACTCCAGGGACAACGCCCGGATGTCTTGACCGTCCAAGGCCACGGAACCCTTGACCGGGTCCAGCGAACGCACCAGCAGAGACACCAACGTGGATTTACCGGAACCTGACGGCCCAATCACACTGACGTGCTGACCCGGCGGAATCACCACATCAATTCCACGCAACGTCAAAGTGCGGTCTGGATCTTGTGGATCATCATACGAAGCATCCACCCCGCGGAACGCAATTTCTCCGGAGACGGTGCTCAAAGGAATACTGCCTGTGGCATCACGGATATCCGCAACGGTATCCATCAGATCCGCGACCCGTTCCCCGGATGCTGAGGCCTGAGCGATACGCCCGGTGTATTTCGCCATGTCCCGCAGGGGTTTCATACAGGTTTTCAAATACGTGGTGAACAGAACCAAGTCACCCAGCGTCATCTGTTCCTGCAACACCCGCCAACCGCCACCGACCAGCACAATAGCCGTGGCAAACCCCACGATCACATCGGTGGACCGCTCCAAACCGGCGGCCAACCGCCGAGCACGAACCCCTTGAGACAGGGATAATTGGTTGGACTTCTCAAAAGAACGTGCCATATGGTCCTCCAGGCCATAGGCCTGAACCACACGAATAGCACCCAGGGATTCGTGGGCGGTATTGGCCAACGCCCCCTCGCCTTTGCGGGTTTTCCGGGAAGACTCCGTAATTCTGCGTGACGATCCCCGACTGATGAGCCAGAACGCCAAAATGGCAGCTAGCACCACCAAAGCCAGCATCCAATCCAGGAAAAGCATCACCACGCACATGACGCTCAGGGTGATCACATTGGCCATTAGCGGCAGACCGGCTGTTACCGCGACTTCCTGGAGTTTGCCAATGTCAGCGACAATGCGCTGAACGGTATCCCCGGCACGGGAACCCGAATGGAATCGGTCAGACAAACTTTGCACATGCCGGAACAAGCGGCTGCGCAGTACCGTGGATACACGAGAACCCACCAGAGCAAAAGCCACTGTCGCTAGGTAGTTTGTGAGCGCCCTGAGACCCACGATGCACACTGTGGCCACACCTGCTAAGAGCAGCAGCTGCCAGGAGGCCTCAGGGATCCAAGAATCTACCGCTGAAGCATCAGCACCCAGAGACCGGGTAATGGCATCAATCAGGATCTTCAGAGGCCAAGGTTCCAGAACCCGGAATGCCACCTCCAACAACAAGGCAAAAACCCCACCGAGAATCAGCAACCGGTGCTCCCCCAGGTGAGGGCGGATAAGGCGCAAAGTCCGGGATAACGCCCGTTTGGGGACACGCGCGGGTTGAGGTTTATGGGTGGTGGATCGATGCCGACCACGCGCAGCACCGCTGTGACGCTGGGACCTGCTGCTCATGCGCTATCGCCCACTTGAGCCAACGACGTACCTTCCAGAATCGTCGCCAACACACTGTGCCAGGAACGCTCCCGTTCCGCCATATCCCGCGCGGCCCGCCCCATGGCACGACGACGCTGCGGATCACCCACCAAGGTGTCCACGGCCTGGGCAAGCTCAAGGGGATCCGACGGTGCAACCAACAGACCGGTGACGCCGTCCTCAATAATCTGGGGAATTTGGCCCACCTTGGACGCCACGACAGGTAATGCTGCCGCGCAGTATTCATAGATTTTCAGCGGGGAGAAGTATTGGTCTGAATTCTGCGCCATGCGCGGGTACGGGGCCACCGCTACCGCGCACCGTTCCAAATGGTTCGGGATATCAGCGGGAGCAACCGCCCCCATGAATTCAACCGCCACCCCCAACTGGGTAGCTTGTTGCAGCAGAGCGTCCCGCTGCGGCCCATCCCCCACCAGTCGCAACCGCCAAGGGCGGGTGGCCAGTGAACGAGCTTCAATCAGATGCTCCACGCCATGCCATGGTTTGAGGGTGCCCACAAACACCACCACGGGTTCTTGCGCGTGATCCCCGGTTGTTTGGGAGTCCTGGGACGGGCGGATACGTTGAAGGTTCACCCCATTAGGAGTAACCAACACACGATCCAGATGATGATGGTGCGCGGCATCCACGGTGTGACGTACCCAGTCCGCCACAGGTTCAGAAACACACGCAGTACGAGTGGCCGCAGCTACCTGGCGATTCAAAGCAGCATGGGCAGCGCCGAGGTCACTTAAATCCCGGTGAGTTTGCTGTTCATCAATCAATGGGGCGTTGACTTCCAAAAAACCTGGGATGGATAGCGTTTCCGTAATTTGCGCCAGTGCAGTGGAAAACAGCGAGTACCGTTCATACACCGCATCGGCACCGGTGCTGATCACCTGCTGTGCGATCAAATCGGCAGCTTCTTGTTGCGCCACTTCGCGAGCAACAACTCGGGCCAGACGGTCAGCGTCGTTCCCCTGAGGGGCGTCCGGAACCGGCACGTGGATGACGTCCAGGTCCGTCAAATCCTCTGGAACTTGTTTCCCAATCCGAGTGGCGTACACAGTGACGTCCCATCCCAGGGCACGCCAACATCGAATGATTTCTTGAACGTGCACGGAAGCACCCTTAGAACCGAAAACCGGAATCCCCGGATCGGCGCTGATATAGGCCACACGCATCAGTTGCCACCTGTTTCTTGCTGATCCAGTGATGTAACGGTGGATGTGGGCGGGGTCGTAGGCACAAGGGAGCTGAGGCGTCGCGCCTGCACCCGGGAATCAAAATCAGCCTCCACCCGGTCCCTGGCCGCCTGACTTACCGCAGCACGATCCCAATGTGGGTCAGCGACGGTGGCAAACGCCTGCGCTAAGGAATCTACGTCACCTGGCTCCAGCAGAATCCCCGTACGATTGTGCGTGTGGGACCCGTTATTCACCACTTCCGGAATACCGGTCACCCTGGTAGCCACCACAGGGATACCCATGGCCATGGCTTCCAGTAGCACGGTGGGAAGACCATCCGCATTACCATCAGCGCCCACCACACACGGAGCCGCAAAGAGGTCGGCTCCACGTAACACATCCCTGACCTCCGCTTGGGTACGCGGCCCCAGGAACTCGATACGGTCATCCATGCCGAGTTCTTCCGTCAACTGCCGTAACGGCTCTTCCAGGTGACCGCCCCCGGCAATGGTGACTTTCAGGTCCAACCCATTGGCATGGGCTGTTGCCGCAGCGCGGATAAGTACGTCAAAGCCCTTTTTCTCAACTAATCGCCCCACCGCCACAATATGCAGTGGATCTGTGGGGACAGGCTGCACCGCATACGGGAACCGGGCTAATTCCAGCCCGTTATACACACGGTGCAGTTTAGGTTCGACTTGCGGAAAATTCCGTACTAAAAACTGATGGTTGTATTCAGAGATCGTCAACACATGGTGGGCATGACGGAAAACATGTTCCAGCCGCTCATGACTTACAGACTCATGGAAAAGGTCTTTGGCGTGCGTGGTCACGCAAAAAGGCACTCCGGTCAAGCGGGAAGCAATTTCTGCGACGTCGACCGAAATATTGGCAAAATGGCAGTGCAGATATGTAATTTGGTTTTCTACGACGGAACAGGCTAGTTCGATTCCTTGGTAAATATCTGAAGCACTCGACGTCACCAAATCCGGCAATATTTCCGCAAACCGCTGTCCGAAGTTCGGAATCAGTTGCTGTGCACGAGCAATCACGCCCCATGCTTCAACCGCAGTGAATGGCCGGCGGATGTAAGTCAATGGCGCCTTAACCCGGGCCAACTCAGGGTGAAACCTTGGGTCTGTGGAGTGACGGAGGGCAAAGATTTCTATCTGCTCACCGTGAGCTTCACGTGCCAAAATTTCTGTGACAATAAAGGTCTCCGAAAAACGTGGATACACCTTGAGGACATAGCCGATCTTGTGTTGACTCATCTGAACAACGCTCCCTGTAAACGCTCCAAAGGCTCCAGCGTTTCGGCAGCCATTCGAGCCACGGTCTGCAACCCGCTAAGATCCAAATGAGTACGTAACTTGACCGTCCCCACCACCTGACGGATCCAGGCAGAAATAGCTTGTGGGGTCAGCTCGTCCAGCCGCAGGAGGTCCACGGCCTCCACGTTTTTCAGGGCTGTGGCACGAATCAGCTGCTCCGTACGGGGGGTTTCCCTGGGCACGATCAACGCGGGGGTGTTAGTGGTTAGAATTTCAGTCACCGAGTTATAGCCGCCCATAGAGATCACGGCATCAGCGTTGAGCACTTCCACCAAAGCATCGGGTACCGCTTCCACCACGGTGGTTCGTTCAGTGGCCACGTCTTGGATTTGTTGCACCTGTGCGGGGTTCATTTGCGGCCCGGTAATAACCAAATGCCGGTACCCGTGCGCAACTCGGGCACGGGCAGCGGCGGTCAGTAACTGGGCACCGTCGGAACCCCCGCCTGCCATGGACACGATATAGGGGCGGCTCACACCGGAGGTTCGTTTACCCACCGGCCGCCCGGCAGCCAAGTACCCGGTGTACTGCACCATGCCCTCCAGCTGAGCTGGAATTTCGCCACTGGCCAGGGGGTCGTGCACGGCACAGTCCCCGTAAACCCACACGTGATCGTAAACATCACGGAAAGCGCTAAGATCACCGAGTTTTTCCCACTCGCGCACAGCAACGGCGGGATCGTCCAGCACTTCCCGCAATCCCAGCACAATCCGTGTCTGGGGGAATTCAGCACGCAAACGACGCAGCGGTATTTCCAACTCACGGTCCACTCCCCAGGCGTGACGGTCAATCACCACCAGATGAGGACGGAAACCCAACAAAGCAGACTCAATTAACCGCGAACGCAGAATGGTCAAATGCTCCATACCGACCAGCAAGTTTCGTGGACCGTAGGCCCCACCGTCTTTGGTGATCCCCGGCAATACCACCCAGTCGAAGCCTTTCGGCTTTTCGTGCGCCGTTGCTGACCCGACACCCGTGAGCAACAAACCGGTGACGGGACGCCCTAACAACCGTGGCAGATGCTGCGCCAATGAATGCGCCAATGCCACATTACGACGGGTGTGACCCAACCCTTGAGAGTCATGCGAATAGAACACCACTCGCAATTCGTCGGCCTCCATGCCCGCCCCCTGTTTACTCATGTTCTCAACCCGTGCACCTATCCGGCATAGATACCCATTGTGGGCGTGCACGGTGATGAGGCTATGAGTAGTTCATGAGGATTTTCTCATCATGTTGACACGTCATCAGAAAAGGAAATATTGCGGTCCACGCAGGTCAAGCCCAATAACCTCAGACCTCCGCCAGGCGGTATCCCAAGCCCCGAACAGTGACGAATCTCTCCACACCTAGCTTGTTCCGTAGATACCGGACATAGACGTCCACCACATTGGAAGACCCTTCAAAGTCATACCCCCATACTTTGTCCAGCAACTGGTCACGGGTGAGCACTTGACCAGCGTTTTCCAAGAAGACCTTGGCGATACTGAACTCGCGGGCAGATAATTCCACCTGCTGCTGGCCATCCTCCGAATCCAAAATGGCGCACCGTGTGCCAAAGTCCAGGGATAGTGTGCCGTATTTGAGTTTTTCCTCCGTACCTGCGGGGGCCGTATGACGCAGCCGGGCATTCACCCTGGCCAATAGCTCCTGAAACCGGAAAGGTTTTGCAAGGTAATCATCGGCTCCCTTATCCAAGCCGCGCACGGTGTCTTCCACCGAATCCCGTGCGGTACACATAATCACGGGCATAGTCGATCCCATACTGCGCAAAACAGATAACACCTGGAAACCATCCATATGAGGAAGACCCACATCCAGAATCATCAGGTCAAACTCCCCGCTAGCGGCACGGTCTAAAGCCGTCACGCCATCCTCCACTACGGTAGTGGTGAATCCAGAGGAGCGGAGCCCTTTTTGAATAAACCTGGAGATACGCGCTTCGTCCTCAGCAATGAGGATATTCGCCATCAGATTTCCTTTCACTAGCCCAGGGAATTTGGGACTGAAGCATCAATCATCACACTGACCCTACGGTTCCCCCTGGGATAATCGAGCGTATTCGGGTAACCACAAGGTAAAAGTGGAACCTTGGCCAAGCTCCGACCGTAAACGCACCGTGCCACCGTGACCTTCAGCGATAGCGGCAACGATGGCCAGCCCCAGCCCGGAGCCTTCCACTGTTCGTCCAGTTTCGACCCGGCCAAAACGCTCAAAAATTCGCTTCTGGTCTTCTGCGGCAATACCGATTCCCGTATCCCGCACCCACAATTTCAGAAATTTGCGGGTGCGGGCCTTAGTAGCTGCAGCGACGTCATCGGGAGCTGTTGACCATGTGGCACCAAGCGCGATCACATCACCCGGGCGAGAGAATTTCACCGCATTGGCGGCTAACTGCACCACAGCCTGAGTTAAACGTTGACGATCAGCCGCTATTTGCCCCTGCACAGAACCTTCTACAACCCACTGTCGATCGCCCAGCGCCCGCAATCGTTCCATGGTGGATTCCATAAAACTGGGCACGTCCATCACCTGCGGGTGGATGAACCCGAGGCGCTGAGACTTGGCCAGTAACAACAAGTCCTCCACCAGACGGTTCATGCGGTTAATTTCGTCTAGGAGCAAGCCCCGGGTTTCCTCCACGTCTTCCGGGGCATGGGAATCCATCAGTTCAAGGTTTCCGTGCAAGATTGTCAAAGGTGTGCGTAGCTCATGTGCCGCGTCATCCAAAAACTGCCGTTGCTGCACAAACCCTTCTTCAATACGGTCCAACATGTGGTTGAAGTGGCGAGCCAGCTGACCAACATCGGAATCTTCCTGTGCGACCGGCACCCTCTGCCGAAGATCATCCACCGTAATGTTCTCAGCCGCTTCGCGTAGTCGGGTAATGGGACCGGTAACCCGCCCCACCAAGAAATACGCCACCACGCTACCCAGCACCAGCATGGCAGCTGAGATTCCTACATAACGCCACCAAGAGTCATAAACCAACGCCCGTTGTGACCCAATATCCGTACCAACTACTAAATACGCACTGCGATCATCGGTCGGTAAAGAAACATCAATCACCCCGATCCGCAATGTTTCTCCATGTAATTCATGATCGAAAATCGCAGTTTTTTGCGGTTGAGCATGGTCGTGCACCGCTTGTAACCGCTGTGGATGATCTAGGTGAAACCGTGGGGCGCCCAGGTATTCATACGCTGGTTGTCCGTCCAGAATCACCATGAAATTTTCGTATTCACCGGGAACAGTGGTGGTCATGAAGGTGTAAAGCAGCTGATCAACGTCCCGGAACGGCTCCCCTTCCACTGGTGTAGAGCCCGAGCCAGATTCTTCGGACAAACCATTTACCGGCCCTAACGATCCACGCTCAGCTAGCCGTTGGAGCTCGCTGACCTCCTGGTCGATATCACGCTGAATACGTTCTTCCAATGTGACGAGCTGGAGGTAATGAGTAATTCCCCCTACCAGAGCAAGGGTCAACGCCATACAGACAATAGTGGTAGCCAGCACACGGGAGCGGACGGAGTTGAGCTCCATCCGCAGCGTCATCCATCTTGGTGCGGCCATGGCCTCAAGGGTACCGACCCACCTCAATGAGGTCTTTAGGAGGTTTTTTTCCGCTTGTCAGAACGCTCATACCCACGAAAACCTTTTTTACCCTGGGGACCACGCCCGCCCGTACGCTGCGAATGGCCGCCACGTTCACCACGGTAACGTCCGGAGCCCGGTTTCCCCCCGTTTTGTGGGCCACGGTCTAACCGGAGATCCAAGGTATGCCCATTAATCTTGATGCCGCCCAGACGTTTGAGATCTTCACGGGAAAGACTCTCCGGCAAGCCAATCAGGGTAAAGGACGGACGAATCTCAATCGATCCGATGTCACTGCCCTTGAGGCCACCTTCATTAGTGAGAGCCCCCACGATGGCACCGGGGACTGCGCGCTGTTTATGGCCAACAGCCATCCAGTATGTAGCTTTACCATCATCAGATCGCGGTGCGCGCTGTCGTCCGCCGTGGCCGCCCTCGCGATCCTCTCGACGTCGGGCACCGCGGTCCTTGCGTTTCGGAAGTTCCGGCAGTTCTTCCGCCAGGAACGGGCGGCCATCTTGGGCAATAACGGCCAAGGCCGCAGCAACCTCCACAGGGTCAACATCATGCTCCGTGACGTAGGACTCCACCAAGTCCCGGAACAGGGCTAAATCCTCGCCTTCAATGGCATCAGTGATGCCCTGTGCAAAGGTCTGACGTCGAGTTGCGTTGACGTCTTCCACCGTGGGCATAGGCATCTGCTCCACAGGTTGACGAGTGGTCCGTTCAATCGCCCGCAGTAGGTACTTTTCGCGGGGGGTCATAAACAGAATGGCGTCGCCTGTGCGCCCGGCACGCCCGGTCCGTCCGATGCGATGAACATAGGATTCTGTGTCATGGGGAATGTCGTAATTCACCACCAACGAAATGCGTTCTACATCCAGACCACGCGCTGCCACATCTGTGGCAACCAGAATGTCAATTTTTCCTTCACGCAGCTGATCAACGCTTTTTTCGCGTAACTGCTGGGGGATATCGCCATTAATTGCTGCCGCCGCGTGGCCACGGGCACGTAGCTTTTCCGCAACTTCTTCTGTGGCAGCTTTGGTCCGGACAAACACGATAATGCCATCGTGTTCTTCCACCTCTAACAAGCGGGTCATGGCTTCTAATTTGTGCGGACCCATCACTTGTAGGTAGCGCTGGCGGATGTTTTTAGCCGTGGTTGTTTTGGCCTTGACTGTGATTTCTTCCGGGTCGCGCAAATACTGTTGGGCGATCTTGCGTATAGCCGGCGGCATGGTGGCAGAAAAAAGAGCCACCTGCTTTTCATCCGGAGTTTGCGCCAAGATAGTTTCTACGTCCTCGGCAAACCCCATACGCAGCATTTCGTCAGCTTCGTCCAGGACAACGTATTGCAAGTCGTCCAGGATTAAGGACCCACGCTTGAGGTGATCAATCACACGCCCGGGGGTTCCAACGACCACCTGAGCGCCGCGGCGCAGGCCGCCAAGTTGTGGCCCATAAGAAGACCCCCCGTATACCGGCAGCACCGTAAAATCTTCCAAATTCACGGCATATGAGCTGAAAGCTTCCGCCACTTGCAACGCCAACTCGCGGGTGGGGGCCAGAACTAACACTTTAGTGGATGGGCTGGATCCGTTGAGATCAGCGAGTTCGGCAAGGCGTGATAATGCCGGAACAGCAAATGCTGCCGTTTTACCCGTACCGGTTTGAGCCAGACCCACTACATCTCGGCCCTCCAACAGCAGCGGGATGGTGGCTTCTTGAATGGGTGACGGCTTTTCGTACCCGATGTTTTCTAAAGCCGCCAACACACGGGGATCGATACCAAGATCCGCAAATGTGGGACCTGAGGATTCACTCAGGGTATCCGCGTGGTCCTCGGTAGTGGGCTGGGTCATGACAGGTTGCTCCCTTAGCTATTTCGAGGCACGTTTCCAGCGAAACCTATGGGTTCGATGGGGTGCTCACGTGGCTCCGGCCGCTCCCTCACACGAATCCCTTCAAGGGGTCGAAAGTCATAAACCGCAACCATCCGTGCCACAGGGGCAGGTGAAGGACGGCAGAGCCAGAAAAACATCTACCAGCCACGAAGGTCCTTCGTAGCAGACCGACGCACGATTGTTTCAGGGGGAAATAACCGGAATGATGACCACCACCCTAGCGCATTCACGGCCTCTCCAAGCCCCGTGGTGATGATCAACACCGCTCCAGCCCCCTGGCCGCTCCACCACATACAACGGGAACGGGGTGGGGTTGATCATCAGACCTGCCCCACCCCGTGCTCCACGCTGTGTGGAAGGGTCACTGTTGTGCATCGCCAGCTTCCTGTTCAGCGACCTGCTGGCGTATATCGTCCATGTCCAGGTTCCTGACGGCATCCACCACCTGCTCCAGTGCTGACTCCGGTAGCGCTCCAGGCTGGGAAAACACGAGAATTCCTTCCCGGAATGCCATGAGCGTGGGGATTGACGAAATCTGAGCTGAGGCAGCTAAGGCTTGTTGATCTTCCGTATCAACCTTGCCGAACACAATATCCGTGTGCTTCTGTGAAGCGGCCTCAAACGTTGGGGCGAACTGTTTGCAGGGCCCGCACCAGTCGGCCCACCAATCCAGCAACACAATGTCGTTGTCTGTGATGGTTTGCTGCAAGTTTTCTTGCGTAATGTCAACCGTAGCCATGAGACCTACCCTACGGTTCTGCCCTGCGACTGTCTTGTGCGTTCACCACCAGGGGAAGTCGTCGTCCCCAGGAGCCGGCTCACAACCAGTACCTGGTGAAAATACAAAATCCCCGGACCAGTAACGATCCGGGGATTTGGCGCCTCTATGCAGGACACCGGGTGGCAGATGAGGGATTCGAACCCCCGTAGGCAGTGCCAGCTGATTTACAGTCAGCCCCCTTTGGCCGCTCGGGTAATCTGCCAAGACCCTCCAGCAACCTTTAGGCCACCGGAAGATTAACTCCCCATAAGAGGAGCGGTACAACAGTACTGAATCACCTGCCCTGGGGCCAAATCCATGGCCTCTACCAGGAGGTTGGCACCGGACCGTTTATGACGTGACAAGAACGTCGCCGTCAATCACTCGAGCTTGAATTTGAGCGAAGAAGGCCAGGGCCTGCTCCAATGTCACTTCACCGTGGTTCACCGCCTGGTCAAGTTCATAGGCTACCGCCCCCAACCGCTGTGTCACGGAGTCAGCCGCTGCTGCGCCGGTATGGTCACCACCGTGACCCCCACTTCGTGGAGTAACTGCAGATTGATCAGCGACTGTTTCCCAAGCCATAGCGGGGGTTGAGCCCACGCCGGAAATCAGAGCTGCGGCCAAAACGGTGCCAACAGCAGCACGACCCGTACGAGAAGCCTGACGATTCAGCTGCAACACACCATGAGCAATCCGCGAGCGCCGCTGCGGATCGGGGGACAACGGGGAAGGCGATTCGTTCATGCCAACAGCATGGCTGATCTTGCTGGGTAGCTCCTTTGACTAGCATCACAAATCCATCACACCTCATACAATGGCGCACGGAACCTGTGGGGCACGATCACCATCCCCACAACACATACAGCACCAAGGGGAGAGACCGTGGCCAGCGATTCAACGTTTGACATCGTCAGCAAAGTGGACAAGCAGGAAGTGTCCAATGCCTTACATCAGGCGCAAAAGGAAGTAGCACAGCGTTACGACTTCCGTGGCGTGGGTGCTGAAATCGACTTCTCTGGGGACAAAATCCTGATCAAAGCTAACTCACAAGAACGCGCCCAGGCCGTGCTGGATGTCTTCGAATCCAAACTGGTCAAACGCGGTATCTCTTTGAAGTCCCTTGATGCTGGCGAACCCTACGCGTCTGGCAAAGAATTCCGCATTGACGCTGCCATCAAGGAAGGCATCGCCCAGGATCAGGCGAAAAAAATCTCCAAAATCATCCGCGACGAGGCCCCAAAATCCGTGAAAGCCACCATCCAAGGGGATGAGCTGCGGGTATCTTCCAAGTCGCGCGATGACCTCCAAGACACTATTGCGCTACTCAAGTCAGCCGACGTGGACGTTGACCTGCAGTTTGTGAACTTCCGGTAACTGGCTTTGCGCTGCCGCAAAGTCAGCGTTGCACATACCCACCACCCTGTGCCATGTTCTGCAGGCGAGCAATACGGTCCGCTGTGGGCGGGTGAGTGCGAAATAACGTGGTCATGCCACGCCCAGCGAACGGGGTGGCAATCATCATTGACGACGTATTCACCACCTGCTGATCGTTCGGGTTCAAGGGCCGGGCATTCACTCCGTTCTCAATTTTCTGTAACGCGCTGGCCAATGCCATGGGGTCACCGGTGAGCTTGGCACCATCTTCATCAGCGTCATACTCCCTGGTACGCGATATCGCCATCTGAATTACAGCCGCAGCAACAGGTGCTAAAAACGCAATCGCCAATCCCGCAAGGGGATTTCCACGATCTGATCCCCTGCTCCCAAAAAGTGCGGAAAACTGCAGCATCTGCGCCACAGATGTAATCACGCCAGCTATTGCTGCCGCCACTGACGATGTCAGAATGTCACGGTTATATACGTGCATCAGTTCATGCCCCAAAACACCACGCAATTCCCGTTCATCCAATAATTGCAGGATGCCTTCCGTACAACACACCGCCGCGTTCTGCGGATTCCGGCCCGTAGCAAAAGCATTGGGGCTTGACGTGGGGGAAACGTACAGCCGGGGCATGGGCTTCCCGGCCTGATGAGACAATTCGCGGACCATGCGGTACAGCGTTGGAGCTTGCTGTTCACTCACCGGCACTGCGCGCATGGATTTCAGTGCGATTTTGTCACTATTCCAGTAGCTGTACGCCGTGACTCCCAAACCGATCAGGGCAAATAACAGGATGAAGATTGATCTGCTGGTGGCCATGGCCATGCCATACCCAATGACCAGTAACAACAACCACATGCCGCCCAATAAGGCGGCGGTTTTCAAACCGTTGAAATGCCGGTGCATAGAACCTCTGTCATCCTTTTCTCCTGGCGCAAAAGCTTCCCTCAAGATCAACCATGGCGGAGGTTCCTATGTTCCGGTTTACTCAATGGGGGTCCACCCTTGGTTGTCGTCCCAACCCCACCGAGAACCAGCCCTTTCTTCCACCGCATCTGCCGCGTCATCACTCTGCCCGAGATCGGGCACATCTTCGACCGCAGGGTCCTCGGTAGCAGGAACCGATTCCTGGGATGTTGGCGTGGGCTCGGGGGTCGGTTGCGTTGTTTCCGGTTGCTCGTCTGGGGTGGAATCAGGCATCGGTTCTGGCTGGGGATTTTGTTCAGGTTCGACGCCAGAATCCGGTGTCGGTTCTGTCTCCGGTACCACTGAAGGCTGGGGAGACGGCTCCACCGACGGTTCCACCGTGGGCGTTGGCTGCGGTGCAGGCTCGGGGGTCGGTGTAACAGGTCGCGATAAAGGTTCCGGCACAGCTGGCTCTGAAACGGGCTCAACAACCGGCTGCCTGGCGGAATCCGCTTCGGGAACCGCAGGAGCCACTCCCCCCGCGCCCTGAGTGCTTGTGGGGTCTTCGGCGGGAGCGGATCCGCCGCGCGGGGTAGCCGGTGTTGATGTGTTGCCCGGCCGTGGGCTCGCCGGCACGGTGGGCTCTGATGGCACCGGTGAGTCATCCGGAGCAGGGGCAGGCGTGGTCCGCGACGGGGTAGGGCGAGGATTTATCGGGGTGGACGCCGGCGAATTCTCCGAATCCGCGCTACGTTCGGGGGTTGGGGAAGCCATGGGCACCCTCCGCCCCTGGCCAGAACGACGTTCATGATCCCGGGGTGATTCGGAACCCCACGGATTCTGTGTGGCAGAAGTACGCGTCTGTGCGGATTCTCCAGTATCCCTGGGTCTATCTACTGGTTGCGCATCATCCGGGGCGTTGTCAGATTCACCGTCCAAACCGGTTTCCATGCGATCAAACACCGTGACATACGGGGAACGACTCCGCTGCTCATTCGCTGCTCGCGTCTGTCCGTCTTCCGGCTCAGCAGAGCGCCCCTTACTGCGGGCAGTCGCGTTACCACCGGAGCTCCCTTGCTCAGGCGAGGCTGTTTCCCCAGCGTCTTCAGGGGTGACATCGCCGTTAGCGGGGAAAGGGAGTCCACCCAGTGTGGTTGACGTGTTGGTGCCATCGTCCTGCACCAAAGTGTTAACACCGACACCCACCAACGCCACAGCCGCAGAAGCTGCTACCGCCCCCACCGCAATCTTCAGACCAATTCCTGTTCCAGGAGGGGAACCAGCAGGCTGTGCGACGGCACCACCTGCGCCAGCGGCGGCTGACCCAACAGCTTGATCGACAACACCGGAGGACGAAGCCACAGACCCAGCCGTGACGCCTAGAGCCTCAGACGCTTCCACTGTGGTGCCCGAATCCCCGGGAGCAGCGGTGGCGCCCGCACCGGAAACCATCAGAGCCGACAGCACCTTGGATTCTGTGCCCCACAAAGGTAAAGCAGCCAACACGGGCAGCAACCAAGTGCGCATACCCACGCCAACATCCTGAAGCTGAAGATACTCCGCAGTGCACCGTGGACACGAATCCAAATGACGTTGAACGTCCCGCCGCGCCCTGGAACCCAAGTTGCCTTTGACGAAAGCCCCAAGGTCACCGGCAATCTGCGGGCAGGCGTCCGTTGCAGCGTGTGATACCTGAGCCTGTAAATACGCGGTCTGCAAACCGTCGCGCGCACGCTTGGACAACGCAGATACTGCGTTGGGACTCATATCTAACAGCCCGGCAACAGCCTTGGGCTTCATGCCATCGACTTCCGTGTGCCACAGCACGGCCTGCCAACGTTCCGGCAAGGACGCATAGGCGGTGGCGACAGCAACGGCATCGCACTGTTTCACCACAACATCATCAAAATCCTGCACTTGGTCCAGGTCGGCAGACTCCCCCACGGGCTGCACTTTGCCTGTGGCTGTTGCATGATCCACCGCCAGGCGTCCAATGGTGGTGACCAAATAGCTGCGCATGAATTTCTGCGGTCCGCCGCCCTTGCGTATCACCGCCAAAATCTTGGCAAAAGCCTCCGAAACCAGGTCTTCAGCATCATGCAGGTTCCGGGTGTGCATCCGGGCCACGTTCAACGCCGTGGAACGATGCCGCTCATAGAGAACTCCGTAAGAAGATTCATCGCCCGCACGAACAGCTTCCAGAAGCTGCTCGTCCCCCACAGCGTCCTGAGTGTCGTTGTCGTCAGGCACGGCATCAGGAGGTGTATGACCACTTTCGGCCGAAGAAGCAACCGGGACCACCGCAGTGTCCGCTTCGGAAGCACTGGCTTGCATCAGAAAATCATCGGTCGCACCTGGCTCAATACCGGGATCACGCTGGGAATCATGTGGGGGGACGATGACGGGCCTCCTTACAGGCCAAAAGATTTTTGCGGCTGAATCAGCCCGCCTAAAGCGGCCATTCTACGTGGCGTGGACGGACGGGCCAAGGCCCTACCCTCCGCACGTCCACGACATCAAATAATCCTGATCCCCGATGAATCAGTTACTGAATCCAACACACTGCGGATGTCTTCCACGCTGAAACGCACCACCGGTGGGCGCGCATTAATACACACATGTGAGGCTCCTGTGGTGAGGGCGTACTGCAAGACCTCCCGCCCAGACGCCGAACGGATTTCTAACGTGGGGTCGAGCGCCGCCACTTCAGCGGCGGAGGTAAACAGCAATATCGTGTCTGCTTCCTGACCATCATCCGGCTTGGTCCACACTGGCGTGACGTCATGTGCACCTCCGTCCTCTGCAGGACGAACCCCCAACAGCAACACGCTATTAGCCGCCACAAGGCCAGAAAGCACCTGCGGAATATTGCCCGCTAGCAGCCCATTCTTGGCGACGTCATTACGCGGGGAAGACAACAACCAGTCAATCTGACGTCGTGGAATGCGGCATGAAATACCGCCGGGATCCAGGATCAAATGGTCGTACTGCTGATCCGACCCCACCAGTTCTAATACCGCCGTGGCGGATTGCCGCAACAATTCCGGTTCGCCCAACTGACCGGAACGTTCAAACATCGCCCGGGCATCTGCCTCTGCTGTATAGGCCACCAAAGACCGAGTGCCATCAGGCTCCACAAAACTTTGCAACCGGATATCGGATTCTGGGTCCACCTCACCACTGCTCGTACGAACCACTGTGGAGCCGGTGGCATCCACCAACAGTTCCCCAGTAGTGCATTGGCGCATCACCTCAATCAGGGAGGTATCTGACGGTGCTGCCGCAAAACCGGCGATGGCTTCGCGCAAGCGCGGGTGCACAGTACCTTGTGGCGTGGCCTCTGCCTCAGCTTCTGGCGCAAGCACCTCAATGGTGTGTCCGGCTTCCTGAGCCAAGTGAGCCAGCCAATCAGGGATACGTTGTTGTGTCCGAGGAAAACTTTCCAGGTGCTCCAGCCCGTCTTCCAACTGATATGCGCCTTCATCTCCCAAGGTGGGTGGGCGTTCGTCAAAGTTGTGGCGGGTAGAAAATGAATACTGCGGCTGGGGCCACCCATCGGCGGTGATAGTGATGGTGGTGGATAGCCATGTGCCTCGCCCAGGACGGTAAAACAGCGACTGCAATCGTTTAATACGGCGCAATACAGGGGTGCCGCGTGTAATGGGGCCCACAGTTCCCGGCAATTCCCGGCCACCGCGGTGCTCCGTGATTCGCAGCCACACCCGGCCACCTTGTGGTTTCAGGTCGACTTCCATCCGGTCCCACCCTGGGGGTGCGTTGAGCACACCGAGTATCCAATTACCCACGCTGTCGAGCTCGTTGCGCAGCGACTGGGTGATCTGCTCATCCGTGAATTGCGCGGCGGCATGGCTGCCCGACGACGAACCCGACCGACTCTCCGACCGAGGACGGGGACGGTTACGCGAACGGCGAGTCGGTTGTTGCTGATCCTGCGTCATGAACTCAACCTTATCCGGGCGCGGCGTGGGATGCCCGCCGACGATCTCACATCCATGGTGGGATCAACCACTGCTGCCCGCTACCTCCATTGCTAGCCTTGAGGTCATGACAACTTCGTTACAGGAATTGATCGACGACTCGATTTTCATCTCAACCGAGCACCAGGCGCGGTTAGCTGAATTGAGCCAGGGTGTGGAGTGGGACGTTGACTTTTCCGTCCCATCTTTTACCCTGCAGTCCGATCCCCCTGTAGTACTGACACCCCATTTGTTGGGCACAGACTCAGCAGATAGGGGTTCCTGGGTGTGGGCGTGGCAGGAGCTGGGACATTTCCCGGCCGAAGTAGTGGCAGCTGCCGTGCAAACCCGTGAATCCGCTGCGCGGGCAGAGCTGACGGAACTGACCACGGATGAACTACCCGCCCAAGATGGCCTGGCCCGCCAACTGACCTTGGCCACCAAGGCCTTAACCGGAATCTGGACTCACTACCCGGCCCGCGTGGGCAAAAACGTAACCGCGTGGCTGTTGTTAACTGGCTCCGAACTTGACCTTGAGCCAGTCACGACGGACACCATGATGCGGGCCATCGCCGAAGCCTTACAGACCGGAACCGCCACAGACCACAACCGAGCTCTGGATTCCTACGCCAAGTTACGCGGGATCCACATTGAGTGGGATACCGACGCCATGTGTGTGCTGACCACTCGTGACGGCGCACAACGGTTTTGGTTAGAAAACCGCCAGATCACCGGAGTGGAGCCCGCTGAATCGACGGTAAGTGACGATGAATTGTCCCGTTTGGAGCAGGAAGCACGAACTCGCCGTGAAGCTCTGGCCGCTGACCGCGCTGACGCCCGCCTCATGACTGAAGACACTCTCAGCGAAGACCCCCTGCCGGCTGAGCTATCCCCAGAGGATCTCAACGCCCCCGTACCCACAAACTCGCCCGAGGTTAACGAGGACCTTCCTTACGATCAGGAACCACGACGCGATGTTGCCCCTGGCGAAGTCACCACCACCACGGTTCCCCCGCTAACGGAGCAGGTTGACGAAGCTACTGGCGAGAACGTGAGCGCTGAAGAATCACCTGCCGAAGATCCAGGTGTCGATGCACCCGAAGAAACCACCACACACGAGCCTGCGGCTGACGAACTCACCACCGCAGATCTTGGTGATCGGACCGACGAACAGCCAACTAAGCAACCCCCCGCGCCTGACGAGGAACACGTGGAAGAAGCACCGCAGCCCAAGAAGAAAGGCTTCTTCAACCGCTTCTTTGGTTTGTAGTCGCCGGGGCACCACGTGAACCCCGTGGAATTAAAACGCCCCCACCGCAATAACCGCCGGGGTTTACTGTATGGGCTTAGTGCCTACGGCTTGTGGGGGCTGTTACCCCTGTATTTCACCGCCCTGATGCCTTCTGGGGCTTGGGAAATCGTGTCCGCGCGGGTGGTTTTTGCTCTGGTGCTGTGCCTGGTATTAGTGGCAGCCCTGGGCCAGTTTGGACAATTCCTTGCGGTGTTCACTCACCCCAAAACGCTGGTGTTGTTCATGGTTTCCGGTGTACTCATCGGCTGTAACTGGCTGCTGTATACCGTCGCAACAACCACTGGTCACACGCTGGAAGCTTCCCTGGGGTATTTCATCAACCCGATTGTGTCTATCGGCTTGGGCGTTGTCGTGTTGCGCGAAAAGCTCCGACACCTGCAGTGGGTGGCTGTGGGGCTGGGCGCCACAGCCGTGGTGGTGATGTCCGTGTTCTACGGCCAGGTTCCTTGGCTCGCACTGGGACTTGCATTGACGTTTGGCCTCTATGGGCTCACCAAATCCCTACTCAGTTCCCAGTGGTCCCCCTTGGTGGGGCTAACCGTAGAAACGCTGACCCTCCTGCCTCTAGTGGTCGTCATCATCGCGCAGCATGCGACAACCAACAGCCTGACCATTGGGGAATACGGGTGGCTACACACCGCACTGTTAGTAAGCACCGGCGCGGTCACGGTAGTTCCATTGCTGCTTTTTGGTATGTCAGCAGCCCGGTTGCCCTTAAGCACCGTGGGAATGCTGCAGTACCTGACACCGGTGATGCAGTTTGTGATCGCCGTGGCAGTTATGCACGAATCCATATCCACCGGGCGGTGGGTAGGTTTTATCGCTGTGTGGATAGCTGTGGCGATGTTGATCCTGGATGCCGTGATCTTGCGACGTCGCCACGCCTGACGCCGCAAGATCACAAGACGTGGGGTTGTGGAACCAGCCGATAGGCGTTACTGGTCCCCACTCTGATCAGGGTGACGCCTCAGATGCACGATGGAGGCAACCAACCCACCCCACACCGTTACCCCGGCGATGCACAGCATCACAATGGCATCGGCACTCATCGAATGTCCTCCTTCTCCACAGTCGTTTCGCGCGGTTCGGCGACGTGCCGCCCGTGTCCCGCGGTAGGCGTTTCTTCAGCCCACGGTACGGAATCATCCGAAGGCTGGTCATCGAGCCATGGGGTTTGCCCACGAACCGTCGTGCTCGTCAGCGTTGCAGGGGCACCGGAGACGAGGTGCTTCTGGTCCAGGCCAGAGTCAAAGATCGCTGAGGCCGGAGATGGTTGGGCCTGCCGAGAGCGCGTGGACCACGGCACCTTGGAGAGGATGAGTGAAATCACCACCAAGCTGATTGCCATACCCCAGCCAAACGTGGCCACGTACCAGGTAGGCATGTCACCGTAGCCCTCGGTGAGCACGGTAGTCACCTGTCCGATGATGGTGTACCCCAGAACCACGACAGCCACACCACCAACAAAGATCATCCACGTGCGCCCCACTTTAAAGGCAGATACAGAGTTGATGTGATCCCGTAGCCCCGGCAGCGCGGACAGTCCCGCTGACAGCAGGATTACCGCCACCAACGCCGCCGCCACAATGCCAAAGTTATTCACGAACGAATCAGTGATATCCAACAGGTTCAATCCGGTAGTGGTGGGGAACAACAGCAACGACGCCGCCGCCAATGGAACGATTACCGCCACGGTGGATAGCACTCGGCTCAACCCCAGTTTGTCCTGCACCCCGGCAATAATCACCTCCACAATGGAAATCAGGGACGTAAAACCGGCGAAAGTCAACGCGCCGAAGAAAAGCACACCCAATAAACCACCCAGCGGAGCTTCCGACACAATCGTGGGGAAGGCGATAAATGCCAGACCAATACCACCCGAAACAACTTCCCCCACACCCACACCGGATGCTGTGGCCATGAAGCCCAGTGCGGCGAAAACACCAATACCCGCCAAAATTTCAAAACTGGAATTGGCAAAACCGACAACCAGCGCAGTACTTGTCAAATCAGAACGTCGCTTGAGGTACGAAGCGTAGGTGACCATGATGCCGAATCCCACTGATAGGGAGAAGAAAATCTGCCCATAGGCCGCCATCCACACTCCGCTATCGCTCAGCGCAGACCAGTCCGGGGTAAATAAAGCATCCAAGCCAGCTACTGCACCATCAAGGGTCAACGCAATACCCACCATTGCCGCAAACATGACAACCAACAGCGGAATAAAAATGACATTAAATCGGCCCACACCACGCTGAACACCGAGCGCCATGATCACCAACAAAGCAAGCCACACAATAACCAGGCCCACCAATACCTGGGGAACAAAGTCCAGGGACAGCCCTTCCTGATCGGCGACCTGCAAGTACTGCGTCATAAAGAAGCCTTCGGGGTCATCCCCCCAGGCCTCAGTCACAGAGAAGATGGTGTAGGAACCAGCCCAAGCCAAAATCACAGCGTAATAAGCCGCAATCACAAAACAAATGCACAGCTGCCACCACCCCAGAAACTCGGCTTTGGGGTGCAGCCGTCGGTATGCCAGAGGTGCGGACGCCCGGTAACGATGCCCCACCGCATAGTCCAGGATGAGCAACGGTAATCCGGCACTCAACAAGGCAACAAGATAAGGAACCATAAAGGCCCCACCGCCGTTTTCATATGCGGCGTACGGGAACCGCCAAATATTACCCAACCCAATGGCCGAGCCAATGGCTGCCAGGATAAAAACAGTGCGGCTAGAAAAAACCTCACGCTGCTGCGCAGCGGGAGGTGCGGATTCGGTTGAGGACACTGGTCCACCTCGTGGTACTCAGGTGCCGGGAATCGCACAAAGGCGACACGGCGCACGTTCAGATGCTCCCGTATTTTCCGGTAAGGGTGGCCGGATGGACGGTTCGAGCGTTCAGATTACCCGCACTCAGGCCCGGCGATGCACCATGCCGCGAGCAAAATCGTACAGCGCCGCTTTTGCCGTGGAATCCGGCAACCCATCTAGTGCTTTTTGTGCCTCGTCACACCAGGTTTCCGCGATTTCCCACGCCTGTTGAATCGCCGGATGCTGCCCCACCGCTGACACCGCTTTTTCTAACGACTCATCGGAGCTGAGGTCCCCATCCACCAGGGCAAGGACCTCCCGAGCGGAAGCATCTCCCTGGCTCGCCATCCGGCGCAGCATCAACACCGGCAGCGTGGGAACTCCTTCCCGAAGATCCGTGCCGGGGGTCTTCCCTAAAGTGTCGGATGTGGAGGTGATGTCAATAACGTCATCAGCTAGCTGGAAAGCCACGCCAAGTTTTTCACCGTAGGTTTCCATCATCTTTTCCACTTCCGAAGACGCCCCGCTCAACATGGCACCAAACACTCCGCAGGCAGCGATCAGTGACCCAGTTTTTCCGGCAAGGACCTGCAAATAGTGCTCTAAAGGATCCGCGTCTTCGGGAGGACCGGAAGTCTCCTGTAATTGCCCTATTACCAAACGTTCAAAAGCACGAGCTTGGATTTGGTAAGCCCGACCAGAAATGGTGGCCACCAACGACGACGCCCGGGCAAAGATCAGGTCCCCGGTCAAAATGGCCACATTGTTGCCCCACACGGTATGTGCAGTCTGGACCCCCCGGCGTACCGGAGCAGAATCCATCACATCATCGTGATACAAGGACGCTAAGTGCGTCAGTTCCACAACCACAGCGGCGTTGATGACGTCCTCGTTGATACCCCCACCGATCTCCCCGGCTAAGAGGGTTAAAAGCGGACGGATGCGTTTACCACCTGCTCTCAGCAGGTGTGCCGCGGTGACATGAATCAGGGGATCGGTGCTGTGGACATGCTCCGCCAGGCGCAGTTCAATCTGCTCAAGTGCCGCTACGACACGAGCGCCGAACTCTGGATCATCGGCAAGGGTTTCCGCACCCACGGGCAAATCAGTCACGGGAGATCACTCTACTGGTTTCCTGTGGGTGGGGTGAGGGCATCTAGGATCGCCACTACGTGATCTTGCCACGTCCGCGCGGGCCGATCACTCAGCTCTGTCATGGTCTGAACCACAAACCGCATGAGCGGTGGGACCGACATTCCTGTGGCCAACGCTGCTTTCATGATACCGGGGTGCCCGATGGCTTCAGCCAATAGTCTTCCTTGGGTGAAATGGGCACCCCATTCCCGCCGCAGACGGTGCGGATAACGCGCCAACATGGCGTCACGCTGGGCCGGGCCGTTAGCCTGCGCAGCATCCACAATGTGTTCTGCGGCATAACGGGCTGACTCCATGGCATTGGAGATGCCTTCCCCGTTAAATGCGGATACTAACCCCGCGGCATCCCCCAGGAGCAGCATGCCTGGGACCCAGTGGGGTGTGCGATTAAAAGCCATAGGCAGGGCCGCAGAAAGCACCCGACCTATGCGATGTTCAGGATCAAATGTCCATTCTGCGGGCATGGATGCGGCCCAGTCAGCCAGTACCTGTTTGTAATCGATATTGCCGAACGCTGGCGAGGTATCCAGGATTCCTAATCCAACGTTGGCGGTGCCGTCCCCCACACCGAACACCCATCCGTACCCGGGCAATAAGCCACCCTTGGGATCTGTGCCGTCGGTGAGCTCCAACCAGCCTTCCATCCACTCCAAACTGCTGCGCGGAGAGTCATAGTACGCACGGACAGCTACCCCCATGGGTCGGTCGTGACGCCGGTGCAACCCCGCTGACACCGCCGTGCGGGAAGAGACGCCATCGCAGGCCAGCACAACATCAGCCCGATACTCCTGGACGTGATGGGTGCGCCGTCCACGGTCATCAAGCACATTGGCACGCAGACCCACCACGCGGTCGTGCTCGTAGATCACTTCCGTCACGGCACGGCGCTCCACGATTGTGGCCCCTGCCTGACGAGCGTATCCGGCCAAATGCTGGTCAAAACCTTCCCGGGAACGGACTAAACCGTATCCGGGGAAATCTGTTAACTGTGGCCAAGGAAGTTCCACTGATCGCCCACGCGCCCGAATGCGTAACCCACGGTTGCGCTGGTATCCCAATTCCGGCCCATGGGGCAGTCCCATTAAACGCATTTCCCGGACCGCGCGTGGGGTAAGACCATCGCCACACACTTTTTCCCGGGGATATACGGTCTTTTCAAGAACCGTGACCTCCATCCCCTGGGAAGCTAACCAATACGCTGCGGTGGCACCCGCTGGTCCGCCGCCCGAAACCAGGACCTTCACGCCAGCGTGATTTCCGGGGCACCGTAGGACGGATTCTGCCCTTTATTCGCATGGTGAATCGCCACAATGCCACCCGACAGATTGCGATAACGGACCTGCTCCCATCCCGCTGCAGCAATATCGCGGGCCAACCCCTCCTGGTCCGGCCAAGCTGCAATGGACTCCGCAAGATACTCATAAGCTTCTGGGTTAGACGAAATCTTCTTCGCCACCCCGGGCAAAGCACGGATCAAGTATTCGCTATAGACCTTGCGGAATGCCGTATTTGTGGGGGTGGAAAACTCGGCAATCACCATCCGCCCACCCGGTTTGGTGACCCGGTACATTTCGTACAGGGCACGATGGTAGCCCTCCACATTGCGCAGCCCATAGGAAATCGTCACGGCGTCAAAAGAATCGTCAGCAAACGGCAGCATAGTGGCGTCGGCTTGAATGAATTCAATATCTGGGCGGCGGGTGCGCCCCACTTTGAGCATGCCCAGCGATAAATCTGCGGCCACCACCTGCACACCGGCATCCGCGAATGGTTCGGATGATTTACCGGTTCCGGCCGCCAAGTCCAACACCAGTTCCCCGGGCACCGCGCCTACCGCCTCAGTAACTGCTTTACGCCACCCACGAGCCTGCCCCAAGGACAGGATGTCATTTGTGATGTCATAACGCGGTGCCACTTGATCGAACATCGCGGTCACAGCGTCCTTGCGCTTGCTCAGGTCTGCACGGTTCATTCTGACATTATGGACCTACACTGACTCGGGTGCCCTTCTCTGATCAGCAATCGCCCACGAAACTTGCTCGTTTGAGCAGTGCGGGCACCACGTCGTCACCCTTATCTCGTGGTCAAACATCTGAACTGCGGTCAAGCATCACAGTGTCGTTAGCGGATCTTGCTGCTGTTCCCGGCTCGCCAGTACCCCACGAGTTGGTGGTACAGCCAGATCTACGGCGCATCCTCCAGGGACAACGCACCAGCTGCTGGACTATTGGTGGCCATGGCTTGGTGGGTTTTGGGCGCGCCGCCCATGTGGTGGTCACCGGCCGGGACCGTTTCACCGCTGCCCGCGCATGGTGGGAAGACCTCCACACCCGTTTAACGGTGCACGACCCCCTACAGCGTTCCGCCACTGGGCCCGTCGCTTTTGGTGCTTTTACCTTTACCGACTCCTCAGCGGCGTCATCGGGTTTGGTGGTGCCAGAGCTCGTGGTGGGACATGACGACGACGGCGCATGGGTCACCCTCGTTTCCCCTGAGCCTTCAGTGAACCTGACGGCAGTCCTGGAGGCCTGGGAACGTTTGATCCCAGCCCTGGGGCCCTCCCCTGGGGTTCACAAATTCGGTACTGCCGCAACACACAGCCCCCCGCAAGTGGTGGAGGACCCCGCCGCCGAACGCACCTGGTGTTCCGCCGTGGCCGATGGCATTGGGCTGATCACCGAAGGTCACCTGGAAAAACTGGTGTTGGCCCGAGCAGTGGAAGTTCGCTCAGAACCCTACCCTCTCGATATTTCCGCCGCTTTAATCCGCATGGCAACCGAATACAACACGTGTTGGACCTATTCCGTTTGTGTTGAGGACCAAGATGATCCCGCCGTCGGTCGGTTGTTCGGGGCCACCCCGGAGCGGTTGGTCCGAGTGTTGAACGGCCAGTTCCATGCGCGGGTTCTGGCGGGCACCTTGGATCGAGCCGCTACCCCCCGTCATGTGGATCCCACTCCGTGGGCACACCACACCTTGATGGCCGATGCCAAACAACGCGCTGAACATGCCTTTGCGGTCCACTCTTTGCTGGATTCAGTGGCGGCTTACACAGATCAGGTAATCAGCGCCCCGGACCCGTTTGTTCTGGAACTACCCAACGTGTGGCATTTGGCCTCGGACGTCACAGCACGATTGAGCACTGGCACTGACGACAGCGTGGTATCCGCACTGGAGCTGGTAGAGGCCATTCACCCCACGGCTGCCGTGTGCGGCACGCCCACCCAGGGGGCTGCACAGGCCATTGCCCAGTTGGAAGGCATGGATCGGGGGCTTTATGCCGGCCCCGTGGGATGGGTGGATTCCCGGCACAACGGAGATTTTGGGATTGCGTTACGCGGGGGTGTGCAGCGCGACCACTATACGGCGGAGGTGTATGCGGGATGCGGCGTGGTGCAAGCATCCGTGCCACAGGAGGAGCTAGCGGAAACCTACGCCAAATTACGCCCCGTCCTCAGCGCACTTGGCGCGCAACCGCACGGGGAACCTGCGGGGGACTGAGCGGTGCGCGTACCATAAAGCGGTCATTAATATCATGCCGTCCACTGCCCAGACCGATACCGCTGAGGTAACCCATGAAAAACCGCCGCCTCCCCGCCCTTCTGGCTGCCACCGGCGCTACCGCCCTCCTGCTCAGCAGCTGCACGTCCACTGTTGGGGAAAACCAGTCTGCATCTGGTGTTCCCCTGATCAAGAAGGACACACTCACGGTGTGCAGCAATACGCCGTACGCTCCGTTCGAATTTGAGCGTGACGGAGAAGTCGTAGGGTTCGATATGGCCTTGGCAGATGAAATCGCCAAAGATCTAGACGTGGAAAAGGACGTGATCCAAACCGGGTTTGAGGGCATCGAATCCGGCGCTGATTTATCTACCAACAAGTGCGATGTCGCGATTTCGGGCATCACCATCACCGATGCCCGAAAATCGGTCATGACGTTCTCCGACCCATACTTCGATGACGAACTAGGGTTATTAGTTCCCGCCGATTCCGATATTCAAAGTTTTGACGACTTGGCAGAAGCCCGTGTGGCCGTACAGCAGGCCACCACAGGACAAATTTATGCTGAAGATCACAACCTTGATTTTGAACAGCAAGAAGACGTGGAACTGATGCTGCAGAAGCTGGAATCTGGGGGCGTGGACGCGGTGATTGGCAACGTTTCCGTGGTGGGCAACCGGGTCAAGGAAAACCCAGACCTTCAGCTGGTAGATCAACAATCCAATGGCGAACAATTAGGGGTGGCGGTTAACTCCGATAACAGCGCCATGGTGGATTCCGTAAACTCCACCATCACACGCATTTCAGGCGACGGCACACTGGACGACATGCGCGAAGAGTGGATGGGCCTGTGAAAAATATGACCGCTCGCCAGCGGGCCAGGGTTTCCCGAGGGGTTCAGTATGGGCTTTTAATCCTGGTGATCGTGCTGCTATTGCTCGTTGCAGACTGGAGCACGTTAATCTCCCGGGCGCTGAACCCATCGGTGATGGCTGAACAATTCCCACAGATCATCACTGTCGCTTTAAAAAACACTGTGCTCTATACGGTGCTGGGGTTTGTGGCCGGGATGTCCGGGGGGATTCTGTTAGCCCTCATGCGCCTGTCCTCAGTGGCCCCTTACCGGTGGCTGGCCACGCTCTACATCGAATTCTTCCGTGGCGTCCCAGCGCTTTTGGTGTTTCTGGCCCTGGGCTTCGGCGTGCCTCTGGCTTTCCAAGTCCGTTTCCATAATTTGGTCACCGTTATGCTGGCCCTGGGATTAGTATCCGCAGCCTATATTGCGGAGTCCCTCCGTGCGGGATTACAGGCTGTCCCTCAAGGACAATACGAAGCCGCCCGGTCCTTGGGCATGAGCCATTCCCGGGCTATGACCACTATTGTGATTCCGCAAGCCTTGCGCATTGTGCTGCCGCCGCTGACGAACGAAGTGATCTTGTTGGCCAAGGATTCTTCCCTGGTCTACTTGCTGGGCATGACCGCAACACAGTACGAACTCACTAAGTTTGGGCGGGAAGCTCTATCCGACAGCGGAGCAGGGCTTACGCCCTTAGTGCTGGCCGGTGTGTGTTACCTGATCATCACCATCCCACTGGGCCTGTTGGCTCGGTATTTTGAAGCCCGCGCAGATGCCCGGTCGGCCCGCTGAGTCCCGTGAAGGAGAATCAGAGCACTGTGAACACTTCGGCAGAACAAGCCACGGCGGATACCGGTCAACCCGCATCAGTCACCATCACGGACGTCCACAAATCCTATGGCTCTTTGGAAGTCCTTAAAGGCATATCGTTAGAAGTACAGCCGGGTGAAGTGGTGTGCCTGATCGGCCCATCAGGTTCTGGTAAATCCACGCTTTTGCGATGCGTGAACCTCCTGGAAACCCCACAGCAGGGAAAGATCACTGTCGGGGACTGTGAGGTCACGAACCCTGACGTAGATATTGACGCCCTCCGGCGCCGCGTGGGCATGGTGTTCCAGCAGTTCAACTTGTTCCCCAATATGTCAGTCAAAGCTAACTTGACCGTGGCGCAGCGTACGGTGCTCGGACGTTCACAGAACGTTGCGGAAGCCAATGCTCTACACAACCTAGAACGGGTGGGTTTAGCGCACAAAGCCGATAGCTCACCGGCCCAGCTTTCTGGGGGTCAGCAGCAACGTGTGGCTATCGCCCGTGCCCTGTCCATGGACCCACAGCTGATGCTCTTTGACGAACCCACCTCCGCTCTGGACCCCGAAACCGTGGGTGATGTGCTCTCGATTATGCGCGACCTCGCCAAAGACGGCATGACCATGCTGGTCGTTACCCACGAAATGGCTTTTGCCCGGGACGTCGCAGACCGTGTGGTGTTTATGGATGGTGGTGTGGTGGTTGAAGAAGGGCCCGCTCAACAGGTGATCGGAGCCCCCGCTCACCAACGCACGCAAACGTTCCTGTCCCGGGTGTTAAACCCCACCCAGGTGCAAACCCCGGATAGCTGATCTCCCAGCACACCCATTATCAGTCCGCATTACTCACGGCCAGGCGGGGGCCGCGCTGCCCCGCCTGGCCACTGCGTGTTCAATGCGGCGGTTGACGTCCCGCAATGACTCTCGTTGCGCGTGGACCACCACCACCGAAACCCCCTGAACGGGGCGTCGCATGTGTTCCTGTAGCTCATCCACGGTACCGACACTGACCACAGGCACCCCGTATGCACGGCACAACGCCGGGATATCAACGTCCGGTTCGGTACCAAAAAAACGTTCAACAGTGTTAGCCCATAGCTTTCTTTGCCCCAGGGCACCGTGTTCCAGTGTGGTGAAGATTCCCCCACCACGGTCATCAACCACCACAATGGTGAGGTCAGGTTGTTGTTCCATGGCCAGCTTGAGTAACGACCCAGCATCGTGCAAAAACGTTAAATCCCCGACCAGTGCTCGCGTGGGCATGCCTGTGGCCAATGCCGCGCCGGATGCAGTCGCCACCGTTCCGTCGATCCCGGCCAGTCCACGATTAGCGATGACCCCCGCCGGGTGAGGCATAGGCCCGGACTGCGCATCATGACCAGCCGCTGCTACCAGGTCCAGGTCCCGGATGGGGTTGGAGGCACCAGCCACCAGCAGCGCGCCATCGAGCCCGCAGGCCTGCCAGATTTCCCGCGCCACCACTGGCCCCGGGAGGTACCCGGGGTTCCGACGTGCGACGTCCGCCAACTCTGTCATAACCGCGTCGATGGCTTGACGACCGCGGTTTTTCCACTCGTGGGTCCACGTGGAATCACCCCGGCCCGCAAATTCCAGCACGTCATGCAGCGTGGTCAGCACCGTTTCTCGTCGCCGCCCTGGTTCATACCACGCCACAGGCTCCGGTTGCCACGCCGCGGTGCGCACATCCTCACGGCGCAGCAAAGCTGTGATGGGCCTCGATAACGTGGGGCGCCCCATCAACACCACATGATCAATGGCTGCACCGATGTCCGTTTCCACCAACAATCGGTAAGCATCCACCGCATTCGCCCCATGTCGAGCACCCGATGACGGTTCAGCCAGTAGGGGAAGGTGGAGCGCTTCAGCCAGTTGCCCAGCAGCGTATCCGGCACCATCCCCCGCCAAAATCACGGTACGACGCCGGGGCAGGCAGGATGCGGCGTCCCGCACACTTTCTTGTTGCTCACGAGTCATCTGCACCGCACACGCCAGGTGTAGGCCGCGAGTGTCCCACACAGCGGAAGGGGCTGCTCCGTCATGCCCCTCCCCGGGTGTTTCGGATAGCGCAGGGTGCAAAGGTTCCCGCAACGCCACATTCAGATGAACCGGACCAGGTTGGGTCTCTGGACCCCCACACACCACGCCCAAGGTTGATTCCACAGTCTGCGCAACCTCAGATACGCACTGCTCCGGGGTGATCCCCGGCGGCAGCGTAATGTCTACACTCGCCCGCACATGGTCACCAAAGATTCCCGGTTGCCGGGTGGTCTGGTTAGCTCCCGTGCCCCGTAACTCCAGTGGTCGATCCGCTGTGACCACAATTAACGGCACCTGTGCATGATCAGCTTCCAACACAGCGGGGAACACGTTCCCCACTGCGGTTCCCGACGTCGTCACCACCGCGCTGGGCACGCCGGTGGCACGTGCTGCACCGAGCGCGTGAAACGCAGCGGAGCGCTCATCCAGCCGGACGTGGGCGCGTAAGTCCCGCCCGTCCCGCCCGGCCACGGAGTACACGAAAGGAGCTGAGCGGGATCCGGGAGCAAAGAAGATCTCACGGACTCCGGTCTGCACAAGCTGATCTAATACCACTGAGGCGATCAGCAGGGAGTCGTTGGTCACGGTCTCACCCTACTGACCCCCACGCGGTCCGGTTGACCAAGGGGCATCTGCAACCATGAGGGCATGTACTCTGCGGATCCTGTCTAACCACCAGTCACGCCGTGTATTGCCGACCCGAAACCTGGTTAATTCCGCCGGGTCTGGTGTCACCAGCCCCACAGGTACCGCACCATTCCGAGGCCTCACGGGGTGTGTCGCCACGTCCCCCGCAAGCAGCGCGCCCGTGCCCAGCCCACAGGCATATGGCAAATGCGGCAGGCTTGCCGCCAACGCCACACCGGCGCTTAGCCCCACGGACGTGTCGAGTGCAGAGCTGACGACCGCAGGCAGTCTAGCGTCACGCACCACCGCCAGCGCCCTCCGCACTCCCCCCAACGGGGCCGCTTTGACGACCAGCAGGTCCGCCGCCCCGGAACGGGCTACTGCCACAGGGTCTTCAGCTTTACGCACAGATTCGTCAGCAGCAATCGGGAGATCCACTCCGTGGGCGGCTAACCCTTCTTTCACGGCGTATAGACCATCAATACCTGCTGCTGGCTGCTCCGCGTATTCCAGGGTGTATTCAGCCAAAGCACACAAGGCAATCACCGCTTCCTGGACCGTCCAGCCCTGATTTGCATCTACCCGCACAGTGGCTGATGGGCAATGCGCCCGAACCGCCGCCACCCGGGCAATATCCTGCTCCAGCCCCTGCCCAGCCTCAGCCACCTTGACTTTGATAGCGGTGAGACCATCCCCGTAGCTATCCAGCAGCTCTGGCACCCGCTCGGGGTCGATAGCGGGAACCGTGGCGTTCACGGGAATCTCAGAGCGTAAGGGGGTTGGAAAGCCACACCATGCAGCTTCAACACACCCACGCCACCAGGCCGTGGATTCACTATCGCTGTACTCGGGGAAAGGGGCAAACTCCCCCCAACCGCACGGCCCGTGGACCAGCACAGCTTCACGCCTGGTGACGCCACGAAACCGGACGGTCAAGGGGAGGCTAACCACCACGGCATCAGCTAACACCTGATCAACATCCACCGGAAAGTACGGCAGCTGGTGTGAGCACCCCGGTGTGTCAGTCATGGGCATCAGCTTAGGCTGAGGTTGCAGGACATTCAGGAGATCTTCAGCCAAGGCGCTCATAGCGCCCCAAAATTTCAGCGGATACGAAGGCTGTGCTGTCACACTGGGGGATCGACGATGGACATCATCCGAAAGAGGACGTCAGTGACCTATATCCCTGCTGAGAACGACCCCCAGCGCCGTCAGCACTCCGGCACAAACCGGGAAAAGATCCCGACCGAGGCGATGAATGCCGATACCTCACGGATCACTGCGTCCTCCGACCCCAATACCACACGCCCCATGCCATCCATGGGGGAACGTTCTTCCCAAAACCGCTATGAACTCAGCGCTGACCCCGCCACAACCACCCTGGAAACCCCACCGTGGCAGACCCAGCAAACCAGGGCCATTCACACTGCCCCGCAGCACATTCAACCTTCCACCGCTCCACAAGCGCCCCAAGCGGTGCGTCCACTCGACGAACCCGTGTACCCCGTACGGCCAGCTCATCCACACACACCGTCTCATCAGCCGTCGGGTGGATACGGCCCAGCGCGCGACCTCAGCTTCGGCGTGGTGCTGGGATTATTGCTACGCCTGTTGTTTCTCGCAGCCTTGGCCGGCGCAGTGTCCTATTACGCGCTACGAACAGTCGGGGGCCAGTGGGCGGATGATGCCGCCTTGCAAGATAGTGAGCGTGTTCTTGGTCAACTGCCCGCCACCTGGGCTTATTGGATGGAACTCCTCCCCGTCATCATTGGCCTGGGATGGGCGTTCATTGCTGTGATCGTGGCCGCTAGCGCCCGCCGGTGGACTCCTTTTCTGGTGTCGCTGGTTGGTGGTGTGGCCTCGATTATCACGGTGCAGTTACTCAAGCGGGAACTGCTCACAAAAGCATCGTTCGGGATTCAGGAAACCACCATGAATTCTTTACCGTCTGGGCATACCGCCGCAGCTGCAGCCGCAGCCATGGTGGCGGTGATCACCACACCCGCCAGGTGGCGTGGCTTTGTGGGGTTCCTAGGAGCCCTAACTTCCGGGGTGGCTGGCATTTCCACGGTACTCAACGAATGGCATCGCCCCATGGATGCCGTGGTTTCCCTACTGGTTGTTGCGTGTTGGGCCGTGACGAGCATCCTGATAGTGCGTTGCCTGGTTCGTCCAGAACGCTACGCCTCGGGCGGTGGTGGCTTCATGCTGGTCGCAGCTATCCTTCTGCTGCTGGTCACGGCCGGTGGTTTGGCCGTCATGCAAACAGTAGCCGTGGTCGGATTGCCGCTAGCCACAGGCGCTGCGGGAATACTTGGCTTTAGTCTGCTGGCGCATCAGCAGATGGTGCGGGCTGCGCGGCCTCGGCTTCGTCAAGGTGGGTAAGGCGGTCCAGCAAAATCCTGGAGGCACCGGCTCCATACGGCAGCCGGAACATACTCGCGGTCACCGGGCCGTCGTGGGTTTTTGTGACATGTTCTACGTCGGTGTGCGTAATACGCTCAATAGCGGTTGCCATGGTTCCTGCCATGGCCCGGACCTCCGAACGGTCCACCGGTAGCCCGTGGCCAGGGACCACCACACGGTAACGGTCCAGGTCCGCGAGTTGTTCCAACACACGAACCCACTGTCGGGGGAAAGAATCTTCAAAAGACGGATCAGCGCCCTGTTCCACAAGGTCACCTGCAAACACGATGTCATCGATTCCCACCAGGACGTCGTTGTCCGTGTGACCAGGGCCCAGAGAGAACACCGAAACCTGGCGCTGGCCCAAATCAACTTTGGTGAGAGCTGGCCTGCTACCCGTTCCAGGCAAATAGCGGGTAGGCACCACAATGCGAGTATCTAGCCCCGCACCCTCACCCATTTCTGGTTCAAGCACCCCCACAAAAGATCGCTGATAGTCCCCGTAATTCTCCATTGCCTGAGCAGCAACACGGTGTGACCAAAATTCGGTAACACCCGCCCGCTGAAACACAGCATTGCCCATGTAATGATCAAAATGCGCGTGGGTGTTGAGCACTACCAGCGGAAGGTCCGTGATCGTGCGGACGGATTCCAGAATGGCCCGTCCTTGCCGGGGGCCGGCGCCAGTATCCACGACCAAGGCTCGATCAGCACCTACGATCACGCCGGAATTCAACCGCCAGTTTTCCGTGGTGATGACATGAACGTCCTTCCCGACCTCATTAATGGTGTTCACCCTGCCAGCGTACGGCCATATATCGTTTGCCTGCGACCGCCAGGAAACACTTCCGGCTCATACCGCCTTGGCACGGGACCACACCTTTCATGCACTGCTCCCAGGAAAATCCGAATACCTCACGTACGGTATTTGCTATGACTGAGATCACTACGGGAGTGGGTGCTGGACGCTACGCCCCGTCCCCTTCCGGCGATCTCCACATCGGCAACCTCCGCACAGCCGTTCTGGCCTGGACTTTTGCTCGGGCTGACGGGAAAAGATTTGTCCTTCGCATCGAAGACTTGGACCGCGTGAAACCCGGTGCCGCGCAGCGTCAATTAGATGATTTGCGCACCGTAGGTGTCGACTGGGACTCCCTGCCTCTGGTGCAATCCGAACGAGAAGAAGCCCACCGAGCGGCGGTCGCGGAACTCACCAAACGGGGAATGACATACGAATGTTACTGCACCCGTCGCGATATCCAGTCTGAGATCGCCGCCTCCCCGAGTGCACCCCACGCCGCTCCTGGCGCTTACCCCGGGACCTGCCGCAACCTCAGCGAAAACCGCAGACAACAACGACGGCGTGAACGCCCCCCTGCCATTCGACTGCGAGCGCAAGTGCACACCGCAACGATCACCGACCGTTTGGCGGGTACAGTGACGGCGGCTGTGGATGACATGGTGCTGTTGCGCAATGATTGCCGCCCGGCCTACAACTTAGCGGTCGTCCTTGACGATGCCTTCCAGGGTGTGGACCAGGTGGTTCGTGCCGACGACCTGTTGTCTTCCACTCCACGTCAGGCGCACCTGGCGCAACTGCTGGGACTACCTGCGGTGGAGTATGTTCATGTTCCCTTGGTGCTCAACACTGCCGGACAGCGTTTGGCAAAGCGCGATGGAGCTGTAACCCTGGGTGATTTACAGGCGGCAGGTCACGGAACGGCTGAAGTCATGGGGTGGATAGGCCATTCATTGGGCTTGCCCAACCCCGTGGTATCAGCCCGTGATGTGCTCGCCCAATACCAGGATCTGCGGTTGTCCGATGGCCCCTGGACGTTCAGAAAGGAATCTCATGGTTGACTCCGGCTCAGGTTTCTGGTGGATGATTGCCGCCATCATCGCGTATTTCGTGGTCATGCTGGGTGTGGGGGTGTGGGCGTCAACCCGCACCCAGGATAAGGACGACTACATGATCGGTGGGCGGAATCTGCCCCCCACCGTGGCTGCGCTATCCGCCGGTGCTTCTGATATGTCCGGGTGGCTTTTGATGGGCTTGCCCGGTGCGTTGTATGTGGGCGGGTTAGTGCAGGCCTGGATCGCTATTGGGCTCACTGTTGGTGCGTGGGTGAACTGGAAAGTGGTAGCGCCGCGTTTGCGGATGTTCACGGAACGGTACGACAACGCCATCACTTTGCCGTCCTTCCTGGGGAACCGATTGGCCAATGGCGGGGCGCTGCTGCGGATTGTGGCGGGGCTGGTGATTTTGGTGTTTTTTACGTTCTATATTTCCTCCGGCATGGTGGCCGGGGGGAATTTCACGTCCTCCGCTTTTGGGTCTGCCCTTTCCGAAAGCTTTGGGTGGACGCACGAAAACACTTACGTGATTGGCATGTTGGTGATTGCCGGGGTGACCATCGCTTATACGCTGATCGGCGGATTCTTAGGGGCTAGTTACACCGACTTCTTCCAGGGCACTTTGATGTTCCTGGCCTTGTTGTTGGTTCCGGTGGCGGTGTTGTTTGTGGTGGGGGGACCCACACAGATCATTCAGAACGTCAACGACGTTCACCCCGGTGCCTGGAATCTGTTCAACATCGGTTCTGCCGGTGGCTTGGTGGGTGTGATTTCCCTGATCGCCTGGGGGTTGGGCTACTTCGGCCAGCCCCATATCCTGGTGCGTTTTATGGCGTTGCGTAGCCACGAGGACGCCGTCGCGGGCCGACGCATTGGGGTGGCCTGGATGGCATTGTGCGTCTTGGGGGCCATTTTTACAGCGTTGTTTGCTATTCCCCTGGTAGATCGGGGCCGCATTTCGCTGACGAATACCGAGACCGCTGAGACAGTGTTCTTAGACGCTGCCATTGGCCTGTTCCCATCGTTCTTGGCGGGCTTGGTTCTCGCAGCGGTGCTGGCGGCCATTATGTCCACGGTGTCGTCGCAGTTGGTGGTCACCACCTCCGCTATGGTGGAGGACCTTGTGTTGATGTTTCGCAGCACACCGCTGTCCCCTCAGACCGCACTGTGGGTCAGCCGCGCCGGGGTGTTGTTGGTGGCTCTGGTGGCAGCGTGGATGGCGTTGGATCCGTCCGAATCCATCCTGGCGTTGGTGGGCTTCGCGTGGGCTGGTTTTGGTGCAGCCTTCGGCCCCATCGTGTTGTTAGCCCTCTACTGGCGCAAGCTCACCGGTGTTGGCGCTACGGCGGCTATGGCCACCGGCGCTGTGGTGGTGTTCCTGTGGCCTAAGACCCCGTGGGCGGACGTGTACGAAATCATCCCCGGTTTCATAGCGGCCACTTTGGTGGCGGTGCTGGTTTCTTTGGTCACGTACACACCAGACGCTGATGCCCAGCAGCGTTTTGACGATGCTGTGGCGTTGTCACGCCGTGGTCTGCCCACGGAGCAGCAGGATCAGGGCACCGCACCGAACGCCCCAGATGTTCCCTGGGCACGGAGCTCACAGGCCGGGTAAGCACGCGCTGTTAGAAACCCAGCGACGACAGAGACTTCTGCAACGCTGCGGCAGAGTCACGCAGCTGTTGAATTTCAGGGTCTGACATCGGCACGGGCAGCTGCTGGAGCACCCCGGCGCGCCCAATGACGGAGGGGACGGATAGTGCCACTGAGCTGATGCCCTGGTAGTCATCCAGCGTGGTGGATACCGGCATGACCGCGTGTTGGTCGTCCAGGATTGCCTGGCAGATAGCGCCGCCTGCCATGCCGATGGCGTAGTTGGTGGCCCCTTTGCCTTCAATCACCGTGTAAGCCGCGTGCATGACTTCATCGGCGATCGTGGCCCGCACGTGTTCTGGGAAAACCAGCTGGCCGGAATCATCTGTCCAGTCCACCAACGGCACGGTGCCAATATTGGCAATTGACCACAGCGGAAACTCGGTGTCACCGTGCTCCCCCACGATCATGGCGTGCACGGATGTTGGTGAAATCCCGGCTTCTTCCGCCAACCGCAACCGCAGGCGGGAAGTGTCCAGCACGGTGCCCGACGACATCACGCGTTCTTTGGGTAATCCGGACAGTTCACGGAACACACTGGTCAGCACGTCGCACGGGTTGGTCACCAGGACGTACACAGCGTCCGGGGCCACCGAGAGCAGCTGGGGCGTGAGGGAGCGCAGGATGTTCACGTTGGCTTCGGCTAGTTCTAGGCGTGGTTGTCCCGGTTTTTGTTTAGCTCCGGCGGTAATTACCACGACGTCAGCCCCGGAAAGCACCGCGATGTCATCGGAACCGGCCACCACGGTGGATGGGGAGAACATGGCACCGTGAGATAAATCTGCGGCTTCGGCCCGGACTTTGTCCCCGGCGACGTCAAAAATCGCGACCTCCCGGGCGATGCCACGAATCTGGCAAAAGTACGCCAGGGAGGACCCCACTGCGCCCGCCCCCACAATGCCGATCTTGGAACGGCGATTGGTTGAGGTGCCAGTTGACCAGCTAGAGACTGCGAAAGTGGTCTGTTCAGACATCAGTGTCCCTTCAGTTGGGTCGGCAGCATTCGCAAAGCGACGCCGCTGACGGATTCGTAGGTGGCGGTACCCACACCACCATTTTCCCCTATGCCCACATCACGCAGCGGCGTAGGATCACACGTGTGACTGACGCGACTTCCCCCCATAACACCGTTCCCGCAGCCGTATCGGAAACTTTTGACCCCTCGCAGTGGCGGGTGGTTGAGGGGTACGAAGACTTGACGGATATCACTTACCACCGTGGCGTCGACCGTGAAGCCAACGGTACGGTCGCTCGGGATCTTCCGTGGGTGCGCATCGCGTTTAACCGCCCCGACGTCCGTAATGCTTTTCGCCCGTCCACCGTGGACGAGCTCTACCGCGCACTGGACCACGCCAGAATGACCCCGGACGTGGGGGCTGTTTTATTAACCGGTAATGGCCCGTCCCCCAAGGACGGTGGGTGGGCATTCTGCTCCGGTGGTGACCAGCGGATTCGCGGCAGGGACGGCTACCACTACGCCGATGGCGATACCGCTGAGTCGATTGACCCCGCCCGAGCTGGCCGGTTACACATCCTGGAAGTACAAAGACTGATCCGCACCATGCCTAAACCAGTGATTGCGCTAGTCAATGGGTGGGCTGCCGGTGGTGGGCATTCTTTGCACGTGGTGTGCGACCTCACCATCGCTTCCCGGGAGCACGGAAAGTTCAAACAAACGGATGCCACCGTTGGGTCTTTCGACGCCGGGTACGGGTCCGCGCTGTTAGCACGCCAGATTGGGCAAAAGTTTGCGCGGGAAATCTTCTTCTTGGCCCGCGAGTACAGCGCCGAAGACATGCTCCACATGGGAGCAGTGAACGAAGTCACTACTCACGCGGATCTGGAAAACACCGGAATCGAATGGGCCAGGATGATCTGCCGTCAATCCCCCCAAGCCATTCGGATGCTCAAATACGCTTTCAATTTGCCAGATGATGGCATGGTGGGCCAGCAGGTGTTCGCCGGGGAGGCCACCCGCATGGGTTACATGACCGACGAAGCCGTGGAGGGCCGTGATGCCTTCCTGGACAAGCGCGACCCCGATTGGTCAAAGTTCCCGTACTATTTCTAAACTCGCCTTGCCCCTGCTCTGGTAACAGTTACTGACGTTCACATGACCATTCGCGCCCTCCGAACCGGTGACTTACCGGCGGATACCGTGATGCTCAGCGACCCCGCTTCCGTTGCCCAGCTAGGAGGAACCGCTGGGTTCCTCGCCGCCGTGGAACGGGTGTTGGAGCGCAGCGGCCCAGCACTTGTTGTGGCGACGTCCGGCAGCACCGGGCGACCCAAAAAAACTGTGCTGAGCTCATACGCACTGCGGTCATCAGCGCACGCCACCGCCACACACACCGGGGGGCACGGACAGTGGTTGTTGTGCCTGCCCACCCACTACGTGGCTGGGGCGCAGGTTGTGGTGCGTTCCGTACTGGCCGGAACCCGGCCTGTGACGATGCCCCAAGGGTCCTTCACCGCCCAGGGTTTTGTCTCCGCTACCGCCACGATGACTCACCCGTTGCGGTACGCCTCCCTGGTGCCCACACAATTACAACGCCTGGTTGATGCCCGGCATCGATCAGGCGTTGTGGAAGCCCTGCGGTCCTTTACCGCGATTCTGCTGGGTGGTTCCGCCGCCACTCCCGCCCTGCTGGATGCAGCACATGACATCGGGGCACGGGTGATCACCACCTATGGGATGTCCGAAACCGCAGGTGGGTGCGTGTACGACGGCCTCGCCCTACCGGGCGTCCGCGTGCGCCTGGAGCAACTAGCCCCGGAGGACGCGCCCACCGGGACGGACGGGCGTACCGGTCGTATTTGGTTAGGCGGGCCGATGGTCTCTGACGGTTACCTTGACGACCCCGAACAGACCCGGCGCCATATCTTCACGCAACCACCCATCGATCTGCCCCCGGATGGGTCGCCCAACGGCAGCGACGCACCACGCTGGTACCGCACGGATGACCTCGGGAAGTTCACGAGCACTCCAGAAGGTGCCACGCGGTTACACGTGCTCGGGCGTACCGATGATGTGCTGATAACTGGCGGCGTGAAAGTTTCGGCGGCGGTGGTCAGATCCCATATTCTGTCCCACCCTGGCGTGGAGGACGCCATCGTACTTGGTATCCCGGATCGGCAGTGGGGGCAACTCATGGTGGCGGCAGTGGTCCCCCACGCTCACATCCCCGGGCAACACAACACTTTGGTGGGCCAGCTCAGCGACCGTATCCGGACCGAACTGGGAGTAACCGCCACGCCCAAGCAGTGGCGTCTGCTACCCCGCCTGCCCTTATTACCCACCGGAAAACCGGACCGAACAGCGGTGGCAGCGTTGTTCATGTAACAATGACGCGGTCATCTAGACCACCCTCTCGCACCAGGAAGGTCACCCGTGGCAACTGTTGGCCAGTGGATCCAAGGCGCGCGACTGCGCACGCTACCTATGGCGTTAGCTCCTGTCATTGCCGGTACCGCAGCGGCACATTCCATGCGCGGGGCCAACCTCACCCTGGCCGCATTGGCGTTGCTGGTGGCACTGTTCCTGCAAATCGGCGTGAATTACGCCAATGATTACTCGGACGGTATAAAAGGTACCGATGATAACCGCGTCGGGCCTTTACGCCTGGTAGGTTCCGGAGCCGCACCTGCCCGCCACGTATTCATCGCCGCTATAGCATGCTTTGCGCTAGCTAGTGCCGCGGGCTTAACACTGATTCTGCTGTCCAACCAGTGGTGGTTTGCCGTGGTTGGGGCCTCAGCAGTGTTCGCCGCGTGGGGTTACACCGGAGGCAAACGCCCTTATGGCTACCGTGGCTGGGGGGACCTTGTTGTTTTTGTGTACTTCGGCCTGGTGGCGGTACTGGCAACCACAATCACCCAAGCCGGAAAGCTAAACATCGACGCCTGGATTGCGGCTTCAACCACCGGCCTATTCGCGTGTGCCCTACTGATGGTGAACAACATCCGCGACATTCCGGGGGACCGTGAAGTGGGCAAGCGCACGCTGGCCGTACGTTTGGGGGATTACAAAGCCCGGGTGATGTTCGCGGGGGAACTGGGCTTGGCTTTTGCCTTACACCTATTTTTAGTGCCGTTTAATGTGTGGATGCTGGTGGTGTTCCTTGCGGCACCGTTAGCCTTAGTGGCGGTTCGCACCGTGCTGTTTACCAGGGAACGTCAGGCGCTCATTCCGGTACTCGCGCTGTGTGGTGCGCTGAACCTAGTATGGTCACTGTTATTCCTGGCCGCCGTACTACTGCGCCAGATGGTATGAATCAGCGCCGGGGATCGCCAGTGTCGATTCCGATACTGTCAGCGGCTTCCACGGATGAGTCTTCCGCCGCTGCATCTTCAGCGGCTAACGAATCCTTGCGCAGCTTGGGCGAACGCGATACCCACCGGCGCAGATCCTGCCCGGCAGCGGTGTGCAACCGGGGGAAAAAGATGTAGCAGATCGCAAAGGCGATCACAATTGACGTCGCCCCGGCGAACACAATGCCCAAACGCAGCCAGAGCCCCAGCACAAAGACCACAATCAGCAGCCCCAGACGCAGGGCAGAGTACTTCAGGAAATTCACGGTGCCAGTCTAGGCCGTACGTCTGGTGTATCAGCCATATGATGGATACATGATTCGTGCAATCGCAATCATCGGCGTGGCCGCTGCGGCGGTGGGAGTGATCATCTACTCGTTTTTTGACTGCCTGCGCAGCAACCCGAGAGATATTCGTGGTATCAAACGCGGCCCATGGATCGCCGTCATTCTCCTGATACCGGTGATTGGCGGCGTTCTGTGGCTCACGTTAGGCCGCCCCCGTTACTCAACTCAAGAGCCATTGCGCGGCAGAGGCCCAGATGATGACCCCACGTTCTTACGTCAGCTTGACGAAAAACGACGCTCCGAACAGGCCGATGCCGAACTAGACGCCTGGGAGCAACGCCGCCGCACCGAACGAGCTGACGGTGGCACGAACCATTCGGATGATTCGACGCAGGAAATCCCTGATGCGGAGAACAACCCGGATTCCCCTGGAGAACCACCCGAATCACCCACGGATCCGGACACTCCACGGGGTTAGTTGCCGGTTCACAAACCGGAATACGAGTGCAGCCCGTCGAATAAGGTGTTCACCACAAAGTAGTTGAACAGAATGCACACAAAACCCACAATGGACAGCCACGCGGATCGACGTCCTGTCCACCCGCGTGTAGCCCGGGCGTGCAAGTAAGCGGCGTACACCACCCAAATCACGAACGTCCACACCTCTTTGGGGTCCCAGCCCCAGTAACGCCCCCACGCGTCACGCGCCCAGATGGCGCCCGCTGCCAGCGTGAAGGTCCAGAACACAAATCCCACACTGTTGAGCCGATACGAAAAGTTTTCTAAGGCCTGAGCGGATGGCACTACTTTCAAGAAGGCCCACCCGCTGGGGCCACCTTCCATGATGCGTTTTTCGCGACGGTCCTGAACTAACTGCAGAATCGCCATGGTGAAGGTGATGGCAAAAATACCCATAGCCGCCACAGCAATAGAAACGTGAATCACCAGCCAATAGGACTGCAGCGCCGGTTGCAGTGGCGACACCGGAGTTGGGTATGCAATGGTGGCCGCCGTGAGCATCAACGTGACCAGCCCGGAAATCAGCACACCCACAAACCGAAGATCTTTAACCTTCAGCATGATCAAATACACGGCGGAAATCAGCAGCGCCCCCGTGGTAGAGAACTCATACATGTTGGACCACGGAACCCGATTCGCGGCCACGGCGCGCATCACAACCGCCGCCAGGTGGATCGCGAAGGCCAGCAGCATCAACACCACAGCCGCCCGGGCAGCGGGGCGTCGGTGGTCATCATCGACGTAGTCCATACTGGCGTCCGCCACCTGCCCCTCCAGGGCGGTGGCACGCTGGGAGCGCCAGGCATTATCACTGTTCTGACCGGCCGCAATATCGACGGGCGCCCCGGAACCCACCAAAGCCTCCGCCCGCTGCCGGGATTGTTGCTGTTCGAGCTCCCGCAATGTTTTCGAGTGGGAAGCCATGTCCCACGCAAATGCGATGAAAACGAACATGTAGACGAGCGCAGCCAAGAGCATAAACAGCTCAGACCACGTACCCAGGGAGGTATCGACGGTGCTCATGGAGCCATTGTCTCACTCATTGACCGCTGCCCCTATCCCCACGTCCGTTGAACGAGCGGAGTCCGTGCGACGTGCAGCGCTGGTATTTCGCGAAGAATCACGCACCCCAATGTCCTCCCACACAGCGGTGAAAAGATCCGTCAGACTTTCCGCTTCGGCTTCCAGCCGGGGGTCTTCGCCGCGCGCCAACAAACCGTACTCCAACACCACACGCGGACCAGCTTCCGTGTGCACCGTATTTGCCCGCACCCACACCCGACGCCGGGCGATGAACAAGGACATGATCAGCCCCAAAAAAGCCACACAGAAAGAGATGAATACCCCCCGGGTTCCGGGGTCGTGGTGCACGTCCAGTCCCACATACCGCACAGTCTCCAGGTATTCGATGCTGCCCAACCCTTGTGGTAGCTCCGCCATCGGTTCGTCTTCAGACAACACGATCGGCCCCCCACTGGTCATCGGGGAAGCCACTTCCTTCAGGTTGCCCACATCCAAGACGTACACGTTCTGGGGTGTGCCGTCGTCCAACCCAAGATCCCCGCTGTACAGCGACAACACCAGCGTGGGGTTACGCGCGTCAGGGTCCACGGAGGTGAGTTGGCCGGTGTTTTCATCCTGCCAAGCAGTGGGCAGAAAAGTCCCTGTGAAGCCAAGTTGCTGGGGGGATGCATCAGGCACCTTCAGAGTAAAGGAGGAAATGTTAGAGGTGTCTTCCGGCACCGTGACCACGGGCCCTTCGTAGGACACGTTGCCGTCACCGTCTTTCACACGCACCACCGGGGCGTACCCATTACCGATCAAATACGCCCGCACCCCGCTGATCTCAATCGGTTTATTGACGCTGAGCACTTCCTGACGGGGTTGTTGGCCCGGCGAGTCAGTGACGGTGACATCGGATTCGTAATGCAGAGGCATCCCGTAATTATTGGGGTCTGCGGTATCCCGGTTGTACTCCACCCGGAAATCGTCTACACGAATAGTGAATGGGTCCAACCAGTCAGCATCGAAATTAGATCCTGGCGTGAACGAGTCGTAACTGATCAAAGAATTCGCAAAGGTTTCCCCCACCGTCAGAATTTTTTGACCTTTAAAACCAAACAGGGAGCCATACGCCACAAAGATCAGAATTCCCACCAGGGCCAGGTGGAACAGAATATTTCCTATTTCCTTCCACATGCCACGCTCCGCCCCCACTGACGGCGCGTCTGTGCTCAGATCCCGTAAGTGCACGCGGTATCGGCGTTTTTTCAGCACCTCCGCTACCCGCTCCATGACCTGAGCTGCTTCGGGAGCTGCCGCGCCATGACGGCCCCCCAACTCCAGACGACGGGAAACAGGAAGGCGCTGCAGTCGTACCGGGGTCCGAGGTGGTTGCGCTCGCCATGCTTTCCAATGCTGGCGGGCACGCGGAATCACGCACCCCACCAGGGAGATAAACAGCAGCAGGTAAATGGCAGAAAACCAGACGGAGGAGAAGACATCAAAGAACTGGAGTGTGTCCAGAATCGGCCCCGTCGTGGGGTTCGCCTCGATGTAAGAGTTCACCGCTGCAACGTCCTGCACCCGCTGGGGAAACACCGAACCCGGCACCGCTGCTACCGCCAAGAGCAACAGAAGGAACAGTGCCGTGTTCATGCGTGTCAACTGGGACCACGCCCAGCGCAGCATGCCGATTACTCCCAACGCTGGCAATGCCACGTTGTGGCGGTCATCTGAACTCACGTCACTCCTGCGCTGTGGTGTCGGCATCAGATCACCGGCACAAAATCTTGGACGAGCTCTGCCTGCAACCAGGACACAAACGCGGTCCATATTCCGGTGACCATGAGTACTCCGATCAGGATCAAGACAGCTCCGCCCAACCTTTGCAAGAAAACTCGGTGTCGACGAATACGCCCTAACGTTCCCATTCCGGCACGAAAGGCCACCGCAACCAGTAAGAAAGGAAGCCCCAGCCCCAGGCAGTACGCGAGGGTCAGCACCGTTGCTTTACCCACAGATGCTTGACCGCTGTAAGCCAGCAGCTGCACCGCCGCGAATGTGGGCCCGACACAGGGCGCCCACCCCAAACCAAAGGTCATGCCCAATAACGGTGCACCCCATAGACCGGGTGGAGGTTTGCGGTGGATCCTGCGTTCACGTTGTAAAACACCAAATCCGCCCATAAACACCACGCCCATAAGCACCACCAAAAGGCCTAAGACCACTGTGACCCAGCTTTGTCCCCGCAGCCACGGCAAGGCTCCCAGTTGCGCAAACACCACGGACATCGCAATGAACACGGTGCTGAATCCCGCTATGAACAGTGCTGCCCCGGCCAGCATCCGGCCCCGCTTCTGATCTTCCAGATCCACCCCGGTGAGGCCCGTGACATACCCCAGATAACCGGGCACCAAAGGCAACACACACGGAGAGGCAAAAGACACCAAACCCGCCAGGAGCGCCACCGGGAAGGCAGCCCAGAGTGAACCATCCAGAATCAGGGAGGCTAGGTGATCGCCGTCTGTCACGCGTCCACCACGTCGTCCAGTAACGCTTTAACAATGGAGGGCTCGGCAATGCCCAAGACGCGTGAGGCTACCCGCCCTTGGGCATCCACAATGATGGTGGTAGGAACAGCCTGCGGCGGGACGAACTGGGATAACGCAAGCAGTACGCCTCCATCCCGGTCTTCCAGGGACGGATACGGGATGGAAAATGTACGTTCGAAAGCTTCAGCCGTGACTTTCTCATCCCGCACGTTCACCCCGTAGAACGCAACACGGCCCTCATACGTATCAGCCATCTCCACTAAGTCAGGGGCTTCTTTACGACACGGCGCGCACCCCGCGTACCAAAAATTCAGCAAAACAGGCCTGCCCCGCAACTCGTGTGCGGATATCTCAGTGCCGTCGAATAACTTTCCGGCGAACTCCACGGGATCGCTACGGTCAGCTTCCGCATACTCAGTCACGGAACCATCCCCAGCAATGTATCCGGTATCCCCACCGGCGTCGGCTTGTTCCGACACACTCTGTTCTTCCGGAGTGCACGCCGCTAATACCACACCCCCTATACCCGCACCGACAGCACCCAAGACCACCCGGCGACTCAGGCCAGCGGGCACCAACGGCGATACGGAATCCGTGGAAGTCGGAACAATACGTGGCACAGCGGGATCACCTTGAAGGGTTGAGTGTGGGGTGTATGGGCATCATGAACCCGGAAGCTGATTGACTCCTGAATAAAGGTGAGCCGCAGGTTCGCTATAGACCACTCGCGGGCGCAGCCCAGCGTAAACATCATCGAAGATCAGGGAGGTCAAGGACGCTAGATTGCACTGCCGGGTGCGGGGGTCATGCGGCAGAAACTTACCTTCAGCGGATCGCCTCGCCATCCAAATCGGTAACTGGTGGGACACCAACACGGCCTCTGCGCCGTCGCCGGCGAACTCCACGGCACGCTGTGCAGCGTCCACCACCACCTCAGCCATGCGGGCCACTTGCTGGCGGTAGGGTTCACCCCAGGATGGCCGCAGTGGGTTGATCATATACGGCCAATGCTTCACGTTAGCGAGTTCTTGACCGTTGACGTGTAGACCTTCAAAGTGATTCCGGGGTTCGATCAACCGCTCATCGGGGTGAATCTCAAGGCCCAAAGCATGGGAAACGGGAGTTGCAGTCTCTATTGTGCGGGTCAGCGGAGAGGCCGCCAGGTACACCAGGTTGGCCCCTTGATCCTTACGCTGCGCCAAGACCTGGCCGGCAACCTCCGCCATTTGGTGGCCAAGGTCCGATAGATGAAAGTCCGGAAGGCGTCCGTACACGATCCGGTCAGGGTTATACACCTGACCGTGACGCAATAGGTGCACAGTTGCCGAGGACGCAGCTTTGTGTGAAGACATACGAAGCATTATGCCCAGACCTCACCGTCTAGCTCGAATCCATTCAGGCGCGTTCCCTGAGCAAACGAGCCAAACGGTGGGGGTCGATCTGCCAAAAATCTCGTGGAATGCCGTCAACCAAGAGCACGGGGACTTCCACTGACCAGCGATCACGATCAGGGCCTTCCGGTACTTGTGCAAGCGGCAGTTCAGCCCATTCAATCCCACACTCCCCAGCAACACGTTCGACCACGGCCACACCGTCGGCGCATAAGTGGCACCCCGGTGTGGTCACCACCTGCACGGGCACCACACCCACCGGTGACGATCCGGGCGAAGGCTGTGATGGCATGACAGAAAATCCTTGGTTAAACGCACCAGGCAGGCCCACAGCTGGGGCCTGCCTGCATAATCACTTCTTGTTGCGGCGCTGGTGGCGAGTTTTGCGCAGCAACTTACGGTGCTTCTTCTTGGACATACGCTTGCGGCGCTTCTTAATCACTGAACCCATGAACGATCCTCACTTCATCTGTGGTTGGCTCCCCGGCAGTGTACCTGTTTCCACTACGACGGCGTTATTCGAGAGGTGAGTTGCCACTCATCCTGTGCGGCGTTCATCCTCATCCGTGCGGAAGTTTTCAGGGATGTCGTCTTCACCCACGGCAGGATCGACTGCGGCTTCAGCATCGTCCGTGGTATCAACGTCGTGTCCGGAATTACGCGCTACTTGTAACGCCACCGCTTCCTTCACCGGGGTGTGACCTGCGGTGTTATCGTCGGAATCCCCACCGTTGGACCACACGCGCCCAGATGCCAAAGGGCCGGTGGTGGGGCCGACGGTCTCCAAGGAATCGGTACGCGGGGTACGTTCCGGGTCCACCCCAGCTTCCACGTACTGATATTCGATGTGTTCTTCCACCAGACGCGCAGCTAACGTGTTGTCACCCGCTAGCACCGCCGAAAAGATCGCTTGATGTTCAGCTCGAATACGGTCCACGGTCTTGGACCATAAGGGCACGTGACCCACTAATGCCATGGTGTATTCGTAGATCGAATCCCGCAGAGCGGACATCAAAGCAGCCACCAGGGTGTTGTTAGAGCACTTCACCAGAGCGATGTGGAAACTCACATAGAGGTGGTGAAACTCCTTCAAGGAAATATCGTCCCGCCCCATTTCCCGCAACAAGGTACGCAATTCCGCCATGGCAGCAGAACGATGATCGGCGTTACGTAACGCCCAGGTTTCTAATAGCACCCGTGTTTGCACGATGTCACGCAGGGGGTAATCCGCCGTGGCCATGTGCAGCTGCAATGCGGGACCCGCAGAAGCAGCCGGCTCCCGCACCAGCATGGGCAGGATGGTCTTGCGACTGCCTTCATACAGCCGCAAGACACCCTGCGCTTCCAGGATCTTCAAAGCTTCGCGCATGGTGCCACGGTTAACACCCAAAATGGATGCCAAGTCTCTATCCGACGGGAGTTGTTGACCTAGTACCAGGTTTCCGTCGAACAGCTCGTTCTCCAGCCATTGGAGGACTCTTCTATGCGTGGCCATACCCTGTAGCCTACGTCCATCCCAGGGGTCAGATGATGCCCTGCGCGAGCATGGCGTCCGCCACTTTCATGAATCCTGAAATATTTGCACCAGCAACATAGTTACCGGGCAGACCATAATCTTCGGCGCTAGCTGCGCAATTATCGTGAATTCCGCGCATGATCTCCCTCAGCCGGTCATACGTGTAGTCAAAACTCCACGAATCACGAGAGGCATTTTGCTGCATCTCCAGTGCAGAAGTGGCTACACCACCAGCATTTGCCGCTTTACCCGGCGCGAAGAGCACATCCGCGTTCTGGAACAACCGCGTGGCTTCAGCAGTGGTCGGCATATTTGCACCCTCAGCAACCGCAATCACTCCGTTGGCCAACAAAGATTTGGCGTCCTTCCCATGCAGTTCATTCTGCGTAGCACACGGAAGGGCGACATCAGCTGCAACCTCCCACACCGACCCTTTACCGGACGGAATGAACTTTGCCGCCCCCCCGCGACGTTCCGCGTAAGCGCTGATCCGCCCACGTTCGACATCCTTGATCTGCTTCAGCAACTCCAAATCAATGCCTTGGGCATCGTGAACGTACCCGCTGGAGTCGGAGGCCGTCACAACATTGGCCCCAAACCGTTGCGCCAGTTCGGTTGCGTAAATCGCCACATTCCCGGAACCAGACACGGATACGGTCTTGCCGTCCAAATCATCGTTACGAGAAGCCAACATGTCTTGCACAAACATGACCGTGCCGTAGCCCGTAGCTTCTGTGCGCACCAAAGAACCGCCCCAGGACAGTCCTTTGCCCGTCAGAACACCAGATTCGTAACGGTTAGTAATGCGCTTGTACTGACCAAACAGGTAGCCAATTTCACGCCCGCCCACACCAATATCGCCCGCGGGAACATCCGTGTATTCACCAATGTGGCGGTAAAGCTCAGTCATGAAAGATTGGCAGAAACGCATAACTTCTTCATCGGAGCGCCCGGCGGGATTGAAATCCGAGCCACCCTTGCCGCCGCCAATGGGCATGCCGGTCAAAGAATTCTTAAAAATCTGCTCAAAACCCAGGAACTTGATGATGCCCAGGTACACGGACGGATGGAAACGCAGCCCGCCCTTGTAGGGCCCCAATGCTGAATTGAACTCCACCCGGAAGCCCCGGTTGATCTGGACCTTGCCGGAGTCATCCACCCACGGCACCCGGAAGATGATCTGCCGCTCCGGCTCACAAATACGTTCGATCACTGACGCATCGAGCAACTCAGGACGACGCGACACCACCGGCCCCAGCGATTCCAAAACCTCGTCCACCGCTTGAATAAATTCTTTTTCACCGGGGTTGCGCTTGACCACGGCCTCACGCACTGGCTGCAATTTTTCGTCCACCTGGGGAACCTTTCGTTGAAGGACAAACCGGAGCATCCAACTCCGTCACCTGATTTTCTCAGAACGGCAGCCGGTCATGGCAAGACATGATCGGTTTTGAGTACCCCGAACCACTAACCACATGTGAAGTACCGTGCGCGCTACCGGCGTCTACGCCGAAAAACCGACGTCAAAAAACCTCCACGTTGAGGGTGCGTGACCTGCGGGGTAGGTTCCTGTTCCGCAAACTGATCAATCCATTGCCCCACCGGGTCAAGCCCCTCGGGCTGGATACTGTACAGTCGCCGCTGCCCATCGGCCCGTTGCTGCACCAGGCCAGCGCTACGCAACACCCGCAAATGCTTGGACACAGTGGGCTGAGAAGCCCCCACGGCCTGGACGACGTCCCCTACGGGACTTTCCCCCTTGACCAGTGCTTCCAAAATAGCCCGACGGGTGGGATCAGCCAGCACGGCGAAGAGGTCCTGAGTCATGCTCAGCACCATACCCATTCAGTCGTACCAGGGGTCCAATCCCCAACGAGGGAAGATTTCACGCCGGGTAGCCATCACTGCGCGATCAGTATCATCGTCCGGGTCAAAGCCGATTTCCCACGAACGCCACCACAGATCCACCCGGTCACCCATGAACTCCGGTGGTGTGCTGCCGTAATGCTGTTGAACGTATTCCCGCCACTGGGCTGGTACAGCTGCAGTAACCGGCAAAGCATCGCCAGTGGCCACGGCCACCAAGTGCGACCATGAACGGGGAACGGCGTCATAACAGTCATAACCACCGCCGCCGGTGGCAATCCAACGACCATCACAGAAACGATCCGCCATCTGGCGTACATGCAGCATGATTTCACGCTGTCCATCAATACTGACTCGCAGATGAGTCAGGGGGTCCGACACGTGAGAGTCACACCCGTGCTGAGACACAATGACGTCCGGGCGGAACTGCTCCACCAGGGCGGGTACCACTGCGTGGTAAGCCCGCAACCATTGGGCATCCTCCGCTGTGGGGGGCATGGCGATGTTCACGGCAGTACCTGCGGCCTCACCAATGCCCACTTCGTTAGCAAACCCGGTCCCGGGAAATAACGTGGCGCCAGATTCGTGGATGGAAATGGTCATCACCTCAGGGGTGTCAAAAAAAATTGACTGGGTACCGTCCCCGTGGTGTCCGTCGACATCCAGGTACAGCACCCGCTGCACCCCACTGTTCAGCAAGTGACGAATAGCCACCGCGCAGTCGTTGTACACACAGAACCCACTGGCTTTATTCGCAAAAGCGTGGTGCATACCGCCGCCAAAATTTACGGCGCGCACAGCAGCGCCATCCACAATCGCTTGGGCAGCCTGAACGGAACCACCCACCAAGCGTGCTGAGGCTTCATGGATTCCTGCGTATCCCGGCGTGTCCTCCGTTCCCAAGCCACTTTCCGGACGGGAAACCGTAGGGTCTTGGCTGACCTCACGGACCGCCGCCACATAATCCGGTGTGTGAACCACTGTCAGCTGGGCATCCTCAGCGACTTCCGGAACTTCTACGGTGACCGCGTCTCTGCGGTCTAACCCATACTCCTGCACCAGACGCCATGTGGCCTCCAGGCGGGATGGGTGCATGGGGTGGTGGGCACCAAAGTCATAGTTCAGCAACTGCGGGCTCCAGAAAAGTCGCGTCGGCTGCGGTGCTGTTGTCGTCCGAGTCACACCTTTATTAGATCACTGCCGCCCGTATCCTTGCACTCAGATTTATCTTTATCCGCTTTTCACGATCCGGCCAAGGAGTTCAGGTGCGACAAACGCTGGGGGCTCGCGCCCCCTCAGCGGAGGCCACCCGCCTGCATGTGACGCTGGCGGCCACACGAGACCTTGTGGACCGCTTGGCGCAGTCGTCACCGGCACGTTTGGCGGTGTTAGTGTTTGCCGCCGTGGTGGTGGTGTTCACCATGCTGTTGTGGTTGCCGTTTTCTTCCCACACCGGGCAAAGCACAACGTTCATGGACGCCGCATTCACTGCAACATCTGCGGTGACTGTCACCGGCCTTACCGTGGTGCCCACAGCGGATCATTGGTCTTTCACCGGGCAGCTGATCATTTTGTTCGCTATCCAAATTGGTGGCCTGGGCACCCTAACCATGACCTCCATTCTGGCCATGGCGATCGGACGCCACCTGGGGCTGCGTTCCAAATTGGTGACTCAAGAAGCCCTCAATGTCGGACGTTTGGGTGAGGTGGGCTCGCTCCTGCGCACCGTGGCTGTCACCTCAGTGGTGATTGAAGGAACACTGGCGATCATCCTGACCTGTGGGTTTCTCGTCGCGGGGGAAAGCCCACTGACTGCACTGTGGCACGGGATTTTTTACTCCGTTTCGGCCTTTAATAATGGCGGTTTTACCCCACATTCGGATGGCCTGGTGCCGTACTTCGACACCACAGCTCACACGTGGTTGATTCTGTTTCCCATCAGCATGGGTGTGTTACTGGGTTCCTTGGGGTTCCCGGTGATTTTGGTGTTACGGCAAGTGGGCTGGCTGGCTTTTTCACGGTGGAACCTCAACACAAAACTCACGGTGATCACCACATTCGTGCTGTTGTTGCTGGGGTGGGCATTGTGGAGCGCTTTTGAGTGGAACAATCCCGCCACCATTGAGGGGGAAAGCGCCAGCCACAAGATTTTCCACGGGTTTTTTGCTTCCATCATGATGCGTTCAGGTGGGTTCAACATTGTGGATATGCAGGACATGCAGCCAGTGACCATGCTGCTGACCGATGCTTTGATGTTTGCCGGTGGCGCCCCAGCATCCACCGGCGGTGGGATTAAGGTGACCACACTGGCGGTGGTGGTTTTGGCTATTTTGGCTGAGGCTCGTGGTGATCAGCACGTGATTGCTTTTCACCGCGCCGTACCGGATTCCGTGCTGCGTATCGCCATGACCGTCATTGCTATGGGGGCCACGGTGGTGCTGGTGGCGTCTGGCATGTTGATGGCGATCTCCGGGCAACCCATGGACCGAGTGGTATTTGACGTGATATCCGCGTACGCCACCTGCGGGCTATCGACGGGGTTGCCTGCAGAACTTGGTGCGGCGGGTAAAACTGTGTTGATTGTGGTCATGTTGGTAGGCCGGATCGGCACCACCACGGTGGCCACCGCGTTGGCGCTAAGGTCCCGGCGCCGGTTGTATCAATACCCGGAAGAAAGGCCGATCATTGGCTGATCGTCAGAACAAATCGCACAACGCTCCTGTCATGGTGATTGGCATGGGTCGTTTTGGCACCGCAACTGCTTTGCAGTTGGTGTCCCAGGGGCGTGAGGTCATGGGCGTGGAACGTGACTCTTCGTTAGTGCAGAAGTTGGCGGGGCATCTGACGCATATTGTTCAGGCTGAGGCCACGGACATGGATGCGCTACGCCAGCTGGGTGCCGCAGAGTTCCGCCATGCGGTGGTGGGTGTAGGGACTTCTGTGGAATCGTCGGTGTTGATCACCGCGAATCTTGTGGATTTGGGGGTGGAACGTATCTGGGCGAAGGCGATCAGTAAGTCGCACGGCAAAATTTTGTCCCGAATCGGGGCGCATCACGTAATTTTCCCGGAAGCGGATGCGGGACGCCGCACCGCACATTTGGTGTCCGGGCGTTTACTGGATTACATGGAATTTGACGATGATTTTGCGATCGTCAAGATGCATCCGCCGCGTGAAACGCAAGGGTTTACCCTGGCGGAGTCTGATATCCGAGCAAAATATGGTGTGACCGTGGTGGGCGTGAAAACCCCGGGTGAAGATTTCAGTTACGCAACCCCGGAAACCATCGTGACCGCCAGAGACACTTTGATTGTTGCCGGGCACACTCAGCTGATCGAACGTTTCGCCGCTCGACCTTAATGGACGGCCGCACGAGCAGGTGTGCTGGGGGAACGCAGCTATTTGTGGCCATCTCGAAGGATGTCGTCTGTCATCCGCTGTGTTTGAGCGACTTTCCGGCGGATCTCTGCGTGCGACATCCCCTGTTTCCACTGCTTATCCCAGAAAATCGAATGCACAACAGCCACAAAAAACGTCAGAGAACTTAAGAAGATTGCCCACGGCAAATTCCAGTTACCTGGAGTGGATAAAAATCCGCCCGCCAAAAATCCAGCACTCGACGCTATTGCTAGATCACTACACAGCAACCAGAAACTACCAGGACTTGGATGACTTTGCGCACGGGCGAACCAGCCAAAAACCACTGAACCAATTAGCGCCTGTATTAAAATAGAAGCTATCACTAGCCCCAAAATCATCGTGAAATCCAGGCGATCCACTGGCAAAATATTTTCTACCAAAAAGGCAAGAATAACCAAAGGGAAACCGTACGTAAATACATCAATAATCACACGACTGAAGAATATATCTGCGAAACTCGGCGGCCTCCATGGCTCCTCGAATTCTATACGACTATTCAAATGCGGCTCCCCACCAAATTCAACCACAGGAAATCTCCTCGCATACTAGAGCCGAGGGCTGTGGCGGCGCCTGGAGCTACAACACCGCCACAGCCCCACATCAAACCGCCCTAAAAGCAGTGCTTACGGACACCACCTAATCCCAGGACACCTTCCAAGACAGCTACCGCCTCTGCGCCCAACTCGCGACTGGCTGAACCACTACGTATCGCGTATCGAATATTCGCAATACTACCCCAAATTCTACGCGCCCTGCGTATCCAGTCAATGATTTTTACAACAGGTATCGCAGTAGTGGCAACAAAACCAGCAAGCTCACCGGCACATCTCCAGAAATCGAAACCGAGTGGATTCGTTCCAGAAGATGAGGGCCCTGGACTCGTAACCACTACAGTCATATCACCCAGGTGCGACTTTAGCTCATCCTCATAATCAGGATAAGTCTTAGGGTCTGCGTGCCGCAGATGAGGCGGTAAATTTTGAAGAGCCACTAGAATTTCATTCAACTGTTGATCTTCAGACAACTACGGACTTTGGTGAAGCAAAAGCAGCCGAAGAAGAAAACATCGGAGTCAGTAAGCCCACTGAAAATCCCACGCCTAAAATTTTTAACGCCGATCTACGAGAGTTTTCTACGTTAGACATAACCCGAGAACCTTTCAACTGGAGGTGATGGCTAAACCTGTCGCGACGATCACAAGGTACCATAGGTGCGCAGTAAAACTACTAGTCAAAGTGTCCTGTTACGGTCTTTGTACCCGCATCTCCGTGCCACGTCTTAAAATGGAACGCCAATTCGGAAACAGCTACTTATCTCGCTGTACTGCCCCGCAGAATTCTTGTTCCATCTGGTCGCCGCGTGCCGCTGACGCCGCTACTGCATCGGACACCAGACGCTCTATGCCGCCCTCCATAAGAGTGCTGATCGCCTGCTCCGTGGTCCCTCGCGGGCTGGTCACAGCCCGCCGCAACACCTCAGCATCCGCGTCATCCGGACTCAATAACACCCCTGCCCCACTCACGGTTTCCTTCGCTAAAACCCGCGCTACCTCTGGGTCCAACCCCAGCTTTTGACCCGCCTTCTGCATCATTTCCGCCAACAAAAACACATACGCCGGACCGGACCCAGACACCCCGGTCACGGCCCGTATCTGATCCTCCGACACCATCACCACAGTGCCCACCTGCGCCAACACATTCCGCACCATCTGAAGCTGCTCATGCGTTACCCCCCGCCCCGGGGTCACAGAGATCACGCCACGCCCCACCGACGACGGCGTATTCGGCATTGTCCGCACCACTGGCTGCCCTACAGGCAAGCGGTCAGCCATGGCCTGCACCGTAATACCGGCAGCCACGGAAACCACCACCGTGGATGGCGCCAGGGCATCGGCAATCTCCTCGCACATATCCAGGATGGCGTACGGCTTAACCCCCAACAGCACAAGGTCAGCCCCACTGATGGCCTGGGCATTAGCCGCAGAATCAACGTCCACAGCGAACACCCGCACACCCATTTCGTCCGTTAACTTCTGTGCAGATTCCTCCGACTGTGTGGTGGCCCGGACCCTATTCGCCGGCACACCCGAAGCCACAACGCCCCGGAGGATCGCGCCGTTCATCGAACCCGCCCCTAGGAAAGCAATCACCGGATTGTCAGCGTCCGTGGCGACAGTGTTACTCATGGCCCCTACTTCTTCCGAAAATGCGTGCGGGCAAAATCCAAAGACTCCGCCAACATAGCGTCACGCTGTTCCTCGTCCTTCGCGGAACGCGTGTTCACTTCGACCCCCAGCACACCCTTCCAATCATGCTCCGCCAAATATTGCAGGGTGTGCGCCACCGGCTGCTGGCCATGCCCCGGTAACAGATGTTCATCCGAAGTCCCGCCGTCGTTACCATCCGTCAGGTGAATATGGCCAAGCCGCGGACGCAGTTCCTTCACGGCCTCCAAAGAATCCACCCGGGCAATTGATGCATGGGAAAAATCCCAGGTCACCCAGTCGTAGTCAAATTTCCGGGGATCCCAATGCGGCCGGTACATCTGCATTTCCTTCCCGGTCACCCGCCAGGGGTACATGTTTTCCACAGCGATGCGCACCCCGGTCATATCTGACACCCTACGCACCCCTTCCACAAAGGAGCGGCCGTATTTCATTTGCCAGGCAAACGGTGGATGCGCCACCACCACCTCGGCCCCCACCTGTTCCACCATCTTGGCGGCCATCTGAATCTTGGTCCACGGGCGACCCCACACTTGCTGCGTCAAAAACAACGTGGGAGCGTGAATAGCCGAAATCGGCATCTGATATTTCTGGGAAGCATCCAATAATTGGTGAGTCAACTGCGTCATACGCTGGTGAGTGACCAGCACTTCCACGGAGTCATACCCCAGCTCAGCAGCCACCCGAAAGGTCTCCGGGGGCTCCGCCAAAAATAAACAACTGGTTGACAAGGCCACGTGCGCATCGGGCACCGCTGCTGCCCCCACTGCAGGATTCGTCACCTTAACTCCCCTTCCCCACAATGCTCGCTGGTGGGTTCAACACCGTTGCTGGGTCAACACTTAACCGGTCCAAACGGCGCAAAATCACCCCTTCACGCAAAGCCCACGGGCAAATCCGCACAGTCTGTACCCCCAACATGGACATCGCCGCTTCTGCCACAATTCCAGCCGCCAGCATTTGTGCCGCACGATTCGCGGATACCCCCGGCAATTCCGCACGCTCAGTGGCGGTCATCGCCTCCATACGCCGTGTCCACAACCGCAGATCCTCCAGGTGCATCACCCTGGGCACATAAGGGCCTTCAGCTTTGGGCGCTGCGCCACAAATCCGGGCCAAGGAGCGGAAGGATTTGGATGTCCCCGCCGCTAAATCCGGCGCTCCCACGGACGCCACAGTCTCCACTGCTGGAGTCAGCACCTGTTCCACGTGCTGCCGTAACCGTGTAGTTTCCGACGGCAACGCCGCCTCCCCCGCAATAAACATGCGGGTCAAACGCGCCGCACCCAACGGAACAGATACCGCCACATCCGGTAATCCGTTATCACCAATCGCCATCTCAAAAGACCCACCGCCGATGTCCAGGTCCACAATGCGTCCAGCACTCCAACCAAACCACCGACGGACTGCAGAAAAAGTCACCGCTGCTTCCTGGTCCCCTGAAATTTCCATCAAATTCACCCCAGATTCGGAGCGCACATGATCCAAAACCGCTTGACCGTTACCTGCCTCCCGAATCGCGGACGTGGCAAAAGCCAGAAGGTCTTCAGCGTTGTTATCCGCCGCGAAATCCCTAGCCTCCACCACAAAGGACGTCAAGGCCTGCTGCCCTTGGTCGCTGATATTGCCATCAGCATTCAGATAACGCACCAGCCGCAGGTCGGTCTTATGCGAGGCATACGGCACCGGCTGCGACCCTGGATACACGTCAAGTAACAGCAAATGGACAGTGTTAGAACCGACGTCCAAAACTCCCAAACGCATGCCGCACCCTCGCTTTACCGGGACGAAGAACGCGCACGGGACGTTGACTTAGTCCGTGACGAGCCCCGCCCTGTTTTCTTAGGCACCGGACCCTTGGCGCGTTTTTCCGACAACAATTGACTGGCCCGTTCCGGGGTCATCTGCTCCACAGTTTCCGACCGCGGCACGGTCACATTCGTCTCGCCATCAGTGATGTACTCACCAAACCGCCCCTCCTTAATAACCATGGGACGTTCAGTAATGGGGTCCGTTCCCAAATCCTTTAATGGGGGTTTAGCCGCAGCACGACCCCGCTGTTTGGGCAACGCATAGATCTGCTGCGCTTCTTCCAACGTGATACCAAAAATTTGGTCTTCGGACTGCAAAGACCGCGAATCGGAGCCCTTTTTCAGGTAGGGACCATACCGACCATTCTGGGCGGTAATCACCTCACCGTCTTTGTCTTCCCCCACCGCACGCGGCAAGGACAACAACTTCAACGCATCATCCAACGTCATGTCCTGCATGGTCATGGACTGGAATAAAGACGCCGTACGCGGTTTGGGGCGTTCGATCTTCTTGGGCTTGGGTTTGCCATTCTTGTAATATTCCGTGGGAATGGCATCAAGCTCTTCCTGTGTAGGTTCAGGAATCACTTCCGTGACATACGGCCCGTACCGGCCATCTTTCACCACAATTGTCCGGCCCGTTTGGGGGTCTATTCCTAATTCCCGCCCGTCGGCTCGCCCGATTTCCATCAGTTCAGTAACTTTGTCTGGTGTGAGCTCATCCGGGGCTAAAGACTCTGGAACATTCGCCCGCACCGGGTCAGTGATTTCCCCGGTCTTTTCGTCAACCGCTCCTTCTGTTTCCAGGTAGGGCCCGTATTTACCCACCCGCAAAGTAACGTCATCGGTGAGCTTAATGGAATTCAGCGCCCGAGCATCAATGTCGCCTAGGTCTTCCACAATCGGTTTCAGCCCGTTATCTGCCCCCTGGTCACCAAAGTAAAAGCGCTGCAACCATTTTTGGCGGTCCTCTTCCCCCCGCGAAATACGGTCCAGACCTTCTTCCATTTCCGCCGTGAAGTCATAGTCCACGTAATCCGAAAAGTGCTCTTCCAGCAAACGCACCACAGAAAAAGCCGTCCAAGACGGAATCAGAGCCGTGCCACGCACCTTGACATACCCGCGATCCACAATCGTGGAAATCACCGCCGCATACGTCGACGGACGCCCAATTCCCATCTCATCCATAGCAGCGACCAAAGATGCTTCCGTATATCGCGCCGGTGGGCGCGTAGCGTGCCCATCAGCCGTCATATCGGCAGTCTCCAAAGCATCACCTTCCTGCATCTGCGGCAGGCGTTTATCGGAAGACTTGATGGAATCAGCCTCCTGGCCAGCGGATTCGACTGAGGTGTCCTTGGCTTCTTGATACGCAGACAAGAACCCGGGGAATGTAATGACGGTCCCGGATGCAGTGAATTCTGCCGCACGCCCGTCCGCGGCCGTTGCCCCCAACCGTACAGTGGCGGTCACCCCCTTGGCGTCGGCCATTTGGGATGCCACGGTGCGCTGCCAGATCAGTTCATACAGTTTAAATTCGTCGGCCGATAAAGCTCCCCGCACCTGGTCAGGTGTGCGAAAGGAATCACCGGCGGGTCGAATGGCTTCGTGGGCTTCCTGGGCATTCTTAGACTTAGAAGCGTAGGCACGGGGTGAATCTGGAACGTAATCCGCACCCCACAATTCCTTAACCTGACGACGAGCAGCGTTGACAGCCTGCGTAGACAACGCCACAGAGTCCGTACGCATGTAGGTGATGTACCCGTTCTCGTATAACCGCTGCGCCACCTGCATGGTGGAACGGGACGAGAAATGCAGTTTCCGCGCGGCATCCTGCTGCAACGTGGATGTGGTAAACGGAGCCTTGGGTCGTGACACGTACGGCTTCGTCTCCTGGGACACCACCGCGAATTGCGCATCAACCAGGGCTTCGGCTAAGGAAGTAGCGTCCGCTTGATCAAGATGTGTCACGGAACCCGGCTTTTTCAGAACGCCAGAGTCCGTGAAGTCCTTACCGCCTGCAACTTTCTTGCCATCGACGGTGACCAAACGAGCACCAAAACTCGATCCAGCGTCAGGACCTGTGGTGCACGTGAACTGACCGTTAAGGTCCCAATAGTCAGCAGAGACAAACGCCATACGTTCACGTTCGCGCTGCACCACCATGCGCGTGGCTACAGACTGCACCCGACCAGCAGATAACCCGGACGACACTTTGCGCCACAGCACCGGGGAAATTTCATAGCCGTAAAGGCGATCCAACACACGTCGAGTTTCCTGGGCATCGACCAAGTCCTGATCCAGCTCACGCAGTTCGCCAAAAGCACGTTCAATGGCTTCCCGAGTGATTTCCGGGAAAGTCATTCGATAGACCGGGACTTTGGGTTTAAGAACCTCATACAGATGCCATGCAATGGCTTCACCTTCCCTGTCACCATCAGTGGCCAGGTAGAGCGCGTCACATTCTTTGAGTTTGCGTTTGAGTTCTGTGACCTTTTTTTTCTTGTCAGGGTTGACCACGTAATAAGGATCAAAACCTGAGTCAACATCCACGGCAAACTTGCCATAGGGGCCTTTTTTCATCTCTGTGGGAAGGTCCGATGGCTGAGGGAGGTCACGGATGTGCCCCAAAGAAGAATCCACCTCATAAGCATCACCCAGGTACCCCGCAATGGTTTTGACCTTCGACGGAGACTCCACGATGAGCAGGCTCTTGCCTGATCCCGTGTTCTTATTGGCCACAGTTTCTCCTCAGCCTTTCCGGGCACACGCCCCATGGATTGAAGCTCGCCGATGAGCAGATTGTCAGTGGAAAGTCGAATCAGAGATCTTCGGTTGACCCGCGAACCTGACCCATACAGTGAACCACCACGCACTCACACCATAACGGCATGATTCGCACCATACAGCGAATAACCACTCAAGCCGAACGTCACATGGAATCATGTAGCGGCACGCACGTGACTCACATCTGTTGGTCTTCATCCAGCTCAGAAGACGCGGCAGTCGAAACCACAAAAGCCCGGCCCGAAACTTTTTCCGGTTCAATGACCACAAAATATGGCTTGAAAGACTGGGTCCACGGACGCAGATCCAGTTGTTCGGCTTGGGAAAATTCCGGGCCGTCTTCAATTCGTCTGGCCCGCCCATGAACCACTACGGAGGCTACTTCCTCCTGACCATCATTCAACGGCACTCTGCGGTCAGCTTCAAAAGCCACGTGATTGTTAATCGCCAAGGACGCCAACTTGGACCCCTGCCCTGTGCGAAACCAAAGTTTGCGTTGATGCACTGTGAAGTTCACGGGGAAGATATCCACCACACCGGAAACCACCACAGCCAGCCGCCCAAAAGGCTCAGAATCTAACAGCTCCCAGACTTCATCACGGTTCAGTTCGCGGTATCGGTTCTCAGCCTTCATGAGGTTATTGTCCCACGTCACATCCGCGCAGTCAGCAGATCACCTGATTACTGCGCGTACAGAAAACCGTTGATCAGTAGATGACGCGTTTCTTTCAGAACCGCTTGGCCTTCTTCTGACTCTTCAGCAGGACCCACCCACCCCAACAGGTCACCCAAGGCGACCACGATCTGCCGTACAGACAATTCACCATCACACGCCCCCACCAACCCGGCCGTGGCTGAGGTCAAAACCACGCTGCGCTGCAACCCGGACCCCTGCCGCAACACAATCAGGGACGGATCTTCCGCACCAGGGCGCAGGTGGCGCTCTTCCGTGACGTCATCAGCAACTTTCAAGTGCAGATCCACCCACCGCTGTTCCAAGGCATCCACAACATCCCACCGTTGCATAGTGGCGGCGGTCACCTGCGCAATAGGCTGTTGCAGCGGATGGGCGAGTGATTCCCATACACGGCGCGGTTCCCGAGCCTCCCGGGGTTTCTCTAGCCGCACGTAACCAAAGCCCACAGCTTCCACATCACGTTCTGCAAAATCATCTAAATATGCCGCATATGCGGCTTCATACGCGGCGCGATCCCGATGTTCAGCAGCGTCACGCAACCACGTTTCCGCGTACAGCTGCGGAGTCTGCACGTCCCGTTGTATCCCCCAGACATCCAGCGTTGGTGATACCCACGACTCAAGCCGGTGGGACCAACGATCAGTACCCTGACTTCGGGGGATTTCCCAATTCGCCAGCAAATGTGCTGTGGCTCCCGGGGCCATGATGGTGTCGAGTTCCCCCAGCAATTCCGCCACCAATAAATCACCGGAGCGACCGCCATCCCGGTAGGTATACCGGGCGTTTTCCGCTTGTTCCCCATTCCGGGGTGTGATCACAAACGGAGGGTTGGTAACCACCAGGTCAAATTCTTCCCGGGCTATGGGTTCCAACAGAGACCCTTGGCGCAGGTCCACACGCTTCTCCAGATGGTGGGGGTCCAGTCCCAGCATGGGCGCGTTGAGCAGCAAGTTGAAGCGAGCAAATGCCAGAGCCCGTGGACATAGATCCGTGGCGACCACATGGTCAGCGTGGCCCAGCAGATGAAACACTTGGACGCCACACCCTGTCCCGATATCCACGGCACGGCGCACAGGTCGACGTTCCGTGATCTGAGCTAACGTCAGGGAAGCTCCACCAATGCCCAAAACATAATCGTGCGGCAACGGAGCCTCAGGACGCTGGAAAGCCGTTAAATCTGCGGCCACCCACAGCTCAAGGCCGTCATCCGCCGCGTGAAGATCAAGATCGACGGTTGACTGGATGTGTCCGTCGTCGCCATTCTGCACTAGGCCCAGGGCCACCCATTGCGCAAGATCGGCCTGCAGCACGGTGCGCTGAAATAACTCCTCGGGCACCGGGCGAGCCAGGATAAACAACAGAATCAGGGTGCTCAAGCCGGTCCATGTTCCCGCGCGTTGGTGATGTTCTAACGCCCTTAATGCGGGCGTAGCCTGATCGCGGCTCAGCGCCTGTACGGCGTCCTCGCCCAGGTGCTGGCGAATACCGTCGCTGGTGAAATTCGTGGAGATCAGCACTTTGCGGAACGCGTCGATCGCCCCAATATCCTCACAATTCGGAACCTGCCGCACAGGTGGCGTACTACCCAGAGAGCTCATGCGCGCGCCCCAGTATGATCGGTACGGCACCCCGCCGGGCATGTAAACCCAGAATCACCGTGGACCTCCAGGTGGTGAGCGCACAGTAAAAGGCGCTGGTGGCAACGCACATCCGAACAATTCACGAAAGTTTTAGCAGGCTGTCCGCAGGCATCACATGTACCAATGACTGCTGCATTCGGTGAAAAATCGATGGCTCCCCGACCATCAAAAACCGCCAATGAACCTTGCCACAGCCCCGAATCTTGGCGGTCCTTCCCATACCGCACAATTCCGCCGTCGAGCTGGTATACCTCCTGAAAACCCCGCTGAATCATCAAAGCAGACAAAAACTCACACCGGATACCCCCCGTACAGTAGGTCACCACGGGTTTATCTTTGAGGTCGTCATACCGGCCGGAATCTAGTTCTTTGACAAAATCGTGGGTGGTTTCGACATCAGGGACCACGGCACCGTGGAATTTTCCAATCCGGGCCTCCCACGCATTGCGGCCATCAAAAAGCACAAGGTCGTCGCGGGCTTGTGCCATCCGATCCAATTCTTGGGGGCTGATACGCGCCCCACCACCCACCACCCCTGTGGCGTTCACCGGAACCTGGCCGGGAGCGCCAAAAGCCACCAATTCGTCACGGACTTTGACGGAAAGCCGGGGGAAATCCTCGGCGGAACCATCAGACCATTTCAGTTCCATGCCGCGAAACCCCGGATAGGAACGGGTGAGCTTTCCGTACTGTTTCAGGGCATTGACCTCTCCGCCCACAGTTCCGTTCAGCCCCTGGGGAGAAACCAGAATCCGCCCCCGCAACCCCAAACGCTGACACAGTTCACGTTGCCACAAGGCAATGGCCTGGGGGTCGGGTAAAGGAGTCAGGCTGTAGTACAGGAGAATACGATTCACGGACACGCCACAAGAGTAACCACGCAGCTTTCGAGGTATTGCCAGCACCGCTGTTCGCCCAGGGATTCACTGGATTGACTCGTGTCTGGTTGTCCTCTGGCAGGGGTGTCGAATCAGGGTGTGTGCAGCGTTCAAGCCCTTCATTTTGGCACCCTGAGTGCGAGAATAGTCGGGTGCCCGCATCCGACTCCGCGCTTTCTATCCTTGGGGTGGCAGAAACCGCAGAACAGATTCGACATCTTCGGCATATGCCGGGGCGGGAGGCCGTCACCGCTGCATGGCCTTCCTCCGTACACCCTGATGTGGTGGCGGCTTACGAGCGTCTGGGGGTCCGGGCACCGTACCGACATCAGGCTGACGCAATAACCGCCATCGACCGTGGTCATACGGTGGTGGCCACCGGAACGGCGTCGGGTAAGACTATGAGCTATCAAGCCCCGGCGCTCTCTGCGATCCACTCAGGCCGGTTGATTGCGCAAGCATCTCCCGGTGTTCTGCAGCATGCGGAGGAAGCTACTGCGCTGTACTTGGCGCCCACCAAAGCTCTTGCCGCGGATCAGTTGGCAGCGGTACGGGACATAGCCCGTGATCTTTCCGTCCGTGTGAGCACGTACGACGGGGACACCCCTGTGGAGCAACGCCGCTGGGTTCGGGATCACGCTGACCTGGTGTTGTGCAATCCGGATATGCTCCATGCCGGGGTGTTACCGAACCACGCACAGTGGTCCAGGTTTTTGCGGCGTTTGCGGTACGTGATTGTGGATGAAACCCACGTGTATCGGGGGGTTTTTGGATCCCACGTGGCCAATGTATTACGGCGTTTACGCCGAGTGGCGGCGGTGTATGGCGCACAACCGGTGTTTATTGGCGCTTCTGCAACTTCCGCTGCCCCCCAGAAATCATTTGCGGATCTGGTGGGGGTTCCGAGTGATTCCGTGACGGCGGTGACCCATGATGATTCCCCACACGGACCGGTGACGGTGGCGCTGTGGGAACCGGAACAGTCCGGGCGGGAAGGTGAACATGGTGCGCCTACCCGCCGCAGTGTTTTGACTGAGGCAGCGGATTTGCTCACGGACCTCACTCTTCAGCAAGTTCGGACCGTGGCATTTGTAAGTTCGCGGCGCGGGGTGGAAGCCGTGGCGCAGATGGCTCATCACCAGTTGGAGGAGGTTGAGCCGGGGCTAGCACACCGGGTGGCTGCCTACCGTGCGGGGTTCTTGCCGGAGGAACGCCGGGAGGTGGAGGAGCAGTTGCGGGATGGCCGTTTGCTGGGTTTAGCGTCCACTTCTGCCTTGGAGCTGGGGGTTGACATCGCCGGGCTAGACGCTGTGGTGGTTGCGGGATGGCCTGGAACTAGGGCATCGTTTTTCCAGCAGGTGGGACGCGCTGGGCGGGCTGGTCAGCAATCTTTGGCTATCTTCGTTGCCCGAGATGACCCCCTGGATACTTATTTGGTAAATCACCCGCAGGCTATTTTTGATGCACCACTGGAAGCCACTGTTTTCGATCCGGGTAACCCGTATGTTCTGGCTCCTCATGTGTGCGCCGCTGCTGCTGAACTTCCTTTAACGGATGAGGATCTGGAGTTATTTGCTCCGGCAGCTGCGCAGGTTGTGGAAACGTTAGTGCAGTCGGGTCAGCTACGACGACGCCCTGCCGGGTGGTTCTGGACGCGGGCGGAAGATCCAGCAAGCATGGTGTCCATTCGGGCTGAAGGTGGTGGACCGCTGCACATCATTGAAACCTCCACGGGTCAAGTGTTGGGTTCTGTGGGAGTGGCACAGGCTCACCAGCAGACCCATCCGGGTGCGGTATATGTGCATCAGGGCCGGACGTATGTCGTAGATAACCTGGACCTGGAGCACCAGGTGGTGAAGGTTACCCGGGCGCATCCGGACTACTACACCCAGGCCCGGGAGGTCACCTCCGTCACGATCATCCAGGAACAGCATGGTGAGTCCTGGGGACCGGTGACAGTGCATTCTGGTCAGGTGCAGGTGACGTCGCGGGTGGTCTCCTACCAACGCAAGGCTATTCCCGGTCATGAGGTGATCGGAGAGGAATCCCTGGAGTTGCCGCCCACGGATTTATTCACTACTTCTGTGTGGTTCACGGTGCCCGCCCCTGTGCTCAGTTCAGCGGGAATTCTGGAGGCGGATGTTCCGGGTGCCTTGCATGCCGCCGAGCACGCCATGATCGGTCTATTGCCTTTGTTGGCCACGTGCGACCGCTGGGATGTGGGGGGTTTATCCACCGCGTTACACCCCGATACCGGGCTCCCCACGATTTTTGTGCATGACGGTCACCCCGGTGGTGCAGGTTTTGCTGAACGTGGGCATGCTGTGGCTGCCCAGTGGTTAGCGGCAACTAAAGCCGCTATTGAATCCTGCGAATGCGACGATGGCTGCCCCTCCTGCGTACAGTCTCCCAAATGCGGTAACCGCAATAACCCCTTGGATAAAGCGGGCGCTGTTGCTCTACTGGGGGCAATGCTGAGTTTCCAGGCATAGGTCTTCCATGTACACAGAGCGGTGGTGCGGCTCGCCGACGCTCCCAGCTCGCTGGTCGTGTCAGACGTCGAACTCGACCGACTCGGTGCCTTGGGGCATGAGGCTCTTCCACAAGTCGCTCGGATTGCCGGTGACAGCGGCTCGGAATTCATCCCAGTACCAGTCGGCTCCGAGGAGCTACTTGACGCGCGGAATAGCGGTGCCATCAGGGCCGGTGTAATAGCGGACCTTGCTGTCCTTGTTGTCAGTCGCGGCCTCGTAGATGGCCTGTGCGGTGACGGAGGGCTTCGAACCCCCACCCTGTATGGAGAAGAATCGCTGGATTCCTGGCTGGTAGGCCTCCGGGACGTCGTCAGCCTGGTCTATCTTAGTGAAGATGCGGGTCGCGTGCGCTCCGGGGAGGATCGCCTTGGCCGAAACGCCGAAATCGGCGAGCTCAATATTGAGGCCCTCGGTGAAGGCCACAACTGCCGCTTTGGAGGCAGCATAGACCGCAGTGTAGGGATAGCCCTGGTCAGCGCTGATGGAGGAGATGTTGATAATGACTCCAGAGCCCTGCTCACGGAAGAATGGGATGAACGCCTTGGTCAAGGCGATGAGCCCGAACACGTTGGTCTGGAACTGGTCGTGAACCTGCTTCATGGTTCCGGCTTCCACCGGACCCATGTGGTAGTAGCCAGCGTTGTTGACCAAGACATCGACGCGGCCGAACTGCTCGACGGCTAGCTGCGCAAATTCGGAGTCCGCCGCCTCGTCATCGACGTCGAGCAGGAGAGTGCGGACGTTGTCAAGGTCACCATGGACACCCAGGTCCTCATCCTTGCGGACGGTAGCGACAACATTCCACCCCAGGCTTGCGAAAAGGTTGACGCTGTCGCGCCCGAAGCCGGTAGCAGTGCCTGTGATAACGACCGTTTTAGTCATGAGTCCTCCGCATAGATTGAGTGCTTACTTACACACCCTAGAAGAGGGTGAAGCATCGTGCAAGTATGCACTTACCAACTAACCTGTGAACATGGATAGAACCTCGACCACAACAAAACAGCGGCTGTTCGCAGCTGCTGTTGAAGAGTTCGCGGCGCACGGCATCGCGGGCGCCCGTACCAAACGGATCGCACGCTCCGCAGGAGTCAACGAGGCGCTGCTGTTCCGCTACTTCGGCAACAAACAAGAACTGTTTTCAACGGTCTATAACCAACTTGTCCAGCAGACCGTAGATGACGTTCCACTTGATCCGACCGACCTTGCTGGGTACGCGGGGGCCTTGTTCGACTACTATTACGATCACGACCAGGTCCTTCGTCTGTCTGTATGGGCCAGGCTCGAACGCCCAGAATCTGCCGCCACACTCGCTGTGCAGGCGAGCACTGAGGCGAAGACCGCCGCACTCAAAGAGGCACAGGAAACAGGCATGGTGTCAGCGCGACTGGCACCTGCCGAGCTCCTGGCCATAGTCATCCAGCTCTCCCTCACTGGCACTGCGGCGTCACCGAGCCTCTCAGGGGACCTCGACCGAGCTCGTCGACGAAAAAGCATCATGACAGCAGTCGAGGCCGTGAGCGCCCCCTGAGGAAACCATGACGCTAGCTCGACCGTGGAAAGCCTTTGAACGACAATAGTTCCAATAGCAGCCATTCTTAGAATGGACTTCACGACACGGAATAGATAGGCCCACTAACCTCCCAGGAGAGCGCAAATAGATGCGGATTTTCATGGAACACCACTACTTTAATCCTTCACCAATTAAGACAGAGAAAACCCAACCTTGCCCGTAATACTTAATTACCTATTGAATGGGCTGTCCTCCGGTGGTCCGGCACGGCTTACACTTTCTGCCTGCCCAAGCGGCGCTAACACCCCCGGAAGGTCAATTCCCACCGTAACGTCAACGGTGGTCATATCAGGTTCCACTAACGTGCAGTCCACAAGGTCGGCTCCGTTATCTGTCGCCACAGTGCGGGCAGCCTCGCACGGATCCCCCGGAAGCAGCCCGCGCGCCACATCCGCTGCAGCCAGCGCAGAAAGATCCGCCGCATTTCCAGCACGGTGCTTAAGAATTACGGCCTGACCCACCAACAGCACAGCTCCCAGCAGAAAAATCGCTACCAAGGCAATCGTGAGCCCGAATACCGTGCCCGATCCGTCATCTACATAGTCGTCACGGGCGCTCATCCACCACCACCCCCTCCGTAATCGTGGAGGCTGATGCGGACAAATCCAACGCACCCCAGTCCCCCAGAATCCCTGGTGCAGGCAACACCACTTCAGCCTCAGCACGCCCGTCGCGAATCGTCACGTCCACCTGCGCTCGATCACCAACGATGGATCGAGCTTCTTCAATGGCTGCATTTTCTGTTTCACCACGAGCCACCACGCGAGCAGCCGCCCCTGCGGCTTCTTCACAGCGAACTTGGGTGGCTGCTGCAGCACCACCCGCCAGAACCACAGCCAACAAAAGGACGATAGCGGGCAGAACAATTGCTGTTTCAGCGGTAATCGCACCGTCGTCACGGTCGACGTATTTTTCTGCGGAAGTTAGCGACATATCGGCAATATCAAGAGTTCCCACACAGGAACGAAAAAGTTTTGTAAACATCATGTGACCTCTGGGGATTATGTAGTGACAACGTGTGATACCGCCACCAAAGACAACGGTTACGAAGGGGATGTGTTGGGGTCGCCGCCGAAAGATCCAGTGACGACCCCAACACAATCAGATGCCCAGGGCCTTATTAATAATTCCCATGAGCAATTCACTGACGGAATCGGAGGCAATCACTGCCGCCATAACACCGCCAAAAGCAGCTGCTGCTAACAAAACAATCGCGTATTCGACGGTGGAAGCACCCAAATCTGGGTCATGTGGCATCAGTTCATGGCCGGGGGCCACCACATCGCCTTCCAACGCGTCAATGGAGGCGACGGCAGCAGAGTTGTTGATGTTCGACATTGTTCTTCTTCTTTCTGTTGGCCCCTCTACGGGGGTTCGGTGACCGACTGCACGGGCGTGGCAGCCGGAGCTTCGGATCGGTGGCTCGTCGAGCACGCCGGGGTCTAGCCAAAAAAATCTGGGACAAGACCGATCAATACGGGCACGATGCCCCACGCCATAAAAGCGGGCAGAAAGCACAGCCCCAGGGGAACCACCAAGTGAACGGCGAGTTTTTGCGCTGCTGCCTCCGCTCTTCGGTGCTCAGCCCGACGCACTTGGGCTGATGCTGCACGCAAAGCTGAAGCCGATGGCGCTCCAGATACTGCGGCGAACGTCAGGGCTGTACGCAAATCCTGAACCGCTACAGGTGGCGCAGGAACAGCCGCCCACGCCTGCCGCCAGGGCAAACCCAGGGAAAGTCCAGAACCCACGGTGCGTAACGCTGCTCCTGCGGGGCCGTCAATGGTCTGGCCCAACACCGCAAGGCTGCGCGACACAGGAACACCGGCATCGAGCATGGAAGCCACCAGTTCCACCAAAACCCCGGCGGATACTGGCACATCAACCACTTTTTTGCTCTCATGGTCGAAGGTGGGTGCCTTCCGCGATGCGGAAAGCACCCAGCTACGCCGGGTGGGTAGCCACAGCAAGCCCAAACCCGTAGCCATCAGCAGGGTGAACACCGCACCCGTGGTAATGATCGTCAACGCAGTCATGCCTCCGCCCTCCGTGTATGGGTCCGTGACGTCGACGGATACGGGCGCTCCGTGACCTGTTCAGCACGCCGGACCAGCCGCCCGGTCCACATACGGCCGATCACGGTCAGCACCGCGCCGACTACTGCGGCGGCTATGCCCCACGGTGTGGTCAACAATGTCCGAAGCGGGTTGGCACCAATCAAGACACCCAGCCCCAGGGCCGCAACGGGCAGCCAAGTGAGGATATTGACCGTGGCACGGGAACCTGCCAACGCTGTTTCGCGGGCGGCTGCGGCATCCAAATCTGCTTCCGTGGCTTCCGCCAAACCATCCAGTAACGCAGCCAACGGGGCACCGGTTTGCTCGGATACTTCCCAGCACCGAGCAAGATCAGTGAGCACCTTGACCTCTATGCGCCGCAATGCGGGCACACGTGCCATGGGCGTGAGTGCCAACGACTGCAATGTTGCCGATGGTGGTTTACCGATCACACTGGCCCGGGCCACGGTGTGGCATACCAACTCGATCCGCTGACCCGTTCGAGACGGCTCAGGGGATTCCGCAAGAGATTGTGCTGCCACCTCAAAAGCTGATGCGGACGTACGGCCCACCCGCAGCAGCGCCGCCAACTGGCGGATCCACACCACCCACTCGGCAGCTTCAGCTGTCACCGCGCTACCCCGCACCGGCAGCACGCGAACAACAGCGTCAAACACGCGCTGACGTGCAGAATGATGCTGTCGATCCATGGGAGAGCGGACAACAGAATCCACCACGCGGGTACGGGTTCCAATCGGTGTGACCAGAAGACCGATTCCTGCGGCTGCGAGCGCCCCAGCGCTCAGCGCCATGGCCACCCCCTGCAGCGAAATCGCCACAGAGCTCATGATCCCCGCCCCCGCTCCGCCAAGGCTTGGAAGGTCTGCCATCCCGGCCCGTAGCTGTACCCTGAGCCGTGAAAAGCGCAAGCGGTTTTCATGCGTAAGACACCGTTGACTTCTTCGATCAACGAGACCGCCTGTACCACGCGGCGCGCTCCCCTGCGGTCCAGGTGCACTACCAGGTCCAGGGCAGAGCCAGCCTGTAAGGCAATGGCTTCGCTGGTCATTCCGCCCAGAGCCCCCAGGGCTGCGAGGCGAGCTGGAACAGCGTCTGCGGAGTTCGCGTGAACCGTCCCAGCCCCCATGTGACCGGTGTTCAACGCCGTGAGCAATTCACGAATTTCCGCACCACGACATTCCCCCACCACAATGCGGTCTGGCCTCATCCGCAAGGACTGACGAACCAACTCTGCGAGTTCAATAGCACCAGCGCCTTCCACGTTTGCATGCCGCGCCTGCATGCCCACCACATGGGGATGCAGCGGTCGTAACTCAGCAGCGTCCTCAATCAACACCATGCGCTCATCCTTGGGGCAGGCTGAAAGCAACGCGTTAAGCACCGTGGTTTTCCCCGCCCCGGTCGAACCTGTGACCAGCACATTCGCACCGCCAGCCGTAGCACCCAGCAAAAGATCCATCACCTCGCGGGTCACCGTGTTACTGCACACCAAGTCATCAACCGTGATCACCTCCCGGTGCCGGAACCGCACAGATATCAACGTTCCGCCGGTTGAGATGGGCGGAAGAACAGCGTGTACGCGCATACCGTCAGCGGTTTGCACATCAACACACGGATGCGCTTCATCCAAACGTCGGCCTGCCGCGGAAATCAGCCGAGTCGCTAAAGCGCGGACGTCGTCATCCGTGGCGAACGGGGAAGGCACCCGGGTGGGTCCGTCCCCTGCTTCCCACCAGACCTCCGTATGACCGTTAATCCATACGTCAGTCAGTCCGGTAGTGGGCAACATATGCTGCAGTGGTCCCAATCCGGTCAACTCTGCGCGGATACTGCGCACCGCCTGTAACGTGCCAGCTGCCCCCAGCACGTGGCCTGAGCTGCGAACAGCATGCGCTATGCGTTCGTCCGTGACGACGGCACCTTCTGCCAACAAGGTTTCGCGCACACTACGCAGCAAGTCTGGGTCTAACGCCGCAGGAGTGGAATCATAAGTGGGCAGGGGCATCACCGCTCACCACCGGCGTTAGCGAAAAGTTCCGTGAGGCCGTCCCACACGGTGGCGACGCCGTGCTGGTGTCGTTTGCGCCCTCGTTCCAGCAATCGACCACTTTCGGTGGCCTCGGGTACCCTCCCGTCGAACCGCATGGCACCCAGCGGATGACGGCCCAGGGCTTCCAGCACCAATGCGTCATCAATATCAGCAATATCCATGCCACACAGCACGTACTCCACCGGAGTGGGCTTGAGGAGCGCGGCGGCGCGGTGGGCGGCCAAAACGCCACGAACAGTGCGCGGCATCGCCAACACCACAACGTCGCATTGACTGGCCAAGGAATCCTGTTTTTGCCTCACCCGTCCCAGGTCCACGATCACCACCTGGGCGGCCGAACGTAACGCAGCCAACACGGCAATTCCGGGAGCTTCCGCCGTAGGGAGGGAATCGGGGTCATGTCCCCAGGACAACCACCGCAAACCGGGCTGATCAGGATGTTGAGGGAGCAACGGCAGCAGCTGTTCCCCGCGTAGCACCCCTCGTGATCCACACAGTTCCGGCCACCGCATGGCCTCCGCAGATTCCAAACCCAACAGGACATCAACACCGCAGCCATCTGGATCCGCGTCCACCAACACTGCTCGCGCACCGTCAGCAGCGGCATCTGCAGCCAACCAACAAGCCATGGTGGACGTTCCTACTCCACCCACCGCACCGGCAACTCCCACAACCACAGCAGGGGCGTTCTCAGGTTCACTCGTGCGGGCAGCTAATCGGTCAGCCAACCATGATTCAGCAGCGGGCAGTACCGCTACAGGGCACCCACCCAGTAATGCGGCGGCTTCCCATACGTCTTGGTCCTCTGGGCGTCCTAACAACACAAGGTCACCGTGGCCACCCCGTACCGTCGGATAATCCGTCATGGTGCGAACATCCACCAAGTGAACATCAACACCAGCAGCTAGCACCCCGGGGGTCATCATCTGCAATGAGGCACCTGCGGAGGCGCAGATTCCACTCACCGTGTCCCGTAACGCGGAATCGTGACTCGCCAATCCCACCCGTAACCCGTCGCCGTCTATCACCGTATCGGGACGGTCCACGGATCCTGCAGTAACGGTGGATATCGGCAGTGCAGGCGTGTCTAATGCGGCCTGAGCAGTGGCTTCAGGGGCGGGTGCTGTGTTCATGCCCTTAACGGTGCCTCCGCTCACAACGAAGCAGGACACACCGGCGTACCGACTGTGCACAAACCCCAGGGTGATACCGGTTGAGCATCCACTGTGGATCACAAGACACCGGCGTTCGTGGTCCACACCGCGTGGGGCGGTGGCATGCGGGGCACAATGGAGCCGTGTTCGTTGTGATCCCCGTGCACCCCACCGGCTCCGCCGGACATGACACATCAGAGGTTTCGACAGATGCGTCTTTTGTGATTCAAGAAGTTGACCAATGCGCCGTTGCCCTGGGGCCCACCCAGACGCTACCCCTGCATGATTTTCTGGGGTTCATTCACCATCACGCACACATCACCAAACACACTGATCGGTCCCCACGATGGGTTTTTGAACGCAGCGTGATAACGCTGCCCCACCTGTTATCTCAGGATCCGCGCCTACCCCTCACCCGTCTGCATGATGTACGGCTGGTACAAGCCATCCTGCTCAACGCCGCCACAGCCCCAGGTTCTGGGGTGCGGTATCGCCCTGTTCTCACACCATTACCACCGCACGATCATCCCGGGATTGCCCCGTCCCGGCCGGTGCGCTCTACTTGGCGCACCCCCGGGGAACAACAGCTGGGTCTCTTCGATACCGCACCAACTGGCACACAATCCTCCCCGAGCGCAGCACCCATGGAGTTGGTGCTGGCTGAGCTGGCCGCACAACAACAGGCCATCCGCCATGCTCGGTCCCCGGAGAAGTTGAGGCTATTAGCCGCCGTAGAATCCACCGGTGCGCTCTTAGCGGCCGATATGAACCGGGTGGGTATCGCCTGGGACACCACCGTGCACCGAGGGCTACTGGAACAAGCTCTTGGCCCCGAGCCCACAACGCAGCACCGCCCAGTCAAAATGGAGCTGGCGGCCAAGGCAGTCCAGGACGCGTTGGCGGACCCCACCGTTAACCCAGACTCACCACAATCTTTGCTGCGCGGGCTGCGAGCCGCAGGAGTTCCGGTGAACTCCACGAACCAATGGGGGTTAACCAGTTGGGTCCAGGCGGCGTCGTCATCTTCTCCCGCTGAACGGCAGCGCCGAGAAGCACTGATTGCCCCAGTGGTGGAATACAAAAAGATGTCCCGGCTGCTCAGCGCGAATGGATGGCATTGGCTGGATAGCTGGGTTCACAACGGTCGGTTTCATCCTGAATACGTGGTGGGTGGTGTGGTGACCGGACGGTGGTCTGCCCGTGGTGGCGGTGCGTTGCAAATCCCCAAGGTGGTACGTTCAGCGGTACGCCCTGGCCCGGGCCGAAAACTAGTGGTGGCGGATGCCGCCCAGCTGGAACCACGCGTTCTGGCTGTTCTAGGCAGGGACGACGCTCTAGCGGAAGCCTCCCGCGATCGCGACCTGTATCTGTCCATTGCCGAACAGGGCCGCGCCCAGTCATCCGGCCTCACCCAGCGTTCGCAGGTCAAAGTGGCGCTCTTAGGTGCCATGTACGGTGCTACGACCGGGGACAGCGGCCGTTTAATGCCGCAGTTAACTCGCATGTTTCCCAAGGCCGTGGCGTACGTGGAACACGCAGCTCACGTGGGGGAAAGCGGCGGTCAGGTTTGCACGTGGCTGGGACGGTGGTCACCACGTCCGAACGACCAGTGGTTCGCTACCACAATAGATACCTCCACTGCAGCCGGCGAGCGCCGAGCGGCCACCATGAAACGAACCCAGGGGCTTTTCACCAGGAATTTTGTGGTCCAGGGATCCGCAGCCGAATGGGCTATGGCGTGGATGGGACGGTTACGTGCTGGATTACAGCAGGCACAGCTCGATTCCCACCTGGTGTTTTTCTTGCATGACGAAATCATGGTGGATTCCGATGCCGCTGACGCCCCTGAGGTGGAGCGCATTGTCCAAACGGCCGCGCAGGAAGCCACCAGCATCGTGTTTGGTCCTGTGCCCGTTCAGTTCCCGGTCACTGTGGTCACCGTGGATAGTTACGATCAGGCGACCTAGTGTCTTTTTACTGTGGCGCCGGACGAACATCCGTGGTGTCCCATTCCTTAGCCCACCCAGCGGCAGCCAGCAAACGATCCAGCAGAATTCCGGTGAATCCCCACACCACAACGTCACCACTGCCTCCCGCTGGGTCGGTAATTGACCGAGGAATGCGGAACGCGGGGGAACGGTGATGCAACCGCGGAAAGTTAGGGCCAGTGACCTGCACTTGTGCGTAGTGTCGGTGGTGGGGTTCGACCAGATCCCGGATGGGTGTTCGGAATACCAAAGAGGATTCCCCGTGATCGACCACTCCTACGTCCACGGGGTCCTTCCACCACCCAATCACAGGTGTGACTTGGTGTTGCGATACCGCTAATGGTGTGCGGGGCAACAAGCCAAGGATCTCAACCCCTGATGGGTCCAAGCCGGTTTCTTCATGGGCTTCCCGCAGCGCGGCACGGACGTAGGCTGCCTGTCCTTGCCCTGCGGGCAGGTGAATGATGTCTTGGGGGTCCTCGGGATCTCCGTCTTCCGGGTCTACACGGCCACCCGGGAAAGCTACTTGTCCGGGGTGGGCGCGCAACGTGGCGGCACGCTGCACCAGCAGGAGGTCCGGCTCCGCGCTCACGAGCATCAACACAGCTGATTCCCGCATGTTCGGCCCTACAGGAAAGTCTTGTGGACGTAGCGGGCCGCCATGACGGAGGTCCTGGATAGCCTGGACCAGATCAGTGCGCGCCTGGTTGTGTGTCTCGTTCACCTCACGGCTCCAACCTGTGACCCGCTGTGCGCAGATCACGACGGTTGAGTCCCTGCATGTAACCGCTCAGCAAGTCCTCTCGTCCGACGGCCAATTCGTAGGACATCAGCGCGGCAGCCGCCATGGGTTCGGTAGGTCCTGTGCCGTACGACGGGCATAAATCCGCCACCGGGCACACCCCGCACGCTGGTTTGCGGGCATGGCAAATTCGTCGCCCGTGGTACACCACTCGATGGGATAACGCAGTCCAATCCTGCGGCTTGAATAACGCCATGACGTCATACTCCACCGTGACCGGGTCGTCATGTTCAGTCCACCCAAAGCGGCGGGCCAGACGGCCAAAATGTGTATCGACGGTGATTCCGGGGGTGTGGAAAGCATTGCCCAGCACCACGTGTGCGGTCTTACGCCCCACTCCCGGCAACGTCACCAACTCTTCTAACGTTCCGGGAACCACCCCGTCAAAGTCATCTTCGACACGGTGCGCCAACCCTTGGATAGATTTTGCTTTAGACCGGTAAAACCCTAAAGGACGCACCATTTGTTCAACCTCTGCGCGTTCGGCCTCCGCGAGCGCTGCGGGAGTGGGCCACTGAGCAAAAAGACTGGGGGTCACAGCATTCACCCGCACGTCAGTGGTTTGGGCAGACAATACGGTGGCCACAAGCAGTTGCCAGGGAGAATCAAAGTCGAGTTCAGCGACAGCGTACGGGTACGTCTGCCCCAGGATGGTGTTGATTTTCCGTGCCCGCCGTGTTCGTGCAAGAGGTGTTTCTGGGACACCTTTTGCACAGCGCCGCGCGGCCCCTGAACGTGCCTTAACCGGTTCTACCACCCGTAGGTGATCCGGCACGGGGCCACCTTCCCTGCGGTGCAGAGGGTGCGCAGTTTCCTGGGGTGTGGAGTGCGCAGGGGTGTGTGTTGTTGTCATGGGTCACGATGCTACGTGTGTGGCGGCAGCCCGTCCCAGACCAAACGGCAGCAATGGAGGGGGTGCTATGGGTAGGTCGTGTGGAATCCAACCCCACGAGTGCTCTAGTCTCGAACAGAACATGTGACGCCGGGCACAACCGCCCGTCGTCCTCGATACCCGGAATTCACCCCTCCGGGCCCGAGTACCTTGGTAAGGAGCACGAAGCCGATGACCGAGCACAACCACGAGCAGCACACTTATGAACCCCCGCAGGCGTTCATTGACCAGGCCAACGCTGGAGTGGAGCTGTATGCGCGGGCCGAATCTCAGGGCCCGGAGTTCTGGGCCGAACAGGCGCGTGAACTGCTGACGTGGTCCAAAGACTTTTCCACCACACTGGACTGGTCCAATCCACCGTTTGCCAAATGGTTTGAGGACGGCACGTTGAATGCTGCCTACAACGCGGTGGATCGTCATGTGGAAGCTGGCCACGGCGACCGTGTGGCCTTGTTGTTTGAAGGTGAGCCCGGGGATTCACGGTCATACACTTACGCCCAGCTTAAGGACGAGGTTTCCCGCGCAGCCAATGGGTTTGCTTCGTTGGGGATCGGCCGGGGCGACCGTGTGGCCGTATACATGCCCATGATCCCCCAAGCCGTGATCACCATGTTGGCGTGCGCCCGTCTGGGTGCTATCCACTCTGTGGTCTTCGGTGGTTTCTCCTCAGAAGCTGTGCGGTCCCGGGTGGAAGATGGTGAAGCCAAGCTCGTGGTCACCGCTGATGGTTCTTATCGTCGCGGTAAGGCCACCACTCTCAAACCTGCGGTGGATGCCGCGTTGGAAAAGGGTGGGGAGTCGGTTCAGCATGTTCTGGTGGTTAAGCGCAATGGCGAAGACGTCGCCATGACCGAAGGTCGGGATGTGTGGTGGCATGACGTTGTGGATACCGCCTCCACGGAGCACACCCCGGAGGACATGGGCGCTGAAGACCCACTGTTTATCCTTTACACCTCGGGCACTACCGGTAAACCCAAGGGCGTTTTGCACACCACGGGTGGTTACCTGACTCAGGGTGCTTTCTCTATGAAGTACTCCTTCGACCTTAAACCTGAATCGGATGTGTATTGGTGCACAGCCGACGTCGGGTGGGTCACCGGGCACTCGTACGTGGCGTATGGGCCGCTAGTCATGGGCGCTACTCAGGTAATCTACGAAGGTACCCCGGATTCCCCACATCGTGGACGTTTCTGGGAGATCGTGCAGAAGTACGGGGTCACGATCATGTACACCTCCCCCACTGCTATACGCACCATGATGAAGTGGGGTGAGCAGATTCCGGCTGAGTACGATCTTTCCTCTTTGCGCTTGTTGGGCACCGTGGGCGAAGCGATTAACCCGGAAGCCTGGGTATGGTTCCATCGCGTCATTGGTGGCGGCAAGTGCCCCATCGTGGATACCTGGTGGCAGACGGAGACCGGGGCGCATATGATCACCCAGCTGCCGGGTGTCACGGTTGCCAAACCGGGGTCCGCACAACGTCCGCTGGCTGGTGTCAAGGTAGATGTGGTGGACGACATGGGGCAGCCCTTAGACAAGGGCCAGTCCGGGTTCTTGGTGGTTCGCGAACCCTGGCCGTCCATGATGCGCACCATTTGGGGCGATGATGACCGTTTTGTCCAGACCTACTGGTCACGTTTCGACGGCATGTATTTCGCTGGCGACGGCGCCCGGTTTGATGATGACGGGGATATTTGGATTCTGGGACGCGTGGATGACGTCATGAATGTCTCCGGGCATCGGTTGTCCACGTCGGAAATTGAATCCGCCTTGGTATCCCACCCCACGGTGGCTGAGGCTGCGGTGGTAGGCGCTGAAGACGAAACCACCGGACAGGCTGTGGTGGCGTTTGTGATTCTCACAGATGAAGCCGCTGCTGGCGGCTACAACAAGGCAGAGCTCAGCGAAACTTTGCGTGCTCACGTGGGGCAGGAAATTTCACCGATTGCTAAGCCCAAGCGTGTGCTGATTGTGCCAGAGCTGCCCAAGACGCGGTCCGGCAAGATCATGCGCCGTCTGTTGAAGGACGTTGCGGAGGACCGCCCGGTGGGCGATGTCACCACACTGGCGGATCAAACCGTGATGCAGCAGATTGTGGATTCTTTGCAACAGTGACCCACCGTGGGGGCGCTCCGACTCAAGGCCACGCGCCCCCACGCAGGGTTAGGATTTTTGGCAACCTCCGGTGTCCACCGGTTCGGTGGCCCCGGAGGAATCTGCTAAGACACCTTCAAGCGTTGTGGTGTTCACCGCGTATCCGGCAGGTTCGTCGGCGGCTTTACCAAAAACCACACCAATCACGTGTCCATCCATGTCCACCAGTGGCCCACCAGAGTTGCCTTGTTGCACGTCGCCTGCAAATTGCAGTACCTGTACGGGTTCGGAACCGTCCATAGAACCCATCACTGTGTAGGCACTGCCCTGAACTGTGGCTGGTTCAACCGTTAGCGGCCCAGATAATGGGTATCCCATGAATGCCGCGTTTGTCCCCTCAGCAAACCTTGCTGTAGGTGTCGTGGTTAAAGGCTCCAGGTCCACATCCGGCGCGTTTAGCACGGCCAGGTCATATTCGGGCACAAAGTGTACGACTTCCGCGCTGTGGCGCTGCCCTTGAGGGGTAAACACGGCGACTGAATCGGTGCCCTGGACTACGTGGGCGTTGGTGACCACGTAACCACCGTCCGTCACAAAACCTGATCCAGATTGGTTATAGCCACACCGTGCAGCCGTGCCCAACACGTGCACCGTAGATGCCGATGCTTTCATTACCTCTGGGTCGTCCACATCCGTGCGGGGAGGTTCCACGGAGGGGAAAAGCAATTCGTCAAGCTCACGCATGGCCGGAGCGCCCGCGATTTCGTCTTGCGTCACCGCTAACGCTTCGGTGAGGCCCTGTGGGGTCCACCGTTGCATGAGCACCAACGTTCGGGATCCTTCAAGTTGGGCGTTGAGCCAGGGAAGCGGGACTTGATTCAATAGCCCACTTAGTGACAGCACGACGACCGTTGCAATAGCAGCCCCAATGACCCCACCTCCCGTGCGGTCCACTACGGTCAGTGCGGAGGATTTTCTGGGTGGGGTTCCCACTACTCGGCCAAAGAGCCGCTCACCCAGGGTTTGACCGATCAACATGCACAGCAGCAGCACGATGGCCACCACACCCAGTCGAATCCACCGCTGCATTGCCGTTATCTCCACATGCGGCAACAGCCACAGTGCCAGGATCACGCCGAGCACCAACCCTGCCGCGCCACCAATGGTGCGCCCTATGCCACGGGAGAATCCATGCAGCACAAAGATCATCAACAACGCGACGATGATCAGATCCAGAACATTGAGTCCAAGAATCACATCATTGTCGAATTCCACAGTGCTCCCCCAAAAGTTGCACGGACACATCAGCGTCATAGACGCGTTAATAACAGCGCTGGATGCCACACGGTGATGTGCATCACAACGCATAGTGTTGTAGTGTTCCCACGCCGCCCCATACACAATAGGCAGGCAACAAAGTTCGTGGACAACCCACAGTCAGTTCAGAGGTTCTTATTCGGTCAACTAAGACACGCCGCTACCACAGTAGTGGCCACTGACAACTAAGGTGGTACCGATGGTGTCGAATGCGTCACACCTGAAACCGCTGATCTGAACCAGATTTACGAGGAGCATCATGGATACAAACGTCCTACGCCGCGCGCCGCTTTTCGCTTCCCTTGATGATGAGGCGCTGGCCGCCCTGACGGACGAAATCACCGAAGTGGAATTACCACGCGGTGCCACGCTCTTCCACGAGGGTGACCCGGGTGACCGCCTGTATTTCATCATCTCTGGGAAGATCAAATTGGGCCGCACCGCCAGCGATGGCCGCGAAAACTTGGTGGCGATTATGGGCCCTGGTGAGCTGTTCGGGGAGATGGCTCTCTTTGACCCCTCCCCTCGTTCCACCGCGGCCACAGCAGTGTCTGAAACCCACCTGGCGGGCTTGAATCATGACAACCTAAAAAAGGTCATTGAGCGCAATCCCGCTATTTCCCAACAACTCTTGCAAGCGCTAGCTCGGCGACTTCGACGCACGAATGAAAACCTTGCGGACCTAGTATTTTCAGACGTTCCCGGCCGCGTGGCTAAGGCCTTGCTGGATTTGGCCGAACGCTTTGGCCGCCCCACCACGGACGGCGTGCTGGTTGCCCACGAACTCACCCAGGAAGAACTCGCTCAACTGGTGGGCGCTTCCCGTGAAACCGTTAACAAGGCACTGGCTGAGTTTGTGCAACGCGGCTGGATTCGCCTGGAAGCTCGCGCCGTGGTGATCCTGGATATTCAGCGCCTCACACAGCGTTCCCGCTGAGTAACATCGGCCCCCAGCGCAATCACACCGGTGGTTGTCCCATGACCCTGACGGCACCTGGGACAACCACCGGTTTTCTCTTGCTGAACAAAAAATTACTGGGCGTCACCCCATGTGCGGCGACGTTTGGCAAGCGGTGGAACCGTCAACCAAAAATCACCATCCGGCCCCGTACTGAGCACCGGCATACGTGCGGATAAATCACGCGGCTTAGCAATGATTTCCACTACCGAACGCGCCGCAGACAGATCCTGCACTAATTCCATGGTGGCCGCTGCAAATAAACGACCTTGATCAATATCAGAGGCGCTATGACCCAACACTTCTGGAACCCAACTCTGGGGCTGATTGAGCTGGTCTACATCCACCCATACCCCAGGTTTGCTTTGTCCTGGCAGGCCCGTAATGTTCTGACGTTCCGGCAGAATCACCGCAAAAAATCGAGTGTCATAACGTCGGTGTAAAAACTCCGGGGAAATCCACCGGGCTATAGGCCACAATAAATCCGTGCGTAATCTCAGGCGACGCATCTCCAACACATGTCGCATAGACCAACTACGGTCCGCCACGTTTTCCCGGGCAGTCGCCCACTCCCGACCATCTCCGGTAACCACCGTCGAATATTTGTCGGATCCCGCCACAAGAACTCCGGTACGTTCAAATAACTCCCGGGCTGCTGCAACCACGCTACGCCGAATAGCACCAACGTCATCGTGCCAACGCCGCGCCCAATCCCGTGCGGAAGGGCCAATCCATGGCAGCGGTTCGTCATCCACCGGATCTGCTGTGCCGCCGGGAAAGGCTAGGGGGCCGAAGGGAGATCGTGGCGGATGAGCACACAAAAACGTCTGAGCTCCGCGTGGCCCATCACGTAGCACCACCACACCTACCGCATCCACCGGGGTCACGGGAGCAAGCTGCCCGTTAGCCTCCTGCCACACCTGCGCTGCCTGCCTGTACTGCGGCAGTAGCGCAAAGCGTCGCAACCGGCGGGTGGGGTCAAGCGAATTCTGCAATCAGTTCAACCTCAACGGGCGAATTCAAGGGAAGCGCTGCTACACCAACCGCTGAACGGGCATGCACACCAGCTTCCCCCAACGCCTCACCCACAAGCTGAGAAGCGCCGTTGAGCACACCGGGCTGTCCATAGAAGTCTTCCGCGCTAGATACAAAACCCACGACTTTGACAACTCGCACGATGCGATCCAAGTCACCGATCACACCCTTCACGGCGGCCAAAGCGTTCAAGGCAGCCACGGCAGCCAGTTCATGGGCACGCTGCTCAGGCACTAAGCCTGGCCCCTCCCCCACCCTGCCGGTTTCTGGCAACTGACCATCAACAAACGGCAGTTGACCAGAGGTATACACGTAGGTGCCACTCACCACAGCCGGAATGTACACACCGGCAGGGGCGGGAATCTGCGGCAAGTTCAAGCCCATAGTGGCTAGGCGGTCTTCCACAACAGAGTTCATGTTCAGCCTTCCTTGGGACGCTTGAAGTACGCGATGGGATTGGTTTGCGCAGGAGCGTTGACAGCCGCATCCGGCACAGTGGCTTGTTGCTGGCCAGGCAAAATCGCAACTAACTCCCAGCCTTCAGCGCCAAAGTTGTCCAAGATCTGCTTAGTGGCGTGAATCATGATGGGCGCGGTCAAATATTCCCAGGTAGTCATGCCCCCAGACTATCGGGTCACGGAGGTGTGTCCTCAGGAAAGCCGACGAAACCTCAACCACTCCACACGGTGAACAGCCGTACGAGCGTGGCCTCACAACGAATCGTTCGGGTTCCCAGGTACGACTTGTAAACTGGCCCAATGGCTTCATCCTCCAGTTCCGCCGTTGAGACGAACGGCAGCTCCACCTTGGGCCGCGTGATCGCGTTTATTGTCGCTAGCCTCCTGGCAGGCGTTGTGGTCACAGGATTGGTCTTTCCCCCAGCGGCAGCAATTGGCATGGCCGCGAACGGATCCATTGGATGGTTCAAGGAACTGCCTACCGACTTCCAGGACGGCCCGCTGTCGCGTTCTTCGACGGTGTATGCCCGTGACGGGCAAACAGAGTTGGCGACTTTCTACGCGGAAAAACGCACACCGGTGTCCTTGGATCAAATGTCCCCGCACATGCAGGACGCCATCTTGTCCATTGAGGACCGTGAGTTTTACAACCACGGTGGGGTTTCCGTTGCGGGCATCCTGCGCGCCATCGGTAATAACCTGCTCAACGCTGAAGGACGTCAGGGAGCGTCCACCATCACCCAGCAATACGTGAACAACCTGATCATTGATCAGGACGTTCGCGCTGGGCGCGATCCTTCCACGCTCGGCTCTAACAAGGGTTACACGGACAAACTACGTGAAGTGAAGCTGGCGCTGTCCATGGAGGAACAGAAGTCGAAGGAAGAAATCCTGGAAGGTTACCTGAACGTCGCCATGTTCGGTACAGGTAACTATGGCGTGGAATCAGCGGCCCAATACTACTGGGGCATTCCAGCCTCCGAGCTGAGTATTGCGCAGTCTGCCACATTGGCTGGCATGGTCCAGGCACCTACCCACTATGACCCCTCGGTACACCCTGAAACCTCTGTACAACGGCGCAACGTCGTGCTGCACACCATGCTGGAAGAAGGCAAAATCACCCAGCAGGAATACGACGACGCCATCAACGAACCGCTGGAACTGGACTTACACCCCACATCCGCTGGGTGTACTGCATCTGAAGATGCCCCATATTTTTGTAATTATGTAGAAAACAAAGTGCTTTCCTCTGACGCCTTTGGGGCAGACCCCGAAGAACGCCTGGTCACCCTGCAGCGGGGTGGTCTGGAAATCGTCACCACGCTGGATATTGACGCCCAACGTGAAGCCAATGACGCCGTGAACGACACCCAGTCGCGTGACGATAATCCGGAGAGCATCGGTAGTTCGATCGTTTCGGTAGAACCCAACAGCGGCAACATTGTGGCCATGGCTCAAAATACCCACTACACGTCGGAAGAGGGCCCATCCAATACGGTGTACAACTTCAACACCGACTCCTGGGATGGCGGTACGGGCGGTTATCAGGTGGGGTCCACCTTCAAACCCATGACTCTGCTGGCTTGGGTAAATGATGGTCGCTCCGTGGGTGAACAGGTCAACGCACGGCGCATGTCCTACCCCGCTGATTACGCGTGGCGCGCTTCCTGCGTGGAAGGTGGCTCCGTGTTTGAGCCCGGTAATGATGGAGACGGATTCAGCTTCCAAAACGCTGAACGCGGCTACAACCGTGATATGGCTGCAGATTTCGGCATGTACAACTCGATCAACTCGGCGCTATACGCCATGGCGTCCGAACTGGATCTATGCCGGATCGGTGAGCTCTCTGAAGCTTTGGGCATCCATAACGGCCAGACCGGCAAGCCTGTGGACACCACACGGTTATCCTCCTTGTTGGGTGGTTCCGATGACAATATCTCGCCATTAACCATGGCCACCGCTTACGGCACATTTGCTAACGACGGTGTGCGGTGTGAACCGCGGGCATTCATGTCCGTCACTGATCACACCGGTCGTGAGTACGAAATACCCGAACCTTCCTGTGAACGTGCCATCAGCGAAACGGATGCACGCACGGTGAACTACGTTCTGGAACAGGTTTTAGTCCGTGGTTCCGGATACAAGATTCCGATTGGACTTCCGGACGCCTCCGCCGGTAAAACCGGCACCACGGATGACTCCGTCCAAACGTGGATGGTGGGGTACACCCAGGGTCTTTCCACGGCATCCTGGGTCGGCAACTACTTGGAGTGGCGTTCCTTGAACGACCTATCTATCGGTGGTGACACCCCCAAGTCCCGGACTTCTGATCCCGATGATTTTGTGGATGGCTCCACGTATGCCGGTGGTCAGTGGAAAAAGTTCATGGAGGCAACCGCTGAAAACTACAACACCGACGCTTTCCCTGCCCCTCCGGAGGACATGACTGCGGGTGACGGCGCCAGCCCCAGCCCCAACAACAGGTCAAATAGTTCCAATACCAACAACAACTCCACGGGCAGCGGGAACAACACCAGCTCCGGTGGTAGCAGCGACTAAAGGCTGGTTGATGCATTACAGAGCAAAGCTCCCGGTGGCTGCCGCCATGGCAGCCACCGTTTCCGGGGCGGCCGTCACCGGGTGGGCAGTCTTCGGTGAGCGTCGGCGTTTCCGCGTTCGGCACGAAACACTGCCCGTGCTGGCCCCGGCAAGTCCCGACCTGAAAGTTCTACAGATCTCCGATCTACACACTGTGCCTGGGCAGGAAGCGAAAAAGAAGTTTGTGCACGGGCTCACGGAGTTGGAACCGGATCTAGTCTTGGACACCGGTGACAACCTGTCCCATATGGACGCTTTGCCGTACTTACTGGACATCCTTGAGCCACTATTTGCCTTCCCGGGGTTGTACGTACCGGGGTCGAATTGTTATTTCGCGCCCATGCTCAAGAACCCCGCCCGGTACTTATGGAAGGGTTCCACCGGGGATGAGGACCGTGCGGCGGCGCAGGAACTTCCCTGGCGTCATATGCACCGCGCCTTTGACGACGCCGGATGGGTGGGAGTGATCAACCGTGCCGACCGTTTGCGCCTAGGGCAGCACGTGATTGAAGTCTCCGGTGTGGACGATCCCCATTTGGGTTACGACCAGCACCCTGGGTTTCTGCCTGCCACAGAATCTGGGTCTGGTGCGGGGCGTTTTGCCCCAGCCGGTGAGGGAACAGCGGCTTCACTGAAATTGGGACTGACCCATGCGCCATACTTACGCACCCTGAACCGTTTTGCCCAGGATGGAGCGGATCTGATGGTGGCAGGGCACACACATGGTGGGCAGGTCTGCTTGCCGGGTGGCCGGGCCTTGGTCAGTAACTGCGATATTGAACCTTCCCGGTGCAAAGGTGTCACGTCCCAAGGTGGCGTACCGGTGCAAATTTCGGCAGGGCTGGGTGAGTCCCGTTTCGCTCCCGTCCGGTTGTTTTGCCCGCCGGAAGCCGTGTTGATGACCCTGACAGCACGCCCTGACACCGCGTGACCATGATTTCACTTCCCCTGGAGCAGACCGTATGATGGCGAGGTGCTTGCGGGCTAGATAACCGCACTGCAACGGGATGTGGCGCAGCTTGGTAGCGCGCCTCGTTCGGGACGAGGAGGTCGCAGGTTCAAATCCTGTCATCCCGACCCTGTGATGTCTCACAGCATGTGAAATCCCTGAACCTTATGGGTTCGGGGATTTCACATTTTTTTGCAGATCAGGGGCCTTCCTCCAATATCATCCCGACCTGCATAAATAATCAGCACAAAAGATTTGACTAGCCAAAAGACAAAAGACGCTTCATAAGCCCCGGTGGGGTGAAAAAGATGGAGCGGCTCCTTCGTGGGCCGAAGGAGCCGCTCAGCGTTCCACCTCAGATGGTCTGGTTCACCCGCCGGCACGTAAGGGGATCCAAGCCTTACGTGGCGTTCCGGGAACCCTGCTGCCGATGGGGAGAGCATCAGCAGTTCCTAGACCCTTCCGGAGCTCGACGATCCGGACGCCATGCCCACTGTGATTCCGGGGGGTGGAACGCCCCGGCAGTGATACATGATGTTCCTCACCGAATCGCTTCGCCCGAATCTGGTCGTTACGGGCGACGCTCAATAAGAAGTATTGGCCCTGTCCGCAGAACGCACCATGGACTTTGGTCCAGGTTTGGGGAAATTTATCGGAAAATCGCTGAAAAAATCCCCCAAACGGCACCCACTGTCAGCCAAATACCTTAGATAAACGGACCAGAAGGGTCGAAAATCATCTCTGTCAGGCGCTCATAGCCCTCAATGTAACGACTCCGAGTCTTCTCCACGACATGTTGTGGCAGCTGCGGAGCGGGGCCATCCCCAGCCCAGCAAGATTCGTCAGAAAGCAGCCAGTCCCTGACAAATTGCTTGTCAAACGATGGCTGAACCTGACCTGGCCGCCACGTTTCCACCGCCCAAAAGCGACTGGAATCGGGGGTGAGCACCTCGTCCCCTAAAGTGATTGCACCACGATAGGAATCCAACCCGTACTCCAATTTGGTGTCCGCCAAGATGATGCCGCGCTCCCGCGCAATCTGTTCCGCCTGGGTATAGATCCGCAGCGACAACTCGCGCAACCGCTCAGAAACCGAGCGCCCCAGGCCATCCACCATGTCTTCAAACGTGATGGGCTCGTCGTGTTCACCAATCTCGGCCTTGCCGGTAGGTGTAAAAATCGGGTCATCGAGCCGCGATCCGTCTTGCAGACCATCTGGCAGCTCAATCCCGCAGACCCGGCCAGTGTTGAGGTAATCCTTCAGCCCGGAGCCGGTCAGATAACCGCGCACAATTCCTTCCACCGGGAACATGGATAGGTTCTTACACACCATGGCTCTGCCCCGCACCGAATCAGGAACGTTGGTACTCAGCACATGGTTGGGAACTTCCGTGAGTTGCGAGAACCACCACAGGGACATTTGAGTCAGCACAATTCCTTTGTCAGGAATCTCCGTAGCAAGGACCTGATCAAAGGCGGACAGCCGATCGGTGGCCAGAACCAGCACACACCCGGCGCGGTATTCGGCGTCATCATGCAGCGATGAGCCAGTAGCCACCATCCGGTCGTCTTCCGGGACGTAAAGTTCCCGGACTTTGCCTGAATAAATATGTTTCCAGCCGTCGAGCTCAGGGGGCGCTGGGTGCCCGGGAAACAATGGATGTTCCCCACCCTTGTGGGGGGTAACGCTGGTGGATCCTGGGGGGGTCATGACGTCATTCCTGTCGTTGCGATGGCACCGTGACGTGCCCATGAGCAGCTTTCAACGCGATATCGCGACGGTGCTGTGAACCTTCTAAGTGGATCTGGTCAACGCCCTCATACGCCGCCTGCCGGGCCTGCTCCAAGGTGTGCCCTAAAGCCACCACAGATAACACACGGCCCCCGGCGGCGATTAATGTCCCGTGCTCATCCTGTGCTGTTCCTGCGTGGATTACATCAACTCCATCTAACGCTTCAGCCCGTTCAACTCCGGTGATCACATCCCCCTGACGTACCTGCCCGGGGTATCCCTGAGCGGCCACCACAACGTTCACCGCGCTCTGCGGGTTCCACTGCAATGGGAGGTACTGGCTAGAAGCAAGCCTGCCGGTTGCAGCGTCCATCAACAACTGGCCCAGCGGAGACTCCAATCTGGCTAGTACAGATTGGGTTTCTGGGTCACCAAATCGCACATTAAATTCGATCACTTTCACACCATCTGCAGTCACGGCCAAGCCGCAGTAGAGCACGCCGTTGAACGGGGTGCCCCGACGGGTCATCTCCTGGACTACGGGGCGAGCGACGCTCTCCACCACCTCATCCACAAAACCATCGGGCAACCAATCCAAGGGGGTGTAGGCCCCCATACCACCGGTATTAGGGCCAAGGTCATCGTCAAAGATGCGTTTAAAATCCTGCGCCGGGCACAGCGGAACCACATCGGCGCCGTCACACAACACAAACAGGGAAACCTCCGGGCCGTCCAGAAACTCCTCCACCACCACGTGACTTCCGGCAGTAAAGCACTGCTGAGCATGTTCCAAGGCAGAATCGGCGTCCTCTGTAACGACCACTCCCTTGCCAGCGGCCAGACCATCGTCCTTCACTACGTGGGGAGCACCGAATTCCTGGAAGGCTTCCACCACATCAGAGTTCGTCACGCAGGTCCGTGCACGGGCGGTGGGCACACCAGCTGCCGCCATGACGTCTTTCGCAAACGATTTGGACCCTTCCAGCACCGCGGCCCGAGCCGACGGGCCAAACACTGGGATCGAGGCGGCCCGCAAAGCATCAGCCACTCCCACTACCAGGGGCGCTTCTGGGCCAATCACCACCAGATCAACACCTAGCGAACGGGCCAGTTGCACACTGGCATCAGCATCTTTCATCTCCAGGGGATGGACCGTAGTTTCCTGAGCGATCCCGGCGTTCCCGGGGGCTACGTGTACTTCATCAACACCGGGATCACGTCGTAGAGCACGGACAATGGCGTGTTCACGACCGCCAGTACCGATCACCAGAATTTTCACAGGCAATAGCCTAGTGCTCCGAAGGAATTCACGTGGTTGCCAAACCGTGCTAAATACTGGGTGCATGAGTACCCGCACCTTCCCCGACACCCCCACCCATCCTGGGCTTGAGGTTGCCGACACTGTGGAAATCGCCACTGTGCACCGCAGCACCATGGTGGAATCCCGCCACCTTGGAGCAGCGGTAGTCACCGGTCCTGACGGCCACCCCTTAGCGGTCCTGGGTCATGGGCATGGTGTGGTTTTCCCACGCTCGGCCCTCAAACCATTTCAGGCCGCAACGTCTTTAAGCTGCGGCGCCCCTATTCAGTGGGAGCAGATTGCGGTAGCGGCTGGATCGCACCAAGCCACCCCGGAACACGTGGATTCTGTACGCGGCATCCTTCACAAGTCAGCCCTGGACGAATCCGCATTACAGTGCCCGGCTGTTCGACGTCGCCACGCTGGTGAACAGGAAGAAGCCAGCCCTCTGCACCACCCATGCTCCGGCAAGCATGCTGCGTTCCTGGCCGCATGTCAGGAAAGCCACTGGGATCCAACCAGTTACCTGGATGCGCGTCACCCCCTACAACGTGAAGTCCTTTCCACGGTGACGCAAATAGCCGGTGAAGAACCTGCACTGGTAGGCCTAGACGGGTGCGGTGCACCCGTGCCGGCACTGAGTCTCATAGCCCTCGGGCGAATGTACGCCGCACTGGGCGGCGCTGCATACAACGTTCACGCTGATGCACGCCTGGCCACAGTGGCCACAGCCATGCTCGACTACCCAGAGTTTGTGCACGCACCGGGGGCTGCCGACACCGTGATCATGGAACAGCTAGGGATTATCTCGAAATTCGGCGCTGAAGGTGTGCTGTGTTTGGCCACACGCAGTGGAGTGTCGGTAGTGATCAAAACCCTTGACGGCAGCGGACGAGCCAATCACCTGGTGGGGCTGGAGCTTCTCATCGCCTCTGGTGCCGTGGACGCCACCGCTGGACGCCAGGTCATCCGCCGTCTGACAGAAACCACTGGTGCGCAAGACCCCTCAGTTTTCTTCGCACTCGGGGAGTCTGCACGCCACGCAGTGCACACCCTGGAAACGGAACGTCCACTTGTTCGGGGGCGTACTCGCTGATGGGACGGCGTCGGATCAGACCTGCGGACGGTACTGCAGCACTAACCACCTGGCACACATACACCAAGCCCGCTGATGACGGCGCGCCAAGGCGCCCCCAGACTGACCCATGCCCCACCGTGGCCCGCGCCACGCTGGCAACAGCGGTACGTTTTAGCTTAGAGGAACTCAGTGAACGCGCCCCCGGCAATAGCGTGGAAGTGCGGGTTCCCCCCTATGGAGTTGCCCAGTGCATCGAAGGACCCCGGCACACCCGCGGCACACCACCAAACGTGATCGAAACCGATGCCAATACCTGGCTAAGCGTAGCAACCGGACAACTGGAGTGGGATCACGCTGTAGACAAGGGGCTTGTGATTGCTTCAGGCACCCGCGCCGAGCTGGGCCAGCTGCTACCCCTGTTTACGCTGTAACTCACGTTAGGCTGGAAACCATGGTTCATGCTGACGCCTCCGGTGACCCCAACGCAGAACCCGCCCCCCGCGCGGAGACCCATGTCGACCCCCCACGCACAGAAACCCTGATGTACCGGCGTGCTCCCAAAGTGCCGGTGTTCCTGACTCTTGGTGCCACCCTTGGCGCGGTTGTGGGTTTATTTGCGGGGGTTGTGGGAGCAGGCAATCCCATGTTCACCACCGGACAAGTGGTGGGATACATGATCGCGATCTTCGCACTCGTGGGGTTCTCCGTGGGGGCTATCGTAGCGCTGCTGTTGGATCGCATGTCTCTCGCACGTTCCCAGCAGCTCCAGGCACGTGTGGAACAACACAGAGGCACCCACACTTCTGATAATTCGGAAAAGAACGATATGCACACAGACGCCCCCACCTCGGGTCTGACATGAGAGACTAAGCACCGTGGCTCGCCCCGATGGAAAACTAAGTTTTGACGTCTTCCCTGATGAAAAATCACCGCAGGATGAATGCGGTGTCTTTGGAGTCTGGGCACCGGGCGAAGACGTCGCCAAATTGACGTACTACGGCCTCTACGCTTTGCAGCATCGGGGGCAAGAATCCGCCGGGATTGCGACATCCACCGGCTCCCGTATCAATGTGTATAAAGACATGGGTCTGGTTTCCCAAGTCTTTGATGAGGCCACCCTCAACACCCTAAGCGGCCATATCGCCGTGGGCCACTGCCGGTATTCGACGACTGGAGGGTCCACCTGGGCTAATGCTCAGCCCACGCTGGGCGGCACCCCACACGGTACCGTGGCCCTCGCCCACAACGGCAATCTGACGAACTCAGCGAAGCTCTACGACTCCCTGATTGACAAGTCTGGCTTCCCGTCCCGTGGGGAGCTGGCCATGGGGAACACCACGGATACAGCACTGGTGACATCCCTACTGGCCGAGCATCCCCACGGGTCACTGGAAGAAGCAATTATGGGGCTGCTACCCCAGCTGGTGGGGTCGTTTTGTTTGACTTTCATGGATGAACGCACCCTGTACGCGGCTCGCGACCCCCAAGGTATCCGCCCCTTGGTGCTGGGCAGGCTGGAACGAGGCTGGGTAGTGGCCTCCGAAACCGCAGCCTTAGATATTGTGGGAGCTTCTTTCGTGCGGGAGGTTGAACCCGGCGAATTCCTGGCTATTGACGAAGACGGGCTACGCTCACAGCGTTTTGCCGAAACCCGCCGGGCCGCCTGTATCTTCGAGTACGTGTATTTGGCCCGACCAGATACATCCATCCACGGACGTTCCGTCTACGAATCCCGGGTGGAAATGGGGCGTCAGCTGGCTAAAGAGCACCCCGTGGAAGCGGATTTGGTCATGCCCACCCCCGAATCTGGGACACCGGCAGCCATCGGGTACGCGGAAGCCTCCGGAATCCCGTTTGGCAACGGGTTAGTGAAAAACGCTTACGTCGGCAGAACTTTTATTCAACCGTCAGACACCATCCGTCAACTGGGCATCAGGCTCAAACTCAACCCATTACGTTCCGTGGTGGCTGGCAAACGCTTAGTGGTGGTGGATGATTCCATCGTGCGCGGTAATACTCAGCGTGCGCTGGTGCGTATGTTGCGTGAGGCCGGTGCTGCACAAATCCATGTGCGTATCTCCTCACCCCCCATCAAGTGGCCGTGCTTTTACGGCATCGACTTTGCCTCCCGAGCCGAATTGATCGCTAATGGTTTGGCGGTTGAAGACATCTGTGAGTCATTGGGCGCGGACTCCCTGGGCTATATCTCTGAGGACGGCATGGTCCGAGCCACTGAGCAAAACCCTCGCGAACTGTGCACAGCATGTTTTTCTGGCCGTTACCCCACAATGCTTCCTAATGCTGAGGACCTGGGGAAGTCTGTGGTGGAATCCCGCCGCAGCGTGGCACCTGCCATCACAGGCCTTACCTCCACCCAACAGATCAGCGAGGACCCCAGGTGAGTGAATCCAGCCCCCCAACGCACACCATCACGTACGCCGACGCCGGTGTGGATGTTCATGCCGGCGATCGCGCCGTCGAACTGATGAAAGCCGCTGTTCAGGCAACGCACACCGACAATGTGGTGGGAGGCGTAGGAGGCTTTGCCGGGCTTTTTGATGCTTCCGCTCTGACGGCCTATCGCAAGCCGTACCTGGCAGCTTCCACGGACGGCGTGGGGACAAAAGTGGCCATTGCCCAAGCGCTGGATATCCACCACACCATTGGGTGGGACCTGGTGGGCATGGTGGTTGACGACATCGTGGTCGTTGGGGCCAAGCCCCTGTTGATGACGGATTACATCGCCACCGGGAAAGTAGTGCCCGAACGTATCGCCGACATCGTCCGTGGCATTGCCGAAGCCTGCTCAGCAACAGGAACGGCTTTAGTGGGTGGAGAAACAGCTGAACATCCGGGGTTACTGCGCCCCGAAGAGTACGACGTCGCCGGGGCGGCTACCGGGGTTGTAGAAGCCGATGAGCTCTTGGGGGCGGATCGGGTTCGCGCCGGGGACGTTCTGATCGCTATGGCGTCATCCGGTTTGCACTCCAATGGCTATTCGCTGGTGCGCAAGGTGCTCAGTGTAGCTGGGTGGTCTCTGGACCGTAATGTCGCTGAACTAGGCCGCACCTTGGGTGAGGAGCTGCTAGAACCTACCCGGGTGTACGCCGCAGATGTTCTAGACCTGGCAGCGGCTTACCCTGTTAATGACTCCACGGGGCAAACCGGGAAAGGTGTTCGGGCTTTCACCCACGTAACCGGGGGTGGACTCGCCGCTAACGTGGCTCGTGTGCTACCCCAAGGACTCACCGCCACCGTCGAGCGTGGAACATGGTCGCTGCCGCCGGTGTTTCAACTGGTCGCCACGCTGGGCAACGTGCCATTACCCGACGTGGAACGCACCCTGAACCTGGGGGTGGGCATGATCGCTGTGGTCGACCCGTCTGTTGCGCATGACGCCCTGGCGCACCTGGAAAACCGTGGCGTGCCCGCCTGGATCTTGGGATCAGTGGACGTCACAGACACCGATATTGTTGCCCAGGGCCCCGATTGGGTTCAGGGCTCTAAGGGCGTGAACGGCGGAATAGTTCACATGGTGGGTGAATACGCCGTCTAAAAACACGGACCACTGTTGGTCACCCCACACCTTGATTCAGCAGCGCAGGTGTAGGGAGGGGGCTCGAACCATTTGACTCAGCCCCCTCCCGTTACAACAACTCAGCGGTACTCGTCATCCGAGTCGTACTCCGATTCCACCGAGTAGTCCTCGCTACCCTCAGAAAAATCGTCGTCGTAGGCAGGCGCTGCAGAACCTTTATTACCGGACTGCCGCAACTCCCGTTGCAGGGCGGAGTAATCGGTCTGCGGGCTGAAGTATTTCATCTCCCGCGCCTGTCGCGTTGCCTTCGCCTTTTGACGGCCGCGCCCCATGAGCGTGACCCCCTCTGTCTCTCGGTCCCGGTCGGCGGTATGTTTGGCACACAATACGGCCCCGGTGTGTTTTCAGTCTGTGTCGTGGCCCCAGCGTACACGCTCAAGGCGCGCGGCTCGACTCGCTTGCCTCTGTTATTCACGAAAACAGGGATACCGAGCCACGCGCTGCATCAGCCGTTGCGCGCAGCAGTGACCACCAGTCCGTCACCTGCAACGTCGGGGTTGACGTCCACACGGACCGTATCACCGTCAATAATCGCCCCGGACAACAACCCTTTGGCGAGTTTGTCACCAATCTCACGCTGCACCAACCTCCTGAGCGGTCGGGCACCGTAAGCAGGATCATAGCCAGCGAGCCCCAGCCATTCGCCAGCTGCCGGTGTGACGTCCAGTTGTAGACGGCGTTGCGCCAAACGATCACCCAGATGACGAACCTGAATGTCCACAATCTTGCTCAGATCGTCTGTGGATAGCGGATCAAACATGATCACCTCGTCCAAACGGTTCAGAAACTCTGGCTTAAAGGAAGCGTTGACTACGTTCATCACCGCTTCTTTCTTAGCATCCTCTTCCATCGCAGGATCCGCCATGAATTGGCTGCCAAGATTGGACGTCAGGATCAGAATAGTGTTCCGGAAGTCCACCGTCCGGCCCTGACCATCGGTCAAACGGCCGTCATCTAAAACCTGCAACAAAATGTCAAAGACTTCAGGGTGAGCCTTCTCCACTTCATCAAGCAGCACCACAGAATACGGACGACGCCGCACCGCTTCCGTCAGCTGACCACCCTCTTCGTATCCGACATACCCGGGAGGGGCACCCACCAATCGGGCGACCGAATGCTTTTCGGCATACTCCGACATATCAATGCGCACCAAAGCTCGTTCGTCATCAAACTGGAATTCAGCCAACGACTTGGCAAGCTCTGTTTTGCCCACACCGGTCGGCCCCAGGAACAGAAACGACCCAATAGGCCGGTCAGGATCGGCTACACCAGCCCGCGAACGTCGAACGGCATCAGCCACCGCCGCCACAGCTTGAGTCTGGCCAATGAGTCGCTGACCCAAGCGCTGCTCCATGTGTAGCAATTTTTCGGTTTCCCCTTGGAGCATGCGCCCAGCAGGAATGCCAGTCCAGGCTGAAATCACTTCGGCTACGTCATCAGCCGTGACCTCGTCGGAAACCATAGATTCCCGCTCTGTTTCCTCCGCATTCTCTTGTTCTTGAGCAGCATCCAGTTCTTTCTGCAGCGCAGGGATCTCGCCATAGAGCAAACGCGAGGCCTCCCCCAAGTCACCACCACGCTGAGCGCGCTCAGCCTGGGAACGCAATTCATCAATCTTGGCCTTGAGGTCGCCCACCCGGTTCAGGCCAGCTTTCTCCTGCTCCCAGCGTGCACTCAGGGCATCTAGTTCAGCCTGCTTATCCGCTTTATCTTTCAGTAGGGCTTCAAGACGTTCGATCGACGCGGGATCAGTTTCATCCTTGAGCGCCAACTCCTCCATCGTGAGGCGATCCACTTGACGGCGCAGCTGGTCAATTTCCTCCGGAGCGGAGTCGATTTCCATGCGCAACCGAGACGCGGCTTCATCCACCAAGTCAATGGCTTTATCCGGCAGCTGGCGGCCCGGAATGAACCTGTTGGATAGCGACGCCGCAGCCACCAGCGCTGAATCCGCGATTTGCACCTTGTGATGAGCCTCGTAACGCTCTTTCAGCCCACGCAGAATCGCGATGGTGTCCTCGACCGACGGCTCACCGACGTATACCTGTTGGAAACGGCGCTCTAGTGCAGCGTCCTTTTCAATGTTTTCTCGGTATTCATCCAAAGTGGTGGCACCGATCAGCCGCAGCTCCCCCCGGGCCAGCATGGGCTTCAGCATATTTCCCGCATCCATGGAGCCTTCGGATGATCCCCCGGCTCCCACCACGGTGTGCAACTCATCGATGAACGTCACTACCTGACCTTCAGAGCCCTTGATGTCATCCAGGACAGCCTTGAGGCGTTCTTCAAACTCACCACGGTACTTGGCGCCCGCCACCATGGAACCTAAATCCAGGGAAATCAGTGTTTTACCCCGCAAAGTTTCGGGTACGTCACCTTCGACCATGCGCTGGGCCAGGCCTTCAACAACCGCGGTTTTGCCCACCCCGGGCTCACCGATGAGCACGGGATTATTTTTGGTTCTGCGTGATAACACCTGAACCACCCGACGAATCTCAGAATCACGACCAATCACCGGGTCCAATTTTCCTTCGCGGGCAATGGCTGTCAGATCCGTTCCGTACTTTTCTAAAGCTTGAAACGTACTCTCCGGGTCGGGACTGGTCACTCGACGTTCCCCACGAACAGTCGGGATGGTCTGTTGAACAGTTTCCGCGTTCGCCCCGGTTTCTGCGAGCAAGCGAGCCGCGGGGCTTTCCACCTCCGCCAGGCCATAGAGCAGATGCTCCGTCGAAACATATTCATCCCCCATCCCCTGGGCGAATTTCTCTGCCGCCTGAACTACCTGAAGGCTTCCTCGATTGAATTGCGCCTGAGCAGCCGTGGAGCCGGTAGCCGATGGCAATGCACCAACGGCCTGGGCAGTCCTAGCTGCCAAAGTCGCCACGTTCACACCGGCTGCTGAGAGGACAGCGACGGCTACTCCGTCCCGCTGCTGGACCAGTGCTGACAGCAGATGAACGGGTTCAATCTGGGGGTTTCCGGCGGTAGACGCCTCGGTGGCTGCTGCACTGAGCACCTCCTGCGAGCGCGTCGTCAGTTTGGTATCCATGTCGCTCCTTGTCATCTGAGGCGTGCCGTTATCCGCGGCACACCAAACGTTTTACTTGAGTCTACTTCTATCAACTTTTCTTCGCTAGGTATACTCAGCTTGTCATCGATCACATGGGGAACACCTCGCGGGCGGACCAGATTTAACGAAAAGAGTTCACCCACTCCTGGCGCAAACGGTCCTCATCCTCAACCGATAACTCCACGACCTCCCCACGCAGCTGCGCTCGCGTAGCTCGCAAGTCCAAAGCGGCACTCAACACCGCACCACCCGCAGCCACAAAGGTGAGCACCCCGACCGTATTGGCGAACCCCGCTGTCAGACCCACAGCATCAGAATCCAGAGCAGCCAACAACAAGGAACGGTCCTGCCCATCAATCAGATCGGGCAGGAGGAAACCTAGGAACACAAAATTTCCCCACGCAGTGAGGGTCAAAATCACCGTCACAAAACCGGCTCGACGGGAGGGGTAAGCGGCGCGATCGACCAACATCAAGCCCGCGCCAATCCACAACAGCACAGCCAGCGGAATAGCGAGTGCACCTAACCAGATCACGGCGCGCTCACCGGGACCCCCCAGGGGAACAGAAGCCAGCGTCAGCCATGCGACAAGAACACAGGGCATCAACGGCGCCAGTGTCGGCACGATTTTCTGCAATCTTCCACCATGTCGATCGCCGTGCGGCACGCACAAGGAGGAGCTGGATGCGTCATGGGCTGCCATGGGGTTCAGTGTACGAACTCACAACAAAGCCTCTGGTCCCCATCTAATTCATATGCTATTTTTCTAATATGTCATGTCAGGGGTCCTCGCAGTACGCCTCGCTTTCTCCGGGGGGTATGCAGAACTGCACCATGGGCCCTTACGCATCGCGTTCCGACTCCAAGCACCATGACCATAAGCACGGCCATTCGCATGACTTTGCCGCCTCATCCCGCACTCGCTTGGCCATAGCATTGACCATTACCGCCACAGTGCTGTTAGCCCAGATTGCGGGAGCTGTCGCCACCGGTTCGCTGGCGTTGCTGGTGGACTCGGCCCACATGGCGGTGGATTCCATCGGGCTGATCATGGCGCTGTGTGCATCCGTGCTGAGTGCACGGCCACGTTCAGCGCGCCGCAGCTGGGGCTGGTTGCGGGCTGAAATCATCGCCGCTGGACTTCAAGCAGCGGTACTCATGGGGGTCGGAATCTACACCGTCATCGAGGGTGCTCGGCGCCTACTATCCCCAATACCCGCCGAAGACTTTAATGCTGTGTTGCTAGGCATTGTCGGGCTGGTGGGTTTCATCGCAAATCTTGCCTCACTCACGGTGCTCGCTAGCGCCCGTGGACATTCCTTAAATATGCGCGCAGCTTTCCTGGAGGTTCTTTACGACGCCCTGGGCTCAGTGGCTGTCATGCTTGCCGCCGTTGTGATTACGTTAACGCAATGGACGGGAGCCGACGCCATGGCGGGAATCGTCATCGCGTTGCTCGTCATTCCGCGCGCGGGGCGTATCTTGCGGGAATCCGGCTCTGTTTTGATGGAATCCGCCCCACGCGGATTGAACCTGGATGACGTCGCCGCGCACCTGGAAACGGTGGAGCACGTGGTGACCGTGCATGACCTCCACGCTTCTGTTGTCGCCACGGGTGTTCCGGTGTTGACTGCACATGTGGTCGTGGAAGATCGTGCTTTTCACGACGGCAAAGCCCCCCTGATTCTGGACGCTCTGCAAAGTTGCGCGTCAGAGCATTTCCCGGTGCCGGTGGAACACACCACATTCCAGCTGGAACCCCTTAGCCACGTGAGCCACGAAGTTCTTGACCACGGACCCTTGGCAAAAAATTCATGGAATGCACCACAGTCTGCGGATGCAAGGTAAGGGAATATCGCCAGATAGGGTAAAGATTATGTCGCCAAGCACTTTCCCGAAAGCCGTCCTTTTTGATCACGATGGCACCCTGGTGGATACCGAGCCGATATGGGGTAGAGCCAAAGCACGGTTTGCCACAGAAAACGGAGGGACCTGGAGCGAGGTTGACACCCTCGAAACTATCGGACTGCCCGTGCGGGCCACGCTGGAACGGTTGCGCGCTAATGGCGTTACAGAGGCGGATGACGCCACATTGACCGATGGTCTTCTGAAAGTCTCCACAGAAGAAGTCACGGCCACACCACCAGGGCTCATCCCCGGTATGCCCGAACTATTACTGGAAATTGCCGAATCGGGGCTTCCCACGGGAATTGTCACCAATGCCGCCCGTGAAATGGCTGAACACACTGCAACGCTGGCCCCGGAAGGGATGTTCGACGTCATTATTGGCAACGAGGAAGCTGCAGGTGGGGTGGCCCCTAAACCCTCGCCAGAAGGGTATTTAGAAGCTGCCCGGCGGCTACGGGTGGATCCATCTGACTGTGTGGCTTTGGAAGACTCGCCATCCGGTGTGGCAGCGGCCCAAGCAGCAGGAATGGTGGTTGTGGTGCTGCCCGGGGCTGTTGCGGTGCCACCAGATCAGGGCACCGTCCATGTTGCCGACCACCGACAGGTCACGTTGTCGTTATTGCAGTGGTTGGACCCACAACGTTCTTCCTGGCCCAAGGGAGTGTTGTTAGATCACGATGGCACCACCGTCAACACTGAACCTGAATGGGCCGCCGCCAAACGCGCCGTGGCTGCCGAGCACGGACTGGAATGGACCACAGCAGATGATCACGCCAGTTTAGGACAAACCGTTCAGTTTTCTGCCCAAATCATGGTGGATCGGGGGGCAACCGGGGAGGTCCAGGAGATTACTGAGCGAATCGCGGCCAGAGTGGTGGAAGCCATCTCAGAAGACGTCCCGCTCATGCCGGGCATACCGCAGTTACTGGAGGAATTGCGGCAAGAACGGATTCCCGCTGCACTGGTAACAAACGCCCTAGCGTCCGTCGTAGCCACCACTGCCGCTGCACTACCAGAAAACATCCGGGCTGTAGTTTCCCGTGAGGATGTGGAACACCCCAAGCCTGCCGCTGAACCGTACAAGATGGCCGCCGAACGTTTGATGTGCGCACCGGAAGATTGCATTGCGGTGGAAGATTCCCAAGCCGGTGCACAGTCAGCGGTAGCCGCTGGTATGCCAGTGATTGTGGTTCCCGGTGATAAGCCTGTGGAAGCTGAGCCAGGGTTCGTTCCAGTTCAGTCACATACGGAGGTGACGTTGGAACGCATCCGGCAGATCGGGCCGTTAGTCCCTGATTTGCCCCGGACTGACGGTGCAACCACGGAGGACTTGCCTGCCGAAACCTCTTACCGCCCGGCTGGTGAAATCTTGAACGTCAACTGGCCTTAACCGGTCATTCTCCGGCACAGGCCACCACACTAACCACCCATCACCTGCGCGGACGCCGTCTACCGCGGTTGGGCTGTCTGTTGCTGTTCGCTGGCTTGGTAGGTGGAACATAAGCCACCCGTTCAGCGCGTTCCCCCACCAGTTCAGACACCACCGGCGAATCCACGGTCACGCGGGATAGTTCAGCGCGGACACCGGCCTTTTTCATAAGTTTTTGGACATCACGCTGTTCTTCCGTGGTGGAGATCGTGATCACTTGCCCAGTGGCCCCAGCGCGGGCCGTGCGGCCGGAACGATGTAGATAGGACTTGTGTTCAGCGGGCGGATCAATGTGCACCACAAGTTCGATGTCGTCCACGTGCACCCCACGGGCCGCAACATCCGTAGCCACCAGAACCCGAACCTCCCCCGTGGAAAACGCGTGGAGGTTACGATCACGAGCGTTCTGGGAAAGGTTGCCGTGCAGATCCACCGCAGGCACACCAGCTTGGGAAAGTTTTTTGGCCATTTTTTTGGCGCGGTATTTGGTGCGTGTGAACATCACCCGCCGCCCAGTGCCGGAGGCCAAGGTTTCGATCAGATGCTGTTTGTGATCGGGGTCAATCACCAGCACATGGTGATCCATAGTGGCTACGGCTGCCTTGGGAGCATCAACGGAGTGGGTGACCGGGTGATTCAAAAACTTTGTGACCAAAACATCCACTCCACCGTCCAAAGTCGCGGAAAATAACAGCCGCTGACCTTCACCAGGAGTTTTCTGCAGGATGCGGGTCACAACGGGCAGGAACCCCATATCTGCCATGTGGTCGGCTTCGTCAATAACCGTTACTCGGATGTCGTCAAGAGTCAACACACCTTGTTTGAGCAGGTCTTCCAGACGTCCGGGGCAAGCGACCACAATGTCCGCGCCTGCACTCAACGCACGTTCTTGGTGTTTTTGGGACACCCCTCCGTAAATCACGGTGGTATTGAGTCCCACAGATTCAGCTAGGGGAGCAATGGTGCGATCAATCTGGGTTGCGAGTTCACGCGTGGGTGCTAACACCAGTCCTGTGGGACGGTGGGGGCGGCGTGTTGTCCGCGCGGTCCCTGATCCCACCCCGGCTAGCCGAGCAACCAAGGGCAGGGAAAAGGCCACTGTTTTGCCGGACCCTGTGCGACCACGACCTAAAACATCACGGCCAGTCAAGGAATCCGGCAGGGTTTTCTCCTGGATAGGAAAGGCCTCCGTAATGCCCTGGCCGGACAAAACATGGGCCAGGGACTCGGGGACGCCGAGGTCAAGAAAGGTAGTCACAAGATGGCCCTTCAGGAATGTTCAGTGTGTGGTGCCCTGTGCAGCCGTGGAGTATACAGACCCAACCCGGTAGGGGGCATGACATGTTCTGGATTCCTGAAGCCCTGCGCTAACCAGCTGGTAGCGTGAAGGAAACGGGGCCGACCCGGCCCACCCTGAAATAGTGAAAGGATCCCAGTCATGCGACTGTCCAACGCAATTCTTCGCGGTGTTTCCGGTGCCTACCTGCTGCAGTCTGGTTTGGGGAAAAAGGACGCCCCGGTGGAAGTGTACGACCACTTAAAAACCATGGCCGCCACCGGAATTCCGCAATTTAAAGAATGGGATTCCAAGACTTTTGGCCAGTTCTTGTGGCTCTCAGAAGTTGGTATCAGCGGATTGCTACTGACTCCCTTCGTGTCAAAGCGCTTGGCTGGCCTTGCCCTCACCGTATTTTCTGCCGGCATGTTGACCATGTACTTCAATAATGACGAGATGACTCAGGAAGATGGCCTCCGCCCGTCCCAGGAAGGTCTTTCCTTGTCTAAGGACGTCTGGTTGGCTGCCATTGGCCTGGCTTTGGTGGCACAGTCCAAGAAGCGCTAAGAAAAGAACTGAGACCTGGGCTGCGCGCTGATTTCCGAGTCAGCGCGCAGCCCTCAGTCCACCTCAAGGTGATACGTGATGGCGTGGGTTTCTCCGGGGGCAATAGTCACAAAGTCATCCAAGGCATTGGCACCTTCAATACACAACATGCGCGTCCACTCATCGTCCGCGAAATCGCTCATCTTCTGAGCCTTGTCATCCCAAGGATTCCACACCACAGTGTTGGCAGCGCCCAAAGTGGTAACGCGTAGCCTGCGGCCCAACGTCGGATCCGTCACCGTCAATGGAGCTCCCGAACGATACACCCGGTCAGTTTCACCGGTAAAAGTCACAGCACCGTTCTGGGTAACCTCCGCCTCCCCAGATACTTTGTCCACGTACGACACACCGTCCAGCCCATCCACCGAGACAGTATGAATATCCCCCACCGCTATGTACGTATGGAGCGCTTCCTCAATCTCTAAAGGGTGATCGCCGGTGTTCGTGGTTGCCAGCTCCAGTTTCAACGCGGCACCCACCGAAATCGTGTACTCGCACGAAAATGGTTGTGGGAAAGCTTCGCGGGCCTCTGGCGCAAAATCGTTCTGCGTCATACTCAATACCGCTACGGAATCGTCCGCAGAAACCAGATGCCACGCTGTGGTGCGTGCGTACCCGTGAGCTGGGCTGCGGTCTCCGTCACGTCCCGGCCCGAACCACGGGAAACAAATCGGCACGCCTCCACGAATCGCTGCCCCCTGACGAAAGTTCGCGCGTTCAGACAAGAACAGCACCGGGTCATGCCCCGCCGGAGTCCAGGTGGCAACATGAGCACCCTGTTCATACACGGTTGCGGTTCCAAAGCTGTTAGCCAGTGTCAGAGGCGAATTCAGTGCAGTCATAGCCACCAGGGTATGGCAACTCCCCCAGTAACCCACAAGGCATTGAGGGAGTTGCCACCCGCTGCACAAACGTGCTGCCTAGCGGCCAGTTACCTCATAGGTGTCAATTCCACCGTCATGGCCACGCATGAAACCATCAATCTCAGCCTTTCCGGCCTTGAGCTTGGGATCATTCTTCAGGTAATGCCGCGTTTCCCGAGCCACCAGGCCGGACATCAAGAGCAGGCCAATAAGGTTCGGAATCGCCATCAACCCGTTCAAAATATCCGCAAGGTTCCATACCGCTGCCAACGGGAGCCAGCACCCCACAAAAACCACCAGGGAAAAGATCACACGGTACGGCATCACCCCAAGGCGCCCCACGAGGGACTCCACACACCGCTCGCCGTAATAAGCCCAGCCCAGAATGGTCGAATACGCAAACATGACCAGACCGATGGTCACGATCATATGCCCCCATGTTCCGGGAAGACCATGCGTGAAAGCTTCAGCAGTCATGGTGCTTGCTGCAGCCTCGCCCTGCTCCCACACACCGGTGGTAATAATGACCAGCCCTGTACAGGTGACCACAATGATGGTGTCAATAAAGGTCTGAGTCATCGACACTAAACCCTGGCGCACCGGGTGAGTTGTTTGTGCCGACGCAGCAGCAATAGCAGCCGACCCCATGCCGGATTCATTGGAGAAGATGCCGCGGGCTACACCCATCTGAATCGCAATGATCAGAGCAGAGCCCGCAAAACCACCCACCGCTGCAGTACCGGTGAAAGCATCCGTGACGATCAGTTGCAGCGCCGCAGGAATATCAACAACATTCACCATCAAAATCCACAAGGCACCACCGACGTAGAAAAGGATCATGACAGGCACAAAACCGGCAGTAACCTTACCAATGGACTTAATCCCACCCACTAGCACCACCATGGTCATAATCGCCAAGACGATGCCCGTCACCCATTCTGGGATGCTAAAGGAAGAGTTGACGTTACCGGCAATCGAATTGCCCTGAGTCATATTGCCGATACCAAAAGAAGCTAGCGCCGCCGCGATCGCGAAAAAGAGGGCCAGAAACTTGCCAAAACCGTTGGGGATACCTCGTTTGAGGTAGTACTGCGGGCCACCGGAGACTTCACCTTTGGCGTCCTTGGTGCGGTACCGGACCCCCAAAAAAGCTTCTGAGTACTTAGAAGCCATACCAAAGATGCCCGTCACCCACATCCAGAACAATGCGCCCGGGCCGCCAATACCGATCGCAGTGGCAACTCCCACAATGTTTCCCGTGCCAACTGTGGCCGCCAATGCCGTAGTCAACGCCTGGAATTGGGAAACATCCCCGCCCGCAGCGTCTTCATCTTTCCGGTCAAAGAGCGCCAGCCGCAAAGCGGGAAGAATCTTAACGACTTGCAGAAAACCCAAGCGAATCGTGAGGTAAATACCCGTCACCAGCAACAATGGAATCAGGACAAACGGCCCCCAGATGATGCCACCAGCGGAACCGAAGCAGTGCTCCGCATCCTCAAGCCGCCCAGTAAAGCAGTACGTACCGATTCCACTGAACTGGTCCATCAGACTCTGAATCAGCTCATTCACGGTTCACTTCCTCCCCGGGGTCGCTTCACCGAAAACCCTGAGTTGCGTACAGGCGGTCAACGAGCGGCGACCCATATCTATGACGCTCGTCACAACGCGTATCTAACCACACTGCCAACAGCCATGTCTCAGTAGCACACCTTCGCAAATCAGGGTCACTCCGAACGTTGCCCCGTAGACCCGCTTACAGCCAGCAAAGCGGTGCCCCAGGCACCTACCGTGAGAACGAACATCAAAATACTCATCGGCACGGCCGTGTGCTCACCACCTAGCCCGGCGAGAGGACTCACGATTCCACCCACCATAAACTGCATAAGCCCTTGAACCGCAGACCCGGAACCACCCCGCCCAGGCACCTGCGCCTGCGCTAAAGCGATGGCGTTACCCATCACGAATCCCACGCAACTCTGGGAAGCTATGGTGTGCACCATGATGGTCCACACCGGAGCACCCATCAACACTCCCACCAGACCGAGTGCGTTTATCGCTGCTTGGGTACTCAATGCCACCATGATGATCTGCGCGGGTGTGAACCGGTTCAGCAACCTGACGTTGACCAGACCTGCGATCACCGACCCCGCGGCCGCCGTCGCAAAAGCAATGCTGTATCCCATAGAAGAAAGCCCCACCACGTTCTGCATGACGAATGAAGAAGCCGAAATATAGGAAAACAGGGAGCCAAAACCCAGGGATAGGGTCAGAGCCCACAGCATGAATGATCGGTTGCGGACCACTGCAGCAGCCGAACGCACACTGCCCAATAAGCCATCCTGGCGACGCAGGCTTGGTGGCAAAGTTTCGGGGATCACAAACAGCACACAGGCCACCATCAAGGCACCAAACCCGGTCAAAGCCCAGAAGACCACCTGCCACGGAGCCCACGTGGCAATCAACCCGCCTAACACCGGGGCCACGATCGGGGCCACCGACACAATCATGCCCAACAGAGAGTAGAGCTTGGCAGCTTCCACCCCACTGGCGATGTCAGACACAATCGCGCGAGCAATCACTACCCCGGCTGCCCCCGCGAATCCTTGAACACCACGCAATATCAGCAGCATCGTCACGTCGGTCGAGAACACGACGCCCAAACTGGAAAACAAAAACAGGGTGGTTCCGCCCACTAACAAACGATGGCGCCCCATGACGTCGGACACTGGCCCTAACAAAAACTGCCCTACCGCCATGCCCACCATGTACGTACTCAGACTCAGCTGAATAGTGGACACTGGCACGCTATAAAAGTCAGCCAGTGCGGGCATGGAAGCCAAGTACATATCAGTGGCCATGGGGCTGACAGCACTAAGCGTCCCCAGCGCAAGGATGAAAAGGATGCGATCCGGGCCGGAGGCTGAATGGACTCTGGCAGGAAATGGCATGAATTACTCCGTGAGGGAATGGGATCTTTCCCAGGCTACCCCTGGCTAGACTCAACCGTTGATGAACGAAAACAGCACAGCAGGCTCGAACATCCCACGGGGGCAAACACCCCCGGAGCAATTTCGCCGCAAGCCTCTTTCTTTTGTGCGGCGCGGTGACCGCCTGACCCCGCGCCGGGAAAAAGCATGGGAAGAATGGGCTCCCACTCGGATTCTGCAGGTACCCCGCGTCGTTACGGATACCTCGGTTGCCGAACACGCACATTTCAATCAGGTGGAAGCCTACGGCCGCATGGCTCCGCTGGTGGTGGAAATCGGTTCTGGCTTAGGAGAAGCTATGGCCTATCGGGCCGCTCAGGTACCGGAACACGATTTCCTGGCCGTCGAGGTCTACACCCCTGGCCTCGCCGATCTGCTCATGAAAACCGCCGCCAACGGCGTCCACAATGTTCGTGCGGTCCAGGCCAATGCTCCGGAAGTTCTGGACCATTTCCTGGAACCTGACTCTGTACACGAGCTATGGGTATTTTTCCCAGACCCCTGGCATAAGAAAAAACACCACAAACGACGGCTGGTCACCCCCGAGTTTGTGGCTCAGGTGGCAAACGTTCTTCAGCCCGGGGCGCTATGGCGGCTGGCCACAGACTGGCAGGAGTATGCCATCCAAATGCGACAGGTCATTGAGGCCGACGGCCGATTCGACAACCTCTACCCCGGCCCACTGGCCACTGATTCCGCACCGGATCAAGGCTGGGCTCCACGCTGGGATGGCCGCATTCACACCAGTTTTGAACGCAAAGCGCGCGACGCCGGGCGAGTCCCGCGCGATCTAGCGTATCGGCGCCGCCCAGACTGACCCGATATTCCCGCCTACCACGATCATCAGCAAGCTGTGGCTTACCCTTGGACGGACCCAGCCGTCTACTGATCTGAGCATCCCATGCCAGCAGAGCACAGTCACACCGATTCTTCGGCGCCCGAAGGTAATTCTGAGCGTTTGTCGTTTCCGCAGTCGCCACGCACACGGCGGGCAACACATGGGCCCGGCTTTGCGCGGTCGTTCTTGCAAGAAATCAACTATCCTCACAACATCCACCCGGCCCTGGTGCCGGGAATCACGGTGGATGATCAAAAAAACCGCTACGGCGTTGACCGCTTTGTATCCGGGGCGGCCGGTGCGCTCATTCTGGGTTTCATTCTGTGGGGCATGCTCAGTACGGACACGCTCAGCGCTGCTTCGTCGGCAGCACTGAGCTGGACTATGGGCAATCTTGGGTGGGCGTTCAGCACTCTGGCCATCATTTTGCCGATTTACCTGGTGTACCTGGCGTTGTCCAAATACGGCCGCATTCCGCTGGGATTGGATGAAGATAAACCCACATATTCCACGGCATCCTGGGCGGCGATGTTGTTCGCGGCCGGGATTGGGATCGGCATCATTTTCTTCGGTCCGTTTGAACCCATGACATATTTCCTGTCCCCACGGCCTGGGTCAGTGGAACCCGCCACTCAAGAAGCAGTCAAGTTGGCTTCGGCGCAAGCAGCACTGCACTGGGGACTTAATGCATGGGCAATCTATGCATTAGTGGGCCTTGCCGTAGCCTACACCTCTTATCGGCGGGGGCGGGTACCGTTGATGAGCTCCGTGTTTGCACCTTTTTTTCGAGACGGCAAAACGGACACCCTAACGGGGCGGATTATCGACATGCTGGCCATCATCGCCACACTCTTTGGCACCGCTGCCGCACTAGGTATTGGTGCTTTGCAGATCGCACGCGGGGTAAACATCGTGAGCGGTTGGAACTCCAGCGGTAACACAGCAGCGCTGATCATCATCACTATTCTTACTGCCGGATTCATTGCATCTGCGGTCTCTGGTGTAGCCCGCGGCATCAGGATGTTGTCAAATATCAACATGCTCCTGGCCATATTTCTTGCCCTTTTTTTCTTTGTCTTAGGCCCCACCGCATTCTTGTTAAATTTCATCCCATCTGTGGTTGTCACATACTTTGCAGAACTGCCCACCATGTTGTCTGCCTCGATGGCTGATGGCCCTGAAATGGAGGTTTTTCTCTCAGCCTGGACAAACTTCTACTGGGCCTGGTGGGTGTCCTGGGCACCGTTTGTGGGAATTTTTGTCGCGAAAATTTCACGGGGGCGCACCATTCGACAGTTCATTTTTGGCGTGTTGCTGATTCCGTCCACCATCGTGGTTTTAGCCTTCACTATCGTAGGCGGTACAGCAATTCGCACCCAGGTGGATCATCAGGCAATCGCACCAGACGGAACCATCAACTCTCTACCCGCACCGGAAGAAATCTTCTTTGTTGTCCTCGACACTTTGCCAGGGTCGGATGGATTTATGGAAATCCTGGTCATCGTCATGCTAGCCATCTTTTTCATCACCACGGCAGACTCAGCTTCCGTTGTAACTTCCCAGATGTCACAACGTGGCGCCCCCGAACCGCGACGCTTAGTCACCGTATTTTGGGGTTTATGTATGGCAGGAATCGCTGCCGTAATGCTATTGGTCGGCGGGCAAAGCGCTCTAACCGGGTTACAAAACCTAGTCACCATCACCGCATTGCCATTCACACTAATTATGTTCGTGATGATTTTTGCCCTACATAAGGATCTGCGCAGTGACCCTTTGATTCTGCGGGATCATTACACCAACTGGGCACTAGATAAAGCAGTTCGTCATGGCATTGATGACCACGGTGATGACTTTATGCTGACCGTCCAGCGGGCCTCCGGGGCAAACGAAAAATGGGCCACGGCAGCACATTTTGACTCCACCGCCCCCGAATACACCCAGTGGTACCAACGCACCGATGAAGACGGCAACCCGCTGGGCTACGACTACGAAACCGGCACCTATACGGGCGAAGTCCCCCGAGTGGAACCGAGCCATGCTACCCCTGACGCACCGCCAAACGCTGAACCCAAACGCTGAGCGGCACGCAGCCCCCGCTTCTCAATCGGAACGGTGCCCGTCACTGCACCTAACCCCACCAGCGCACCGTTGCCATATAAGGTTTCGATTCCACCCGGGGGCACAACGTAGGTTTCATGCCACACGCCCACAACACCTGGGTTCGCTCGGGCAGCCCGATTAAATTTTCGCCAGGCGGGCAAGTGCCGGTTGTCCGGATTCACGGCATAGGCATAAAGATGCTCGACGGTACGCCAATACTGCACCGCCCACGGGCCCCTTACACCCATCAGATTCACCCCACCCATGAATCCCAGATCTTCCGCCTCACCCCGAGCTGCTTGTTCGGTATTGCATCTCAGCTCACGCAGCATTCCGGTCATGGCAGCAGCCACCGGCACCCAGAGGTCCACCCGGTGTGGTTTCCGTACCACCATGCCGATCTGAAATATGACAACCCCACCTTCATGGGCGTGAGTCACTGCATCTACCACGACATCCCCCTTTAGATAGTTGAAGTATCCAATACTGGAAACCTAAACTATCTAAGTCAAGAGGTGATCATGAAAATTTCCGCATTGGCTGCCAGCACCGGCGTCCCCGTGCCAACCCTGAAGTTTTACCTACGCAACGGACTACTGCCCCCCGGGCGGCCTCTGTCCAAAACTCAGGCCGATTATGATCACACTCATGTGGAACGGGTCCGGCTCATTAAGGCACTAACCGACGTGGGCGGACTCACCCTGGAAGCCGTACAACGCGTACTGAAAACTTTGGAAGACCCGCAGGTTGAGCGAGTCGGGTTATTAGGAGCAGCGCAGCGAGCCCTAGGGGGTGCACCCTCGCAAGAATCTGAAACACCCAACAAACCCGCAGATCCAGACGGGGGAAAACTCCGGGCACACGCGTGGTTAGAAAAACGCGGGTGGAATGCCTGCCTGGGCGGTCCGTGGGCAAATCAGTTAGAGCAGGCTTGGGCAGCCTGTGAACAGGCAGGCCTCACCCTGGACACTGAAAAAATGAACACCTATGCGGATGCTGCGGAAATCATTGCCCACGCGGACGTGAACTCCGTACCCGCTGACCCCACAGCCGCTGTATACGAAGTTATTGTGGGCACACTCCTGGTGGACCCGGTGCTGAAAGTGCTGCGTCGACTAGCACAGCAACACCTATCCGTCACCGCACACGCGGACGGTACACCACCAACTCCCGCGACCGAGACAACGACGGACCCGGCGGACGTGAACCACGCGGGTAACGCACCACATCCCCCGATGGAGACGCCACCCACACACTCCGATCTTGCTGCATCTGCTCCCGAGCCGCGTCCAGTTCAGCCGTGAGTTCGGTGATCCGCTGCTGCAAAGCCGCCACCTGATTTTCCAGCTGCAAAATACGCTTAATACCCTCCAGAGAAATCCCGTCCTGGGACAGCCTTTGAATTTCACGCAGTTTGTCAATGTCCCGCCGGGAGTATCGGCGGGACCGCCCCGGTGCCCGGGTGGGCCGCACCAATCCCAGGCGATCATATTGCCGCAAGGTTTGTGGATGCATCTGCGCTAACTCCGCCGCCACGGAGATCACAAACAAGGCACGTTCTTCCGGTAGATCGCCGCGTTCACTCATGTGCTTTCCCCATCACCTGAGCCCTAGGGTCCTCACCGTCCGTGGCCTGAGCAAAGGCTTCAACAGCAGCGCGAGCGTCGTCATCAAGATCCCGGGGAACCTGAATTTCCACGGTGACAATCAAATGACCAGTCCCTTTAACTGATGTCACCCCTTTGCCCTTCACCCGGAACTTACGGCCCGAACTAGTTCCCGCAGGAATCTTTAACGACACCGGGGTGCCATCTAACGTCGGAACCTTGATAGTTGCCCCCAGCGCAGCTTCAGGGAAAGTGATGGGTACCGTCACAGTTAAATCATCTGTGGCACCCCGGCGGGCAAACACCGGGTGCCCACCTACCTTAACGGTCAGAATCAGATCCCCGGGACCCCCCGGCCCAGACTGTCCTTTACCTTTAAGCCTGAGTTTCTGTCCATCACGAACCCCCTGGGGGACGCGCACCGTTGTGGAACCACCATCAGAACGTTGCAGTTTGACCGTGGTTCCCTCCATTGCGGACCGGAAAGGAATCACCGTGCTGGTCGTGATGTCCTCACCGCGAGGCGGAGAGGCTTGGAAAGGTGAACCGAACCCCCCGGCCCCGTGACCACGCGAAGATCCATCGCCTGCGAATCCACCAAAAAGATCCTCAAAATTGATGTTTTGGGCACCACCCGTGCTGTAGCGGGCCCGAGTCCGGCCTCCCCCGCCAAACACATCGCCAAATAAATCCTCAAAGCCCGTACCATCAGTACCACCAGCGAACCGAGCGCCTGAGCCCATAGCGCGGATAGCGTCGTACTGCTTGCGTTCTTCCGGGTCAGTCAAGACGTCATGCGCCTCAGATATTTCCTTGAACTTCTGCTCGGCATCAGCATTGCCCGCATTGCGATCCGGGTGGTACTTCTTAGCAAGAGAGCGGTATGCCTTTTTGATCTCCGCCTCGGTCGCCTCCTGGGAGACGCCCAGAACGGCGTAAAAGTCTTTATCTATCCAGTCTTGACTGGCCATGACGCCTCCTCTCAGGGGCACGCTGTGTTTTCTTCTTCACCCCAGCCCCCATGAGATGCAGGGCCAGGGCGCGCTTTAGTACTTATGGCCGGTGGGCGAACCATGACACCCACCGGCCATAAGTGGTTGCAGATGTCGACTTACTCAACCGTGAACAACTCACACATCACGGGGCAACTGCCACTTGTGCTGCGCGCACCACACGGGCACCAACCCGGAATCCAGAGCGCAGCACCATCGAAATATGATCAGATTCCACACCATCGGCAGGCTGTTGAAGCACCGCTTCGTGCACACTGGGATCAAAAGCTTCGCCAATCTCACCAAGACGCTCCAGCCCTTGCTTGGCTAATAGATCCTCAAGTTTGGTAGCGATAGCAGCGAACGGCCCGTCTGTGAGGTCACCGGCGGCTCGTGCAGCGTCAATATCGTCGAACACCGGCAGCAAAGAGCCCAGGACGTCGCTGATCACATGATCACGTAATGCCGTACGTTCCCGCTCCGTACGGTTCTTGTAGTTGACAAACTCCGCCTGCAAACGACGCAAGTCCTCTAAACGATCTTCAGCCACCTGAGCCAGGTCAGGGGTGACGTCGTCATCAGTCGCAGGAGCATCCTGATCGGCTGCGCGCGCTTGCCCCGTCTGTTCGGTACCTAGAATCTCATCGACAGTTAGTTCAGCGTCTTGCTGGACGTCATAGTCAACCTCAGGCTGATCCCCTTGCTCAGCATCATGGGGCTCTTCAGATGAAGCGCTCATGTGTTTACCTTCCGTTCAGTAAAAATCACGACGGCTGTCTCCGTAGACCGCCAGGATCGGTGACGCCCGGTGGTTGCCGCACCCTCAGCACAGAGTGCGCAGCAACCACCGGGGCGAGCATTCACTTCTTGGTGTCTTCGCCCTCGTCTACCACTTCGGCGTCCACGATGTCCTCATTGTCCTGAGACGTTGCATCTGCCGAGCCTTCAGCACCATCAGCATCCTGCTGGGCATAGACAGCCTCACCAATCTTGACCATGGAGCCCTGCAGTTTCTCCACGGCGGACTTCACGGCGTCGTCATCGTCACCCTCCAGGGCTTTCTTGACGGCGTCAACATCTCCTTGGACCTCAGTCTTCACGTCCTCCGAGAGCTTGTCTTCGTTGTCCTTAATCATCTTCTCGGTCGAATACGCCAGCTGCTCAGCGTTGTTACGCATGTCAGCAGCTTCACGACGAGCCTTATCCGCCTCAGCGTTTGCTTCAGCGTCCTTGATCATGCGGTCAATATCTTCCTGAGACAGCGACGTTCCGCCTGTGATGGTCATGGACTGCTCCGTCCCGGTGCCCTTGTCCTTGGCAGACACATGAACGATGCCGTTAGCGTCGATGTCGAATGTCACCTCAATCTGGGGCACACCACGCGGAGCGGGGGCAATCCCGGTCAACTCGAAAGTACCCAGGTTCTTGTTATCCCTTGTGAACTCGCGCTCACCTTGGAATACCTGAATAGACACCGAAGGCTGGTTGTCCTCAGCAGTGGTGTACACCTGCGAGCGCTTGGTGGGGATCGCTGTATTACGTTCGATCAACTTGTTCATCACACCACCCTTGGTTTCAATGCCCAAGGACAGCGGTGTGACGTCAATCAGCAGAACGTCTTTACGGTCTCCCTTGAGCACACCACCCTGAATGGCAGCACCAACAGCCACCACCTCATCCGGATTAACCCCTTTGTTGGGTTCTTTACCGCCAGAGAGCTTCTTGACCTCTTCCACCACGGCGGGCATGCGGGTGGAACCGCCCACAAGCACCACATGGTTGATATCGGACAGGTTGATTCCAGCTTCCTTGATGACGTCCTCAAAGGGTTTCTTGGTCCGGGCCAGCAAATCGCTGGTCAAGTCCTCAAACTTGGCACGGGATAGGGTTTCGTCCAGGTGCACCGGGCCTTCAGGGGTCACGGAAAGGTACTGCAAGGAAATATTGGTGGAGGAAGCCGACGACAGCTCTTTCTTTGCCTGTTCGGCGGATTCCTTCAAGCGCTGCAGCGCAATCTTGTCTTTAGACAAATCTGCACCGGTCTTGGACTTCACCTGCTCTAGCAGCCAGTCAACGATGCGCTGATCCCAGTCGTCACCACCAAGGCGGTTGTCACCGGCGGTCGCACGTACCTGAATCGTGGAGAAGCCGTCCTCATCCTTACCAACTTCCAGCAAGGAGACATCAAACGTACCGCCACCCAAGTCAAAGACCAGGATGAGTTCGTCTTCCTTGCCTTTTTCCAGGCCGTACGCCAACGCGGCTGCGGTGGGTTCGTTCACAATGCGCAGGACGTTCAACCCGGCAATTTCACCGGCTTCCTTGGTGGCCTGGCGTTCGGCGTCATTAAAGTACGCCGGGACGGTGATCACAGCGTCGGTGACCTTATCGCCCAAATATGCCTCAGCATCGGCCTTAAGCTTCATCAGCGTACGGGCTGAAATTTCCTGCGGAGTGTACTTTTTGCCATCAATTTCCTGGGACCAGTCAGTACCCATGTGGCGTTTTACGGACGCAATGGTGCGATCAACGTTGGTTACTGCCTGCCGCTTGGCGGTGGCACCTACCAGCGTTTCACCGTCCTTGGAGAAAGCAACCACTGACGGCGTGGTGCGCGCACCTTCCGCGTTAGCAATCACCACGGGATCCCCACCCTCAAGGGTGGAAACGACCGAGTTGGTGGTTCCAAGGTCGATACCTACTGCACGAGACATTGCCCTACCTCCTTCGCCCACAAGGGCGTCTTGTCTGCAACCGGACCGCGGACGGTTCCGGAGGTCTCACATCTTGAGTTGTCCTGACTCAAGGATAGACCTTCCGTTGAGCCTGTCAACAAACTTGAGTCAAGTTGTATCAATTTTGAGGTGTGATGTGAAACATAGGATTATTGCTGAAGGTTCTCGACCGGCTACATCACGGCTCAGAACAGGCTTCATCAGCCCGTCTTACGATCTTTGTAGGCCGGTTGGACACCCTAAACTGAAGCGCATGTACCGATACGCCGCAGCGCCCCAAGCCACGTGGCGGGTCATGGCAGCCCTCACAACGGGGATCATGGAGCATGACATGGCACAATGTGCGCCTCAAAGTGCGGAGGGCTAGACCATGCAAGATGTCGAGCTGTACATGGACCCCAGCGTTGCCGAACGCAATCCGTCCGGGCTGGCCTTAATGCACCAGTTAGCCACCCCCACCCATAAACCGCATTTGATCGGCATAGACGGTCGCTCCGGAGCGGGTAAGACCAACCTAGCTGCACAGTTATCCCAGGTACTCTCCGTCACCCGCGACGTCGTGACCTTTCACCTGGAAGATATCTACCCGGGGTGGGATGGCTTGGCGCAGGGCATTGAAATCTACAACGACCACATTTTGGATTCTCTGAGAAAACAACAAGACGCCTACTGGACCGCATGGGACTGGTTAACCAGCTCCCCCGGAGGGCCGCGCCTCACCCGGTGTGCGGAAATCGTGATTCTGGAAGGTGTGGGCGCCTGTAACTGGGTGGCACGGGATCTCTTAGACATCTCCGTATGGGTTGAATTGCCGGAACCTCAGCGCCGTACGCGTGCTTTATACCGCGACGGCATGGGCTATGCGGATTTTTGGGACCGTTGGGCCCAGCAAGAATCGCAGTACCTAACGGCTGATCCCGTCTGGGAAAGCGCGGACATCATCCAGCCCGGTCCCACTACCTGAGGTACAACGCACACCACCGGCGCAGATCATTGCCAGATAAACCGTTGCACCCCAGTACACCAGGATACGAAGACAGCCACCGCGCAGAGCGCAACCGTCAGCAACACCATCAATGCATCCTTCCACGTCCGGTGAATCGGACGAGCCCAGGTCCGCTGACCGCCGTGTACCGTCAGCCCAAACCCGCGTACTTCCATGGTGACCGCCAGGCGCGTTGCTCGACGCAACGCCTGGACTAACAGGCCAAAACACCGGCCCCAGAATTCCTGGAGCACTAACCGAGGATGTGCTGACGCCCCAGCCCCCCTGGCGCGCCGAGCCATCACCAAAACTTGCCACTGACGCATCATGACCGTCATAAGACGCAGACCTACCAATGATGCAATCACAAAGCGGGCAGGCAGCCGGGCGGTGCGAGCCAACCCATCCGCCAGGTCTGTGGGGTCAGTGGTCAGTAGCAGAACCAACCCCGGTAATGCCAAAGCGATGCCTCGAAGAGCAATCGCAGCCCCGGCTGCCATCGACCCTTCAGACACCATGACCGGCCCCGCTTGCAGTATCACGGCACCGGAATGTTCCGCCAACAAAGCGGTAGCCCACCCAGAAAGCACCGCCGCCACAATCACGGGCCAGGCCATCGTGAGCAGCCGCACTGGGCGCTGGCCCGCCACGGCCAACGCCGTCACCTCACCGGCAAGCACCACAGTGGACGTCATAGGGTCAGCAGAAATCACCAACACCACGGTTAACAAGACCGCGCAGAGCAACGTGGTGAAAGCATCCCGGCGGGACAACCACCCCTGATATTCCCCACGGGAACGGTGTTGGTCACCGACTGTTGTCGTAGGTGCCGGTGGTGTTGGTGTGATCCGCAGTTCGGTCGCACCCAGAGCGCGGATGAGTTCTTGATCATGAGTCACCACCACCAAGGCTCTGCCCGCCCGGAGCTGGTCACGCAACAATTCCACAACAAACCACCAGGTCTGGGCATCCTGCCCAAACGTGGGTTCATCTAACACCAAAACATCAGGGGCTGCTGCCATCACGGTTCCCACAGACAACCGCCGCTTCTGCCCGCCGGAGAGAGTGAATGGATTAGCGTGTGCCAATTCCGTGAGTTTCAGTCGTTCCAGCACATCATCCACCGTGGCGTCCACACGCTCCGGCTCCCACCCCGCCCGCCGTGGGCCTTCTGCTAGTTCATCACGAACTGTGGTGGTCAAGAATTGATGCTCCGGTTCTTGAAACACCGTTCCCACCCGGGTCAATAACTCCGGACCGGACCACGCAGAAGGATCCTCAGCCGCCCCACGGGCAAGCGCAGGTTGCGCTATGACCGCGCCCTCAGCGGGCACCAGCAACCCGGCCATGGTGAGTGCAACCGTGGACTTTCCCGCACCGTTCACACCTGTCACAGCAGTAGCACTACCCTGCCGAACCGTGAAGTTCACGGGGCCAGCCACAGGTTCCCCAGCCATCGACCACAGTGGTGCCGGTTGCCCCGCCCGTACCCGGCGACGTCGGCGAGACAGCGTCCTGAGCGATGGTTGGTCGCGGGAAACCACCACATCCCGTAACTCCAACAGAGGCTCCCCGTCTGCGGCCTGGATATCGGTGGTGAACCGTGGGGAGTTCGCCGCGTGGCCCGGCACCCAGATGCCTTGACGTTCCAGAATCTGGCATAAATCAGGATCACTAAAAATCTGCTCCGGGTGCCCGTCATGCTCAACGCCCTGGGGCCCCAGCACTAACACCCGGTCCACAGAATCCATCCACACGTCAATGCGGTGCTCCACGATGATGACGGTGGCCCCCGTCCGCTCCGCCACAGAATCCACCGCAGCGCGTACGGTCCGCACCCCTTCCGGGTCCACGTTTGCGGTGGGTTCATCGAGCAACACAAGACGGGGCTGCATGGCGGTGATTCCCGCCAGGGCTAAACGCTGTTGCTGACCACCAGATAATTCATCGGTCTGCCGCCCCAGAGGAACGTCCAAGCCCACCGACTCCAGGGACGAATGGACGCGGGGCCAAATCTCGTCAATAGGCACCGCCAGATTCTCTGGCCCAAACGCGACGTCATCACCCACCCTGGCCAACACCACCCCCGTTTCCGGATCCTGCTGCACTAAACCGGTCACAGTACAGCGCTGGTCAGCGGGAACTCCGTTAATCAGCAGGTCCCCAGTGGATATGCTGGAAGCATTGCCGTCGCCCACCCCCCCTGCGGCTTCAGGGTCCAACACACCGGCTAAGGCATATAACAACGTGGATTTCCCCACTCCACTGGGGCCCACCACAAGAACTTTCTGCCCCGGAGGTACGGTGAACGTCACTCCTTGTGGGGAAGCGCAGTCACGCCCCGGATGCCACCACGAAAAATCCCGTGCCGTAACTTCAGCCCCGCACACAGTCACCGACCCGAAGATAACGCGCCCAAAACACCCGTGGCGCGCAGTGCACGTGTCAACACCCACATGAGCGCACCGGCTATTACCGCGCCAGAGGCCGTCGCTAACGCCACGTACGCCCCTTGATGAGTGGGCGTCCATTCGTAGTAGTAAAGCAAACACTCACTGGCACTGCCCAGCAACCCTGCAGCAGCCCCCGCAGCCGTGGCTACCAGCACGCCAAAACGACGGTAAGCAGTTACCGCAAAAACCAGCTCAGCCCCCAAACCCTGAACTACCCCCGACAGTAGGACGGTGAGCCCAAAATGTGTCCCCATCAGAGCTTGGAAAATCGCGGCCAACAACTCACACAGCAGCGCGGCACCCGGTTTACGGACAATCAGTCCACCCAAAGTACCCGCAATGAGCCACCCACCAACCATGGTTCCGGAAACTGGAGGGTACGCAACGGCTGCACTGGTCACCATGGGGTAAACCAGGGTAGACCATGCCCAAAAAAGCACCCCACATGCTGCGGCCAAAACCGCGAGTACCACCATGTCCACGACGCGCCATCGCAGACGGGTCGCGCCACGAGTGGGCGCGACCCCCGAAGCGTCGGAAATGGTGGAGCGAGAATCCGCGCTCACAGACGACGATGTGTTGCTCATAGTTATCCTCCTGGGTCCGTGGCCTCAACCACCGGGGATTCAGGAGGGGAAGGCTGCCACACCCTGGGGCACCCTTGAGATGCTCGACTCCCTAGCGCCGGTACTAACCGGATCAGGTTCGAGGGTCTGCGGATTGACCGCACTCTCAGCGCTCACGCGCTCCCCTGTCGTTTCACGTGTGGACACTGTACCAATGCTCAACACCACGGCCAGCGTCCGGAGCCGTCAGTGCTCAGCCTGCTGACCACTTTGCATTCTGGCTACCTGACGAGTAACCGCTACTTTGATCACCGTGGTGACCACACCGGTGATCACGGCCCACAGCAGAATGTCAGCCCATCGTTCTTCCGGATCAGGATTCTTCGCGGGAGGCTCATGTCCTGTGACCTTGCCCCACACCGCGGTTAAGCCTTTATTAGCTACCGTAACTCCCACCAGGGAAGCGACCGTGCCTGCCAACCCCACGACCTTGTCGTTCATGAATTTCTCCTTTGTCACAACGGAAGTACGGACCTGCTACAAAACGCCTAGCCCTGCAACATCGTCCGAAATGTTCTCCCCAACCTTAGCGACCTCATCGTGGCACCTCACCCGTATCGTCAGCAATCCGTTCAACACGTGTCTCCACAAAGGCCTCACCGCGCAAGGCCATGGCAAGTTCGTCCTTGATCACGCCCTCTTCCTTAATGTGCTTGCTGCGGTAGCTGGCCCGTCCCACCATATGGGCGTTCACTGGAGCAGTGAGCAACATAAACACCCACCCCAGCATGGCCAGTGGGAATAATTCCCAAGCCCGGTTAAGAAGCACCACGGCCAATAACACACACAACAGCCCTAAAACCTGGGGCTTGGTGGCTGCGTGCATGCGTGTGAGGACATCCGGCAAACGAACCAATCCCAGGCCCGCAGCGCACGACATGCCACAGCCAACCAACAACAAAACTGAACCAATCACATCAAGCGCCAAATCCATTACCGCGCCTTCCCTGAAGCGTCGGTTTTGTGCTCCCAAGCACCTACGTCTGGTACTTGCCGAGCGGCAGCGTCAGGTTGCTGAGCAGGCCTATTCTGCACGAACCTCGCAAACGTCACAGACGCCAAGAACCCCACCAGTGAAATCATGACCGTCAACACCAAATAGTCGGTGTTCTTGCGCCATACCATGTCCACACATACCGCAGCCGCCACAATGGCCAACAAAACATCACTTGCCAACACCCGGTCCAGCAAAGCGGGGCCCTTAACCAAGCGGTATAGGACACAGGCTGCGGCAGCCGCCAGTAAGGCCACAGCCAAAAACAGCACGACGGGATTCACAAACGTTCTCCTGACTGCTGGGGGGCACGCAACGCAGCCCACGATCGTTTTTTGCCCAATCTGCGGTCCTCATCATGCAGTACCGCCAGTTCTTCCCGGGTACCCATCGTGCGAATCCACGCGGCTTCCGTATCCAGCACCATGTGACGGAAAGCATCCACCTGTGCGTCGTTATTAACATCCAACGCATGAAAAAACAGAGTGCCGGTGGTGCGATCCACTTCAATCAGCACCGACCCCGGAATCACCCCGGTGGTGTTTGCCACGGCGGTGACCAGAAGATCATTTCGACTGCGTAACTGCACCCCCACAATGGCGCTATGCACATCCGGCCCCTGCCGCAGAGAAACCCACAACACCTGGAAACTTGCCCGGACCACCTGGTACAGGAAAGTAACAGCCATCACTAATCCCTGCAGGGCGTTGAATCGGTGAGACAGCACCACAGGGGGCAGAGCCAAAACCCGGGTGACCAGTAAGGCAAAAGTCACGCCTACAGTCAGATTTTTGAGGTTAAGCTCCCCCCACAAAATTGCCCACACCGCCACAAGCCACAAAATCAAGGGAATTTCCACGATAAAGCGGTGATTACGACGCCGCACTTTGTCTTGGATCATGGTCTCTCCTGGGAACCTGCATCCGATACCCGGTGATCAGAACCACCAGGATAAAGATCAACCTGCAGTCCTTCTTGGTCGCTGTTACCGTACTGCGCGCCGTCCGGTAAGCCCGTCCCACCGGTCGATCCCGCATCGCCATCGTCCGGACCATTTTGCACCGCGCCACCAGGCTGCCCTTCCGGACCGAACACGGCCTGTTGGTAAACCTCTGGCTGCATCAGATTCACCGCTGCGTGGTGGGCCACCTCAAAAATCACTCCGGCACACAGGGTCAGAGCAACTCCCACCAACACCAAGCCTGCCGTCGGCCACACCATTAAACGCGGTAACAGGCTCACGCTTTGAGCCGGATCACCGTTACGGCTGGTGATCGTCTGTTGCGCACCAGCCCCCCAATGGCCTTCACGGGTGGTAGCCAGCAATACAGGGTCCGGGAAATCGGCGTCGTCCGGAGTGCGGAGGAACACGCGGTTCCATACACGCATCATGGCAATCAAGGTGAGCAATGACGCCAAAGCGCCTCCGGCGATCACCGTGTAGGTCTGCCATGTGGCAGCAGCTGCGCCCGCCTGAAACAACCCAATCTTGCCCAGAAACCCGGAAAACGGTGGGATGCCGCCTAGGTTCAGCGCAGGCAGCATGTACAGCACAGCCAAAACAGGAGCCAAACGGGCCATTCCGCCTAAACGCTCCGTATTAGTGGACCCCCCACGGCGTTCAATCAAACCCGCTACCAGGAACAAGCTGGTCTGAATCACGATGTGGTGTGCCACGTAGTACACCACGGCGGCATACGCCGCCACCGTGCCCACAGAAATCCCAAAGATCATGTACCCAATGTGGCTGACCAGAGTAAAGGACAGCATACGTTTAATATCGATCTGAGCGAGTGCGCCCAGAATTCCTACCACCATCGTTAATAGGGAAACCCACATTAAAAGTGTATTAACTCGATCAGCAGTGAATAATAAAGTTTCCGTGCGAATGATTGCATATACGCCCACCTTAGTGAGCAGTCCAGCGAATACAGCGGTGACAGGGGCGGAAGCGGTGGGGTATGAGTCGGGTAGCCAAAAAGACAGAGGGAATACTGCAGCTTTAATACCAAAAGCAATCAGCAAGGTCAGGTGTAGTTGCATATGCGTTCCGGTGGGAAGCTCAGCCAACTTGATGGATAGATCCGCCATATTCACAGTGCCTGTGGCCGCATAAATCATCCCAATGGCGATCAAGAACAACACCGACGAAATAATAGATACCACCACGTAGGTCACTCCGGCGCGGATGCGCTGCGTCGTGCCCCCCATGGTCATCAATACGTAGGAAGAAACTAGGAAAATCTCAAATCCCACATATAAATTGAACAGATCCCCGGCCAAGAAAGCATTGGATACCCCGGCTACCAGAATCAAGAATGTGGGGTAAAAAATTGAAATGGGGCCTTCAGCATCACCATCAGCCACGCCCTGCCCAGTGGCGTACACCAACACCGATAAGGACACCACAGTAGAAACCACGAGCATCACGGCCGATAACTGGTCCACCATCAACACCACCCCAAAAGGGGCTTCCCAGCCACCTAAGTTGACCGCCGTTGGGGGGGAATCCCAGGTTTGCACCAACACGAAAATTTCCACGATCAAAGACAGCACCAGGGAACCGATAGCGATCACCTGCTGCAGTCTGTGATGCCGGAATGTCATCAGCGCTAAAGCGGCACCCACAAAAGGCACAATGATCGCTAGAGGAGCTAGCTGCGCTATATCAATGTTCATTGCGTCTGAGCCCCCCTGTTCCCATCGTTGTTCTGTTTTATTGACTGAGACCATTCCTGATCGCGCTGGTGGCGCTGTTCGCTTTCGTTGGCCTCTAATTGCTCATCATCGAATTCCGAGGTTTCCTGCGGTAATTCGGCGTCTTCCTCATCAATGTAAGAAGACTGTGTGGCCACCCTGCGGTCTTCGTCGTCGTCCGCAATAACGTCGCGGCGTGACAACACCCATGCCCGGTAAATCAAACCAAGGAGGAAAGCGGTAACCGCCAGCCCAATCACGATGGCTGTCAGCACCAGAGCTTGCGGCAAAGGATCGGCGTAGGCCCGAGGATCAGTATCCGAGGAGTACAACGGCGCCAGTCCTGGCAGGCCAGCAGCATGGATGATCAACAAGTTGGTGGCGTTGGTCAGTAACATAACCCCCAACAACACGCGGGTCAGCGAACGCTCCAGCACAAGGTATACCCCGACCGCATACAGCACGCCCATGACGACCAGTAACGTGAGGTTGACACTCATCGCGCAGCGTCCTCCTCACCGAATTCCACGGGATCGGCACGCGTCAGGGTCACAGCCCCGGTTGCTCCGGCATCCGACGCCGGCCCCCGAGTGACCCGAATTCTGCTGCCCTTACCTTGCGCCCGACGCCGACGCCGAATGATCTCATCTTCATGCTGCTCATCCACATGCCCCCCGAGCGCCCGTAAAATATCCAGAACCAACCCAATCACAATCAGATACACACCAACATCGAAGATCACCGACGTGACCATGTAGGTGTTGCCGTACAGCGGCAAATCCGCTTCAAGCTTGTAGCTCTGCATAATCGACCCACCAAAGAGCACCGGCGCCACTGCGTATAGGCAGCAGATAGCCAAGCCCAACCCCAACATGGTGCCAGCGTTAATGGGGGTGGCGCGCTCCAATTCATACCGGCCACCCGCCAGGTAACGCAGGGTCAGTGCCAGCCCAGCAGTCAAACCAGCCGCGAACCCACCACCGGGCAAGTTATGGCCGGCCAGTAAGAGGTAGAGCGACACCAACATGATGGTGTGAAACAGCAACCGGGTGGTGACTTCCAAAACCACCGATCGGATTTCCGGGGGAATGGTTTTACCCGCCAGGATGTACGGGCTGGAGGAATCGGTACGGAAGTTCGGGGTCGAATGATAGCCCGCTTCGTTCAACGCCAAAGTGGCGCGGCCTTGAATCCGTTCCAGCTGAGCCGTATCGGGAACCACGGTACGGCGCACCACGCGGTCTCCTCGACCTTGCACAAACAGCAGCGACGCCACACCGGTAGCGGCCACCACCACCACCGTCACCTCCCCAAAGGTGTCCCAGGCCCGAATATCCACCAACGTGACATTCACAACGTTGGACCCATGACCCAGCTCATATGCCATCTTCGGCATATTCAGCGACACAGGAGAAGCCGTGCGTGATGCCATGGAAAACGCTGTTAAGAACATCATGAACACACCGAATGTCACGGCCACAACAGCACGGGGAACCCTGCTGCGGTCTTCCCGCCCATGCCATACCAGAGCCGGAAGCGGCCGTAACGCCAGCACAATGGCCACCAAGGCTATGGTTTCCACCAACATTTGAGTCAGGGCAAGGTCCGGAGCACCTTGCAGCGCGAAAAGCAACACCATGCCAAAGCCAGTCACAGATACCAACAGCACTGCCAAAAATCGCTTACGAACCTTCAGTACAGCAATCGCTGCCACCACCATGACGACACCAGCAATCAGTTGCCCCCATGAATCGGCAACCCGCATGGCGCCGAGTGGCGGCGTTTGCTCCACCACCAGAGCGACGGCGGGAACGGTGATCGCGGTCACCAAAATCACCGATAGGTAAAAGTTCAGCGAACCCCGCTGAGTGCTACCAGTAACTTTGACGGCAGCTCGGTCTAGCAGGTCAATCACTTCGCGGTATACCCGTTCCCCGGGTGGTAGATGCGGTAAGGCGTTCTGCAGTGCAGCTACAGGAATACGCAACCAGTACAACACCATGCCGGTCAGCAAAACACCAGCAGAGACCCCCAATGCTGGGGTGAGCCCGTGCCACCAGGCCAGATAAGTGCTGGGCTCGCCCTCAAACGTCTGAACCCACGGGGTTAGTGCGACTTCCACCGGACCGGGAAACAGTCCATATGCCACGGTGATAACCGTGAGCACCGTGGCGGGGGCCTGAAACGCCCAGGACACACCATGGGTTGGTGTGCGCACGGGACGGCCATCCTCCCCCACCGGCAAATCCGCGAACTCGCTGCGCTTGGGGGCAAAGGCTCCCCACACAAAGCGGCAGCTGTAGGCCACGGTCAGCACCGAACCCACCGCAACACCCACTAAGCGAATCCATGCGGCAAGATCACCCTGTTCCTCAACCGCGTACAGCAGTCCTTCAAGCACTGATTCTTTCGCCACAAACCCGCCCAGCAGCGGAAAACCAGCCATAGACGCCGCGCCGATCAACGCGATAACAAATAGCCCTTTCATAGGACGATACAACCCAGAAAGTTTGCGGATATCACGACTACCGGTTTGGTGATCAATAATGCCAACCACCAGGAACAGGGTGGCTTTGAAGCAACCGTGAGCCAGCATGAGCGCCAGCCCCCCCAACGCTGCGTCGGCAGTGCCCTGCCCCAGCACCAGAATGAGGAAACCTAACTGGCTCACCGTGCCATAGGCGAGGATGAGCTTGAGGTCATATTGCCGCAGAGCAACCCACCCTCCGAACAACATAGTGCCCAGGCCTAGAGTGACGATCATGGGCTGCCACGCAGCGGTCTGGGAGTATTCCGGGGCAAACCGCGCCACAATAAAAACTCCGGCTTTGACCATCGCCGCAGCGTGTAAGTATGCCGATACCGGCGTAGGGGCCGCCATGGCTGCAGGAAGCCAAAAATGGAACGGAATCAACGCGGATTTTGTCACTGCACCAACCAAAATCAGTGCAATAGCCACCGAAACCGCAGGTTCATGCGTGGCGATGATGTGCTGGGCATTATCCAACAACTCGGATACCCGGTAGGTTCCGGCGGCATGTCCGAGCATGACCACACCCACCAGCATGGTTAACCCACCGGCGGTAGTAATCACCAATGCTTGCAATGCGGCTCGGCGTGCGGACATGCGGGTACGGGCATGGCTGATAAGCAGGAAAGACAGCACAGAAGTGAATTCCCAGAAAATGAACATCAGCATGAGGTCATCTGCGGTGACCAACCCGAACATCACACCGGCGAATGCCACCAAATGCCCACCAAAAGCTCCCGTATCCGGGGAATCTGAGGAGAAGTATCGGGCGCAGTAGGCCAATACCAGTGCCCCCACACCGAGCACGAGCAAACATGTGGACCACGCCAACGCATCCATGCGAAAAGCTAACTCAAGATTCAACGCAGGAACCCACGGAAACACCGTGGTGGAGGGGTCACTGTCGACTGTGGGACGCTGAGTCAGCAACCAGAGAAAACTGACCCCGGGCACGGCAGCAAGAAGGTAAAAAGCGCTGCGCCCAAGACGTGGAAAAATTAACGGTACCGCCAGTGCCGCCACAGCATGGGCTATAAGCACTGCAAGCATGGCACCTCCGTGGCAGGCATATATTGCGAAAAGGGTCGTCCCGGGTGTCAACGCTGCTGATACTCACCGACCAGACGCCCGTCACCTGGTCATACGGCGAATGCAGCCGAATCAGGTCATATTGAGATCAATCCTACCAAGGCGATCAGCACCACTTTCTTCAAGAGCCCACCACCTGATCCAGCCACCCCACTAATCTGGACCCATGAGCAACACCACCCCATGGGTGTCCTCGTCAACAGAAAGCCATGTCACGCACCGCAAGACGCTGGGTTCCTGGTACCTCTACGACGTGGCGATCTCTGTCATCGATGCCTTGATGGTCACGTTTGTGTTTTCTGTTTATCTGACAAGTTCAGCGTTCGGAACCCCTGAGCACACTTCGCAGGCGCTGGGAATCGCTACCGTTATCGCTGCCGTCATCGTCGCGGTTTTTGCACCATTAATCGGGCGAATTTCTGACCGAAGCGGGCGTAAGACACCAGGGCTAGCATTGCTCACCGGAATCTGCGTTCTCGCCACTGCCGCGTGTTTTTTTGTGGCACCTGCCGAACAATTCTTACTGCTGGGGGTAACGCTGTTATCCACGGCTAATGCCGCCAAAGAATTGGCATCGGTGAACTACTACGCCATGCTGCCCGTCGTTACCGACCGTGACCACTTGGGCAAAGCCAGTGGGCGTGGGTGGGCGTGTGGTTATATCGGCAGCACTCTGGGCACCGCGTTTGTACTCTTTGGATTCCTTTTTGAGGATTCCCCGTTTTTCTTGGGACTCCCCACTGAAAACGCCGTCAATGTGCGGGCCGTCGCCTTATTCTGCGCAGCATGGTGCCTAATGTTCGCGATGCCCCTGGTGGTGTCGATGCGTCGCCAAGAACGTCGCCTGCAGCCACCAAAGCCGTTACGGAAAAACCTTGTTCACAACGAAGGGTTATGGGGGGCTTACCGGCAGATCTTCCGCATGGTGCTTCATCTATGGCGCACTGATCGCAAAGCACTCTTTTTTCTGCTGACCTCTGCCGTGTTCCGAGACGGGGTCGCGGGCATGTTTACGTTCGGTGGAGTCGTTGCCACCGGAACATTCGGATTCAGCTTGGCTGAAGTCACACTCTTTGCACTCGCGGGGAACCTAGTGGCCGGGTTGGGGGCCCTGGTCGGCGGCCAACTCGATGACCGTGTGGGCCCCAAGACGGTCATCGTGGTGTCGTTGATGTGGATGATCCTTTTCACGCTGCCGTTGTTGTTCCTGAACGGCCCCTCCGTGTTCTGGATATGCGGTTTGGCTGTGTGCGTGGCGGTGGGACCCACTCAGGCGTCATCCCGCGCCTACTTGGGGCATCTGACCACCCCGGGTACGGAAGGTGCCCTGTACGGGCTCTATGCCACCACGGGCAGAGCCTTAACGTTTTTAGCTCCGTTGATGTTCACCATAGCCATCGGACTTTCCGGGCAGCAGCGATGGGGAATCGCCGGAGTTATTAGTCTGGTGATTCTGGGGTTACTCATGCTTTTACCGCTGCCAGACCCACGACGTCGTTCAGATCTGGGTTCGGTGGAAGTTCATGTAGGACCGTGATTCCGTGGGACCATTTTGCCCTTGGTAACGGTTACCGTACTCTCCCGTGCCATAAGGGTGTTCAGACGGGGAAGAAAGCCGAAAAAAGCACAGTTGCCCTACTTTGGATCCTGGCCAGAGCATGATGGGCAGTGTGGCCATATTCGATAATTCCAGGGTCACATGACCGGAAAACCCGGGATCAATGAACCCGGCAGTCGAATGCGTCAGTAAACCTAGTCGCCCCAGCGAAGACTTCCCTTCCAAACGAGCTGCAATGTCGTCCGGGAGCGTCACTTTTTCGTATGTGGCACCCAGCACAAACTCCCCGGGGTGTAATACAAAAGGTTCATCCGGATCCACCTCTACCAAGCGCGTGAGGCCCGGCTGTTGCTGGGCTGGATCAATCACCGCGTACTTATGGTTGTCAAACAACCGGAAAAAACGGTCAAGCCGCACATCAACACTGGAAGGCTGGATCATCCCCGGCTCATAAGGATCCAGACATACCCGCCCGGTTTCCAACTCAGTGCGGATATCACGATCAGAGAGCAACACATAGCCCACGCTAGCCCACATGAGGCGCATGCAGCTTGATCTATGTGTCCGTGAGTTGACCCGCTGCGGCCGTCTCACTACAGTCAAACAGTGCACTATGCACCTGCTGAGACCCCAGCGGCCTCACATGCGGCTGTAGCTCAATGGTAGAGCGCACGCTTCCCAAGCCTGATACGCGGGTTCGATTCCCGTCAGCCGCTCCATCCACTCATCGCTCGCAGCCCCTGGCCTGCCTGTGCCTACTGCTTATTAGTTTTCGGGAGATACCATGCTGCGCACCATGTTTACCGGCAAGATTCATCGTGCCACCGTCACCCACGCAGATCTGCACTACGTGGGGTCAGTAACGGTTGACCTCGATCTGTTAGAAGCCGCCGACATTCTCCCGGGACAGCGGGTACAGATTGTGGATGTCACCAACGGCGCCCGGATTGAGACATACACCATTGCCGGTGATCGTGGTAGCGGTGTGCTGGGCATTAATGGTGCGGCCGCTCACCTCGTGCACCCCGGAGACACCGTCATCCTGATTGCGTACGCCCACATGGACGACGCTGAAGCACGTTCTCACGTACCCCGCGTGGTGCACGTCAACGACCAAAATCGTATTCTCCACGTAGGTGAAGACCCCGCCCAGGCCGTGCTCGACGATGATCGCACCCCGCCCGGTGCAATCACGATTTCCTGATGTCCCATGGCCGGAGTACTCGCCGGATTCACGGTGGTCTGGGTCATCATCCTGGTGGGGATGGTGGTGGGGAAGTCCGGAGTCCTCGGGGACAGCGCGCAACGCACCCTCAGCCAATTCGCCTTTTGGGTAGCGTCGCCTTGTCTACTGTTCCTGACGGTGTCTGAAACGCCGGTTGCCGTCATTTTTTCAGCGCCCCTTGCAGTGGCCATGGTGTCGGCGTGGGGCACAGCGTTACTGTGGATTGCTCTGTGTGGTACGCACCGCTGGTTACGCCGCCGCAAATCTTCACCAACACATTCCCCTCAACCGGCCACATCCGATGGGGTGGTGATCAGGAAGTCTCCCGAAAGTCGCCCAGGCCTGGGGCGGGTAGTGATGTCTGGCCAAGCTGCATCCCAGGTGAACTCCACCAACTTGGGTATCCCACTCACCACGTTTGTGTTGGGGGACGCTTCCTACATGGTCCCGGTGTTGCTATTCCAACTGGCCATTAACACCCCGGTTTATCTGATCATCATGGACACCGTGGTGCTGGGGCGTCAGCCCAATATCGGTTCGGTGTTGCGCTCCGTAGCCACCAATCCGATGGTCATGGGGTCTTTACTGGGCGTGTTGTTCGCCGTGACCGGGTGGCAGTTACCGGAACTGGTCTTCCAGCCCGTCGAGCTGATCGCAGGTGCCGCTATTCCATGTATGTTGGCGGCCTTTGGGATGTCCCTGATCCAACACCGCCCCTTACAGGGAACCAGGGCGCATAAAGCCCAGGTGGCTGCTTTATGCGCCCTGAAACTTTTAGTCATGCCAACAGTGGCTTGGTTATGCGGCATGGCGTTGGGGCTGGACGGCATAACACTGTACGGAGTGGTTCTGATGGCATCCCTGCCCACAGCGCAGAATGTCTACGTTGCGGCCGTTCGTTACGCCACAGCTGAATCTGTGACGCGCGATGTGGTGTTGGTAACTTCTCTCGCCGCCATGGTGACGATGGCCGGTGTGGCACTGTTACTAGCGTGACACGTCCACGATTTTCCCTAGTCACAGCACACTGAATGACGTTCAACGACCCCGTGCCGTCGCATGCTAAACACCACACAATCGCCTGTCACACAGAGCTTTCGAAAACAAAACCCCACTACAGAACCCCCTCCGGTTGTGTTCGGATTCACACATCGGAGTACCCTGTCTCACTGTCAGAGGTCTGTCCGCACCTTTCGGGTACCCCTCTGCCCTTCACAGACATACGGAGGAATCTCGTGACAGCAAAACCCCACAAGCGCGCCCGACGCGCGATTGCGGTGGCCGCAGTGAGCGCATTCGTTCTAGCAGGATGCGCTTCCGATGACGGTGGCGGCCCCGCCCAACTGACGTGGTACATCAACCCAGACGCCGGTGGACAAGCCGAACTGGCCAAGCAATGTTCTGAGGCATCCGGTGGTGCTTACAACATCAGCACCTCCCTCCTGCCGCGCGATGCGGCAGGCCAACGCGAACAGCTGGCCCGCCGCCTGGCAGCCGGCGACACCACCATGGACATCATGAGTTTGGACCCGCCGTTCATTCCAGAACTGGCGGAACCAGGCTTCTTGGCCACTCCGCCGTCGGACCTGATTGACCGCACCACTGAAGACACCTTAAAAGGCGCTGCTGCTGGCGCGCAGTGGGAGGGCGAATACGTTACCGTTCCGTTCTGGGCTAACACTCAGCTGCTGTTCTACCGCAAGTCCGTCGCAGAAGCCGCCGGCCTGGATATGTCCAAGCCCGTGACCTGGCAGCAAATCATGGACGCCGCCGAATCCCACGATAAGTACCTAGGTGTTCAGGGGATCCAGGCAGAATCCATGACTGTGTGGGTCAATGGTCTGGTGGAATCTTCTGGTGGCTCTATCATCAAAGGCGACGCCGCCAGCATGGATGGCATTGAGCTGGGCCTGGATTCCGAATCTGGTCGTAAAGCCGCGCAGATCGTCGGTGAGATTGGAGAAAAGGGGCTGGGCGGACCCGGAATTGCCTCCCAAGACGAGAACGCAGCTATGGGACAGTTCCAGGGCGATAAGGGCTCATTTATGGTCAACTGGCCGTTTATCTACTCCGCCACCGCAGCATCCGTGGAGTCAGGCGAATTGGACCAGGCCGTCCTTGACGACATCGGGTGGACCACCTGGCCGCGTGTTGATGAAGACAAAGAATCCGCCCCCCCGTTGGGTGGGATCAACTTGGGTGTAGGTGCTGATTCCCAACACCAAGAAGAAGCCTGGGACGCCATCGAATGCATCACCAGCCCAGAGAATCAGGCTCAGTACATGGTCAGCAACGGCAACCCCGCATCATCAGCAGCTGCCTACGAAGACGAGGCTGTTCAGGAGGCCTTCCCCATGTACGGTGCTATTCGGGACTCCCTAGAAATCGCGGCACCGCGCCCCCAGACCCCGTACTACGGCGAGGTATCGAACGGCATCCAGCAAACATGGACCCCCGTTCAGGAAGTCAATGAGGACACCCCCGCCGAAACGGATGAGTTTGTTACCTCCGTCTTGAAGGGAGAGTCGCTGCTATGAGCGCCGCCATTAACGAATCCACGAACACCAGCAGACCTGCCAAAACCCCAGTTTCTGATCGAACACGCGCTGAGCGTCGTTTGGGGTGGATGTTGGCCGGCCCCGCGTTCTTGGTCATGCTTCTGGTGACCATGTACCCCATCGTCCAGGCGCTGTGGGATTCACTGTTCAACTACCGGTTAACGGCACCCGATGACCGGTCGTTTGTGTTCTTGCAGAACTACATCACGGTCTTAACGGACCCCATCTTTGTCAAAGCATTTTTCGTCACCCTATTGATCACGGTCGTGACCGTGGCCATCGAATTAGTTCTTGGCTTCGCTTTAGCGTTGGTGATGAACAGTGTGCTCAAAACGTTCCGTGGTGTGGTGCGTACTGCGATCTTGGTGCCGTACGGCATCATCACGGTGGTATCAGCATTCGCCTGGTTCTACGCATTCAGCATCAACACCGGCTACGTCAACAACTGGTTGAGCTGGCTACCGATGATTGAGCAGGACTTCAACTGGTTTGGCCAGGGATGGTCCGCCCTGCTCGTGATTATGGCCTCCGAAATCTGGAAGACCACCCCGTTCATTTCCTTGCTGCTGTTGGCAGGTCTGGCTCAAGTGCCCGGCGAATTGAACGAAGCCGCCAAAGTGGATGGCGCTGGATGGTGGCAACGAATGTACAAAGTCACGCTGCCTTCCATGAAAGCAGCCATTATGGTGGCGGTGGTTTTCCGCGCCCTGGATGCTTTCCGCATCTTCGACAACATTTTCATCATGACCAATGGTCAGTACGGCACGGAAACGCTGTCCTTGTTGGCCTACCGCACCTCCATTACACGCCTAGAAATCGGCCTTGGCTCTGCCGTGTCCGTGATTCTGTTCATCTGCGTGCTATTGATCGCTTTCACCGCGATCAAGGTGTTTAAGGTCGATCTGGCAGGAGGTAAGGGCTGAGATGAGCAGCAAACAAAAAATCGGGTGGGCGATTGCGATCGTCATCGTGTTGGTGTGGAGCCTTTTTCCGGTGCTCTCCATCCTGATGAATTCGTTTAAACCCGCCAGTGAGTTCGCAGGCAATGAGTCCGGCGGCACCTTCCTGCCACAGTCCTTCACCTGGGAAAACTACGAGATGATCTTTGCCGGTGACGCTCGTGATCTGTTCCTCCCGGCGTTGCGTAACTCGATTGGCATCACGCTGATCGCCACCGCTGTGGCGGTGGTATTGGCCACCCTGTGTGCCTATGCGATTGCGCGCCTGGATTTTCCCGGCAAACGAATCATTTTGATGACCGCTTTGGCGGTATCCATGTTCCCAGTGGTTTCCATCGTCACGCCGTTGTTTAATGTGTGGCGACAGGTGGGGCTGTATGACACCTGGTTGGGGTTGATCCTGCCGTATTTGTCCCTGACGCTGCCGATCTCTATTTGGACTCTTGCCGCGTTCTTCCAACAGATCCCGTGGGATCTTGAGCGGGCCGCACAGGTGGATGGCGCAACCTCGTTCCAGGCATTTCGGAAAGTGATTGTGCCACTGGCAGCTCCTGGTGTATTCACCACGGCTATCATCGCGTTTTTCATCGCATGGAACGATTTTGTCTTTGGTATCGGCCTTACCTCAACGAGCGCAGCGCGTCCCGTTCCGGCGGCCCTTGCCTTCTTCACCGGCGCCTCACAGTTTGAAGACCCCGCCGGTGCCATCTCCGCTGCGGCGATCATTGTGACCATCCCGGTCATCATCCTGGTACTAGCGTTCCAGCGTCAGATCGTCGCCGGTTTGACCCAGGGTGCCGTCAAGGGCTAATCTGCCCCGCTCGCCCCACACCATCACCTCACTGCGAATCTTTTTTGAGAGGCAAACACAATGGCATCCATCACACTGAAGAACCTCGTCAAGAAGTACGACGACGGTTTTCCTGCGGTTAACGACGTATCCATCGATATCGCCGACGGCGAGTTCCTGATCCTGGTTGGACCATCCGGTTGCGGCAAGTCCACTCTGCTGCGCATGGTCGTAGGCCTCGAAGACATCACCTCCGGCGACCTGTTGATCAACGGTCAACGAGTTAACGAAAAGGAACCGCGCCAGCGGAACCTCTCCATGGTGTTCCAGAACTACGCCCTGTATCCATTTCTAACGGTGTACGAAAACATTGCATTCCCGTTGCGCCTGGCCAAAGGCAAATTCTCGGAGGATGAGATCGACAAAAAGGTGCGGCATGCCGCCGGGTTGTTGGACCTCAACGACCACTTGGAACGCAAGCCGGGCAACCTATCCGGTGGTCAGCGTCAGCGCGTGGCTATGGGCCGCGCGATCGTACGTGATGCGGACGCCTTCCTGTTCGACGAACCTCTGTCCAACCTGGATGCCAAGTTACGTGGGCAAATGCGCACCGAAATCGCACAGCTCCAGCGTCGCCTGGGTATCACTTCCCTGTACGTCACCCACGACCAAACGGAGGCCATGACTCTGGGGGATCGGGTAGCGGTGCTCAAAAAGGGTCGTTTACAGCAGATCGCTTCCCCACGGGAGCTCTACGAGCAGCCCGCAAACTTGTTCGTCGCGGGCTTCATTGGGGCCCCGTCGATGAACTTCATCCCTGCACGTCGCCATGGCGATATGTTCCACACACCTATCGGTAACATCCCGGTGCCGAATCACGCCCAGGGCAGGCTGGATCAGGCGGGTGAATTGTTGATCCTGGGGGTTCGACCTGAGCATTTTGCCGATGCTAGTGATATCCAAGATTCGCCGTGGGCTGGCCGTGGGGCTACGTTCCAAGCCGAATTGACCCACACGGAGTGGTTGGGCAACCAGCAGTACGGGTACGTGCGCTATGAACAGGATCAGCAGGTTCAAGACAAACTGGATCAGCTGGCCCAAGATTTGGATGCGGATGAAATGCCTGCCCAGGTTGTAGTGGAGCTTGACGCTTCTTCCCGGATTCGTGGGGGCAGCACCGCGAATTTGTGGCTTAACACGCGCAAAATGCACGTGTTTGATCCCGAATCGGGCACCAATCTGACCCGCGACGAAGAAGCCGGTGCAGAACTCACCCGTGAGGCCAACGAGGAGCGCAAGGCAGAGATCGAGCGTTTACATAACAGCAACGCCTGATCCCCACGCGCGTCACCGCGATGGCGTCCACCTGAATCTGTTCGGGTGGACGCCATTACTCTGTTCAGTGGTTTTCACCTTACATCTGGGCCTGCCACGCTAACCAATACACACCCAGCACAGCGCCAATCAACACGACCCCGGTGAATACCGAGGTTATCCAGGGGTAGCGCATGAGCGGGGTGACTAGCTTGGGCCACGATTGCGCCAGCTGCTTCGGTTCAACTCGTTGAATGCGTTCTACCGGAACACGCAAATAATCGGCCATCTCCGTCATGGACTTGGGGTCCCACACGGTCCCGTCCAAGCGCAGCAAACTACGGCCCGTGTTATCCACAAGCCACAGCAACGGGCGAGCAAATCCACGACGGGGGGCTTTGCCCCCTTTCCGCGCGGACTGCCCCGGTTTCTCAAAAGAATCCACCAGCACCACACCGGAGATATCGCTGTGCTTGACGGTATGGAACCCCACGAGCCGAGAGCCCACTACATGGCTATTCGTCACCGCCACAGTATTAGGGCGCAGCCATACCCAGCACAGGCCGATGCACACCGCAATCACCACCACAATCAATGCGGAGATCACGGGAGCCGGACGACGCATCCACAACACGACCAGGCATATCACGCCCAACAGGCCAGGAGGCAGACATGCAAGCAGCCGCCGTCCAACGGAGGTGATGCGGGGGTGCCATACGGCCTGAACAGCACCAAAGCGTTCGGGGATGCGACGGATATCGTCGGCCACAGGGACCTCCTCCATGGTTGGTCGATACACTTCGGCCGCTATGGTGGGCTGTCGGTGAGCATCCCGGGTCTAGACCCCGAGAGCGGTTCAACCCTAGCAACCGCGCTGTCGCCCACGTCTTGATATCCATCCGAATACTTCCAGACCCCCACCGCAGGCGCATTATCCAAAACTTCAAGAGGCATTACCTATGACCAAAGCATTTGGGGGCAGGGATACAATTCTGACCCCTGCCCCCAAATGCCTCAGCAGTCTGCTGTTATTTAAAACCGCCGAGCTTCCTCTCTAAACGTTTCCGTTGTCGATTTAATGTAACCCAAGAGCGCAGGTTTCTCAACGTTATTGCACCAACCTCCTCTATTGTCGGTAGCCCTTTCTGCATCAATTCATCGTTGGTTCCACCTGGATCAGATTTACCACGCGAATCAATGATTTTCTGGGCCTCCCTAAAATCAGCGCTTGCCATAGGGTGGGAACTCAGCTCATCGCACACAATCTGCAACTTTGCTTTCAGCTCACTCTTACTGGTGAACATTGTGAATTTCACCTACCCATAACACAACGTAAAGCCGCATACCCTCCAGCAGAAATTATTGCTGCTGGAGTACCAGTCTGGGCAATACGAGTGATCTGCACAGAGTTCAAAAGGAATTCCTATCAAAAAACCGAACCAGCCTGCCATTGGAGTTGCCACTCATCGGCACAAACCTCACGCTCAGTAGTCCTCCGTCATGAGAGTCAGCACCCATGTGAGCCTGGCCTGAGTGAAGTGACCGCCATGAACGTGCCCGCAGGTGCCACGCGGCCTGAACAACACTCTTGTGGCCCTAACAACTAGCCCGTCCATGGCGCTGATCTGCGCAAAAGTTCAGCTAGCGTGGTGCTGATGCAACACAATGACCGCGTGATCAGGGCCTTGGCGCTGTGGTTTTTCCTGGTATTACTGGCCGTCGCTGCCACATGGGTTGTGATCGTGCTGGTCAACAAGTATGTATACGGCCCCGAAACGACCATTCGCGCCTATTTCGCTCACATGAAAAACGGGGACGGCTCCCGCGCCCTGGGGGCTATTAATGCCGATATTCCGGACGGCACAAACGCTGCATTGCTGGATGGGGCACCCTTGCGCTCCGCGACGGAGACCCTGGACGATGTCCAGATTTCGACGGTGTCCCAGGATGCCCACAGTGCTGTGGTGCGCGCCGAATACACCCTGGATGGCGACAGGCAGTCCGCTGAATACACTCTGCACTCCACCGAAACACCATGGGGAGTTTTCACAACATGGGATGCGGAGCGCACTGTTTTACCGACGTTGACGACCTCCATACCCGGCGCCACTGCGGTGAAGATTAACGGAGTTACTGCCGATTTACACGACTCCCGTCAGGAGTTCGCCGCTTTTGGTCCCGGCGTGTACAGCGTCTCTTCGGGGTCCGATTACCTCCAGACCGACACTCATTCGGTGTCCTTCACCACCCCCGGACAGAAAGAAACAGTCACCCTGGATGCAATGCCGTCGCAGACCATGGAGGAGCAGATCAGTCAACTGATTGCCGATGACCTCACAACCTGCACAGAACACAAAACCCTCTACCCGCCCGACTGCCCGTTTTTCTATGATTTTGACGGCCGCGTGCAGGGCACACCCACATGGGAAATTGTGGAACAGCCCCAGCCCACCCTGTCCTTTAACCCAAAAAACACGGACGACCAGGATCCCACATGGTCATTGTCACCTGCGGAGGCAGTGGCGCAGATCAGCTTCACCTCCGTGGACCTCTATGACGGTTCCACCGAAGAGGTCATCGAACGCGTGCCTTTCACGTATGAGGCGCAGATCATGGTCACATCGGAGGAAAAGGTTGCTGTGTCACGCTGACAAACCGCGCAGCTCCAACGTCAGGATGTTCTCCGCTCCATCAGTCACCATAAATGGGATGCCCCAGTCTTGTTGATACAAGTGGCACGCAGCGTGCTCCGGGATCTCTCCCCCTGGTTCACCATCACAGGCAGCAGCACGTGCCGTGATGTGCAAAACTCCTTCCGTCACACCGTCAGCCAGCGTGAGTTCCCGGATAAGGCCCTGAGCGGTTCCAGCACCATCCACCACCGCGTCCGGTGGCGAGGTGGAAATCTTCAACTGCGTGGGGTCCCCCCAACGGTCGTCGAGTTTCTGCCCGGTCGGTGCGGCAAATCGAACGTCGATCGTAAGCGAACCAGCAGCCACTGGGGTGCGTTGACGTTGAGAAACAGACGCACCTTCATCCACAGCTTCCACCGCATGGGCAGGCACCGGCACACGCACTACACGATGCTGATTAGTTTCCACCACGATCAACACCGGGGCGTGCTCCGTAAGGTCCAGCAACACATCCGATGGTTCTTCCAAACCGCGGGTAAGCGTGGATAAATGCCCGACACCGTCTTTGGCAGCCGGATCCCAGCGCCGAATCGCCCCGTTGTACGTGTCCGCAACAGCTACGGAACCATCGGGCAGGGCAGCCACACCCAGCGGGTGCTGCAGACGGGCCTGCTGGGAGTCGCCATCACGGAATCCAAAGTCATAGAGCCCCAACCCAACAGCCGTGTCCACGGAGGTCACGGCTCCATCGGAGACCCGCAAGGCACGCAATGCTGATGACTCAGAATCCGCCATCCACACGGAACCGTCAGCGGTCTGAGTCAGTCCGGAGGTTTGGGCGAACCATGCCTGAGAGGCCCGACCGTCCAGAAGACCCTCATCCCCGGTTCCGGCTAGCACCGAGACCCGGCGCGAACGGGGATCGAAACCAAAGATCTGATGCGTTCCGGCCATGGCCACGATCACCTGTTCGGTGGCCGTCGACCACACCACGTCCCAGGGCGAGGACAGCGCAACATCAGTGGGCTGGGCCCCGGGGTCGATAAAGTCGGGGTCCACGCCCTGGGCACGGGCGGAGTCCAGCAGACGCTGCACCCCACTACCCGCCAGCGTGCTGGTCTCCCCCGTCGTCAGGTTCAACCCACGGAGGCGGTGGTTAACGGTGTCCGCAATGACGACGTCATAACCCACCTGCTCACGCACATCCATGGGAAGCAAGGCGAGCCCCCGGGGTTCATTGAACTGTGCCGTCGTGGCTTCACCATCCTGGTAGCCCTTGGCCCCGGAGCCGAAAGTCGCGCGAACGGTAGTCAGATCCCGGTCCATCTGCACCAGGCGATGATGCCCAGTATCCGCCACCAGAACACTGTGATCATCGAGCAGGATGGCCTTCTCTGGGAAACGTAGATCACCCTCGGGCTGGGGGCGCGGCACATAGGGGCCGTCGCCCCGGTGCAAAGTGCCATTCGCTTCGTGGGTGGCCACCAGCTCGTCCACCAGGGAAAACAGCCCTTGGACATGACCTTCACCGGAAAGGTGGGCCACAATGTACCCCTCCGGATCCACCACCACCAGGGTGGGCCAAGCGCGGGCTGTGAAAGCGTCCCAGGTGATCAGTTCCGGGTCATCGAGCACCGGGTGGTGGATATCGTACCGATCCACTGCCGCTGCCAGAGCATCCGGGTCGGCTTCATGTTCAAACTTGGGAGAGTGCACCCCCACAGTCACCAAAACGTCTTGGTATTGCCGTTCTAAAGGCCGGAGTTCATCCAGCACATGCAAGCAGTTAATACAGCAAAACGACCAAAAATCCAGAATCACAATTTTGCCGCGCAGTTTCTGCCAATCCAGTTCCTGGCCCCCGGTATTCAACCAGGTACGCCCGGTTAATTCGGAGGCCCGCACACGTGCAATGGGGGTCATAGTGATCCTTTCGGTCCTCAGGCAGGATGCCCTGCCGCTGGTTAGGTCAACGAATGACGGCAGCTGCACTATTCCGCGTCACCGGCGAGTAGCCTCGCGTTGGGCCAAGTCCTGCATCATGTGGTTATAGGCCTTCAGTTGCGCATCATCCGTGCGATCAGCTTCACGGTCCACCCGCCGGTTTTCACGGTTACCCGCAATAGCCCACTGGATGGCGACCACAACGGCCAGGATTGCTGTGGGTAGCTCGCCGATTCCCCACATCAACGCGCCACCACGCTGCTGATCCGCCAGGGCACTCATTCCCCAGTCACGGCCCATGTTGCCAAACCACGATGCTTCCAGGAGTACTTCCATGCCCATGATCGCCACCCCCACAAACGCGTGGTACACCATGGTGGCAATGAGCATGACCAGCCGCATGAAGTGTGGTGGACGGTACGGAATGGGGTCTTGGCCCACTAGCACTAAGGCAAACATGTACCCGGTGAACAGGAAGTGCGCCATCATGAACTCGTGGCCCACGTGGGTTCGTAACGTGAGGCCCAATAGTGGCGTGAAATAGAACAACAGAATGGATCCGGCAAAGTTGACGGCGGCAAAAATGGGGTGGGTGACGACCCTCCCCCACATCGAATGCACCAGACGCAGAATCCATTCCCGTGGTCCTCGGGTTCCGTCGCTACGTGGTTGCAGAGCACGCAGCATAAGGGTCACCGGGGAACCCAGAACCATAAACACCGGAATGATCATGGTCAGCGACATATGCTCCACCATGTGCCAACTGAACAACACCCGCGCGTATACAGCTACCGGACCGGACGTCGCCACAAACAGCAACACCAGGCCGACGTACCAGGACACGGCGCGCAGCACGGGCCAGGTGCCACCGCCTCTGCGCACAGTATGTAACCCCCACCCGTAACTGATGGCGAACACTGCAATGATTGCCACCCACAACCAGTCAGGACGCCACTGTGTGATCGCGTTAGCCCACGTGGGTTCAGGGGGAAGTTCGTAGAATGTCAGGATGCGTGCGGGGCTGGCATCCGGAGCTAAATCTTCCGGTACGGGTGGAGCGGAGTTACCTAAAGCCACAGCGACCCCCACCAGGGCCCCCATGAGCACTAACTCGCCCACAATAATCTGCCATACGGCTTTGCGAGCACTGAGTTGGTTGTCCATGAGGGCCGGAATTACCGACCGCCGGTGCACATAACCAGCTACCCCCAGAAGCACAGTCAGCATCAATTTCACGACAACTAACGTCCCGTATGGGCTGGTCAGCTGAGTCAGCGTTCCAATCCGCACGGCGGCATTAATCACCCCGGAAGCCAACACCACCACAAAACACCACAGGGCCAGGTTCGAAAAACGATTCAGCACCGCCGCGTGCAATGACACCTCACGCCCGTGTGCAGCATGTTCCGGCTTCGACTCCCGGCGCTCCTGAGAAGACGCCGGCAGGCGCGCTTTACTACGGTCTTGGACCAACAGAGGGGAAAGCCAGACTAAAGCGATTAGCCCACCCACCCAGGCGCTAACACCCACCAAGTGCAGCGCTAGCGAATTCACGGCACCCATATGGTCGTCGCCACCTGCCGAATGCCCGTTGAGGGCCATAGTCACCAAGGCAACGCAAGCCAAGGCTGTGGTCATCAACAGCCCCAGTAAAGAACGCAGCCCAAAAATTAGCGTGGTCACCGCCGCTGAAATGACCACGGCGACACCCAACGCCTGGCCCGTGGGGATTTGGGTCAGGAAGCTGATGAGTTGTTGGGTGTACGTGGCACTTGCGCCCAGTCGAACACCAGAAACCTCCGCATACGTGAGCACCGTGACCACAACCGTTGCCACTGTCCAAAGAATCGATGTTGCCCCGGCCAGTTGAAGAACTCGGGTAAAGAGCGGGTGTTCTTCTGCCTCGGTGCTGTGTGCGCTGTGGCCTCTGCGCTCACCTTGAATGGAGTGGGGAATCACACATACAGCAACGAGAAGAGACCCGATAGTGGTGATCAATGCCAGGTTCCGCACAGTTTCACTCACCGGCAGGCCCCAGCGCACCAACACACCGGGGTCAGCAACATCCCGGGGAGTGGTTGCTCCGGAAAACAGCACAGCAGCCGCTAATGTCAGCACGGCAACAAGTACTGGCGCAACCAGCACCCAGGCAGAAAGCCCGGGGGATGCAGTGGAGGTGGACTGTTTGTTCATGGTCTATCCCCGCCAGTCGCATCCGTTGTGTCCGCTGGGTTAAACAGGACGTCCCCCACAAAACCACCGTCCTGGCATCCCGGGGGAATGGCAAAAACCGCTGAACCAACGGGTACGGTCCACACGTTGAGCATGTCTAATTCGTCTAGGCGTCGTTGTATGGGCACAAACTGCTGTGTTACATCCGCCTGGTATGAGGCAAATAACAGCCCAGAGTCACTGACTCCACCGGATGTGGCACCGGCTTCAGCAAACCCCCCAGCATCTGTCACCGGGTGGTCGTAGTTATAGGGTCTGCGGTGAATCCTGACCCGTTCATCTGGGTGCCGTGCCCTACGGATGTGGGCATAGTCAGGGATGACCTTAAATCCCATGTGGCCAACGGCTTCGAAATCTGGCGGGTCGTGTTCCTCGGTTCCCGTCAATGGAGCCCCGTTAGCTAAGGTTCGCCCCACAGCGTCCTCACGGGCGGGGCGGTCCGCCTCATCCCATGTATCCAGGTTCATGTGGATACGGCGCAGTACCAGGGATGTTCCATCGGTGATCCACGGGCTAAAGGCTGTATCGCCCACGCCCCACACAATCTGTTCGTGTTCGGGGGTGCCTGGCCGGGAATCAATAGTGCCGTCAACCTGCCCAAACAGGTTGCGCATGCTAGACGAGTTGGCCGCCTCCGCGTCAGGAACCGACCGGAACCCGTTCTGCACCCATCGGACCGTGCCAAAAGACCTCACATCTTTCAGCAGGACACGTTGTGCGTGTGCCAAAGTCGTGACGTCGTCGCAGCACAGTTGTAGCAGCACATCTCCATCGCTCCAACGCCGCTGCAACTGGTCGATGTCGAATGTTGGCAATGGTTTTAGCCAGTCCGGTGCACGGTCAGCAGCCACCAGTTCCAATACTCGGGGACCAAAACCAAAAGTTATGGTCAGTCGGGACGGATTACGTGCGAGTTCCGGTTCTTGGTCGTTCACCGGAGCGCTTCCTCCCATCAGGGCAGCCGCATCCTCAGTGAGTACTGTCATCATGCGCCGGATTGTTTCCCGTTGTGTTTCCTCCGCCAGATCAAGAGCAACGAACGCAGCAAAAGCCTGAGGAAAGGTATCGATTCCGGGTTGTCTGGGACCATAAAAAGTTTCCACCCTCTTCCCCACGGCCTTCATCGATGTCGGATCGGCGCCCCTCCCGTTTTCCTGATGGCCGGAGGTCTCAAATAACCCGGCGTGCTGAGCAGCTCCCACTCCTAGACCAACCGCTGCACCGGCACCAGCGGTGCCACCTGCGATCAAAACGCCCCGGCGGTTAGGACCCGAACGGGGTGCCTGCTCGGCCTCGTCTGGCACAGGGCCAGGATCTGAGGTCACGATGGTTCCTCACACATAGGCAGGTCTTGTTCGGCAGGCACACCCTGACCGTGTGACTCCGTGGGGGTATCCGGGTTTTCAGTTTCGTGGGAGTACTCCTCCTGAGCACCTTGGTAGTCCCTCACCGGCACCTCAACTGTCTGTGTGCGGTCGTCGGAAAAGTTCAGGGTGATCTGCAAGTTCTGTCCGGCGTGGGGGGAGCAGGTCAAATCCATCAGCATGATGTGATCGCCACCGGGTTCCAGCGTCACCGACTCACCCGGAGCTATCTCCAGGGGTTCGGTCATCTCCTGCATCACGGTGGACCCCGTGGCGTCATCCATCACCGTCTCGTGGAGCTGAGTGGACTCTGCAATATCCACCGCCTCGGCACCGCTGAGGGTCACGGGTGAGTCGCCGTCGTTGATGACGGTGGCAAAAACCGCCGTCATTCCGGAATCTGCTGCTTTCATCCATGGTTGTTCCACGGTCACTATGCTTTGGCGCGCCTGTGCGCTGGTGGTTTCAGCGGCGCTACCGCCACCGTGTTCGGGGGCGGAGCTGCATCCGCTCAAGAACATCACCCCCACTGCCGTTGCCGCTATCACGCACCGGACTGTTGTGTTGGCACGCTGTGTGTCGGTCGCGTTCACGCCCTGAACGTCTACGTTGGTATTCATGGTCTTCTGGTCCATTCCGTGTGCTGGTAGTTCTCGCCCCAAGGGATTAGCGCTGGGAACGGCGCGCCCCCATCTTGCGCACCAGGAGCACAGCCCCGAGAACCGCTAGAGCTAACGTTGCCCCACCTACGGCGTACAGCGTTAGTGGGGGGGCAGCGTCTGTTTCCGTCCCCTCGCTCTCTGAGGTTGCCGACGTCACACCTGACGTCGGAGTGGTGCTGGCTGCTTGCGTGGCAGGTTGCGCATCGGCTCCCTCACCAACGTCGTAGCTGAATGTGCCCTCAATGGGGTGACCGTCTGAAGACACCACACGCCACACCACCGTGTAGGTGTTATTTGCACTCTGCGATGGCGTCACATCTTGGGTCACCGTGGGGCCGTCAACCTGTGGTTGACCGTCCGTGACATCTGTTCCTTGCGCATCCGTCACACGCACCTGGGCGCCCATGTCGAGCAGATCTGCCGAAAAAGTCATCTCGACTTCCCCGGGGGCTTCGGCCAACTGCTCTGCATCATCTGGCGTTGAAGAAACAAGCGTGTCGTGAGCCCATGCGGGGGTGGGTGTCAGTAGCACGGTGGCGGATGTCATCGCCAGGAAACTGGAGAGTATTCGAGATGTTTTCCGACGCTGTGTCGGCCGTACGCGAGGGGTGGGGTCAGAGGACATAGAGATCTTGCGGTAGTGGGAGAGCATGGGTGATCGCTTTCTGTGAAGTGAGGACGTCAGGCCAGAACAGCGATCATCGGCGGACCACGGTGGGTGCGCGTTCCCCTGGCCCAGGTAAGCACCCGAGCTGGCTCAGGGCGCAGAAAACCGGGGTGCCATGGACGGACTGACACCCACGGCATCATCAGCGCCACTATCAGCTGCACGGCCCGCACCATGAGTGTGGCCAGGAGTGCAAAGACTCCACGTTCGCCATAGCGCAGAACACACACAGCGACCAGAGCCACCAGCAGATGCATAACCACCATGGCAGTGTCTAAACCGCCGATGACGGCCTGGTGACCGGATGACATCAAGTGCTCAGTATGTCCCATGGACCCGCTATGAGGGACCAAAACTGCTGATGGGGCAGAGTCCACCGCATGGGCTTTGACATGTCCAGCGTGGTTCCCAGCAGCAACATATCCGCCAGAGAAAGAAAGCACACTGTGAAAAAAAGTTTGTGACCCCACAACCGCCGCGCTCAGCCCGGCGATATGGCGCGTGATCCCAGCCAGCGCCATACATACCGGAGCGCTGAGGGCTACACACATGACGTACAGCATGGGATGCGGCCACTGACCCCCAGCGGCCACGTGAGCAAGAACAGCGAAAGTAGTGGCAGCCCAGGCTGCCACCCACCCACGAACAAGGCGCAGTGCACGTGGCGACATGAACTGCCTCTTTCTTTCACTGAGTGGCGGCGGGTTGCGGCTGTGTCGCAGACACAGCTACCTCCCTCATTATGCCGGGGCCGTCAAGACGGATCGTATACAACAAACGAGTGGTGTTCCCCTGAATGATTCAGGAAAACACCACTCGTTGTCAGTCACCGGTCAAAGACCGCTGACGCACAGATCACTTACCGGAGGCAGCAGCCTTCAGCTTGGAGCCTGCGGAAAGTTTGACACTGTAGCCGGCCGGGATGTTGATGGTCTCGCCGGTCTGCGGGTTACGGCCGGTGCGAGCCTTACGCTCGGTGCGCTCAACGGAAAGCCACCCTGGGATGGTGACCTTCTCGCCCTTGGCCACGGAGGCCTCCAGAGACTGGAACAGTGCGTCCAGCACGCTGTTGACCTGTGTCTGAGTGGTGCCAGCCTTCTCGGCAACCTCGGACACGATCTCGCTGCGGTTCTTAGCCATGTTGATGTCCTCCTGGACGTCGGATCTGTCTTGGGGCCCCTAGTGAGGACCCACTACAGGGGGAAATTACCAGCTGGACTTGGTGATTCCCGGCAATTCGCCCCGGTGTGCCATTTCGCGGAAGCGGACACGGGAGACACCAAATTTCTGAAAAGTGCCCCGAGGCCGACCATCAATCTGGTCACGATTACGCACGCGAGCAGGGGAAGCATCCCGTGGGAGCTTCTGCAGACCCAAACGAGCAGCTTCACGTTCTTCCGGTGAAGCGTTTTCATCCACAAGGGTTTTTTTCAGTTCAGCACGCTTAGCAGCGTAACGCGCCACAATGACCTTGCGCTGTTCGTTCTTGGCGATCTTGGACTTCTTAGCCATTACTCAGCGCTCCTCGCGGAAATCGACGTGTTTGCGAACAACCGGGTCGTATTTCTTCAACACCATACGGTCGGGGTTGTTCCGGCGGTTTTTGCGTGTGACGTAGGTGAATCCAGTGCCAGCGGTGGACTTCAGCTTGATGATGGGACGCACGTCCTTGTCTTTAGCCATCTCAGATCTTCTCCCCTCGGGCGATCATGTCTGCAACAACTGCATCAATGCCCCGGGCATCAATAACCTTGATGCCCTTGGCGCTGAGATTGAGCGTGACGGTACGACGCAGAGACGGCACCCAGTAACGCTTCTTCTGGATGTTGGGGTCGAACCGACGCTTGGTGCGACGATGCGAGTGCGAAATGCTGTGACCGAAGCCCGGCTTGGCCCCAGTCACCTGGCAGTGCGCTGCCATAGTGCTCTCCTCCAAATGTTGACGAATGACGACACGCAGACGGTGTCACCCAAAATCACCGGATGCACACCTCACAGAGCGTCCCGCCACCTTGTGTTCAACCACCGTTTATAAACCCGGGGGTCTGTCCACCAGACCTCCGCACGGTGGCAATCGGTACAGATTCGCCACGACAACGGTGAAGATCATAGGTTTTCGGGTGCGGACTACCCTATACAACAGCCTGAAATCATAGGCTTGTGGCGACGTGCCCGCAACTTTTTGCCTGTCACCCACCAGCACCGCCCCCCACGCATCAGGGATACAAAGACTTTAGGATCACAGACAACAGACCAAGTCTAGACGACACAGCACACCCGACCAACCACGGGTGGTGGGAATCACGCCCACGGCCGGGCGGGCGCACCTGAATCCACCGTCAAGGGTTGTGCGGGCGCGCGGTCTTCCTTGTGCCGACGTTCGCTAGACCCTAACGCTTCGTTCATCACACGCGACAGGGACGCCACACGTTCCGAATCTTGAATATTTTCCAGCAAAACTACTTTGCCGTCCTCATCGGCTAAAGGAATCTGCCAATTGGGGTACTCGTCGGATGTCCCGGGCTGGTTCTGCACACGTTTCTCCCCCACGGCATCTACCAGCTGCACACAGTGCAGCAAAGACGGGGCTTGAGCCAGGTAACGGTACAGACCCTCAATTTTTTCTTGACCTGTGAGTTGCTCTAACGGGCGATCAGTGGGCAGCAGTCCCGCTGCGGCAACAGCGTGCAGATACGCAGTGATCTGACGCCGTGCTTCCTGCCGTTCCACGTCCACAGGCCGTTCCAACAATCCCAGTCGGTCCCGTAACTGCACATGAACTTCCTCGAGAAATCCCGCGGTTGGGGGGAGGTCATGAGTACCCACAGAAGCGAAAGCCTCCGTTCGGTAGGCCGCAGGGTCCGTGGGAACTGCGGCCTCCTGTTCAAACCACAACACGGAAGTTCCCAAAATTCCACGCTCAGCAAGGAATTCCCGCGCGGAAGGTTCAACCGTCCCTAGATCCTCCCCCACCACGACCACTCCAGCACGTTGTGCCTCCAATGCCAGGATGCCCACCATGGCGCGATGGTCGTAGTAGACATACGCCCCATCAGATGCCTTATTGCCGTCAGGAATCCACCACAAACGAAACAGTCCGATCACATGATCCACCCGGACACCACCGGCGTGCCGGAAAATCGTGCGCAACATATCCCGCCACGGTTTATAGCCAGCGTGAGCTAGTTTTTGCGGATGCCACGGTGGCTGAGACCAATTCTGCCCCTGTTGGTTATACATATCTGCAGGTGCCCCCACGGAAACCCCGTGGGCCATGACGTCATGCAGAGTCCAGGCATCAGCACCGTCCTTGGTAACTCCCACGGCAAGGTCATGCATGATCCCGACTTCCATACCCGCAGACTGTGCGGCACGTTGCGCCGCCCCAAGCTGGCTGTCGAGCAGCCACTGAATCCACACATAAAAATCCACCCGGTCTTTGAGCCGTTCACGGGCCTCGGTCGCATAGGGGGAGTCGGGTGTAGCCGCATCCGTGTGCCATAACGTGTGGTCGGGTCCAAGTTCCTCCCGCAAGGCACACCACAGGGCAAAGTCTTGAAGCTGGGAACCGCCTTCACGCACAAAACGTTCCAGTTGTTGTTGGCGTTGCGGTGAACGACGCACCGTGTACAGCAACTCCAAGCTCTTTAACTTGGCGGCATACACGCCATCGCGGTCAATAGTGTCCGGGTCCAAGACCTTACGGCGTTCAATCGCAGCCAGAGTGGACACCACGTCAAGATCGCTGGGGCGCAGATAAGCGTATTCACGGACATCTGTGATGCGCAGGTATAGCGGATTAAAAAAACGTCGCGTGGTGGGCAAGTACGGCGATGCCTCAAGGGGTGGAACCGGCTCAGAAGCGTGCAATGGGTTCACCAAAACGTAGTCAGCGCCCTGTTCTCCACCAATAGCGGCTAAGGCCGCCAGGTCATTAATATCCCCCACCCCCCACGACCGGTTGGAGGCCACTGAATACAGTTGCACAGCCCAGCCCCAGCGACGCCGCCCCTGCAAGCGTTCCGTGGTCCGCAACCGAGCCGGTGTGACGGCTAACTCCACAGATTCATACCGTTGCACAGCACCTTCACCGGTGACCGCGACTTCCAAGGTGTACCAATCAGGGGTGAGGTCCGTAGGCAGATCAAAGAGCATCCGGTGCATGGGAACCCCATTAATCACACGAACCTCGGGGTCCCGGTCACAATGCTTCAAGGGCCGGGGATGCCCATCAACCACGACGTTGACCGTCACTACGGCATTTGCCTCCAACTCAGTAGCACAAATATGCACCGGAATCTGGGTGGGGCTACCTTCTATGGCAACGACCACGGGCGGCAGGAGAGCTAGCCAACCGTCGTTCTGCTGCGCACTCAAGCACGCCTGGGCTGCGTGTTCGCTGGAAACGTCCGCCCCCATAGCGATCAAAACCTTTTTGAGGGTGCTGTGGGGTACGGCCATCTCGACGCCGTCAAACCCGTCGTAATGGCTGCGCACCCCGTATGCCTCAGCCAGCGCGGCTAAGGTCTCCGGTTGCACACCTGTGGTGTCGCCTGGAGCGGATTGACTTTCGTGAGCACTGCGAACACCTGATGGAAAAGCCGATTCTGAGGCGGGAGGCTGCATGGCCCCATGTTATCGAGCAATCAGCCCCACTCCGCTCGGAGGCCTCCCTTTCAGGCATTCTGTAACCATGGACACTGCTGACAACCTCGCATCGGCGTACCACCCAATGCTTGCCTGGCATGTGAAGACCCCAGCGGGGTAGCGGCAACGACACAAGCGGGAATGACCGTCGTCGGTGTAACACAGAACAACCAACGTCTATCCACCCCGTGTGCCCTTGTTGCGGCTTAGCGGTTCCACAGTCCATAAGTCTTTGCCAGATCAGATACCTTGCGCGCGCGGGCTAGACGCGGCAGGTAACTACCATCCATAGTCGGACCCGCACCGGTTTCAAATTTTTCAATCAGTTCCCGGGCCCACGCAATTTCTTGTTCTGACGGCGCCAAACCCACATTGATACCGTCGGTCTGCGCGGGGTCTAACGTGAGCTTCCCCGTCATTCCCATGGACTGTGTGATGCGACAGGCCTCAGCAAGTTCATCACCATAGGCACCCACCGATGGTCCGTCAATGGGGCCAGGTAACTGACCGACTCTGGAAGCAATGACCAACACTGACCGCGCATAGGCCAAAGCCATGGGATCATCTGACACCCCGGTATCCCGCCGGAAATCGCCAACCCCAAACGCCAGACGAAACACTCCTGGAGCGCGGGCAATCTTATGGGCGTTCATCACTCCGACCGCCGATTCAACCAGGGCAATCACCGGCGTTCCAGCGGGCATCATCATCGCGGTGCGGGTAATGTGATCAGGGTGTTCGGTTTTTGCCAGCATTAATCCACGCAGATTCTTGGCCTGCGCCAAAGCCTCCAAGTCTTCACGCCAGTGCCCTGAAGTGATGTCGTTAATGCGCACCCAAGCCCCAGCGCCGTCGTCGAGCGCCTGGATCACCGCAGCCCGCCCCCGGGCTTTCTGGTCTTCCGGGAGGCCGTCTTCAATATCAAAGATCACAGAGTCCGCTTCTGAAGCCAATGCCTGTGGGAACGTAGAGGGATCAGATGCCCCCACTAAAAGCACTGAACGGGACAAACGAGCAGGCAACGCCGCAGCGCGCTGATTACGAAACGGACTCACAATATTCTTTCTGTTAGAAACCACACCTGCATCACACTTCATGCGTGATGTCGCCGGCTTTCAACAGCGTACTGGCGCGCGTGGAGTGGTGAAAATATGCTTTTCTCCGCGTGGACGTCACACTCCCGAACACAACGACACAAAATTGAAGGCCCCAGTTGGTGATGTGTCATCCTGGTGCGAGCCCGCGCGCATTGAGGCCTAGTGCCTAGGCTGCCCTAAACTCCAGGCTTCACACCTCACCCGCTATGAGCGCGTCCCATGAAAGTGACCACCATGCGCACAAATAACGTTCCCAACCTCCACCCTCCGTTGGATGATTCCCCCACCACATCTGATTCCCCAGCACCGGAGGCTTCGCCCCGGTGGCTCAGTGATGACGAACAGAGGACTTGGCGCAATTTTCTTTTTGGTTCACGCGCCATACTTCGCGCAATGGATAAACAGCTGACCCGCGACAGCAACCTGTCCGGCGCCGAGTACGAAGTCTTAGTTCCGTTATCCGAAACACCCGACGGCACCATACGATCCCGGGAGCTCCTGAGCCACTTGGGGTGGGAACGCAGCCGCCTGTCTCATTTACTAGGCCGCATGGAGCACCGAAACCTGGTGGAGCGGATGTCCTGCGATGACGACGCTCGGGGCCTTATTGTGTCCATCACTCCTCACGGGCGGCGCACGATTGAATCAGCAGCCCCCGCACATCTGGCCATGGTAAGAGCGGTTTTTATCGACGAACTCACCGAGGAAGAAGCGCGAGCGATCAACAGCATGCACAGCAGGATCGTCGCCCGCATCCAGGAACACGACTTGGGCTAAGCACAACAAGACCCTGAAGAGACCAGTCAATTAAGAGACGGGCCCCGCCACTTGGGGAATGGCAGGGCCCGTCAGAACGTCCATATTGGGGGAACAGGACGTCAGCTACACGCGGGAACCATCCGGCGGCACATTGGGGATCGCCACCGGGCCGATACGCGCAGCGCTTTCAATATAGGGGACAAACTGTCCCCACACAAGTGGTCGATTTATCATCAGTCTGATTCCATGGCGCATCACCCCATGCGGGATACAACTTGCGCCACCCGGAAACACCCCAAGTGGGAGTATTTTGACCCGCAAACGCGGTTCGATCAGTCCATTTACTGCCACTGACCCCACGAAAACATGCTTTTTCAACAAAAATGAAAGCGAACTACGTTAGCTAGGCAACATTTGGCAACAAAAATGTATTGGCCCTGATGGCAGCGGGGAGACTCACTCCATCAACGGTATAGAGCCGTGCAAATTCAGCCGCGAGAACTCACGTCAATACCGCGCTTCTCCAGATCTTCACGCACCAACCGTCGCTGAGTCTTGCCCAGCATTGTGCGGGGAAGATCATCCACTTGCACGATGCGCCGGGGCACTTTGTAACGGGTCACCTTCGTGTAGCAGTGCTGCCGTAAAACCTGTTCGTCAAAATCGTGACTGGGGCTGGAAATCACCGCTGCCACAACGACTTCCGTACCGTCATCGCTACGCAGTCCCACAACAGCGGCATCCTGCACCGCATCACTACTGCGCAAGGCCGCTTCGACCTCACTCGGTGCCACATTGAACCCGCCGGTGATGATGATTTCTTTCAACCGGTCCACCACCGTGATAAAACCATCGTCATCAACCACCACGATGTCTCCGGTACGCAACCAGCCATCGCTGAGGGCTTCTGCCGTGGCCTCTGGTCGTTTCCAATATCCCTGGAATATTTGAGGCCCCCGCACCCAAAGTTCGCCTTCTTGGCCTTTGGGCACATCCTCCAAAGTTTCCGGGTCTACCGTGCGGATTTGCGTGGACGGGAAGGGAATACCGATGGACCCTGCCCTGCGATGGTTGTTCAGAGGGTTGCACGAGACCAACGGAGAACATTCCGTGAGGCCATAGCCTTCAATGAGTATCCCACCAGTGCGCTGCTCCCACTCATCCACCAGATGCACCGGCAGAGCCATAGCCCCGGACACACCTACCGTGACGCCTTGTAAGGAAACACCTTGCGCATCCGCGGTTTCCATGACCTTCTGATAAATAGGCGGAACCGCTGGCAGCACGGTAGCGGGGTGTTTTTTCATCGCTTTGATGATCAGGTCAGGGCGGGGGGTGGGGAAAAGCACCAACGTAGCCCCCAGGGACATCGCGAACGTCATACCCAACGTGAGGCCGAAAGCGTGGAACAGCGGGAGCGCCCCATAAACCACTTCTTGCGACCCAGAATTCAACCATTCGCGCCCCATCACCGCATTAGATTCCAGATTACGGTGTGTGAGCATCGCACCCTTGGGAACCCCCGTAGTGCCAGAGGTGTACTGCAGAACAGCAAGATCGTGCGCCGTGGGGTAAGGATGGTCGGATGAAATCCTGGGGTGATCACGCAGATCTTTCCAGGGGGTGGTGCCAACGGCCGGCATGGTGAGCGCAGCCCGTTGTTGCTTGAGTTTTTTGACCGGCAGTTTGAGTGCCATGCGCATGAATCGCGGCATAGCCGTGGTGATATCCACGGAAATAATGTGCTCAAGGCCAATATCTGTCGGCAAAGACTGTACAGCCGCTGCCGCCTTGTCCCACACGATCGCTACTTTCGCGCCGTGGTCCTCAAACTGATGCCGTAATTCTGGTGCGGTATAGAGCGGGTTATGTTCTACCACCACCGCACCCAAACGCATTACAGCGTAAAAAGCCACGATATGTTGTGGACAGTTGGGCAGCACAATCGCCACCCGGTCACCGGCTTCCACCCCCAACCGGCGCAACCCTTCAGCAACCTGGCCAACCTCATGCCCCAAGTCTTGGTACGTCGTGTCAGCACCCATAAAACTGAGTGCGGTTTTGTTCCCATAACGCGCCACTGAACCTTCAAACATATGACTTAATGACGTTTCAGGAAGCTGCAGGTCACGTGCCACATTGGCATCGTAATTGGCCTGCCAAGGGCGGGTATCCAAGAAGTCTCGGGAGGATCCGGGAGCGGCGTACGAAGATGCTGCCTTGTGCTCAGTCATGCCCACGAGCCTACCGGTGCGGTGCCACCGCCAGATCGCAGCCTCCCCAGAGCTCTCGAAACGCAACTTTATATAGCAATTTCATCTATGTGGAGGCTGGGCGCGCCGTATCTGGAACATGCATCGTATAGTTGAAAGTATCCACGAGATCGGATCTACCCGCTCGGGAGGCGGAAAGACCCTAGGGGCTTGATGGATGCCGGAGCCTCCGGCACGATGCAAACCCCTTGAGCAGTTCAACCGACTCCCCCAAATCGACCCGAGGTGTGTTTATGCCTTCCACTCTTGTTGCTGTTGTTGACGATCACGAAGTCGTCCGTGAGGGCATCCGCCTGGTATCCATGACTTCACAGGCAGACGTCAAGCTTGTAGGTGCTGCGGCAACCGTTCCTTCCTTACTCGACCAGCTTGGCCGCGACCCCGATAACGCCGCACTCACGGCATACGGCGCCAAACGCATCGAGTGTGAGGTTGTGCTGCTCGATTTATCGCTCACAGACCGGTCACGCCCTTCCGAAAACGTGGAAAAACTACGCCAAGCCGGTATGAAAGTCTTGATTTTCTCCGTGGGGGAAAACGCCTCGCTGATCCGTGAAGCACTACGCGCGGGGGCGCTCGGCTTGGTCCGCAAATCCGAACCTCTTGAACACGCCATCGAAGAAGCCCGGAACATCGCAGAAGGCAAGCCAGTGATCACCAAGGAGCTTGCCGCAGCCATTGATGGCGATGTCGAATTTGCCCGCGCTAACCTTTCCCCGCGTGAACAGGAAACTCTGCGGCTCTACGCATCCGGTTTCGCCCAGGTGCAGGTGGCGCGACGCATGGGCATTAAACAATCCGCCGTTAAAACGAATATTGACCGTATCCGGGAAAAATACGCCCGGATTGGCCGACCAGCTCCCACTAAAATTGATCTACGCATCCGCGCGATTGAAGACGGCCTGGTAGATCCGGAAGCAGACGTCAACTCCGTCGAACTGCGTCTGTGAGTCAGGGTGTACGTCACTGTGCCACGGGGGCCACAGATGCGGCCACAATACCGTGACCCTATGGGTGAAGGATTTCACCCCTCGTGAGCCATCCCGTCATCAACCATCAGGTAAGTTACAAGCGCGTACCTTCCAGGCTTCGACGTTATGGATTGCCCTCCATGACTTCGCCCTCCGCGCTGGGACCATATGCCTACCGGTCGTTCTGGCTGTGGCAGATCTGCCTTGCGATTTTTTCCTTCAGCCTGATCATCGAAAGCCTCCCTCGCCTGGAGCAGCTGGGGGAAAGTTTCCAGTCGTGGAGCTTCGGTTTTTTGCTGTTACACCTGGTGAACACAGTGATCATGCTGTTTATGGGGGTGCAGCGCAAGGTCGTGATTTGGCCATTGGTTGTTCTGGCAGCTTTGGGGCTTACAGCCGTGTTGTGCATGCCTTTGATGATTCCCCACGATGTCGCTACCCAAAATCCTTGGATTCCATCGTTTTTTATGGTGGCTGCCATGGCGATTGTATATGTTTGGGGAACGGCGACTGCTCTGGTGTACACGGGAATCTGCATCACCGTATACGCCCTCTTCACCGTGGTGCTCAGCGAATCTGTGGAGTACACGGTGCTCTGGGCCTCCCTCATGACCCGGGCAAGTTTTATGTTGGTGGCCATTCTGTTGCTAGCTAGCGTACTCAAGATTGGCGACAACGCGGACGAGGCCTACAACGATGCCTTAGCGCAAGCCACAGCCTCGAAGCGATCACACAGCCAGGCGGAGGACCAACAGCGACTTGACCGCCTCATCCACGACAACGTGATGGCCGCACTCTTGGATGCCTCCCGCAATCCCGGCATCGTATCCAAGCGCACTAAGGAACTGGCACAACGCGCCCTGGGTGTGCTGGCTTTTGAAGAAAAACGGGCTTCCGGAACAGCAACCACCCTGGTGCACGTGCTGGAAGATGAGCTTCTTGAAGCACTCACTCCGTGGCGGTCCCGTGTTCGTTTTACCTCTTTGACCCCCAACATCCGTCCCGTCGGGCAACCCCGGGCTTTCCTGTCAACAGAAATCGCTCAGGCTCTAGTGCAAGCAGTAACGGAAGCCGTCGCCAATAGTGCCCGGCACTCCGGTGCAGATGTCACGTATGTGACCGTCAGTGGCGGGGCCTGCTCTCCCACTCCCATCAACCCGCAAGGTTTCTACCTCCAATTCGATATCCAGGACTACGGGCGTGGTTTTCAAATCCGCAATATGGACGAACGTCGACTTGGGGTCCGCGTCTCGATTGTTGGTAACGTCCGGAACGTCGGCGGAGAAGTGGAAATTAGTTCCCCGCTGCACCGGGGAACGCACGTCATGATTACTTGGCCACGTGATGCACAGCTCCCACAGTAAGAATTCATGGGCAACGCGCCTGCGTGAACACATTGTCAGAGGGGTGCAGGAACGCCGCGAGCTCGGCGGATTCCGTGCTGCCTTTGAAAATCCTTGGATGTACTCCGCTGTGGTTTTCCTTTTTGTGCCCCCCATGGCTATAGGTATTTCTTTGCTGGACCAAACACATAACGCCAATGCCCAACTGGCGGCGGTGATTTTCTACGGCATCAGCATCCTCTTAGCCGTCACTCCTTGGGACAATCTGCGCCTTGGTGACCTTCAAACAGTAACTTCCTCGCTGTGCATGGTGTTGTGTGTGAACTTGTCTTTTGAAGCCGCCCAACTTTCCCGCCAAGATTGGAGCGCGCCCTGGTATGCGTTGGGTATCTATGGGTACCTCGCATGTCTGGTGGTCAGAAAACGCCCCGGGTGGTCCTGGGCCACACTTGCGATTTCGACGGCTCTGGCGGTGACTCACGGAGCTCGTTCGGACGTTGGTGGATTATTCGGTGGACTCATGATGGCTTCCCTGATGGGGCTTCTTTTAGCGTTCCAAATCTTGGTCGCAGAAGTGGAGCGGTTATTCATCCGTCGTTATGAAGCATGGTCCTTGGGTGCCAGTGCTCGGACCACCGACGAGGAAAATCAAGATGCCGTCAACGCCTCAATTCGTCGGGTTCAAGAAGTACGCCGTATGGCAGGCGGATTACTCGAACGCATTGCGCACGACAGTTCACCAGTGACGTCCTACGACATTTCTCAATTCCGTCTCACAGAGGCTCAGTTACGCGATTCCATCCGCGGTCGGGCAATTTCCAACCCCAGGCTGCTGGAAGTCACGAGGAATGCACGTGATCGTGGAATCAAAGTGGACATTCTCGACGAACGCGGCGTGCCCCTACCCCCCGCCATCATGGACATCGTCACGGACCAAGCCACTATGGTGTTGGACTCTGCTACCAAGGGGGCAGTAACCATCAGGGCTTTCCCGCCCGATGATTCGACCGCAGTGTTTATTGTGCATGACCCCGGTGATGAAGATTCAGATGCCGTGGCTATTGAAATCTCGCAAGAGACGGGCAAAGTCTCGGTGTTCTGAGCAACGAGCTCAGAACACCGGCTCTCATGGCTTTCGTGCTCCACAGGCTACGGATCAGCCGGCAGTCACCGCGGACTATCCACAGCGGATACGAGAGCGAGGCCTTAGCCCAGGGACACAGCACAAACGGGATCGTATTCTCCATCCATGACAAGCCCACAACCATCATTAGAACTCACAAAAAATTCCCCAGATGCAACGCTGTCCTTGGTCTTGAACCAGCCAGTTATGTGTGCTGATCACCTGGCCCGCTGCCCCTGGTCGGTCACAAACGCGCTGCTTTTGGAAGACCATGATGTTCGGTGGGGTCAGCCTCCACAAAGCACCATAGGGTGGTTTGAAGCTTTGACCCTGGAAATTTTCCAAGCCGGGTTAGCTCCGGGTACCGCGCTGGGTCGGCATGATTCTTTGGCAAAGGCCTTATGTGGGTTCCGTCCGGCAGATATTGCCTTGCTCAACGACGATGATATTGACGACCTTATGGTGGAGCGCACCATGATCCGCAACCGAGCCAAACTAGTGGCGGTGGTGGGTGCTGCGCGTTTAACAGAAACCTGGAGCACTAATGATTGGAACACCTTGGTGACGGATGCGGCTGCTCACGGTGATCACGCAGCCCGGGAACTTGCCACGCAATTGCGTGCGCTCGGTATTACCCATATAGGGGAAAACATTGCACGGCACATTCTGGCACGCACCGGCGCCATCAATGCGCACGTGCCCGGGTGTTACCGGGGAGACCTGCCGTAAATTTTCATTCCAGCAGCAACGCGGGTTCCTCCAAGATTTTGGCGACATCTGCCATAAACCTGGCAGACAAATCACCATCAACCACCCGATGATCGAACGAACCGCCCAGTGTGGTGATCCATCGTGGAATAATCTCTCCATTCACCACCCATGGTTTCTGTTTGATCGTGCCAAATGCCACGATCGCAACCTCACCGGGATTAATGATCGGGGTACCGATATCAATCCCCAATGACCCAATATTGGTGATGGAAAGCGTACCGTTTTGCATATCCCCAGGTTGCGTTTTGCCTGCACGGGCACTTCTGGTCAGTTCTTCCAGTGCAACCGCCAGTTCTCGTAGGGACATATCTTGAGCATCTTTAATATTGGGGACCATTAAGCCTCGTGGGGTTGCCGCAGCGATACCTAAATTCATGTAGCGCTTGATCACGATTTCCGAATCCGTCCACGTGGCGTTGACCTGTGGGTTGCGGGCAGTTGCCCAAATAATTGCTTTGGCCAAAATCAACAGCGGAGTGACTTTCACACCATCGAAATGGTCAGATTCCTTCAACCGTTTCACAAACTCCATCGTTCGGGAGGCATCTACGTCCACAAAGATCGACACATGTGGGGCAGAAAACGCACTCTTGACCATATTCTGCGCCGTCAGTTTACGCACCCCTTTGACGGGTATCCGCTGTGTACGATCACCAGCACCTGCTGTGTTAGCGGAAATCCAGAAAGATTCTGGCCCATCCGGAACTTCCCGCAGATGTGCCGCATATGCCAACAGATCGCGTTTCGTCACCTGCCCGGATTCCCCGGTGCCTTCCACATCGGCCAGATCTATCCCCAGGTCTTTGGCGGCTTTACGCACCGGCGGTTTCGCCAAGGTTGGCCGACGCGGAACATCACCACCGTCTCCCTCGGATAAGGACGGCGTCCCAGCAACCCCAGAAGAAGAATCCACCCCGTCACTCCGCTTGCCACCTAGCCACAAAGGACGTTCGGAGTGCGCCTGGCCCAACCGAGTGCGGGAGAGCAAATCGGCGATACCTTCCCCAATGCTCGATCGGCCGTAACCGGATCCAGCCGCTGAAGGCTGCTCGCGGACCGCCGGCTGCCCTGGACCCGATTGACCCGCTGGTGCCTGAGTGGAACGTGGCTTACGTCGCCGCCGTGACACAGGGTCTGATTTCGGCCCAGAACCCACTAGGGCCTGAGTAGCCCCGGCACCTCCTGTGCCCTGCGACAGCGGTTCAGCAACGTTCCTGTGGTCGCCTCCCTCAGACACCGACGACTTTCCATCTGCCCCTGCGGCATAACCAGGATCGGGCATGTTGCCCGGCGCCTCGGAACTGTCCCCGATCACGATTAAAGCAGCGCCCACCTCCACGGTGTCGCCTTCCTCAACCAACAGCTCCAACACGGTGCCTTCCCACGGAGACGGCAACTCCACCAGAGATTTAGCTGTTTCGATTTCCACCAATACTTGGTCCACAGCCACGGTGTTCCCCACGGCGACTTTCCAACTGACGATTTCCGCCTCTGTCAGGCCCTCGCCAACGTCGGGGAGGGTAAAAACCTCAGACATATCAGGCTCCCTTCGGCCCATCTACCACGCACAGAATGCCGGTTATGTGGGGGCCATTCCACGGATCAATACGCAAAAGCACGTTCCACTGCATCAAGGATTCGATCCAAGTCAGGAACATAATTTTCTTCCATTCCGGCGGGTGGGTAGGGCAGATGATAACCGCCCACCCGTTGAACCGGTGCTTCCAAACTATAGAAGCACCGGTCCGTGATCCGCGCAGCGATTTCAGCACCCAAACCACCAAACACCGGGGCTTCATGGGCCACCACCATCCGACCGGTACGGTTGACCGAAGCCTCTATCGTGTCGAAGTCAATGGGCGACAAAGAGCGAAGGTCCACAACTTCCACCGAGCGCCCGTCCTGAGCAGCTGCTTCTGCGACAGCCATAGCCACCGGGACCAAAGGACCCCATGTGACCAACGTTAGCTGTTGACCTTCACGCACTACACGAGCGGTAAAAGGAGTGTCTATCTCTGGTTTCAGCACATTGACCGTACCTTTAAGCCAATACCGACGTTTAGGCTCAAAGAAAATGACTGGGTCAGGGCTATTAATCGACTGCTGAATCATCCAATAGGCATCCTGGGGAGTCGATGGAGACACGATCCGCAGCCCTGCCGTATGAGCGAAAAGGGCTTCAGGAGATTCCGAATGGTGCTCAATAGAACCAATCACTCCACCGTAGGGAATACGAATGGTCACCGGCACCGCGACGTCCCCATCCGTTCTGGCATGCATCTTGGCCAGCTGTGTGGTGATCTGGTTAAACGCGGGAAAAGTAAAACCATCAAACTGAATCTCACACACCGGCTTATACCCACGCATGGCCATGCCGATCGCCGTTCCAACAATTCCAGCTTCACCCAGGGGAGTATCCCGCACACGGTGAGCACCAAAGTCCCCCTTTAGGCCCTCCGTGATGCGGTACACCCCGCCCAAAGAACCAATGTCCTCTCCCATCAGCACCACTGAAGGGTCTTCAGACAGCACCCGACGCATTCCCAGATTCAATGCTTTAGCCATGGTGGTCTGTACTGTGGACTCAGCACGCGCCGCGGAGACCTCACCACGACCCGTTAACTCCGTGCCTTGGTTCATCTCTGCCCCTGCTCTGTCGTGACTGCCGTGTGTTCCGCGTCATCCGGCAGGAAAGAGTCTTGGTATTCGCGGTACCACTGGCGCTCTTCTTCCACCAAGGGGTGTTCTGCGGCGTACACAACATCGAACCGCTGCTGTAAGTCGGCAGCTTCACCCTCCAGAACTTGTGCTCGTGTATCCGCGAGCCATTCCGTGGTGTGTTTCTCCGTATCGTCAAAAAATCGCTGGTCCACACCGTATTGGTTCTGTAGCAAAATCTTGGTGCGCAGCAGAGGATCCCGGTCTTCCCATAGCTGTTCTTCTTCCGTACGGCGGTACTTTGTAGGGTCGTCTGCGGTGGTGTGCGCCCCCAGCCGGAACGTTTCTGCCTCAATCATCACCGGCCCCCGGCCTTCGCGAGCTTCGTTAAGTGCCCACCGGGTTACAGCCAATACTGCTAACAGGTCGTTACCATCCACCCGAACACCCTCAAACCCATAACCAGCAGCACGCGTGGCTAAGGGAACCCTGGACTGGGTTGCAAACGGCACGGAAATAGCCCACTGGTTGTTCTGGACAAAAAACACCACCGGAGCGTCGTACGAGGCCGCGAACACCATGGATTCATGGACCTCACCTTCGGTGGATGCACCATCACCGTAATAGACCACAACGGCTTCCCCGGGAAGTGCGGAGTCAGCCCCATCAGCAGCCATGTAACGATCCTGGGTGATGCCCATGGCATAACCCACAGCGTGCGGAACCTGGGCACCCAGTACCAGAGAATAGACTTGGGTTTTAGTCTCCGATGGCGTCCAACTGGATGCAGTCTGTCCACGGAACTGAGTCATCATCTGCGCCGCAGACACCCCCCGTTCCAACACAACAGCGTGTTCACGGTATGACGGGAAAACATAATCATCCTCCCCCAGCGCCCGCGCAGAGCCCACCTGGGCCGCTTCCTGGCCGCGCAACGGGGGCCACAACGCAAGCTGCCCCTGCCGTTGTAATGCGGTGGCCATTTCATCCAGACGGCGTGCACGCAGCATGGAGCGGTACATGTCCTTCACCGCATCAGCGTCAACATCCTCAACCCACGGGGAGAATCTGGGATTCTCCCGCCTCTGACCGTTCTTATCAACCAACTGAACGACGTGCAGCGGTGATTTAACCGTTGCCGGGTGCGCACCCGTACCAGCTGTGGCGCGTGCATCATGGGGGTCCGGTGGTTGAAGCTGCCCGGAAGTGTTCCGTGATGGTGTCATGTGGACGCTCCCTGCGATGACGGTGTGATGTGGTGGCCAGGGTGCACGATCCCCCCGGTTCTACGGAGAAACCCGAACGGGTCGTGGGTAAGTACAGGTATAAGTCAGGAGCTTACGGGACCGAAAGCTCCGGCGCTGAAGGAAGTGGGGTGAAGTCTTGGCAAACCTGCAAAAAACGGTTGTTGGCTTCGGGCTCACCAATAGTCACCCGCACCCCCTCTCCCGGGAAGGCGCGAACTGCCAGGGCCTGCTGTGCGCAGGCCTCCGTGAAACGCTCGGTCTCCTTCCCCAGGTCGAGCCAGACGAAATTGGCCTGAGTCACAGGTGTCCAACATCCCATACGTGCCAACTCCGCCTGAACACGGTCCCGCTCAGCGGTGATCAACTCCACTCTTTCCCGGACTTGTTCTAGGTGCTCCAACGTGGCCACGGCGGCCGCCTGCGCCAGTTCCGTGACCGCAAACGGGACAACCACCTGCCGCACGTGCTGTGTGATCACCTCCTGAGACAAGCTGTAGCCCACCCGCAGTCCAGCCAACCCATGTGCTTTCGAAAAAGTCCGCAACACCACCACATTGGGGTGTTCTCGGTAGGTGCGCACCCCGTCCACCACAGCCGGGTCGGACTGGAACTCACGGTATGCCTCATCCAGCACCACCACGACGTCCCCCGGCACCGCAGCCAAAAACTCGTCCACGGCCGCTTGGGTCAAGGAAGGTCCCGTGGGGTTATTAGGTGAGCACAACAGAATCACCCGCGTACGGTCAGTAATGGCATCAAGCATGGCAGGTAGATCATGTGCACCGTCAGCCCGGTTAGGAATCTGGACGTTGATGGCCCCTGCCGTAGTCACCAGGATGGGGTAAGCCTCAAAAGACCGCCAAGCGTAGAGGACTTCATCAGCCACCCCGTCCCGATCCACCCCCACAAAAGCGGTGATGATTTGGGATAAAGCACCCAAACTCCCGGCCGCTGTGACGACGTCCTGTACTGGCACCCCCAGGGTTTTACCGATCTGCCGACGCAACCGCACAGTGGTGGGCTCTGGGTATCGGTGCACCTGCGCTGCATACTGAGCAATCGCTTGCTGCGCCGCAGGAATAGGGCCCCACGGATTTTCATTCGCGGAAAGTTTGTATGAGACCAACCCGTCCACGGTGGGCGGGATTCGGCCCGGGGCGTAAGCAGGCAAATCGCCCAGTACAGCACGCGGAGGAATGATGCTCATGAACTCACTGTATCCCCACCCCGCAGCCTCTCACGGTCCGGTCGCCAAGGCTTTTCATGCCCAGAAGAAATCACACGCCGCATTAGCGTGTGGTGCGGACCGCAGTGAAACAATGGGCATCATGGCGCAGAACCATTCCCCGCATCATCCGTCTCCTTCCAGCCCCCTGGCATCAGACTCAGGGCGTCACGCTCTCGCTGACATCACACCACCCGTGGCTTTGGGTGCTTTGGATGGCCGTTATCGATCTGTGGTGAGCCCGCTGGTGGACCATCTGTCGGAGGCAGCGCTCAACCGCAATCGCATTTACGTGGAAGTTGAATGGTTCATTCACCTGTGTGCGGTCCGTGCACTGCCTGGGTTGAATCCGCTCACATCAGCGCAGGTCCATGGGTTACGTCAGATCGTGTTGGATTTTGATGCCGCAGCAATACAGGAGCTGGCCGATATTGAAGCCACCACGGTCCACGACGTCAAAGCAGTTGAGTACTTCATCGGACGTCGGCTTGAGCCACTCGGCCTGGAAAGCCTGAAACCCCTAGTGCACTTCGCCTGTACGTCCGAAGACATCAATAACCTGGCCTACGCGGTAGGCATTCGAGATGCGATCCAGAATGTCTGGCTCCCTGCTGCCCACACCTTGGCAAAGCAAATCACGGGCATGGCGCGGGATACTGCGGGAGTTCCTATGCTTTCTCGGACTCACGGACAACCTGCCACGCCCACCACCTTGGGCAAGGAACTTGCCGTGTTTGCTCACCGCCTCAACCGTCAGGTGGAACGCATTCATTCCACCCACTTCCTGGGCAAGATCAACGGCGCTACCGGCACCTATGCAGCCCATGTCATAGCTGCACCGGAAACGGACTGGCAGCAAATCTCCCGCAATTTTGTAGCACAGCTGGGCCTCACCTGGAATCCGCTGACCACACAAATCGAGTCGCACGACTGGCAAGCGGAACTTTACGCGGATATCGCCAGGTTTAACCGCATCCTGCATAACCTGTGCACGGACGTGTGGGCCTATGTCTCGATGGGATTTTTCCGTCAGGTTCCGGTGACCGGGGCCACCGGCTCATCGACCATGCCGCACAAGGTCAATCCCATTCGATTCGAAAATGCGGAAGCCAATCTGGAAATCTCCTGCTCCCTGTTGGAAACTTTGGCCGCGACTTTAGTGACGTCACGGTGGCAGCGCGACCTCACAGATTCGTCGTCGCAGCGCAATATCGGTACCGCTATCGGCCACAGCCTGTTGGCTATCTCGAACGCAGCCAAAGGGCTGGAGCGCTTAGACGTGGCCGCTGACGTCATGGCCGCTGATCTTGAGGACAATTGGGAAGTCTTAGCGGAGGCGATCCAGACTGTGATGCGAGCGGAGGCCATCGCTGGTACCCCCGGTATGGACGATCCGTATGAACGCCTCAAAGAACTCACCCGTGGGCAGCGCGTCGATAAAATTCGCATGCAAGAATTTGTTGCACACCTAGGACTCACAGAAGCAGCGGCGCAGCGGTTGCATCAGCTGGAACCCGCCACGTACATAGGGGTAGCACCCGACCTGGTGGAACACCTGGACACTGCCCCCTGACGTGGGTGTGTTCCCCTGGGTCAGGAGGTGCTCGGCACCCACCCGGGGGTGCGCATCCGCCGCCGCAAAGGCGTCCTGCCCCGGGGACCAACGAACTCAGCTTGGCCACCGGCTTGAACAATGTGGTCAAATGCGGATTCACCCAACCGCTGAGCCATCAAAGCAAGGGTGATTGCCTGCACGGCGTCTTCCGCCCCCACCGAAGCGCGGTCCCACCACGCAGCCCCAGGTGCATCGCCAGAAGAACATTCATGTGGGGCCGAGGCAACGTCGACAGAGGAGGCGCTCCGCCGACCCTCACCATCTGCGTGAGCTGTGTTGTTCGGCAGATGCTGATGAAGAATGGCAAAAGAACGCAGGCCACACCGCAATGGCGCCTGGAGCATAGCGAAATCTTGCTCCAAGGCATCGCTGATTTCCCATGCTGCACCGACGCTCACCACAGCAGGGCCAACCACAACCGCAAAGCTAGCGGCGGGGTCCTGCATGACCACACGGGCCACGATTTCTTCCGCAGCCCAGGCGCATCCGATGTTCCATAGATCCAGAACAGTGCCGCGCCGCATATATAGAACATGACGGTCTGGATCGAAGGAGTACGGAACGCCCGAACCTTCAGTAGCTATGTGGGCACCGGAGTCTCCGGCGATTCCCACCACGGGGTCCACCAGGCCACCACTGAGCCGCGCTGCCTCTTGAGCCTGCAAGAGGATTGCAGACAAGGCCGGGGACACTTCCATGGTGACATCATCGTGTTCGGCGAAAGCATTCAGCAGTGCAATCTCAGAGTCAGCCCGATCGCGGTCAACGGCGATGGTCAAACGCTCCAAAATTTCATCCGCAACACTGCAAGCAATCAGCCGTGTTAACGATTCAGTTGCGTAGACAGCCTTGCTCGCACTGAGCAGCCGGCTGCTGCGGCGTACCGCGGGGATCGTCATGCTGAGGCCTCTTACGGGGGGTGAGGACGAGTGGATCTTGACTCACGACCTGAGCCATTTCAGAGGCACCTCCCGAATGATCCCCTGATAATCCCATCTAGATGTCTGGCTAGACGATATCAAACTTGGAACTTCCTGAGAACCCCGGAGTTACTCCTGATGACGTGAGGTAACCAACTCGTAGGTATACGCGTGCAGTATCGCCCTGACTTGGATAAATAGACATCATGCATACCTATACGTATGGCTCAGTGTGCGTTGAGATGGTTTTGAGTAGTGCATCTATATCAATCAGTAGGCGAAACACTCCCCTGGATATACCACAGCGGGTAGTAGCCAACGCCACTACCCGCTGTGGTATACCCAGGGAACTCCCAGTAAAAATCAGTCCTTGTCACTCGGCTCTGTACCGGTTAGTTCACCAACCGACCCAGTTCCCTCGGCACGACGACGGCCACGACCTTTCTTGCCGGTCCCGGCATCATCAATGAACTTTGGGGCTCGATCCTCCTCCTCAAGTGCTGGCGGGAACGTAGCACCCAGCTCACCAAAGGCTTCATGGGTAGCTTTCACCACTGAACGCGCCAGAGCATAGTTGGCCCCACCGCCCACAACAGCACCCACACCAAACGGCAGTGCCCGACCAATAAAGGCTCCGGATTGGCGCGTGATGAAACGTTTGATGAACATGTTGCGCAGAGTCCGTGAAGCACTGGTGCCCTTCCCTGATCCGGAAGCAAGCATGAGCCCCCACTTGTTACCGGACAACCCAGTCTTACTGCTCTTGGCCAGGATCTGTCCCATCAGGGCTTCACCATCTTCACCGAGCATGAGCGCCATCACCATGGCTCGCGTACGCTCGGGATCCTCCGTCGATACCCCATGCAGTTCAGCAATGGACTGGGCATAAAGCGCAGTGAGCTCCAAGTAAGCCCCCACGGAAGCTGCTGATACACCCAAGGAAGCTACCGTGCCGATACCGGGAACCATGGCCAGTCCACCGGTAGCGCCGCCACCTGCGGTTACAGCACGGATGTACTGCTTTTCTATACGCTTGGCGATTTGCGCGGGGGTGTCACCCGGGTGTTGACGCCGCAGTCTTTTGACCCATCGCAAAACCACTGGTCGTTGGACACGCAATGTGGTCTCCAAGAAATTGGACGTTGCCTGAGTCGGCTTACCGGAATCATCAAATGCATGCTTGACGGGGTTGAAAACCACAAAAACTCCTCATCTCAGGATCACCTTTTCGTGACCATGTCTATGACCTTAGCCCGGGGGCGGGCGCTAAAGCACGTAGTGGTGTCTCATCCGGTGGTGAACCCGCGAAGGTCACCACCGGGTGCTTCGTAATGAGCATCCACTGTGAACACTGCACCGGGAGCATCCGACCCCTGAATTTCACGCAGGAGATCCCGAACAGCCCACCGTGGCCCTTCAGCCACCACCTGAACGGAACCATCAGCCTGGTTAACTGCCGACCCAACCACACCAAGTTTTTCGGCCTGCCGCCACGTCCAGTACCGGAACCCCACACCTTGGACTGTTCCCTGCACCACAGCGGTCACCCGGATGCTCTGTTCAGTGTCCATGACTTCCCTTTCACGACCTCGGGGTGGGCGCGGCGGTCCCTCCCGCTGGCAGCTTTGCGCCGTCACCAGCGGCAACGGTGGCTTCTTCAAAAGCTGTCGCTAAGTCATCGGCGCTGCGAACATTTTCCAAATCCACAGGTTCGTCAGCCACGACAAAACTCGGAGTGCCCTTCAGGTCTAAGTCTGCGGCCTGTTCACGATGAGCTTCCACGATTTGCGCCACCGCTTCCGAGGACTGGTCGCGCTCGAACTGTTCGTGATCCAGCCCAAGATCCTCAGCAAGAGTTATGAAGTATTTGTCCAGCTCCGCCTCACTGAGCTGCGCCCATTCCTCCGCGTTACTGTATAAATGATCAGCGAATTCCGGTGCGTAGTCCTGCATGGCAGCAGCTTCCACGGCATGGGCCGCCGGGAGGGCATTTTGGTGCATTTTCAGGGGATAGTTCTTCACCACAACGGCCACAGTGCCATCTAATTGCTCAGCAGCGTCCGTTACCACAGGATGAGCTGACTGACATGCCGGACATTCGTAATCCGTATACATCGTGACTACCGGCAAATCCCCCACAGTGTTCAGGGCATACCCCGCGTTGACGGCATCAGACACGCCTTCTACCGGGCTTGCCGTGGGAGACTCCCCATGCGCAGTGTGAGCACCAGTGGCCTCCTGGGTGTTTTCCATGCGTCCGGCCGCAGAAGCGGAAGGACTTGATGTTTCACTCTGGCTACTCTGGGGTGCCCCACAAGCCGTCAGCAGAGCCAATGACACTCCAGCCACAGCTGTCACCAGTGTGAATTTTCTGCCAGCTGATGAAAACAGAGGGGTGGTCGCCATGCGCGTTCCTTTCATATCTGGCGTCATCATAAACGACGCGCAGTCGCCGTCTTGCCGCAGGGTATCCGCACACGCCACCCGTCCTCGATCATGATTCATCAGACGGCACACCTGCCACAGTGTGAATAACCTGCAACCCCCGTAGTCCCGCTGCGCTTTCTAAGGAATCGCTGATCGTTTCGATGTCCGGCCGCACACCGGGAGTCGATGGTTCAATCTGAACCTCTAGCACCTCCTGCCCCTGCGAATCCACGTTGATCTGCGCTACCACTGCTTCAACCCCATCCGTCTGGCTCAGCGCATGGAGGTCCTCCACCAACACACCAGTTAAGATCCCCTGATCGTTGGCGGTGTAGGTCAGTGTCAAAGCATCGTGGTTCAACACCACAACATCTGCGCGTGGGGCGGACATGGCGGGAGCCTGAACGCCCGCGGATGATTCCAAAGCCTCCTGCACGTCACGCACAACGTCAGAATGTGTTGGGTCGCCGACAATGTACGTGGTCAGTGTCAGGCCCCGCGCCACATCTACGCTCCAATAGTCCCCGTGCCCTGACGTTCTCAACTGTTCCAGAGCACGGATCCCCGAACCCATCAGCGTGATATCGCCGCCAGAAGCATTCCCCCGGCCGGGAGCGGACACAAAACTGCCGTCCGTGAGATAGAAGGTCATGGCACCTATCTCAATGCCGCCGGAGGTCAGCCCTTGTTGATCCGCCGCAGTGCTTGCGGCTTGGCGCACTGCTCGCAGAGTTTCTTCCGTGCTCTCAACACTCATGAGCACATCAATATCTACAGATCCCGAACGGGCTGATTCGTCGCCGGCATACGTGCCCGCCACCGAAGCGGACAACACACCATTGATGTTGCATAGAACGTCTTCGATCCCAGGGACATACACCACGACGTCATGTTTGCCAATCACCGGGTCCGTTCTGACTAATCCATCGTCGTCCGACCTCGCACGGGGCTGGTCACAGGCAGCACTGTAGGCCCACGCAGGCAGCTCACGCTCCTGAGCCATCCATGACGACGTAGCGGTCCTATTCGGAGGAACAGCAATATCCTCCGTGGCAGCCTGCTCTTCATGTGTTTGTTCGCAACCAGTCAAGACCACACTCATCAGCAGAAAAAACGCCATGACCGTCCTGCGGGTGGTCACGAAGGCCACCAACAGGTTGAGGTACGACGCCATGAGGATCGGTCCTGACTCTGAGGGCATAAAGCGCTGGAACGAATGGGAGATGCAGATGCCTATTTCAGCACCATGCATGTTCCAGAATATGCGGTCTATGCAGTTGATCGGCTCGCATTATCCCTGTCGTGCCGCCAACAACTCCAAGAAATGTGTGCGCATCCGCTCCCGATCAGCTTCTAAGCCGGTGACTAACCGAAAAGCATCAGCGGCCTGTTTCACCGCCATAACCCCACCATCCAGGACCCTGCAGCCGAGCGACCGTGCGTGGCGAACCAGCGGAGTTTCTATCGGCAGGTAGATGACCTCCACGACCCAATGACGCGATGTTAAAAGACTTAGGTCCAGGGGGGTACCTGGATGGTGGTGCATTCCAATGGGCGTACAGTTCACTACCCCGTCAGCGTGAGCGATTTCCGCATCAAGCTCAGCATCACTGGCGACCGTCACATCCGCCCCCGGAAAGTACGCCCTCAGCGTCGTCGCGCGTTCAGCGGCACGTTCGCCATCAATGTCGAACAGCGTTAAATGCTGGACACCAGATTCCAGCAGAGCGAAAGCAACCGCAGACCCCGCCCCACCGGTTCCACACTGGAACACCCGTTCCTTCCGCACTCCCGGTAATCCCGTCGCCAATGCCGACGAAAACCCAGTCTGGTCAGTGTTATGCCCCACAAATAACCCATCCTTGATCAACACCGTATTGACCGCCTGGAGGGCTTGTGCCTGGTCGGAGACCTGATCCAGATAAGCCAGCACCGTTTGTTTACAGGGATACGTAATGTTAAAAGCGTTAAACCCTAGGTCACGACCTGCAGCTAGTAACTGCCCAACGTCAGCCCCCGGACGTCCGATCATTGATAAATCGATGGGACGGTAAAGGTAATGCAAACCCTGCGCAGCTGCTTCAGCTTCGTGCAGATACGGGGTCAGGCTCGCGGTGATGCCATCCCCTATCAGCCCAACCAGATAAGACTCGTTGATGGTGCTCATGGCAGGTTCTTATCGCAACACCGCTACCTTGCGGGACTCATCCGTTGAGCCCCACGGCGTACACCACGCCCTGACCGGTCACACGCAGATCCGCACCATCCATGCGGCACCACGCGGAGTGCCCGGCTGTCAGACTGTGGTTTGGCACACCGTCTGACTCCAGGGAAACCTCGCCGTCCGTACACAACACAACACACGTGGTGGGGGGCAAGCACCGGTCATAGCCTTCGCTCACCGTGGTGGAGATCAAACTGAGTCCGTCATCCCATAACGGATACCGTCGTAATCCATCGGGCGCTGCGGGAACTTCAAGGGGATCGGTATCTTCTTGATCTGGGTTCACAATCGCCAGCAGTTCGTCAACATCAATGTGCTTAGGGGTTAGCCCTGCACGCAAAACGTTGTCCGAACATGCCATCAGCTCCACAACGGTTCCCCGCAGATAGGCATGTAATTGACCCGCGGGGGTAAAGATCGCTTCCCCGGGCTCCAAAATCAGATGGTTCATACACAACGCCATCAGCAATCCCCGGTCGCCAGGGTGACGGCCAGAAATATAGCGCAGCAGTGCACCAAGCTCATCGTGAGTGGGCAGTTTGTCCATAGCGCGCAAAAGATCGGCGAGGGCTTCTTGGGCCTGGTCATCGGACAATCTCAACACGGTGGGCAAGACCGGCTGCCCCGTGGAAAGTACATCCCGTAACCACTGCTGATCCAATGCCTCCGCCAACACCGCAAGTTCAGCGTTACTACGCACACCACTTAGGGTTTCCACGCGGGTGACAGCCACACCGATCTCCGGTTTGGGGTGACGGTCTTTGTAATTACGCGTCGGAGCGTTCAGGGCAACTCCCTGAATTTCCTCACGCTGCCATCCTTCCTCAGCTTGCTGCGCAGAGGGGTGAACTTGGATAGACAGTGGTGCATCAATCGCCAGGATCTTCAACAGGAAAGGAAGGTCGCCGTCCTCCCCTAAACCGCTGACCAGTGCACCCAACAATCGATCGGGGTCTTGACGGAGCAAGTCAGGCACGGTGACCTGCTGTCCGTCCACCAGCAGCACAGACGGACCTGACGGATGAGACCCCACCCACAACTCAGCTTCCGGGGTGGCGGACGGCACATCCCGAGACTGCATTCGCGCCAACACGGAACGTGAACCCCACGCATAGTCCTGGATGGGGTCGGTGGTCGCAAAAAACTCAGCCATGTCTCCATGGAAGCACAGCGAGCAGGCCAGAAGGCATCGGGGCACGTAAAACAGCGTCGATTGAAGCATTTTTCACATTCCGGGGTTTCTGCCTGTCCCCCGACCTGCGGCATGCAATGTGCACACATCACACCTGAACAACGGCGACAGTGAACTAAGGTTCGACCTATGACAATTGAGCTTTCCGAGTCATTCAAGGCCTACGACGTTCGTGGAATCGTCGGGGAAACCATTACCACTGACACCGTTCGTGCCACAGGCGCTGCATTCGTCGATGTTCTTGGCTTAGCCGGATCAACGGTGCTGGTCGGCGGGGATATGCGCCCCTCGTCCCCAGAATTCATGGATGCTTTCGCCCAGGGCGCCACAGCCCGCGGAGCAGACGTGATCAAGATCGGACTGATTTCCACGGACGAACTGTACTTTGCCTGTGGCGTGCTGAATGCCGCTGGGGTGACTTTCACTGCAAGCCACAACCCAGCCGCTTATAACGGCATGAAAATGTCCAAAGCAGGTGCAGTCCCGGTATCTTCGGAAACCGGCCTGTACGACATCCGTGATCGTGCTCAGGCTTACCTAACAGATGGCATTGAATCCGCAGCGTCCCCGGGATCTGTGACAGAACGTGACATTTTGAAGGAGTACGCCGAATTCCTGCGTGGTTTGGTTGATCTTTCTAGTATCCGCCCACTGAAAGTTGTGGTGGATGCCGGAAACGGCATGGGCGGCAAGACTACACCGGCAGTTCTCGGAGATACCGTCCTGAGTGGCTTACCACTGGAGATCGTGCCCCTGTATTTTGAATTAGACGGTACGTTCCCCAACCACCCGGCCAACCCCTTAGAGCCCGAAAATCTCGTGGACCTTCAGAAAGCTGTGGTAGAGCATGGCGCGGATATCGGTTTAGCTTTTGATGGCGACGCAGACCGCTGCTTCGTCATTGACAATAATGGCAACCCTGTCACGCCCTCAGCCATTGCCGCTTTGGTGGCCGAACGGGAAATTGCCCGCGCGCAAGCTGATGGCGAAGAACAACCCGTGGTGATTTACAACCTGATCACCTCCAAGGCCGTTCCTGAACTGGTCACAGCGCGGGGCGGACGTCCCGTTAAAACCCGCGTAGGTCACTCCTTCATCAAAGCCGTCATGGCTTCAGAAGGCGGAGTGTTCGGTGGTGAACATTCTGCTCATTACTACTTCCGGGACTTCTTTAATGCCGATACCGGGATGCTGGCAGCCATGCACGTGTTAGCAGCCTTGGGCGAACAGGATCGGCCATTAAGTGACCTCATGGCCAGTTACTCTCCCTACGTAGCCTCCGGAGAAATTAATTCGCAGATTGAGGACAAAGAGGCCGCCGTGAATCGTGTGCGCGAGGCCTATGCGGATGATCAGGATGTCACCGTAGAAGACACGGATGGCACCACCTTCACCTGTGATTCCCAAGGCTGGTGGTTTAACTTGCGGCCCTCGAATACAGAGCCGTTCCTGCGACTGAACGTCGAGGCTTCTGACCGGGCAACGATGGAGCAAGTCAGGGATAGAGTGCTGTCAATCATCCGCGCATGACGTGCCGGAACTCCGGAGTCGGTAAGCTCGTAACAATATCCCCAACTGTCCCCTCTTCAGTTGACAGTTGGGGATGTTGTCACGTAAAAAGGCCGAAATTCGCCCAGAATTCATATTGGAGCGCATATTGCACCAGTGGAAGGCGCATAATTACCTACTCGCCCAATGCTCCAAATATCTATGTGTCCCAAAGTACCAAGGGGGAAGACAAAACTATGTCTCAGTTGGATAGCTCAATCCAAGAACTTCTAGCTATTGACGGCGCCACGGGCGCCGCAGTCGTTGATATCTCCAGCGGCATGGCTCTGGCAGCCGGTGGTAACCCCGGCTTTGACCTCAACGTCGCAGCAGCCGGTAACTCCAACGTGGTTCGCGCCAAGCTGCGCACCATGGAGGAAATTGGTCTCAAAGGTCAGATCGAAGACATCATGATCACGTTGGGGTCCCAGTACCACCTGATTAACGTACTGAACACGGAAGCAACCTCCGGTTTGTTCGTGTACCTGGTACTGGACCGCCGGAGCTCCAACCTGGCCCTCGCCCGCCACAAGCTCACCGCTGTGGCTCGTCAGGTTAGCCTGTGATCTTCGCGGGGGGCTCATGCTGAATAAGCGTGAGCGCTCTCATGAGTCAGGGGCCCGGCTTCGCACTAGTGCGAAGCCGGGCCCCCGGCGAAGTACCCAGGTCGGAAGTTTTTTAAAAACATGCACCCAAGGAG
>JAUNHG010000001.1:239515-279239 GCA_030524035.1 Kocuria sp. | reverse complement strand
AGCGGGGGGGGCCGAGTGATCAACCCGGGGGCCGGAGCGCAGGAGCCGGGGCCCCGCCGCCGCAGCGGTCCCACGCGGGGCCCCTGACTATGTCCCTTGAGAGAAAGTTTCTAGAACTCTTCACCCAAGGCTGCACTCATCAGAGTGTCTTCCGTGGCATCCACATTGTCCTGATGGGCCACCACTTGCCCGTCGCGCATCACCATAATGCGCTGGCACCATTGCAGCAGCTCAGTCATCTCCGACGAAACCAACAGAACCGCCGTGCCCCGTTCCGTGAGGTCACGCAGCATGTCATACACATTGCCCTTAGAACCAACGTCAATCCCACGAGTGGGATGGTCCAGAATCAAAATGTCGCACTCGCTACGCATCCAACGAGCTAAGGCAATCTTTTGCTGGTCACCACCAGACAACTCACCTACTTGTGACTGGATATCGTGGGTTTGGATATGCAGGTTTTTCACCTGAGCGGCGACTTCGCGCAGTGCCGATACCTCACGGATAAACCCGGCTTCGGAGTCGTAGTCATCTTTCAACAAACGCTTGGCCACAGAAACTTCCAACGCAGCCTCTAGCTCATCATCGGTTTCCGACAAATACCCAATGCCCAATTCCACGGCATCATCCGTCGAATTGATGGTGACGTCACGGCCCTTAACTTGCAGCGTGTGGAACTGCGCCGGGCTAGCCCCGGCTAACGCGGATACGAGCTCATTCATTCCTGCGCGCCGCAACCCGGTCAGGCCAAGGATTTCGCCACGGTGCAGCACAAAAGAAACGTCGGAAAGTCCAGATTCAGTCGAAAGCCCTTCAACACGCAAGACTTCTTCGGAGCTGTTTTCCACGGCAGCTTCAGGACGGCCCTGCTGTGGAATGCTGCGTTCAAACATCGAGTAAACGATGTCGTCTACCTTGACTTCACGCGGGATGAACTCGTCCTTAATCTGCCCACTACGCATCACCAAGACACGGTCCGCCAAGGACCGTACTTCATCAATTCGATGAGTGATGTACACGATGCCCGCACCATCCTTAGCCATACGGCGCAAGACAGTGTGGACCAACGCTACTTCCTGATCATTGAAGGATGCAGCAACTTCGTCCAACAGGAGCAAGCGTGGGCCTTCAAACTGCAGCCGCAAAACGCCAACAATGGCCTGCTCGGCGCGCATCAAGTCATGCACAGAGGCGTGAGGATCAATCTCCACCCCTGATTCCGTGAGAATGTCCAAGGCCTTTTGCTCAGCCTCAGTAGGATCCTCCGGAACCTGCCGATCAAACCCGGCAATCGCGCCGAGTACAGAGAGGTCGTCTTCAAACTTAAACCGTTGGTGGACAGCACCCACGCCACGTGAGCGAGCCTCGTCAACATCCGCAGGACGATAGGACTCGTTATTTAAGAACATGTCCCCACGATTTGGCTCAATAAGGCCAGAGATCACAGAAATCAGCGTGGACTTACCGGCACCGTTGCCACCGACTATGCCAACGATCTCACCTTCAGCAACCGCCAAATCCACATCTTTGAGAACCCGGACCTGGCCATGGTTTTTCACCAAACCGCGCACGGATAGCAGTTCACTCACAACACGTTCTCCCGATACATCTTCTTGACGGTAGTCGCACTAAGCTGAGCAGTTTTCATTCAGCCCCGATGAAATACTGTACCCCGCCAGGGCCCCCGGTGGACCGCGAAAGTGCGGATGGCGTGCCCTGAGATAATTACATCTTCTTCACAAAAGCACGCCCCACGACGCGGCACCGGGGATACCCTCACCGCCGCAAGCGTTCTTTCAGCCCCGCAGCCTGCTCCGCAAGCACCTCTGGAACGTCACCGAGCTTGGTCAACCACGCATCTATCCCTGGCAATTCGTCTACCCATTCTTGCTCATCAACTGCCAACGCGGCCCGGACGTCAGCGGCGGGAACCTCAAGCCCTTCAAGGTTGAGGTCCTCTGGGGTGGGAACAATGCCGATAGGGGTTTCCACCCCACCAGCGGTTCCATCCACCCGGCGGCAGATCCATTCGACCACACGGCTGTTTTCCCCAAATCCCGGCCAAGCAAACCCACCGTCCGCAGTACGCCGGAACCAATTCACGTAGAAAACCTTGGGCATGTTTTCTTCCCCATGGTTTTCACCCATATCCAGCCAATGTTGCAAATACTCATTGGCGTTGTACCCAATGAACGGCAACATGGCCATGGGATCCCTGCGCACCACGCCTACTGCGCCTTTGGCCGCAGCGGTCGTCTCAGACGACAGCGTGGCTCCCTGAAATACCCCGTGCTCCCACCCAAAGGACTGGGATACTAACGGCACTGTGGTTTTACGGCGCCCTCCAAAAACAATCGCAGATAACGGAACCCCATGGGGATCGTCATACTCGGGGGCTAAAATCTCAGCTTGCTTAATCGGCGTGCAGAACCGTGAATTGGGGTGAGCTGCAGGCCGACCGCTGTCAGGGGTCCAATCATTACCCCTCCAATCGATCAAATGCTCCGGGGTTTCATCGGTCATGCCTTCCCACCACACACCACCATCATCCGTTAAGGCCACGTTGGTGAAAATGGTGTTGCCAGCTGCAATGGCTTTCATGGCATTGGGATTAGTGGACCACCCGGTTCCCGGGGCAACCCCAAACAACCCAGCTTCTGGATTGGTCACATAGGCCTTGTTGTCCCTAAATCGAATCCAAGCGATGTCATCACCCACCATTTCCGCTTTCCAGCCCGGAACGGTGGGTTCAATCATGGCGAAGTTAGTTTTGCCACACGCGGAGGGGAATGCGGCAGCGATGTATTTCGTGACCTGGTTGGGATCCGTGATCTTCAGGATCAACATGTGCTCGGCCAACCAGCCTTCGTCGTGCCCTATGGCAGACGCCATCCGCAAGGCATAGCACTTCTTACCCAATAATGCGTTGCCACCGTACCCGGAACCGTAGGACCAAATCGCACGATCCTCTGGGAAATGCACAATGTACTTTGACGGATTACAAGGCCACGGTACGTCCTGCTCGCCCGGCTGCAACGGGGCGCCCACAGAATGCAGACACTCCACAAAAAAAGCATGAGTGGCTTCCATTTTCGCAAGAACATCGGAGCCAATGGTCGCCATAATCCGCATAGAACACACCACATACGGAGAGTCAGAAATCTCCACCCCAAATTTAGGATCATCAGCATCTAAGTGACCCATAACAAACGGGATCACATACATCGTCCGCCCCCGCATGGAACCCCGAAAATGTCCCCGCAAGATACCCTTCATCTCATCGGGATCTTCCCAGTTATTTGTGGGGCCAGCACCCCTAGCCGTCCTGGTGCAAATGAACGTCCTCTCCTCAACCCGAGCAACGTCATCGGGATCAGAGAATGCTGCGAAAGAGTTGGGGAATTGGTCCTCAGCGAGACGAACTAAAGTACCGCTATTGACCATCTGGTCAGTCAGTGTGTTCCATTCACTCTCGGAACCGTCCACCCAGTGAATGCGCTCAGGTTGGGTTAGTTCGGCGACTTCACGCACCCACTCAAGTACACGCTGATGTGTTGTGGGGGACTGGTTAAGATCTCTGAGAACCTGTGCAGAGAGTTCATTCGTTACATCAGTGGGCTTCTGAACCATGGACATTAACTCCTCATTGAGGCTGTGTTTTGTTCAAAACCACCTCTCAACCCTCACCATTGAGGGCCCCACCCTGCCGGACGCTTTGGGGAGTCGAGCTGGCCAGAACACGTGGTACCCCCGGAGTCTACCTGCTTTATGCATCAATGCCTTCGACAACAAGAAACTTGACGCACGACCCCCGCATGGCACCAGCCCCAACTCAACACCAAAAACACACCCACACTGGCTACCCGACCAGGCCTCTTCTGAATTAGCGCATATTCGCTTTACGTATCCGCCTACGCACCTCTACAGTGTTCACGCGTAACGTTAGGTTTGCCTAACCTCTACTCACCCATTCCGTTTAAACTCCGAAGTCTTAAAGGTTGACCATGACCACAATGTCCATGACCAGACGTTCTGCCCTGACCAGCCTGGCTGCTTTCGGTGCACTGGCTTTAGCAGGTTGCCAGACCGGATCCTCCTCAGACGAGGAAAGCACCAACGACGCTGACGCGAGTTTTCCACGCACCATTGAGCACACGTACGGCTCCACAACCATCGACAAAGCTCCCCAACGTGTAGCCACCATCGCCTGGGTCAACCAAGACGTGGTTTTGGCGCTTGGCGTGGTACCCGTGGGGATTGCTGCCACAGACTTCGGTGGCAATGACAACCAGTCCACAGATTGGTTCGATGAAGCTCTGAAGGAAAATGGGGGCGACGAGCCCGCTAAATGGACTGAAACTGATGGACTAGATTTCCAAGCCATTGCCGCAGCTGAACCTGACCTCATCGTGGGGGTCTACTCCGGCATGACCGAAGAAGACTATAAACGGCTATCGGAAATCGCCAACACCATTGCCCCACCCAAGAACACCCCAGATTTCGGGACACCGTGGGAAGAAACCACACGCATCATTGGCAAAGCCTTGGGCCGCGATGATCAAGCTGAAGATTTGATCACATCCGTGGAAAAGCAAGTGACTCAAGCAGCGGAAGATCACCCAGAGCTGAAAGGTAAAACTTTCATCTACGGAACTGTTGACCCTTCCGCTGAAGAACAGATCAGCATTTACACCGAAATAGACAATCGTCCACGCTTCCTGAAGTCCTTAGGCATGGAACAAGCACCCGTCATCGATGAGGCAACTGACGATGATTCATCTGAATTCTTTATCAGTTGGTCACCAGAGAGAGCTGACGAACTTACATCGGATGTTCTGATCTCCTGGGCTGCTGACGAAAACGTCCGCGAAAGCATTGAGTCAGATGACCTCTTAAGCAAAATTCCCGCTGTGGAACAAAACCGTATGGTCCTACAAACCGACGGGCAGGAAACACTGTCCGTCTCCGCCGCTTCTCCCTTGAGCATCCCCTGGGCCATCAAAAATGTGGTACCCCAGATTGCACAGGTATTAGAGAGCTCAGCAAGCGCTAGCCCCACGGCATGAATAAAACCCTACGGGTCAGCCCGTGGGTAGCGTTGGCCGTTGCAATGGTGATGTTAACCGGCGCAACGGTTGCATCGTTGTTCTGGGGGAGCCGCTCTATGGACCCGCACACCGTCAGCTCCGTCCTGTTACGTATCCCCGGGATACTGATGGGGCAGGACGCCGAAGGGCCTGCCGATATGGACACAGCTGTGGTTCTCAACCGTATCCCTCGCACTCTGACCGCCATCGTGGTAGGCGCGGCTTTAGCCGTTTCAGGCGCCGGAATCCAAGGTGTCAGCCGTAATCCCCTGGGGGATCCCGGCCTGTTGGGGCTGCTCTCGGGGGCAGCAGCCGGTGTGGTACTCGGATTGGGGTGGCTGGGGCTGCACACGATGTGGCACATGACCCTTGCATCCTTGGCCGGCTCTGTGGTGGCCGCCCTGCTGGTTTTTGGTGTGTCACAGGCAGGTGGCACCGCGCCCACGCCGGTCGGCCTGACTCTATCTGGAGCTGCTGTCAACGCAGGCTTTATCGCTGTAACCTCCGCCGCTGTGCTCAGTAACCAGGCAATCCTGGAACGCTTCAGATATTGGAGTGTGGGGTCTGTATCAGGCACTGGCATGACTGACTTGGCCGTTGCCGTGGTCCCGATTCTCGTCGGAATCATCCTCGTGTTGTTAGGTGCCTCTGGACTCAATGCCCTGGCACTCGGGGATGATATGGCTCATGGTTTGGGAGTAAACCTGGGCGCACAACGCACCGCAGTATTCGTGGGTGTCGTCCTGTTAGCCGGTACGGCAACGGCCATTGCTGGGCCCATCGCGTTTGTGGGATTACTCATCCCCCATGCTGTCCGTCGCGTCGTCAGCGCTGACTACCGGTGGATTATCACCGTAAGCCTACTCGCCGGGCCCACATTATTGTTAATTGCGGACACTATAGGACGCGTGATCGCGCCCCCACAGGAGGTCTACGTGGGGGTCACCACCGTGGTGGTGGGGGTACCGGTTCTCCTGTTCTTGTTGCGCCGCAAACAGGGGGTGACGTTGTGAAGGCTACCGAGGTGCGCGCCGTTCGTCAGCACAATGTGCGCCGCCACGTGTTTCTGGTGGCTGTCTTGGCGGCCGTGGTGTTCGGCACCATGGCCGCCCGTGTGCTGCTGGGGCAATACACCGTGACCATCCCAGATTTTTTCCGAATATTGGCAGGTGAACGCATTCCCGGTGCCACGTTCATCGTCATGCACGACAAACTTCCACGAACCCTTGTAGGCACCGCAGCAGGACTGGCTTTCGGAATCTCCGGGGCATTATTCCGAACTGTTCTGCGCAACCCTTTGGCCAGCCCCGATGTCTTGGGCATTAATGCCGGAGCAGCAGCCGGAGCTGTTGCAGCAATGGCACTGTGGGGAGCTTCGGGCACAGGCATGGCTTGGGCGGCATTGGGGGGCGCAATCACAGCTGCCGTGGTCATCGCAAGCTTTTCGTTCTCATTCCAAACCGGCACTGGACGCTCTGGAATCGCAGGGGAACGGTTTCTTCTGGCGGGGATTGCAGTAGCGGCGTTATCACAAGCGGTAACTTCCGGTCTTTTGGCTCGTTTGCCAACGCAGAACGCGCAGGCGGCTGCGGTGTGGACCACCGGATCTTTGAACTCCTCCACTTGGGATCGCTTGTGGTTGCTCTTGGCAGTTCTGGCGGTAGCACTGCCTGCAGCGCTGCTGCTCCACCGTTCTCTACGCCCGGCCTCCCTGGGCCATGAATTAGCGGCAGCCTTAGGGTCTCGCCCCGGTCTGACACAAGGGGCTGCTTTAGCTGTTGGGGTGGTGTTGGCCGCCACCGCCACGGCCACCACCGGGCCGTTGTCGTTTGTTGCTTTGCTCTCCACACCCATCGCGGCAGCCTTACGGGGCGGGCGGATCTCCCTGCTAGCCAGCGGAGCAATCGGGGCATTAATCGTCGTATTCGCAGACATGGTAGGGGCGGAGATGCTGGGGGAGGTCAGGCTACCGGCTGGCGTCGTAACGGGTGCAATCGGTGCCCCGGTGATGTTGTGGTTATTAGTGCAATTGCGACGTGGGAGAACGGCATGAGTCACCCCATTTTTTCTGTTAATGGGCTGTCACTAGCCTACGGAAACCGGACTGTTATCCACGACGTCGACCTCAGCATCAAACCACATCAAACCACCGTGTTGGTTGGTGCCAACGGTTCTGGCAAATCCACTTTGTTCAAGGGGCTGTCCCGGCAGCTACATCCGCGCAGCGGCAGTATCAGTTTTTGCGGTCAAGCCCTGGACACGCTCCGCCCGAAAGAATACGCACGCCAAGTTGCCTTACTCCCGCAGTCTCCGGTAGTTCCGGAAGGATTATCGGTGGTGGAGTTGGTAGGGCGGGGCAGGCACCCTCATCGGCGCTGGTGGGGCGCCCCGTCCCCGGGTGATGATGACGCCGTTGCCGCAGCGCTGAATATGACCGGACTCAGTGACTTAGCGACGCGGCCTGTGGAAGAACTCTCCGGTGGGCAACGTCAGCGTGCCTGGATTGCGCTGGTTCTGGCGCAGGATACACACACGGTTCTTTTGGATGAGCCCACAGCTGCCTTGGACCTAGCGCACCAGGTGGACCTGCTGGATCTTCTCATCACCTTGCGCCGCCCGGATGGCAACAGAACCACGGTGGTTGCGGTTTTACACGAGCTAAATCTGGCCGCGCGTGTGGCTGATCACGTGATTGCGGTCAAAAACGGACGTATTGCCTTAGAAGGGACACCTCACGACGTGTTCACACCGGACGCTTTAGCCGAGATTTTTGACCTTGACGCGGAAGTTATCTATGACCCCGCTGAACACTACCCCGTCATTTTGCCTCGTGGACGCAGAAGCACGGTGGGTAAACACCACAACGGAAACCCCAGGTGGGTCACGACGCAAGACAACGAACGCTAGGGGCAGCCATGGCAACAGATACCAGCGTTGCGACGAATCGCCCGGTGGTGTGCGCACGGGCAACCGTGACGTCAGTTGAGCAACTTTCTCCACACTTCCGGCGCATCTGTGTGGCTGGCCGGGAGTTGGCGGGGTTCTCTGCACGGCTTGTGGGACAGGGCGGGGCGACCACCTGCAGCGATGCGTACATCAAACTTTTAATTCCGCCACACGGGGCTGCGCCAACCCGCCCGGATATGTCCGGAGGTTACCGCGCTTGGTTTGCACAACCACAGGAAGAACGCGGGTTTCTACGGACCTATACGGCGCGTTCAATTCAGTGGGTTCCCTGGAATGGGGAAACAGTCCCCGAGCTCACCGTGGATTTTGTTCTTCACCCAGAAACTCAGGGACCCGGTGGGCGATGGGCTGAGGAAGCCTCCCCAGGTGATACTGCGTTCATTGTGGGCCCGGGGCCAGGCGAACCCGCATGGACATCATGGGGGCCGGGGCGGGCACGTCGCATTGTGGCAGTGGGGGATGAAACTGCTGTGCCTGCGCTGCTGTCCATCATGGAGGAATTGGACGGGCATAACACCGCCGACCGCGTGGACGTCATTATGGAGGTGCCCACACGGGCCGATGTGCTGACGAGCAATTCTTGTGATGGCATGATTGTTCACGCGTTGCCCCGTTCCGAAAGCGGCGCGAACGGCGCGGGTTCCGTGCGTACTCTTGCGCATATTTTGGATTTGCCCATGTTTTGTGTGGCTGACGTTTTGGCAGGGCGACGCCCCGAGCGTGCTGTTGAGCCCCCAGCGGAACATTTGTGGGAGGTTGCTGATCCAGGAGCCGACCGGGACACCTATGTGTTCTTAGCGGGTGAAGCCGCCAACGTGAAAGCGTGGCGGCGGCTGTGTGTGGATGGCGCTGGGATCCCGAAGGAGAACGTATCGTTCATGGGGTATTGGCGTCGTGGTCACGCGGAATCATAAAGCGGCTATACCCTACCGATTTGCCCACTGCGCCTGGCACGCGTAGTGTAGACGCCTGTCCAGTGTGACGTGATTGCACTAGGACGTTGACCCATTTGGTCACGCGCCACTAGCTCAACGGATAGAGCATCTGACTACGGATCAGAAGGTTGGGGGTTCGAATCCCTCGTGGCGCACTTTTGCTCCGTACTGGGGCACCTAAAGTCTCTGAGCCTTCGCGGGTTTAGGGGCTTTGTTTTTTAGGGGCGGTTGTTATGAAAACCCCACCGAGACCATCAAAGCAACCATTTTTGATGTCTTTGCGTGGAACTTTTGAGTGTGACTAGGGTCGCTAAATAAGGGTTTTCCACAGTTATGGTGCGGCAGTTCCCCCACCCCCAGCTGGTTGTTTACAGTCAAGACGCCCCGGCCCTCTTACCGGTATCGCGTGATAGGCCGTGGACAAGCTGACTGTTAAAGCCTGGAGGTATGGGTGCTGTCCGTTCGTCGTGTGTTAGTACTGTCTGCCGTATTAGTGACCGGTGTTCTTACCGGGTGCGCAAGTCACAACGACACCACGGCAACCGAATCCCCCACTCCCAGCACAAGCACCACGGGTGAGTACGTGCCAGCTTCTGCTGATGGACCCGCACAGAACGTCCCCAAGCCCACAAAGCCACCCAAAGCGGATGAAGAATCCGTCGAAGGTGCTCAAGCTTTCTTGGACTACCTCTCCGACGCGCGCGCCTACGCACAACAGACCGGTGATACCTCCATCGCCCGGGAACTCACCGCCCAAGAATGTGAATCGTGCATGGAACACTACAAATCTATTGATGATCTCTATAAAGCAGGCGGATGGGCGTCAAAAGGGCGGGAGTCAGTGACAGTGACTAGCCCTGACCTTCCTCTTGATCAGTACGGGTCCTACGCACCCACCGTTTCTGTGGACTATGAAGGAATAACTATTTGGAATAAAGATGGTGAAGTCGAACGAGAAATACCACCTGAAGAATTCTCCGAAGAAAAAATGAGTATGCACATCTCCTACGAGGATGGCGAGTGGACCTACCTGGTCGGAGCCCCTGCATGAAACAGAGAGTTTGGGTCTTAATCTCCGCCCTTTTTCTGGCAATGCTGCCCATATCAGCACCACGCGCACAAGCCGACAATTCCCTCGGTGATGGTTTCAACGGGTACAACTTGCCGATGACAAGTGCGGAAGCAGGTGGTGGAGCGGTTACCCTTCGCGGCGTCGATACCCGCCCTCCGCAACTGGAGGCAGATGGGACGATCCATATTGACGTTCCGCACGGGGCAGTTGCTTCCAGCGAAGCTCCCGGCGGGGGATGGTCTCTCCTCCTCACCGCGTACGAAAAGCAACTTCTTTTCGGCGTGGGGTTATCCCCCAGTAAAGACGACATCGAGATACGACGAAGAGCTCCCCCCACTGGATACGGGCTCTACTCTCTCGTCGGGATCTGTGCTGACGCTCCCGATCCCGCAGCCTGCCAAGAAGAAGAGGCCTGCACCCAAACAAATGGCGAGCCCGGACAAAATCACTACATCCAGTTCTACGAAGACCAGACCCGTCAAACCTCCCACCGCCTCTCTGAACCGCTCTGTGTCGACCCAGAAAACATTCCCGAAGCCTCCTCATTACCGGTAGTCACTACCGAAGATTTAAAACGTCTCGATATCGGAGCAGCCGTCGCAGTGGTCGAGCCGGCGCCCCACACCCTGATTAACTACAACACCAACGTCTACGCCCACGCCAGGGCCCAAGAATTCACCACCACCCTAGCCGGGTACCCCGTCACCGTGCGGGTATACCCGATCGCTTACACCTGGGACTACGGTGACGGCACCACACTCGGACCAACAACACACAGCGGATATCCCCTGGGTGAGGATGAATGGGACACGCCCACTGAAACTAGCCACCGGTACACCAAAACTGGTGACGTGCACGTCACGTTAACTACCACGTTCGAAGGCGAATACTCCATCGCCGGTGGCCCATGGCTACCGGTAGAAGGCACCACAACCGTGACCAGCACCTCAGTGGAACTCAAGGTCTGGCGCACCAAAATACGTAACTACGCTGACGACTGCATCATCAACCCCGCGGGCACCGGATGTTAAAGATCTTCAAACAGCCCCGGCTCGCGGGACCACAAAATCTGTCAAACGTGCATCCGCGCGAGCCAAACCAGCCCAACTACCCACCGTACGCAAAACAGCCAACCCGCACGTGGGGTAACCCGCGGAAAGATCCATCACAGCATCCACATCTGAATCCGCACTGGCCAACTGCATCGCAACATCCTGCACCGCTGGCTGATGACAAATCACCACAAGCACCCGCACATCATCCGGCGCCGCATTAATTTCGGCCAACACCTGAGCACCAGACGCTTCATACAGACGCTCCGACAAACTGGGCGTGGGAGCAAGGTCTCCTAATGCAGAAGAAAGCCACGTACACGTCTGCCGGGTACGCAACGCCGAAGAGCACACGATCATCTCCGGAATCAGACCGTGATCAACCAGCCACCGTCCGGCCACAGGAGCGTCCGCTTGCCCCTCAACACTCAACTGCCGTTCATGATCATCCACGCCCCACCCTGCCTCAGCCGTGGCGTGACGCATCAAAACAAGAACACGCTCATCATGACGTCGGGGACTTTGCGCGGCACTCATAGCGCCATCGTCTCACGGACACGCCAAGCCTCAACCCCACAGGTTCGAGTACACAGCGATCAAATGGAGTATTCAGGTGCCGCCCACACCACAACTTCTGGGTGATCATAAAAACGGTACCCCTGCCCACGGACAGTGCGCACCGTATTCGCCAAACGCCCCAACTTGGAACGCAACCGCCGAATATGAACGTCAATGGTGCGTTCATTCGGAACGTCTTCCGCATCTGACCACAAACTACCGATCAGCTCACCACGACCAACCGTGCGGGACCCGTTTTCCACCAAGTAGTTCAGCAGCTCGAACTCCTTGTAGGTCAAGTTCAACACCTCACCATCCAAAAGCACTTCCCTTCTGGACAGATCGATCAAAACACCAACGGACTGCGCGGCACGGGTTTCGTTCTCCGTGGAAGCAGCCGCACCCAAAGGCTCCGAACGGTGATAGCCCGATGTGGGATCCCCCAAAGCATTGCGCACCACCTGCAGATCAGACCCCTCAGCGCCAGCCTGCGCAAGCGCCACAGCCGCATAGGTATCAGCCTGGGGTGCAACTTCAGCAACAGTTCGGCGTAAATGCCGTACAACCTCCACCAAGGTGGTGCCATCCTGTGCTGCCTTAGCCTCATTCAAACCCACATAAAGCACAAAACCACGAGCCTCATTGCCAGAAGTCTGTGTGACCGACTCATGCGGAGCCAAACGACGATCCACATGCACACCCCCCGGAGCACCATTCGCCATAGAACGAATAGGCGGTCGAGATCCCGGTCGTTGACCGGATACAAGCCCCTCCCCAAGCGTTGCTTGTTGTCGAACCGCTGCGGCACGGTTTCGCTGCGAAATATGGACGTAGCCGGGTGCACCCGCCATAACTGCTCCTCGAATTCCAGTGATCCCCGTAGGAATCCATCACGAGCCGACCTATAGGGCCGACCGATGCACTAATTACTGTCCGGTGCGTGCGCTGATTGCCCGCTTTTCCCAAAAGTAAGACGTTCCAACAGAAGCGGAAACCTGAACACTCACTGAATGCAATGCATCTATCTTCACGCCTTTACTCATAACGGGCAAGTAATAATGAATGTCTCATCTCACATCATGAGATAATTTCACCACACTATTGGGGACAAGTATTGGAGTTTGCTGAGGCAGAAGTTACTGATCCCTCTGGTATCACCTAGCCGGAGGCGATCTATCACCGTCACCCAGCAACCCTTTGCATCTACCAAGCCGAGGTCAGTGGGGCAGCGAGCGCCATATTTATCATTACTGTCTTACTATGTGAGATACGTATGAGTAATAGGTACTCGCGTATTGCACTAAATAGCGGAATTCCAATCAGCACGGCAACAAAAATCCCCGCTCCGAAAGCCCGGAACGGGGATCACAAAATTTCCGAATCTCTCACAGAAGAGAACGCAATGCTCAACTAACCACTCCATAAAGACGGTCACCGGCATCGCCCAGCCCCGGAATGATGTACGCGTTGTCGTCTAATTTTTCGTCCACAGCAGCCAGCACTACATGGACGTCGTCACCAAGCGTGGCTTCTAAGGTCTTTAACCCTTCGGGGGCCGCCAGGAGGCACAAACACGTAACTTCCGCTGCCCCACGCTGACGCAAAAATGCGATGGCCTCCACCAGCGTGCCACCAGTAGCAAGCATGGGGTCTAGGACATACACCTGGCGACCCGAAAGATCATCAGGAAGACGTTCCGCATATGTGACGATGTCTAAGGTCTGTTCGTTGCGAGCCATCCCAAGAAAGCCCACCTCTGCGGTGGGAACCAAGCGGGTCATGCCTTCCAACATTCCCAGTCCTGCCCGCAGGATGGGCACCACCAAAGGCTGCGGGGTACTTAACGTGGTGCCGGTTGTTGTGGCTACGGGCGTGGTGACTTCAAGGGGTTCCACACGGACTTCACGAGTGGCTTCGTAAGCAATCAAGGTCACGAGTTCTTCCACCAGCTGACGAAACACCGGCGAAGGCGTGGTGTGATCCCGCAGGACGGTGAGTTTGTGAGCAATCAAAGGGTGGTTTAGGACTGTGACACGCATGGCGCAAAATTATCAGAGCTACCCCAACAACCCAGCATCGGAAAGCAGCCACTGTGACCTCGCCCCCTAATTCGCACGCCGCGCACCATGAACAGTGGGTGCAGGCGTTATTGAAACTCGCCCCCACGGCGCTGGTCACAGGCGACGTCCCGATCGCAGCCATGGTGGTGCGTGACGATGGCACCGTGGTGGGCCGCGCCGTCAACCGGCGGGAGGCTGATGGAGACCCCACGGCTCATGCCGAAGTCTTGGCTCTACGTGAAGCCGCCCACGCCCTGAATCGTTGGCGGCTGGACGACTGCACCTTGGTAGTCACCCTGGAGCCCTGTGCCATGTGCGCTGGGGCCTGCGTGTTAGCGCGTATCCCCCGCATAGTTTTGGGTGCTTGGGATCCCAAAGCAGGTGCCTGTGGTTCAGTCATGGATGTTGTACGGCATCCTGCGCTGAACCACTGGACGGAAATTTATGGGGGTGTTCTGGCTCAAGAATGCGGTGATCTGATCCGGGATTTTTTCCGTGCGCACCGCCCACAAACCCCTTTCCCTGGAGGCGATGAACACCCCCGGAATTTTGAAGGCCGTGAGCCACTCAGCTAGGATTTTGGCGCTGGTGACGTGTCCGAGCGGCCGAAGGTGCATCACTCGAAATGATGTTTGGTGTCAAAGCCAACGAGGGTTCAAATCCCTCCGTCACCGCCAGTCACGAAGGCCCTTGCAACCCTGGAATCACCGGGATGTGGGGGCCTTTGTCATGCGCCGAGTGGGCTCGTTGCCCACACTTTGCACATACTCGTTGCAACACAGCGGACGGACTGGCAGCGTCACCTACTACAGGGGCCTAGACCAACAAAAACGGCCCAATCGCGAGGAATGGGCCGTTGGGCTTGAAGCTACTAAAGCAGCTACAAGCGGGGTGTGGGGTAATCATACACCCCCGTGAGGTGTCCCTGTCCAGGGAAAGTCGTGGTCGCGGTAGCCACAACTCGTGTGATGTTTCACATAGTCAGCACCTTGCAAGCCCTCCACGGGGATCGTTTCGAAGCCATTCTGGGACACTACAAGAACAAGACTCAGAGATGCTATGGAGGAAACCTGCGACACACCGTGATCCGATCGCACCTAGGCGCTCTGGGGAATTCAAGTCCCTGAACCTCCATGGGTTCGGGGACTTCGTGTTTTTCGGGGTTGGACCTGAGTGTGATCCGAGGCGATTCCGGGCGGCGCCCGTCGATTTCCAGCACGGGAAACGCGGTTCGCCAGGCGTCGGAAGCGAACTAGAATAGCCGGAGCCTTCCTTAGACCACCCACAATGGCTGGGTACTGCGCAGCCCCAGGAGGATCCACCCCGTGAGTAGCATTACCGTGAACGTGACTGATCGTGATGGCACCCGCACCGAAGGTGTGCAGTGGCAGGACCACGAATCCCTCATGGAAGCTCTCACCCGCAATAAATTCCCCATCTTGGCTACCTGCGGTGGCAATGCGTCGTGCTCCACATGTCACTGCTACATGGGGGCCTCCTCAGAAACCGTCAACAGCAACTCACCCATTGACGACGAAGAAGAAGACGTCCTGGACATGCTGGATGACACCCGGCACGAAGACTCCCGCCTCACCTGCCAGGTGCAATGGTCAGAGGATCTTGATGGTGCCGAAATCACCATCGCCCCCGAATGGTGAACCCGTGAGCATCGTCCCCGAAGCCCAACCACGTGGATCAGCAGCATCCGTGCAGCACATTGTGCGGGACGACCTCACCACCCGCGCCGCGTACATATCCGACGCGTCCATTTACCGACGTCTTCCCGCCGCCGTGGCGGAACCCCGCACCGTTGAAGACATCCGGGGCCTACTAGCCCTAGCGCGCGAACGTGGATGGTCCGTGGTCAGCCGCGGAGGAGGAACCTCCGTTGCCGGAAACGCCATTGGAGACGGTCTGGTGATTGACACGTCCCGGTACTTCAACCGCATCATCTCCATTGACCCGAACACGGAAACCGCCGTGATTGAACCCGGCGTAATCTGTGACCAGCTACGAGACGCTGCCGCTGAATACGGACTGACCTACGGCCCGGACCCTTCCACACATAGCCGATGCACCATCGGTGGCATGGTGGCCAATAACGCCTGCGGTTCCCATTCCGTTGCCTGGGGAACCTCCGCACACAACCTTGTGTCAGTCACCGTCATGCTGGCGGACGGCAGAGAAGTGGAACTGTCAGCCGGTGGAACCGACGATTCAGCCATCACCGAGGCATTAAGCGCCATCCGTGATCAGCACCGTGCCATGCTGCGCACCGAACTCGGCCAGTTCCCCCGGCAGGTTTCCGGGTACGGGCTTCACTATCTTTTAGAAGAAAAGGGGTTTGATACCGCCAAGGCCTTTGCGGGCACCGAAGGCACCTGCGGGGTCATGACCCGCATGACCGTCAAACTGGTCCGTAAACCGGCCCATACAGCGCTGGCAGTGCTCAGTTTTGATGACGCCTTTGACGCCGCTGCGGCCGCCCCCGCTTTACGGGTGCGGGGCGTTGCCACCATCGAAGGCATGGGGGGCGACCTCCTGGACGCCTTACGCACCCGCCCCGGCCAAGAAAACGCCGGTCAGGAACTGCCAGAAGGTAACGGCTGGTTATATTGCGAAGTCGGCGGTGACACCCTAGAACAGGCCGCCGAACGCGCCCACGAGTTACAGGGAATCGTGGACGCTGCGGGGAAAGTGACGGTGCGTAACGCGGTTGTGGTCACGGATGCGCAGGACATGCGGGCGCTGTGGCGGATTCGGGAAGCCAGCGCAGGCATTGTCACCCGTCTGCCCGATGGCGGTGAAGCCTGGCCAGGTTGGGAAGATTCTGCGGTTCCTCCCGAAAATCTGGCCGAGTATTTACGGGATTTATACACGCTACTGGCCGAGTTGAATTTACGGGGCATCCCTTTTGGTCATTTTGGTGAAGGGTGTGTACACATCCGGATCTCTTTCGACTTCAACACTGACGACGGTGTTGCGGTGTACCGCAGGTTCATCACCCGCGCGGCGGAGCTAGTGCACCGTTACGGGGGGTCAGTATCCGGTGAACACGGCGACGGACGCGCACGCTCAGAGCTACTACCCATCATGTACTCCCCGGAAGCTCTGCAAGCTTTCCGGGAGTTCAAACACGTTTTTGACCCAGACGGGCTCTTCAACCCGGGTGTACTGGTGGATCCCGACCCCATTGATCGCGGTATTCGTCCCGGCCCGGGCGCACGTACCTTCGACATCACCCCCGTTCACGCGTTCAGCCACGATTCCGGCTCCGTGGCCGGTGCACTAAACCGCTGCGTAGGTGTGGGGGCGTGCCGTTCTGATGTGGGATCCATGTGTCCGTCTTTTGTGGCCACCCGAGACGAGGTGCATTCAACACGCGGGCGCATGCGTTCCCTGGCGGAAATGCTGCGTGGAGAACACCTGACGGACGGCTGGAAATCCAAGGAAACACTTGAAGCATTAGATCTGTGCCTGTCTTGTAAAGCCTGCGCCACGGAATGCCCAGTGAACGTGGATATGGCCACGTATAAATCAGAGTTTCTGCATCACCATTACGGTGAAGGACTGCGCAGCTTTGTGGGGCGTAACCGACGACCCATGGCCCATGCCGTTATGGGGTGGCTGCCCGTTTTAGCTCGGTTTATGAACCTGCTGCCGGGCGTTCCAGCGCTAACCAACGCGGCAATGCGCATCACCCCTCTGCAAAAAACGGTGATGAAGCTCGGAGGTGTAGAGACCCAACGGGACATGATCACGTTCGCGCACAAGCCCTTAGCCGCATGGTTCAAGGATCGAGCAGAGAGCCATGGGCAGGATCTCAGCCCCGGTGACGATCCCGCCGGGCGGTCCTCGGTCGTCCTGTGGCCAGATTCCTGGACGAACTTTATGAGTGACGGTCCGGGTAAAGCAGCCGTGGAAGTCTTAGAGGCCCTGGGGTACCGCGTGCTGATGCCCATGGGCAACGTGTGCTGCGGCATGACGTGGCATTCCACAGGGCAATTGGACGCGTTAAAACGGGAAGTGTCGCGCACCCTAAACGTCATGCAACCCCTATTAGACGCTGGGTACCCGGTGGTGGGCTTAGAACCATCCTGCACCGTCATGCTGCAAGAGGAAATCACCGAACTACTTCCCAACGACCCTCGGGCGAAAGAATTATCCGAACGCACGATGACTTTGGGGTCATTTGTAGCCAACCACCTGGAAAACGGCGGAGACTGGCCATTCCACACCCTGGAAGTTCAGGGCAACCCGACGCAGGCTGTGTGCCAGGTGCATTGTCACCAAAAATCCATGCTGGGTTACGACCCCGAACTGAAAGTTCTGGAAAAACTCGGAGTAGCCGTGGACATGGTGGGGGGCGGCTGCTGTGGGTTAGCAGGCAACTTCGGATTTGAGCCCGGGCATATGGAGGTCTCACAAGCCCTGGGTGAAAGGGAGCTATTCCCCAAAATTCGGGCAGCAACTGACGGCACGCTTGTGTTAGCTGATGGTTTTTCGTGCCGTACCCAAATATCCCAGGGCACAGATGCCGAGGGCTTAACACTGGCGGAAGTCCTCCGGGCGGCGTTACCAGAGCAATGATCTGTACTTTATGGCTGTGATGTCCGTTCACAGTCATAAGATGAGATCAGGCACACGTCAATGTGCCACCACCCGCGCTAGCGCCCTGGCCGGTTCCCTAGAGGAGCACACATGTCACCGCATCAGCATCACACAGCGTTTTGCCTCACCAGTTTGGCTTGCGCCCTGATTCTCACAGGCTGCGGGAACTCCAGCGACGTCGAATCTCCAACGCCTTCCCCCCAGCAGACGCATAGTGCGGTGTCCACAGCGCCACACACCCCCACGGAAAGTAGTGCGCCTGACGTCCCTGACGCCCCCGCCCTGGTTGTTGATCCTGGTGACGTTCCTGCGCAGCAAGCACAACCCACCACAACTCCCCCGCCCGGGGCAGCCAAGGGTGGGGCCGCTGCGTCTGTGGAAGAGTGCACTGCCCAAAACCTGAGTGGCTCAATCACTACGACGAATACGCAGAATCTCAACCTCGTGCTGACCAACAACGCTGACCAAGCTTGCACGCTCTCCAGCATCCCACAGGTCTTCTTTGCTGGGTCTGACGGCGGCGTCATTGGGCTGCCCGCTAGAGCAACCGCTGACTTCAAACCCGGAGTGATGGTATTACCCGGTGCATCGGCAACATTGTCGTTACGGCATAACCTCTCCTCGTTGCAAGCCCACACATGCAACCCACACACCACTCATTCTGTGGTTGTTCAACCGGTGGGCAGCACCACAGTGGTGAGCATTCCGCACCAGAGTCAGGCTTGTGGCAATCCCAAGCTGGTGCAGTTAGAAATCACGGGATTCAGTGCCTGATCACCCACCATCAATAGCCTGTTTGGAACGCTTCTCTGAACCCACACGGCGCTGGTTCACCGGGGCGTTCCGGGAGCCCACAGCAGCGCAGGAAGGTGCCTGGAACGCTATTGCGGATGGTCACCACACCCTGGTGGTGGCTCCCACCGGATCCGGCAAAACGCTGTCAGCATTCTTGTGGAGCATCGACCGCTTGATGGCCCAGCAACAAGCAGGCAACGGCACCAAAGTGCTCTACATTTCTCCCCTCAAAGCTTTGGGAGTGGATGTGCAACGCAACCTGCGGTCGCCACTCATTGGAATCACGCAGACTGCGCGCGCTATGGGCTTGGAACCACCGGAGCTTTCCACCGGGGTTCGTTCTGGTGACACTCCCCAGGCCATCCGACGGGCGCTGATCACCTCCCCACCGGACATTCTGATCACTACCCCAGAATCGTTGTATCTGATGCTGACTTCCAAAGCTCGGCGCGCCCTGCAACACATAGAAACAGTGGTGATCGACGAAATCCATGCGGTAGCTGGTACCAAACGCGGAGCTCACCTAGCGGTGTCCCTAGAGCGCCTGAATGATTTACTGGATCAACCGGTACAACGCATTGGCTTATCCGCCACCGTGGAGCCAGTGGACACGGTCACCCGTTTTCTGGGTGGGCGGGACCCCGTGGCGGTGGTTCGTCCGACGTCGCAGAAACAGTGGGATGTGACCGTCAATGTGCCCGTACCGGATATGACGTTGTTGGGTGGGCAGGGGGCGTCGTCGTCCTTGGATTCCTCCCCGTTTGGGGACGCCGCCGTGGAAAGCGAGCCCGGGGGTGTGGCTTCCATCTGGCCACATGTTGAAGAGCGGGTGGTGGACCTCGTGGAGGCCCACCAATCCACCATCGTGTTTGTCAATTCCCGTGGTTTGGCTGAAAAACTCACCGCTCGGCTGAACGAAATTCACGCTTTTCGCGTAGAGCAAGCCCAGGAAGCGAAGACTGCAGATCAGGAGCCGTCTCGACAGACGGGCCGGTATGACGGCGCGGCACCGGTTTTGGCCCGCGCCCACCACGGGTCAGTATCCAAAGACCAACGCACCGTCGTTGAAGAGAGTCTGAAGAGCGGCCAATTGCGCTGTGTGGTGGCCACGAGCTCTCTGGAATTGGGCATCGACATGGGCGCGGTGGACTTGGTGGTGCAGATCGAAGCACCACCATCGGCAGCATCCGGGTTGCAGCGTGTGGGGCGTGCCGGGCACCAGGTGGGTGAAGTGTCCGTGGGCAGGTTCTTTCCTAAACACCGGGGGGACCTGCTGAACACAACGGTGGCGGTGGAACACATGCTGGCCGGGCGAGTGGAATCCTTACACATCCCCGCTAACCCACTGGATATTTTGGCGCAGCATACGGTGGCGGCGTGTGTGGTGGAGCCAATCATGGTGGAGGACTGGTGGGACACGGTGCGCCGCAGCGCTCCTTTTATGGGCCTACCCCGTAGCGCATTCGACGCTGTGCTGGATTTGGTGTCCGGAAGGTACCCGTCCGATGAATTCGCCCAGCTAAGCCCCCGGGTGGTGTGGGACCGGGAGGAGGGCACGCTGACAGCACGCCCCGGAGCGCAGCGTTTGGCGGTGACCTCCGGAGGCACCATCCCAGACCGGGGATTGTTCCCGGTTCATATAACCGGCGGCGCAGATGATAAAGCCCCTAAGCGTGTGGGAGAGCTGGATGAGGAGATGGTTTATGAATCCCGGGCAGGGGATGTGGTGGCGTTGGGTGCGTCATCATGGCGGATTGAGGAAATCACTCATGATCGTGTCACCGTCACACCAGCTCCGGGACTCAGCGGCAAATTACCGTTCTGGCATGGTGATGGTCTGGGACGTCCCGTGGAGCTCGGCAGAGCACAGGGGGCTTTTCTGCGGGAAATAGCCGGGGCTGATAACAACGCTGTTCAACAGCGGCTGCGCAATATCGGGTTAGACACCTGGGCGGTGGAAAACCTCCAGGCCTACGTGGCGGACATGAAAGAAAACGTTGGTCATGTTCCATCCGATCGTTCCGTCATTATTGAGCGTTTCCCGGATGAGCTGGGTGATTGGAGAGTGGTCCTTCACTCACCGTTTGGTATGCAGGTGCATGCCCCCTGGGCGTTAGCCGTATCCGCCCGTATTAAGCAGCGTTGGGGCTTGGATGGTGCCGCGCAAGCTGCCGATGACGGCATCGTTCTGCGCATTCCTGCCATGGGGGACGACCCTCCGGGGGCGGAACTTTTTCTGTTTGACCCCGAGGAACTAGAGCAGGTTGTCACAGAGCAGGTGGGGTCTTCTGCGTTATTTGCGTCCCGGTTCCGGGAATGCGCCGCTCGTGCCCTGTTGCTGCCCCGTCGGGATCCCGGACGCCGCACTCCCTTGTGGCAGCAGCGGCAGCGTTCAGCCCAGTTATTGGATGTCGCCCGTCGTTATCCGCAGTTCCCCATAGTCCTGGAAGCCGCGCGAGAGTGTTTACAGGACGTGTACAACCTTCCCGCTTTGCAGGAAATTCACCGGGACATTTCTCAGCGCACCATTCGGGTGGTCGAAACCACCACGCAAACCCCATCAGCTTTCGCAAAAACCATGCTGTTTGGGTATGTAGGGCAATTCATCTATGAAGGTGATTCCCCATTAGCCGAACGGCAAGCAGCAATTCTTTCTCTGGATACCGACCTATTAGCTGAGCTCTTGGGTCGCGCGCAACTGCGGGAATTATTGGATGCCACGGTGATTGAACGCACGGAGGCTGAGCTACAGTATCTGGCACCTGGGCGTCGCCTACGAGGGCGGGAGGGTTTAGCGGATGCGCTGCGATTATTGGGACCGCTGACCATACCCCAGGCGGCATCCCGCTTACAGCCTGCGGATTCCGCTAACGATTCTGTGCAGGCATCCGTGGAAGACGTGCAGTCCTGGGCTCAGGAATTAATCAGGACGCATCGGGCCTTTACGGTGCTTTTATCTGGGGAGGAACAGCTCGTTGCGGTGGAGGACGCCGCACGGTTACGTGACGCCGTGGGCGCACCGATCCCCCATGGGGTCCCCACAGCGTTTATCGAGCCCGTCGCTGATCCGGTCGGCGACCTGGTGGGGCGTTATGCTCGCACCCACGGCCCGTTCACCGTCGCGGAAGCTGCTGCCAGCATTGGCTTGGGGACAGCCGTGGTGCAGGCGGCGTTGAAACACCTGGCTACTGAACGACGAGTGGTGGAGGGGGAGTTCCGTCCGCCACAGGTGCTGTCGCAGGAAGCGGCTACCCGGGAAATTGAATGGTGCGATAAAGACGTACTGCATCGGATTCGACGTCGCTCACTAGCTGCATTACGCGAACAGGTGGAGCCCGTACCACCGGAGGTATACGCCCGTTTCTTGCCCCCATGGCAGTACGTGGGCCCGGGGGCCACGCTCAGCGGCGCAGATGGCGTGTTGACCGTGGTGGACCAATTAGGTGGCATGGCTTTCCCGGCCTCCGCTCTGGAACCCTTGATTTTGAGTGCCCGAGTGAGTGACTACTCGCCGGATCTCTTGGATGAGCTTCTGGCCTCCGGGGAAGTTCTGTGGTCCGGTGCGGGCTCCCTCAGCGGCGATGATGGCTGGGTGGCGTTGCATTTGGCTGAATCACAGGAATTGACGCTGCCGCCATGGGAGAAGCTCAAAGCCACCGCCGCTGAGGTTACGGACACCATTCAGGCGGCCCTGTTAGAGATCTTGGCTGATGGCGCGGCCCGGTTCAGTCACCAGCTGATGACGGCGTTGGCCGACCGTGGCCATGCCGTGTCTGCGTCTGCCCTGGAAACTGCCCTATGGGACGCGGTGTGGGCGGGGCTGATCACGAATGACACGTTTGCCCCAGTCCGGTCCATGATCTCTGGTAAAAGCGCGCATAAACAGAAAACCCGCACACCTGTCGCCCGTTCAGCGGGACGCCGTGGAGCTGCCCGCCTTCGTCCACGTCATCCCGGTATGCGTGCTGCCGTTGGGCGTGCCTCAACCTCCACGCAGTCAGGCGGGCGGTGGTCGCTGTTAACACCACAAGATTTAGAGGCCACAGTACGAGCCACCGCCGAGGCGGAGCTTTTGCTGGATCGTTACGGTGTGCTGACCCGTGGTGCGGTGGAAGCCGAAAATTTACCCGGTGGTTTCGCCAGCATGTACCGGGTCTTGACGGCTGTGGAGGATGCAGGGCACACCCGGCGTGGGTATTTCATTGAGGGGTTGGGGGCTGCACAGTTTGCGCAGTCATCCACAGTGGATCGTTTGCGCAGCTTTGCCGATGACGAACAGGCCCGCACCGCTCCGTGCCAGCCCGTGGTCCTGGCGTTGGCGGCCACCGATCCCGCCAATCCGTGGGGTGCGACTTTACCGTGGCCACCTGTTGTAAAAACTACTGACACAGCACGCCATCGGCCAGGCCGTAAAGCCGGTGCGGTGGTGGTTTCCGTGGATGGGACTGCAGTGCTCTACGTGGAGCGTGGGGGACGCACCATGCTGGTGTTCCAGGACGACCCCGCACTGATCCGCTTATGCGCACCAGCCTTAGTGGATCTTGTGCAACGCGGAGCGGCTGAAAAGTTCACCATGGAAAAAATCAACGGACGAGCAGTGTTGGGTTCCGGTGACCTAGAAGGCACAGTCCGTGACGCCCTGATGACTGCGGGGTTTTCCACCACGCCCAAGGGGTTGAGATTACGCCGGGGCGTGTGAGCGCAGCAGCACAGCGGATTCATTCATCGCATTTTTTATACCGTGATGCCCAAAGCAACCCGGAGTGCTGGATTCTGGATTTCCTGCACTAACCATGGGCTAAATACTTGCGGTAACCCTTGGGCTGCGGTGTAGAGGTCTGAAGGATCCACCCATCCCAACTCCGCAATTTCAAACGGTTGTGGGGTGACAGATGATTCTGTCCGGGCCGTCCATACAGGACAAAATTCGTGTTCCACGACGCCTGATGCATCAACGGCACGGTAAGAAAACGTGGGTAACACTTCCGTGAGCTCCGTCAGTTGCAAGCCGAGTTCCTGCCTCCCGCGCCGGGCGATGGCCTCCCCCATGTCCTCGTGGGGTGCAGGGTGGCCACAGAATGAATTAGTCCACACACCCGGCCACGTCTTTTTGCTGAGCGCGCGGCGAGTCAGCAGCAATTGACCTTCGGTGTTGAGGACCCAACAGGAAAAAGCCAAATGCAGTGGGGTATGGGTGGTGTGAACTGTGGCTTTGGGCGCTGTGCCGATGGGCCGATGCTGGTCGTCGAGCAACACCACGTGCTCGGTGGTGTTGTCATGTTCTGCCACAGTGTCCTCCAGATCTCGGGGACTCTCTGAGCCCCGAACTCAGAGTAGCTTTAAGTGCGGGTTTGGATCGCTTGGGGTGAGAAAATCGTCAGGTGTCACGCCGCCGTCCACGCCCCGCTTCTCCGTTACCGCAGCGCTACGGGGTGGACGCTGTCCGGGTGAAATTACCGGACAATACCCAGAAAATCGGCGACTACCTGATGACCAGATTTGCCGCCTCCGCCCGCGAAGTAGCGGAGTTGTTCGCAGCTGGTGGCATGGTTGACGACGCCGGTTTTGCGGTCCAACTTACTGATCCCTGCGCGGACCGTGCCGTGTGGTATCACCGGCCTCTACGGCAGGAGCCGGAAGTTCCGCGCGACCTTCCAGTGCTTTATGAAGATGATGATGTGTTGGTGGTGGATAAACCCCATGGTCTGCCCACCACCCCACGCGGCGCATACGTTCGGCACAGCGCGTTGGCTCTGCTGCGTTACACGCGGCAGGAACCGCAGCTTGCCCCGGCTCATCGGTTGGACCGCCTGACCGCAGGGGTGCTGATGTTCACCCGAAAGCCTGAGCTCCGTGGACGCATGCAGCGCCAATTCCAGGACAGGCAGACGCGCAAAGTCTACGAAGCTGTGGTGCAGCTATTCCCTCACGGAAATAATTCCTGGGATTGTCTGCCCACCGTGCGCAAAACCCGGATCGAAAAACTTCCGGGGAACTTGCAATCACGTGAAGTAGAAGGCCCTATTAACGCCGTGACTCATATAGCACCACTGACCAGGCCGTGGACGGACAGTGACGGCACGTGGGCCGCACTGAATTTACGCCCCCTGACCGGGCAAACCCACCAGCTGAGGGTGCATCTGAATGCTATGGGCATGCCAATCCGTTGGGACCCCCTCTACCCAGTAGTAACATTAGGTACAGAGTCAGACGACACCGTACGCCACCCCCTGCAACTTGTGGCACGTTCACTGACTGTGCACCACCCCGTTTCTCGGCAAGTCATCACATTCACCAGTACGCGCACTTTGGCTACGCTGTAGCGCGCCGCCCCCATATCCGCTGGCACACCCAGCCTTACCTTGTGACAAGGAGCCCCATGAGTCCCGATGCCGCCCCCACCTTGGGAACGGAACCCATAACGGACCGCCAGGAGCGTGCCGCATTGGCTGCACGCTCTGTTCAATCTCTTTTTGGTCAACGCTTGTGGGGAATTCCTGGCACGTGGATGGGTGCCGTCGCTTTCCCGCACCCCAGCCAATTTTCCACCACGTGGCATTACTGGTGGCAAGCGCATTTACTAGATGCGCTGGTGGATGCTGCCCGGCGGGAAGCCGCCATGGGGCAAGACTCCACCTCCACCCGGGAACGTGCGCATCAACTGGTGCGCGCCATGACCGTACGCAGCGGCGGACACGTAACGTTGAATAATTTTTATGACGATATGGCCTGGCTCATGCTGGCGCTGGGGCGTTTCCGTCACCTGGAAGAAGACTCTGGCGGCCACACTCGTTCCCTCGTCAAAGCTGGTTCCGCCCTGCTGAAAGACCTCCGCCGTGCCCACACCACGGATGTGGGGGGTGGGATGTTTTGGACGCGCAAACGCACATACAAAAACACGGCCACCACTGGTCCCGCAGCTTTGATTGCAGTTCGAACTCACGCATTGCGGGAAAGCGCCGCTTTATTGGTGTGGCTACAGAAACATTTATGGGATGCCGATAAAAAAGTATTTCAAGATGGCATCAACATTGTGACCCAGGACGATGGCACCCAAGGCATTCGTCTGGACTCCTCCGTTTATACCTACAATTCAGGGCCGGCCTTGGGTGCGGCGGTGGAACTAGCCCAAAATTCCACCAGCAATGATGCACAGCAGTGGTCGGATTTCGCCGCGCAGATTGTGGCAGGTGCCGATGCTGAATTTGGGCGGGAGGCAGGGCACCGCCGTGTGCTGAAGACCCACGGTTCCGGTGACGGTGGGCTTTTCACGGGCATTTTGGTGCGTTATTTGGCGGAAGCCGCTGAAGCCGACGTCCTGGATGCTGATACCCGCCGGACCGCTCGTCGACTGGTATTGGATACGGCGGATGCGCTGTGGGATGGCAAGCGCGCCTTTGATCCTGAACAGGACTTTAATGATCCAGATGCCCAGCCCGACCCGGCACGGACGGTGGCGATTTTCTCCCCGGACCCCTTGGAAAGCGCGGACACTGCACAACCTGCGGGGCGCACTGTGGAGCTGGGCAACCAGATTCAGGCGTGGACTGTGCTGGAAGCAGCCGCCCGCTTGGAGCCCTCGCCTGTGCGCTGATCGCTGAACCCCGGTGCATAATTGCCCACATCACCGCTTCATGAGATAAAAAACGTTCATGAGTTCCGTACGCACCCCGGACCCCAACCCCGGTTGGCTCAACGATGATGACCTGCGCGAAGCCCGACGTCGCCTTCCCATGGTGTATGTACAGGCCGTACCAGTGCAGCTGGACCCCCTAGGTTGCGTTACCGATGTGGGATTGTTGCTGCAGCCCAATGCCACCGGTGAGTTGGAACGTGCACTGGTTTCCGGGCGCGTGCTTTACCGGGAAACGATTCGGGCGGCATTGTTGCGCCACCTGGAAAAGGATTTAGGGCCGTTGGCTATGCCGCAGCTTCCGGCCTCCACCGTTCCTTTCTCCGTGACCGAGTACTTCCCTCATCCGTCAGAAACCGGGTATACGGATGAGCGCCAGCACGCGGTTGCCTTGAACTATGTGGTGCCGGTGCGTGGTGACTTTTCACCACGCGCGGATGCTTTACAACTGTCCTGGCTCACACCGGAGGAAGCCTTGAGCACGGATGTGCAGGCGGAGTTTGCTGGTGGGCGTGGGCGACTAGTGGAGCAGGCGTTAGCGCATGTGGGCTGGGGTCGATGACCTGGGAGTCAGCGCGCGCTACGTTCGGGTTCACCATTCAGAACCGTTTACCAGAAACCTGCCCGCAACCGGAAAACCACGGTGGGCCATGGTTGGGCCGCACCGGCACCATCACCACACCGCACGGGAAGATCCACACACCGGCATTCATTCCCGTGGCCACTGCCGCAACCGTTAAGGCAGTTCTACCGGAAGCCATGAAGGATTTAGGCGCTCAGGCACTGTTAGCTAATGCCTATCACCTGTATTTGCGCCCCGGCCATGACCTTGTGGATGAAGCCGGGGGGCTGGGGGCGTTCATGAACTGGGGTGGTCCCACGTTCACAGATTCTGGTGGATTCCAAGTGATGAGTTTGGGCTCTGGTTTTAAGAAAGTCATCACCATGTCTACCGCAGATTCGGTGGGGGTGGTTGGTGACGATGACGTCGCTGCGGGCAAGGAACGCCTGGCCACCGTGGATGATGACGGCGTGACTTTTACGTCGCACCTCAATGGGGATCGTCACCGGTTTACCCCGGAAGTTTCGATGCAAGTGCAGCACGGCATTGGTGCGGACATCATGTTTGCTTTTGATGAGTTGACCACCCTGCATAACTCCCGTGGGTATCAGGAAAAAGCTTTGGAGCGCACGCGCCTATGGGCTCTGCGCTGTATTGCAGAGCACAAAGCCTTGACGGAATCGCGGGCGCATCGCCCGTATCAAGCGTTGTTTGGGGTGATCCAGGGGGCACAGTACGAGGATTTACGCCGCACAGCATGCCAGGATTTGAGCGCCATGGATTTTGACGGTTTTGGTATTGGTGGCGCCTTAGAAAAGGAGAACTTGGGCACCATTGTGGGGTGGTGTTCGGAAGAGTTACCAGAAAACAAACCACGGCACCTGTTGGGGATTTCCGAACCTAACGATATTTTTGTGGCGCTGGAAGCTGGTGCGGATACTTTTGACTGTGTGTCCCCCACACGTGTGGCCAGGAATGGGGCGATTTATCATCCACTGGGGCGCTATAACCTGCTAGCGGCTCGATTTAAGCGGGATTTCACGGCTTTAGATGAAACCTGTGATTGCTACACGTGCGCTCATTACACCCGCGCTTATGTGCATCATTTGCTGAAAGCTAAGGAGCGTTTGGCAGCCACGTTGGCGTCCATCCATAACGAACGTTTTACGGTGCGCCTGGTGGATCGCGCCCGGGAAGCCATGAATAACGGCACCTATGTGGAGTACCGGGATGCTACGTTGACGGCTTATTACAGCGGGGATCATCCGTGAGTCGGCGTTTTGTGGCCCGCTCTGTGTCCGTGGTGTTGGCGGATAATCCCGGAGCCATGACGCTGCAGGGAACAAACACGTGGGTTCTCCAAGCGCCCCCGGCTGCTGGTGTTGGGCAGGGCGGAGCTGTGGTGGTGGACCCTGGGCCACATCTGGCTGAACACGTGGACCGGCTGGTGGGCGTTGGCCCCATTGAGCTGGTGTTGATCACGCATCGTCATGGCGATCACACGGACGCTCTTGATGAGCTGCACGAACGCACCGGCGCACCCGTACGGGCTTTCTTGCCGGAATACTGCCGCGCCGCCGCTCCTGTGCGCGGGGGTGAGGTTGTTGATGCTGGTGGTCTGTGCATTCAGGTGGTGCATACTCCGGGGCATACCGCAGATTCGTTGTGTTTTGTGACCACAGATAGTGCGGATGACGGCACTGTTCAGAGGCTGGTTCTAACCGGTGACACCGTGTTGGGGCGGGGCACCACCATGATTGATCACCCCGATGGCACCGTGGCGGACTACCTTGCTAGCTTGGATCGCCTTGTGGCTTTGGCGTCCGGGCCAGGAAAGACGCTGGGACTGCCAGGGCACGGGGATGTTCTGCCGGACTTGGCAAGCGCCTGCAGCACTTTGCACAAACACCGCCTCGGGCGAGCCGCTGAGGTACGGGCTGTCCTGCAACAGTTGGGGGCTGATACCACGGTGGAGCAGCTGACGGAACGCATCTACCCGGACGTTCCCGGGGGAGCCCGGCAGGCCGCACTGCGCTCCATCGAAGCACAGCTGGCCTATGTGAATTCCACAAATTACTCTTGACAAGGTAGAACGGCATCGCTAACTTTTTCTCGTCGAAAGTGACTCATGTCACGTCAAGAGAATAAGGGTTGTATGTCTATTCGGCTCCACGAGGTCACCAGGTTTTACCACACTGGTGGTGATCACGTCACCGCCCTTGAAAAGCTTTCCTTACAGATTGACCCCGGAACCATGGTTGCCTTAATGGGTCCCAGTGGTTCCGGGAAAAGTACGGTGTTGAATGTGTGTGCCGGGCTGGATACCCCTGACTCCGGTGAGGTTGTTGTCCTGGAAAAATCCGTGAACTCCATGTCCGCAAGCGCCAGAATTTCTTTCCGCCGGGAGAACATTGGGGTCGTTTTTCAGGACAACAACCTGATCCAAGAGTTCAACGCCCTGGAAAACGTCATGCTCCCCCTGTTAGCGCGTGGTATCCGTCATTCTGAAGCCACGGAAATCGCCATCGAATCCCTGGAACGCTTGGGGGTGGGGGCGCTCAAAAAACGATTTCCTCACGAAATGTCTGGCGGTCAAGTCCAGCGTGTGGGAATATCACGGGCTATTGCCGGGGGAAAGAAAGTTCTCCTCACCGACGAACCCACGGGATCATTAGATTCACATAACACACAGGAAGTTTTTTCCGCGCTTCAAGAACTCGCATTAGATGGCGCCACCGTGCTTGTGGCCACACACGATCCCAGTGTTCACGAATGTGCCCATAACGTCCTCCACCTCGTGGACGGGCGGTTAGCTCACGACCTCCGGAACCCTCACGCATGAAGCTCACCCGCTCCTCATTATTGATCCTCACGGCGCTGCTCAGAAACCGACGCCACTGGGGCGGGATCGTCGCACTCGTGCTCCTAGTCGCCATCTTGACCGTGCTCTTCCTGGTCACATCAGCCACTCGTCTCACACCCACGCAACAGACTGAAGCCAACCTGGGCGATGCTATGTATATGGTCAGCGCTCCCGGCGACCAATGCGCACCATCGGAATGCGACATCGCCGCGGACATGACCCACTCTTTGGAGTCATTAGGCGCAACAAAGATCCGCACAACCTCTTCCGCATCAAAAATCTCCCTGGAGGGCACAGACGATCATGCCCCCACCGTGCACCTTTCGGAAGCTGACTGGACACATGACTTCCACCCGGAGGCCTACCGTTTAGTGGAGGGGCGCTGGCCATCCTCCCCGGAGGAAGTTGCCGTAACGGATGACTCCACGCTCGGGCTGGGACTGGGATCAAAAACGTCGTTCTACGGCCACACCCCAGTCACCGTGGTGGGTGTGGTTGATGTCATCTACATCCCATCCCAAACCAGCATGTTGATCGCACCAGGTGGCATCGACCGCATCTATTCGGACCTTAAATCCCAGGGAAACCGATACGCAACGCCGGATGTGCAAACCGAAATTCGATGGGACGGTCCGGGGTTGGCCGATGCCGTTCCGGAGCTAGCCACCGTGGTGGCCCAAACACAGAACCTGGACCAGGATGCAGCGCGCTCCAGCCTGCAACAATCCGCCACGGAACGGGACGAATCATCCCGCCCACCCTGGGACTGGTTCTTCAACACCCCCGCTTTATGGGGGATCCTGCCAGTCTGCGTGGTCACATTCATCATGGGAGTCATAGCGGTACTACCCAACCGCGATGTGGCTCGGCGCATCACACACCAGTTATCCCTGGTTGGCATTAGCGATACCACCACCACATTCATGGTCACGTGTTATCGGCTGCTGCTGCTGGGGCTGGCAGTGTTATCCGGCACAGTTATCGGGTATGGCCTCTCCCTGGCTGCACGCCCACCACTTGAAAAAATCGTAGGGCACGCCCTGAGTCCGGCATTTTTTCCAGTCTTCTTTGCGCTGGTCACATTTTTCTTAAGCAGCGCCGTTCCGTGCCTCATCACCCTCTGGCAGCTCATGCTCCCGTACCTCAAAAGGGTTTTGACCTGGCTTGATACTCCTTTGGGCAGGAAAACCCTAGGAGTCTTGATCGTTGTGGGCAGCACGGCGGGAACATTCTGGGCACTGCGGGGAATCACCACAGTGGGGGACAGCTATGACCACATGACGCGCTCCATTGTTGTTTTAGCAGTCGTTGCAGCTTTTCTGCTCTCCATGGTCGTGACCTGGGCATTAGGTTGGGAGCCCCGGCACCTCACCCTAATACTCCCCTGGCGTCGGATGCGCTCCCAGCGCCTGCTGAGCGGGGCGGTAGCTCTACTGAGCGCTTTGGCGGTGATCATACCCCTGAGCCTGGGAATCGCATTAACCACCACGTCTTTTTACGGCTCCCTTAAAGAAATCGGAACTGTTCCCCAAGGATCAGTCGCTCTGGGGGAGAATAACGTCAACTTTGGTGGCACCCCACCGGATGTTCTTAATGAATTTTCCGAATACACAGGATTAACCGATCCCGTAGGTGCGCATGTATCGAGTGTTTCCACGGAAAGCGGGAACGGGGTCGCCCTGGCGGTGGAATCCCCAGAGGATGTTGAACGCTTAATCGGCAGACCACTCACAGCACCCGAGTCACAAGTTTGGGCCAACAACGGACTGTTATCAGGCGATGATCTCTATAAAGACCAAGAAAAAGTTACACTAGAAATCGAAACAAATGATGGGTCAACAAAAAGCGTTGAAGAACCTGTGGCCTATATAGCATCTATGCCCAGGGAGTACGGCGAATCCAGGCTGGGATTTATTTCCTTGGATGCCGTGGAAAATCTCGGCGCCATGAGTCTTCCTCCGTACCACATTTACACCGGTGCTAGCCAGGATCAGAACGATGCAGCATCGCGCGCACCGGACGCTCTCGGTTTTGATGCACAATGGATCGATACTTACAAAACACCAGAATTCAGCGGACCCAGCCAAGAAGTAACTTTTCTTGCGGGCGCGCTGGGCACAACACTTCTTGTGGCTGTGGTCGCCGTAGCCCGTGTTTTAAGTTCCCGGTTACAGCCATATGGCGCATCCCTGACGGCCCTTGGGCTCGGCCCTGGGATTCTTGGAAAAACACTGGGCATCACCCTGGGGTATGTGGTGGTGGTGCCTTTGATCATTGGTACAGCTACTGCCATCGGTGCCAATGCGTGGGGGTGGTCAATGCTCGGCCACGGGTACACCATCGCGGTCCCCTGGCGGTGGGTTGCCGTGTATTCCAGTGCGATTTTCCTGGTCATTATTTTCACGATCGCCGTGTTTACGCTCCGGATCAGCCGCACACGCCACCGGCACCTCATGTGACACCGCAACGCCCTCAACGTTGGAGCATCGACCACCAGAAAGGGACGGACATGCTGGGGGCAGCAGAGCCGACCACGGCATGGACATCACACTGAATAGACGGGGCGCGCTGACCGCCGCTGACGCAGCAGCCGCCACGCCATCCACGCCAACACAAGCAGCAGCAAAAGCACCAGGAGGGGCACGAAAACAGCCACCACAGAAAGCACCACAGCCGCACCGTCTTCCGCCGTCGATAACACCGGCGCCGCCACCCCGGCGGAAGCCGTATTCGCCACCGGCCTGGTGAAAGCCTTGATACCGTGCACCACCAACGCCAACAACACACCGATCACAATCGGCACCCACGTCCCGGAACTCACAAATTGTTCAGGGTCCGTAACCGTTGCGGTCTGCCCACCCACAGTCAGCCCGGCGATCTCCGACGTCATGGACGACCCAAACACGATGCCGCCAGAAGTAGGGCGAATGACGGTCTGCACAACATCATTCATCGAATCAATGGCCGGAACTTTATCCGCCACCACTTCCAACGCCAGCAACACAGCAAAAATGATCAACACCCATCCGTTAGACAGCCACGCAAAATGGGGGCCTAAATCAACAAACTGGGTGTAACGGTCCAAAAGTCCCAAGACCAACAGGGGAATCCAAGCATTCAGGCCAGCAGAAGAAGCCAAGCCAAGACCGGTGAGTGCGTCCATGGTGCTGATCTTATCCGGCTAGCTTCAACCCACCGACCTTTCACACCACCACATGCTGTGGCTGTTGCCCGTACGGCTCACTACGTTTCAGAGACGCCACCACGGCGTACGTCACCGGGATCACTACCACTTCCACGAATACTTTCCACACATAGCCCACCAGCACGTAATTGACGAACTGCCCTAAGGTTTCAATGCCAATCACCGGGGCGGCCATCGCACAAAAAATCAGGGTGTCTACGAATTGACCAACCAGTGTGGAAGAAATCAAACGAACCCACAGGTGCTTTTCATGGGTTTTTTCCTTGACCTTGACCAACACCCAGGCGTTCAGCAGTTGTCCCACCAGAAAACCCGTCAAAGACCCGGCCACAATCAGCGGAACCGGCCCCAACACCTGCACAAAGGCCTGCTGTCCGTCATAAAAAGGAGCCGCAGGCAAAGAAATCACAACCCAAAAGCAAATGCTGGCGAACAATGCCGCCGCAAACGACACAATCACCGCGCGACGCGCGGCACGGAACCCCCATACTTCCGACACCACATCCCCTAGCACGTACGCAATGGGGAACAGAAAAAACCCACCGTCGGTGACTACCGGACCAATCTGCACCCCTTTAGTGGCAGCAATATTGGACAGAATGAGAACCACCGCATAGGCGGCAACAAACACATCAAACGTGGTGCGAGTGCGCACGGCAAAACGCGGGGTAGCTTCAGGGGGTGTTGGTGCGGTCACTGGTCTACTTTCTAGTTCAACAGGTTGGCCCGCAAAGGCCGAAGTGCACGGGGCGGATATGCAGCTGGTAGAAACCACTGCGATGCTCTTGGACAGAAGCCGCGTGCAGAGCACAATAAGGCTTATGACTACTTCGATGAACCCACCGTTTGCTCTAACCGTCGCCGGAAATGAAGCAACCGGTGGTGCCGGCGCCCAGGCCGATCTTAAAACGTTCCAGGAGCTCGGGGTTTTCGGCTCCCTAGCCCTTACCTGCATCGTGTCTTTCGACCCCCAGAATGACTGGGGGCATCGATTTGTGCCTATGGACCCGCAAGTGATCGCTGACCAGCTAGAGGCTGCCACCACAGCCTATGACCTCGATGCCGTAAAACTCGGCATGCTGGGCACCCCAGCTACCATCGACGTTGTTTCCGGTGCCATCACGGATCTTAAGCCCAAACATTTGGTTCTGGATCCTGTTCTGATCTGCAAAGGCCAAGAGCCCGGTGCCGCCCTGGACACCGATGAGGCATTAAAGGCAAAGGTCTTGCCATTAGCAACGTTCGTGACCCCTAACCACTTTGAATCGTTGTCTCTATCCGGCATGGATTCGATCACCACCGTGGGAGATCTTGAGGAAGCCGCCAAGCGCATTCACGAACGATGTGGGGCAACGGTACTGGCTAAAGGTGGCATCCGCATTGATGGACCGGAAGCTGTGGATGTCTATTACGACGGAGAAACCACCGAAATTCTTTCCGCTCCCAAGGTGGGAAATGTGGCGGTGGCCGGGGCCGGGTGCACCGTGGCTGCGGCCATTACTGCTGAGCTCGCAAAGGGGGCAAGGCCGTTGGAAGCCGCCCGTGCAGCGAAGGAGTTTGTGACCGCCGGAATTCGCCAACGCATCACATCACACGCCCCGTTTGATGCCCTGTGGCAAAAAGGTTTGGCCACCGAACGTTCTGCCGGGTGACATCCACCCTACTCCCAGGAATTTTGGTGACAACTCCGGCTAAGATGTCGTCATGCCTAAGATCCAGGCGGCGAGTAACGCCGAACAGCGTGAGCATACCCAGCGTGCCATTCTTGATGCCTTCGGTCGGCTCCTGTATTCACGAGGGCTGACTGGTCTGACGATGACGCACGTGGCCAAAACGGCTGGTGTGGGCCGCACAGCGGTGTATAACTACTTCGCTGACATGGGTGAACTCTTGGTGGCGTACACGCTGGATGAAACCGAGAAGTTCATGAATGAACTGCGCGGCAACCTAGCCGGGGTGGAAAACCCCGTCGATAAACTCGCGATCTACATTCGCGCGCAAATCGACGACCTCGCACGTCGACATCTGCCTCCCGGGCCAGCCATGCGCACTGTGCTTTCTCCAGATGACTTTCAAAAACTGGGAGAACATGTGGGTGCTTTACGCGGCATGTTAACCAGCATCTTGCAAGAAGCCGTCCAGGACGGTTGGGTGCCGGATGGTGATCTGCAGGAGATGGGGCGCTTGGTACACAGTTCCTTGACCGCCACCGCTGACTTGGAAGCACAGTCGGAGGAAGCCACCGAGGCGCACGAGCGTCACGTGCAAGCCACTGTTTTATTTGCACTGCGCGGCCTGGGGGCACAGTTCAATGTTGACGGTACGCCGGTGCGTTTAGAAGCACCACAACCCGCTTTAAGCGTAGCCGTGTAAACCACGTGTGGGGCAGGAACCCTGCCCCACACACCGTGGTCTGTAAAGCTAGTCAGCAGCACCTGGCCACAGGGCGTTGACCGAGTACCGCTGCCCTGTAGAAAAGTCGTATTGCACCATCGTGAGGTCATCCAGAACCTGAGTGGTGTGATCGTCCAAGTCCTTACGGTCCACTGATTCGCCGCGGAAGTTCACGGTCCTCACGTGTTGCGTCACCGGAACTGTATGCCTTGCATCATCAAGTAACGCAATGTACGGGGGAACTTTAGCGTCAGCGGCTTCGTACACCAGTGGCAAGAACATCGCCGGTGTTACTGCGGGAACACGTTGGGCTTCGTTGTTTTTGTTATTCCAGACGAAGAACGGGGTGCGTACCTGGGCTTCTGGAGTGTTGGCTCCTAGGATTTCATCGTTGTAAACACCCGGGTGGTGGTCACCGTAGAAAACCACCACGGTTTCTTCGTCCCGCTTTTCGAGCTCTTGCAGGAAGTTCCGCGTAGCCACGTCTGTGTGAGACAACCCTCGTGTGTACTGGCTAATTTCTGCATCCCGCGACGGGTCAGCAATATCAGTACCAATAGGGTCGCTATAAAAATTGCCGTACGGGCCGTGGTTCTGCATGGTGACCAGGTTCATGAACAACGGGCCTTCGGTGTTATCCATCTGGTACAGCACTTCGTCGTACGCGGATTCATCACTCACGTAGGGGTTTCCTTGGATGCGCATGGTGTTCTGCATCGCGGAATCATCGACCACCTCATCAAAGCCCAAGGTTTTGTAGACGTCAGACCGCTTATACATGTGCAGGTTAAAGGCATGTGCTGCCACCGTGCGGTGGCCCGTGGCGGAGAAGGCGCCCACCGCAGAGGGGTAAGTGGATTGCTCGCTGACAAACATTTGGTATGGAGACGTCACTTGCGGTTGAAACAGGCCCACGGGCTGGCCTGTGAGGGATTCAAATTCCATGGTGGACGTGCCACCACCGTAGGAGTTGGCGTACACCGTGCCAGCCAGGGTTTCTGACATGGTCTGCTGGGTGTTCGGGATGGGGTTGGTGTCTAGCTCGAAGCCCTCCATCTGGGATGGGTCAGTGAAGGATTCGGACAAGACCATCACCACGTTGACGTCAGCGATGTCCTTGGAACGGTTGGCGTTAATTTCTTCCGCACGTTTTTGGTAGCGCTCTGTGATCTCGTTCATGGTGGCTTCGCTGTAGCCATCCGGTTGGAGCATGGGGTCGACCGGCATGTTGTACAGGAATCCACCCATAAATCCGTTGGCGCGGTAGTTCCACAGCTGGCTTGAGGTGGTCCACCCAGGACCGTTTTCTTCGTACAAGGAACGCCACATATTCGGGGGGTTATTGAAGTTCGCGGCATGCACCAACAGAATTCCGGTCACGAGCAAAATACCGATGCGTGAGGCCAAGAACCCCTGATTGAACCCGCCACCTTCACGGCGCAAACGTGGCCGTGGAAACAAACGTTCAGCTAACCAGCTGAGACCAATAATCCCCAAGATCCCAACGATCACACCAACGACTAAGAAAACAACAGCGCTGGTTTCCACCATGGAAAACACAAAACCGATGTCGCTGAGGAAGTCCAGGTCGCTCGGGAAGAATGGTTCACCCCGAAGGTCCACCTTGTTTCGGTTAATCTCCGCAACGATCAGTACCACTGTGACCACAATGCCCACGGTCCACCACAAGCGCCCTAGGACAGCCCACAGGAACGTCAACAGTAGCGTCAGAACTACGACGTCAAGCGACTTGGTCGCTTTTCTGATCTCTGCAAACGTGGCATCCGGCAAGCTGACCGAGTACTGCAACCACACAGCAGAAAAAAACGCGGTGGCAACTAAAATCAGCGGCCCTAAAACGACACCAATCCAGCTGGTGCGCCGGGGCTTCCGTGAAGAACGTGCAGATGAGAAAGGATTTTTCAAATTGGGCACAATGATCCGTTAATACATTCAGAATGATTTGAGCTAATTAAGATTACCAGCCGCAAACGGCGTTGGGGCTCAACGTGCCCAACCACACCCATGCAATAAAGGCATCGGAGACGCAAAGAAAGCAACTGGCCCCGGGGGGCGACTCTCGTGATAGAGAGCCACCTCACCCGGGGCTAGCTAGCGTCCAGTCTCAGACCAATTGACGGCGAATCGCGCTGGTCTGATGACCTCAGCCAGTGATGATGCCGGACTGAGCAGGGATGCTCACCCCGTCGATCACCACGGCTTCTTCACGGTAATTGACCCACACCTGGCGCCCGTCAGAAAGATCACGCCGCCAAACGCTGTAGTCGTACCAGGAGGACAACTCCCCTACCGCCACGACGTTGGGATCACTCAGTGCCTTGCGCAGTTTGACGATTCCCGGCTTGGACTCATCGACGGAAACATCCGTGACAGACTCGTAGAGGTCGCTGCCATTTGCTGCGGTTTCCTGGCAGTCGGTCTGTGCCTGCATGAGCGACATATCCAACGCGGTACCGGATTCCTTAGCGGTCAACACGGTGGCCAAACTCAGCTCCATATCCTGGTTACGACGCTGATCCACCTGCCACTTAAGGCTGCCCGCGTTGGGTGTGGAGTCCCGCAAGCATTGCTTACCAACAGCACCGGTCAAGCTAGCGTCGGCAGTAGCGTGAACAGCGAACTGGTGCATGACCACGGGGGTTGAACGGGACAATTCGCCCAAAACATCCGCGTTTTGTTGCACCGCATAGAACCCGCCGAACTGGTCACCCGTGGGGCCACCGATCACGAATTCACGCATCATCCAGTCAAGGTCGCCGCTGTCGGCCAGTTCCTTACCCAAGGCCACCTGGTTCTGCTTATCAGAGTAGATACCCAGGTTGCCCGCCAGCACCTTGTCGGAACCGGCACTGTTCATGGAGTCGGAAATTGTGCTGACCGTGCGCAGGATGGCACGCCCATATCCGTCGTCGGAGCCCCACGGCCCCCACTGTCCGACATCAGCCATGTCCTGACCGTGAGCCGGGGACATCGCCATGTCGTCCAGGAACACACCATCAAACCGTACCGGCGCTGCGCCCGTTGTTCCTTCCACGGAGTCAGTAGTAACGAGTGCTACCGCACGATCCCCACAGGCCCTGGCATAGGACTCGGACTGATCGGCCACGGTGATGAAGTCGAAGGCAGGGTAAATCGCCTGGCCTTTGGAGTTTGTTGCAACGTTGCCGTTGTTCGGTTTGACCGCGTACTCACCACCGTAGGCCGGATCCACACAGCTAGGGTAGAACGGCGCTTGGTCCCATCGGGAAATCGCTTGCATGCCACCAATGTTCAGGTAGGCCAAGAACTTGGTGTCCGGGTTAGCGGATTTCATATCCGCTAACGTGCAGTCGCCTTTAGCAAGAACACCTGATGCCACTAGCGGGGCAACAATGGCGGTGTCCACCTTGCCCACCATGGAACCGCCGGGGCACATGGTTTGCGCCTGCTGGTACCCGTGAAGGTAAGCCACCCGACCGGCGTCAGTGTTGTTGCTACTGCCGGTTTCCTGGGTGGTGACCGGTGTGCCGCTGGAAGGCGTGGAGTTTGAGTCGCTGGTCTCCTGGGGAGTCACCGGGGTGGATGTGGGTTCGTTGGTTGGTTCCGCAGACGGAACCGGAGCCGGCTGCTCAACAGGCTGCTCAGCAACAGGCTCCACCGACGGCTCAGCAGAAGGAACCGGCTGCGCAGAAGGCTCAGACACCGGAGCAGGCTCCGCAGACGGCGTCACCACAGGCTCAGCGGGAACCGGAGCGGACTCAGTCGCAGGCTCCGCAGACGGCGCAGGCGCAGGCTGCTCAACAGGCTGTTCCTGCGGAGCCTGCTCACCAGCCGGTTCAGCAGACTCACCTGTAGGTTCAGCAGACGGCGCAGGCGTGGGTTCGTTGGTTGGTTCCGCAGACGGAACCGGAGCCGGCTGCTCAACAGGCT
>JAUNHG010000001.1:0-239415 GCA_030524035.1 Kocuria sp. | reverse complement strand
AAGGCTCAGACACCGGAGCAGGCTCCGCAGACGGCGTCACCACAGGCTCAGCGGGGGCTTGAGGCTCACTGGAGACGGTGGGCTGCGGCGTAACGTCAGGCTGCTCATCAGCTGGCGTGGACTGCGGTGTGGTGTTTGAAGGCGGAGTGTTACCCCGCTGCGCACCCACCGAAGAGTCATAACGCTGCACGGCTTCCCAGAAAGTGCGCAAGTTTGACTGCGCGGACGGATCCGACCAGTCAAACCCAGCTCTTTCAAAGAAGGCGCGTAGCTGTTCTGCCAGCAGCTGCCGGTCTGCCTGTCTGGCAGACGAATCACGTTGGGATGACGCACGGTCACCGTGAGCAGCTGGGCTCGCACTTGACGAGGAGTCGCTGCTAGAAGACTGCGTATCCGCGGATACGGTGCCAAGAGGCGCCATCGGAACCGAGCAAGCGACCAGGGCGGAGCTGGCCAACAGGGTGGTTCCGGTTAGGCGGGCCATCCGTGTGGAGGGCTTCATAGGAGGGTCCCCGTTCCTTTGGAAATGATGACGAACGATCGTTGTCAGATCGTTACCTTGGAGTACCTTACCTTCCACCACCTGGAACGTCACCCGAAAAAAAGGGAAACGCGCACGAGTCCACACATATGGACTCACCAACAGGATTCTGCATAGGTTCCAGAAAGAGCCGATGAAGAAAGGCTTATCCCACATGCATCAATATCCGGCGGCTAGTGTATTTGTTTGTGACATGTCAGTCCACTGAACGCTTGTGACTAGGGATTTTATCTAACCTCGACGGGTTTCACATTCCACAAGAAGCACCAAAAACAACTATCTAACAATCGATGTGGCACCTCTCGTGGACATGTAGAGCTGCGCAGAAATATCCGTTCGCAAGCTCCATATTCGACGGTTTTTGTCACAGAAAAGAACCCTGCGAAAGTCGGGGATGTCCGAATGGAAGCAAGCGGTCTGTGGCGACACCTGCACACAGTGTTGATGTCGCCCCGAAAACCCTTTGGAAACACAAAGCCCCCGGACCATGTGAGGCCCGGGGGCTTGAGGTGTCCCTGCTACGGGACAGGCGCGGAGGATGGGGGATTTGAACCCCCGAGGGCGTGAACCCAACACGCGTTCCAGGCGTGCGCCATAGGCCGCTAGGCGAATCCTCCGGGTACATGCACGAAGACCAGCATCAAAAATTGCAGGGTCGAACATGCAGGCACCAGCCTAAACCACGAACTGCGGAGAGGTAAAACCAGTCATCACCGCTGAAAGTTTTTCCCCACCCACAACGTCAGCTAGGGTTGTGTCAGCCCCTCGTGTGGCGTCATCCTGCGGAACTCCCCCAGGGCCGGAAGGCAGCAAGGGTACGTGGGCTCTGGCGGGTACGCGGGGGGTCTCTTATACCCACGTTGTCACTGCCGCTAGTTAAGGTGTCTGTGTGACCACAGCCCTGTACCGCCGCTATCGCCCCGAGACTTTTCAGGACGTCATCGGGCAGTCGCATGTGACCGCCCCCCTCATGACAGCTCTGCGGAAGAACAAGGTCAACCACGCCTATTTATTTTCTGGACCACGTGGCTGCGGCAAAACTACCTCCGCTCGCATCCTGGCCCGCTGCCTTAACTGCGCGGAAGGCCCCACCCCAGAACCCTGCGGACGTTGCGAATCATGTGTGGACCTTGCACGGGACGGCGCCGGCTCCTTGGATGTTATTGAAATGGACGCCGCCTCCCATGGCGGTGTGGACGACGCTCGTCAATTACGAGAACGTGCCACCTTTGCCCCTGTGCGGGACCGCTACAAGATCTTCATCATCGATGAAGCCCACATGGTCACACGGGATGGCTTCAATGCCCTGCTGAAAATTGTGGAAGAGCCACCCGAACACATCAAGTTCATTTTCGCCACCACGGAGCCCAATAAAGTCCTACCCACTATCCGCTCTCGAACACACCATTACCCCTTCCGGCTGGTACCACCTGAACCCCTCATGGATTACCTCCAGCAGCTCAGCAGCCAGGAGTCCGTGGGCGTAGAACCTGGAGTGATGGCCATGGTGGTCCGCGCGGGTGGCGGTTCGGTACGCGATTCACTATCTGTGCTGGACCAACTCATGGCCGGCACAGATGCAGACACAGTCACGTACGACACCGCAGTATCTCTGCTGGGGTACACACATGGCGCGCTGTTGGACGACGTCGTGGACGCTTTCGCATCTGGGGATGCCGCCACAGTGTTCCGCGCAGTAGACCGGGTCATTCAAACCGGCCAAGATCCCCGCCGGTTTGTGGAAGACCTTTTAGAGCGCTTCCGCGACCTCGTGATTGTGGATGCAGTTGCCGAATCCGCCGCAAACATTCTGCACGGCATGCCGGAAGACCAAGTGGCTCGGCTACGCAACCAAGCGCAGCTTATGGGGACGACGGAACTTTCCCGTGCAGCGGATATCACCAACGAAGCCTTAACAGAGATGACCGGCGCAACTTCCCCACAACTTCACTTGGAGCTGCTGTGCGCAAGACTGCTGCTGCCGTCGGCTGAAAACACCAACCGTGGTGCGGGGGCACGCATCGACCGGTTGGAACGTCGCCTGAATATGAACCGCATCGGGGCACCTACCGGGCCTTTGGTGGGAGTAGCTCCAGGGGATTCCCCTGCCGCGCCATCCGTGCCAGCTGCGCCAGCGGACACACCGCCTCAACCCGTCGCAGCACCCGCCGTCGATGCCGATCACTCCACCGAATCCACGCCAGTTCCGGAGCAGCAGCGCGAAACATCACCATCCCGCGATGCCGCATCGGCAGTATCCGCACAAGGTCCATCGAGTGGCGGTGGTATTGACCTCATCCGTGGTTCGTGGACTGAAATTGTGAACGCTGTGGCAGATATTCACCGTGTTTCGTGGATGACCGTCATGCGAGCCACTCCCGTAGCTTTTGACGGTTCAGTGCTGCACGTGATGTTTGAAGCCGCCGGTGATCGCAAAAACTTCCCCAGGTTTGAGCCCAATGTGGTGACTGCTATTCAGCAAGTTTTGGGTATTTCCTGCCGGGTAGAAGCTGTGGGACCCGATGACGGCCACAACTATGATCCTCCCTCCGATGGCGGGGACGGTGGTCCCGCCGGAAACGGAGAAGGGAACCCAACCACTGCTGATTCCCCCCACGGAATGGACCGCCCCCAGCAGGAGTCACGCGAAGCGCCCCGGGCACCACACCAGGAAGACACCACGCCGGTCGACACCTGGGCGGTGACCACGATTCCCACCGGTTCCCACAACGATCCTCCCCGGGATGACGCTGAAGAACCGCCGGAAGCGCATTACTCAGCACCCCCAGCAGACACCTCACCGGATGATGGTTTACCGCCTGAACAATGGCGCCCATCACCTCCACCGCGCGAAGATCGCACCACAGCAGAACCCGCTGAGCTCACAGAGGCACCCACACCCCCACCAGAGCCTGCACCCGAGCGGAAATTGAGTTTCCGTGAACGGCATGCCAAACACATTGCCGCTGGCCACACCAATTTCAAGTCATCCGCCCAGCAAGAGGCTCCGGAACCTGACAGTGAAGATGATGATTTCCGCCCGAGCGATGACGACCTTGCCGTAGAAAATTCCAGCCTGCAGGGGCGTGCGGTGATCGAAAAAATCCTGGGCGGGCGACTGGTTGAGGAACACCCGCACCAACCCCTGTTATGACCATCACCTGGGTAGCCAACCGGCGCGCCCCGCAACCATGAAGTGAGTTATTGACGTGTACGAAGGTGCTGTTCAGGACCTTATTGACGAACTCGGCCGTTTGCCGGGTGTGGGGCCAAAGTCCGCCCAACGCATTGCGTTCCATCTGCTGGATGCGGATAAAGACGATGTTCGACGACTGGCCGAAGCGCTGGGAGCGGTCAAAGAGCGCGTCACACACTGCCAAACCTGCGGCAATGTGGCCGAAGAAGACGAATGCGCGATCTGCCGGGATGCCCGCAGGGATCAGACCATGATCTGTGTGGTGGAGGAGTCCAAAGACGTTATGGCCATTGAACGCACCAAATCTTTCCACGGGCGTTACCACGTGCTGGGGGGATCCATTAATCCCATTGCGGGGATTGGACCTGACCAGTTGCGGGTTCGGGAACTTATGACCCGTTTGGCGGACGAAACCATCGAAGAGGTTGTGTTGGCCACGGACCCCAACTTGGAAGGCGAAGCTACCGCCACATACCTGGCGCGCATGCTGAAAACACTGGGTATTACGGTCACCCGGTTAGCTTCCGGTTTGCCAGTTGGTGGAGACCTTGAATATGCGGACGAAATCACCTTGGGCAGGGCTTTTGAAGGCCGAACCGTCATCACCTGAGCAGCGTGTGCCCACAAAGCGGCTCAATCTCGACCAGCACAATTCATAAAAACTATCCAAACTAGTTACCGGCCCGCTCAAAGGTGCTAACTAAATCTGGCGTAATAGTGAATCAGCATCAGCCCGCAGCAAAAGCCTTGATTTCCGAATGGTTCCAAAAACAAACCCAAACGGAACCGCCAGCATGGGGAATATAATGCTCCAGATAGATGGAGGTAAGTTCCTCAGATCCAATTCAACCCCAATTAAGGTTGGGGGCAAAACTTGCGCTGAGATCAGCATTAGTGCAAAAAATATTCCCAAAAACGTACCCAGTATGCTCACTAATATAGAAAAAATAAATGACTCTTTGAGGTACAGTGAGACTACTTCACGACGAGACCAGCCCAAGGCGCGAAATAAACCGACCTCTTCGACCCTGGTTGTTAACCAGCCCGATGCAACAAAGGAACCAGCAAGCAAAGCACTAACGATAGTAATAAACAACAATAATATAGAGACAGTCGAGATCCCTCTCTTTGCAGCATCAAGCTGGATACCCGCACCAATCACACTACGTGTCCCATACTGCATCGATTCAATCTCACGCTGAACCTCGGCAACCGAATCGACATTATCCACGTAAACATATATAGAAGAGTAGGGGGGCATGTTCGGGGGAAGTGCTTCTTTTTGCACTTCAATAAACTCATCCAAATTAATAAAGACAGCTCCCGGAACTTCCCCTTGAACACTTTCTGGATCATAAACTCCCACAACGGTAAAACTGCGCATCTCAGCGACACCACTGTTTGAACTTACCGCCTTAGTAACCCCAACTTCGATGGTTTTATCCAGAAGATAGGAGTACTCGGAAGGCACCAACATTTCACCAAAATCTAGTGATTTAGGTGCTTTTCCATCGGAGTCAGTTAAACGATCATCGTAAGGATTTTGAGGCATCAACCACCAGGCGCCAGCGTCTGGATTTGACGCAGATACCTCATCAGGTAAATCAACCCCTGATGATCCTGAAGGGAAAACATGGTCAACTTTATCCAAAGACGCCAAGTTCGAAACAGCTAAATTATCCAAAGGCGGTCCACCCTGGCCATTGAGGCCTTGCACAACCTCAATCTCCTTGGCACCGATTCCTTCCGTTAACTCATCAGTTAAATTATTACTCGCAGTTTTAGATATCCAACTCACTGCAACCGTAAACGACAACAAAAGAATTAAAGCAATAGTTATAATTTTATGGCTCTTAAGTGTCCTGTGGACGCTTTTGATGAGCAACTTCTGATTTTTCAAACCTGGACACTTCCATTCTGGAGAATAATTTTTTCATCTGTTTTATTTGAAATTTCCGGATCATGGGTCGCCACCAATACCGTGGTACCCCTCATTTTTGCTTCATTAATTGATTCCAGCAAAAAACCGCGAAGTTTGCTGTCGAGACCTGTCGATGGTTCATCTAAAAGTAATAGCTTTCCTCCCATTTGGAACGCACGAAGAAGACAGACCCTCCTACGCTGCCCCCCAGAAAGTTTATTAACTGGTGTTTGAGAAAAACTTTCTATTTCAAAACCTCTCCTCATGTTTTTAATCCACTCATCATAATTTTCGCCCATAGGGGTCATTAAGATATTCTCATCAACTGACAACCAGGGGAACAAGTAGCTCGATTGATGAAGTATACCTATTTTTTTCCTTCGAACTGCAGCTTGTTCGTCTTCGTCAAGATCAACTAAGTCCTTACCCTCAAAGATAACAGATCCCGTATCTGGAGCGCTGAGTCCCCCTATTATATTTAAAAGAGTGGTTTTACCACCCCCAGATGCTGATATAAGCGAGGCTGAAACACCTTCCGGGAGGCTTATATTCACGTCATGAAGAACAACATTCTCCCCATAGGACTTGTTCAGATCAACACAATCAAAGACTAGCACCATTATAAACTCCAGGATCCACTAATATAGTAAGCAAAAGTAGCTTCAAGATCACAAGATCCCGATTTACCTAAATCACTTTTAAGTAGATTTTTAACCTCTCTACAACCACCCATATCGATGTATATATTACGTATATTATTCTCTTCTTCGGTGTCAAGCTTCGAGTAAAAATTAGATCTTGCGGCACCCGCCCAAGCACGAGTCCCTACATCCAAATGGGTATCCTCAATATCCCGCTTTGGATCCAGCTGATACTCCAGTGAAACCTTTCTCCAGTCATCAATATTGTCGACACCCCAATCAACACCCATAACTCGATAAATAATATAGGAAGCATTTTTACCCGTAGGAAGGTCTTCAGGTACTTTGATTTGAACTTTTCCAGGATCTCCATCTAACTGATAAGCCGCATCAATTGCCCAAATGCAGTTCATAATTTGCTCTTCCGGACATCCTTCATCAACTAATTCATGATAACCAGAAAGCGCGTTTGATTTATCCTCGGTGTTTAACTTTCCCGATTTGTCAAGAATTACAGCTTTCATTAAACGAGCTGTGGTCCCATCTAATGTTGAAGTTTTATCCGCTAACTCAACAATCTCACTCATCGAGGCGTAGGAGTCGTCTGTGAGAATTTTATCCATATACCCTTCAAGTAGCCGCGTCGCTAAATAGGTATCGATTAAAGTTCCAATAGCTTTGATTTCTGACTCCACAAACCCGTCTTTGTTAATTTTTTTCTTCTCAGAGCTCACCCATTTATCCAATTCAGAACTCCTGGATTTCCTAATCTCAGAGATTCTTTGTATCTGCTGTGCGTCTAGAGCATCAACTACTGGAATATTTAGAGATTCTTTAACTAACTCTTCGGGTGGCGAAGGGTACCCGTACTCATTGTTCAGCTCGACGGCAGCGCGTAGTTGCATCAGATCTTCTGTAGAAGACAGCTGATCGACCATTTTCATGGAATGGGAATCCTTACAAACTACGGACTTACCAGATTTTTTTGATAAATTTTGGCATATCCAATGGTTCCAAGGATTAGATTGAGCTTCTTGCGGTAACTCCGAGAAAGCATCTTTTATCTGTTCGACTGGCACATCTTTTTCATCAATTCCGGGCAAATAAACCCAGTAGTTTACTGCCAACAAAAACTGCTGAGGATCTTCATAACCATCCCCTTTGTACCGAGGAGGCTCTATTCCTACGCACTCTAGCTTTTTATCAATATTCCTAAACTCGCTAGGAGTCAAGAGGGTCGCAATCTCTGCGGACCTCTGATGAACAGGAACCTCTTCACCGTAATCTTCACAGACCTCTTTAATTTTATCTACATCCACAGAAATGGGATCGGCACCATCAGCCTCGTGAAGCACGCTACTCGCCATCAAATCAAAATTCGATTTACCATCAATCTCATTCATGGAGATTAAACCGTTCGAACCCTTTGAGTCATTAATAACCCTCTTGAAATCATGCTGCGCAAATTCTATTGATTCCGCTTCACCTGAATGGCAAGCGGGTAACAAGAAAATAGTGCCAGCTAAGATTACGCTAGAGAAGCTCTTCAAAAATGACTGATGGTGCCGATATTTCATACTCTTGCTGCCACCGTACGAACGGCACCATTGTAGTTGCCGGTTCCATCAACTGACATCCCCAGATAAATCGTGGTCCAATTCATGCAAACATTACCGGAAAGATAGGACCCTTTTCGATTACTGTTAGTCCAAGTCGTGTACGTTGAGCCTCCAGGGCCGGAAGCAGACAGTCCCCAAGCATTTGCACCTATGCCGTAGGGGTGAGCGGTTGTCTTATTTGTCACCGTGCGAAGCACACGGTTCGACACAACTGACGTGGAATACCGGCCACATCCACCTTTCGCAAATGGCTGTATCCAAACATTGCCAGTCAAGGTCGTCGAGGAGTTGAATCGAACAGTTTTAGAGTCCGATGTTGCCTGCACAGAAGGGGCTGTGGTGAATAAAAGTGCGAGCACCACAAATAACAGCATGAACAATCTTTTCACGACAGATCTCCTTCCGGAAGAGTGGCTTACTGAGCGGTGAAGCCACTTTGAGGTAATCACTTTCTGTGACACAGCACACGCTATGAAGCATGCAGTGAATATGTCAATATATTTTCACAAAATTTCCACTATCTTCATTGTGATTGGATTTAGCACTTGGTGGAATGAGAACTCTTCACAAGCCCTTGACCTCCAGCCGGTACGATGGACCGAGCCCACCGCGTTACAAAGACGCAGGGCATGAGGACACAGCGCACAACCTGGGGAGCCAGAGCAGATGAGCTTGATCGTGCAAAAGTTCGGTGGGTCATCGGTCGCAGACGCGGCCAGTATCCGCCGCGTCGCACGCCGGATCGTGGAAACCAAGGACGCCGGTCATGACGTTGTCGTGGTGGTCTCTGCCATGGGCGACACCACCGACGACCTGATTGATTTGGCCAACGAAGTTGCCGCGCACCCGCACGCCCGTGAAATGGACATGCTTCTCAGCGCTGGTGAACGCATCTCCATGTCCCTACTAGCCATGGCGATTAACGACCTCGGCGCTCCGGCGCAGTCTTTCACCGGCTCACAGGCCGGGATGATCACGGACGGAGATCACGGTGCAGCTTCACTCGTAGAAGTCGTCCCGGACCGCATTCAGGCATCCGTGGATGCTGGAAACATTGCAATCATTGCGGGGTTTCAGGGCGTTCACCGTAAAACTCAGGACATCACCACGTTGGGTCGCGGTGGTTCGGACACCACCGCCGTAGCAATGGCCGCCGCCATGCAGGCCGATGCCTGTGAAATCTACTCGGACGTGGATGGGGTATTCACTGCAGACCCGCGCATTGCTCCCAAAGCCCATAAGTTAGACCACATATCCAGCGAAGAAATGCTGGAAATGGCCGCTAACGGTGCCAAGATTTTGCACCTGCGCTGCGTGGAATATGCACGTCGTTTTGGGGTGAAGCTCCACGTACGCTCCTCCTTCACCCGCGCTGAAGGAACCTGGGTGATACCCAGTGAAGACGACACCACCTTCTCCACATCTATGAAGGAGATTCCCTTGGAACAACCCCTGATCGCCGGAATCGCGCACGACCGCAGCCAAGTCAAAATCACCGTGGTGGGTGTTCCCGACCGCCCCGGCCTTGCGTCCACCATTTTCCGGCTGCTGGCTGATGCCAAGATCAACGTGGACATGATTGTGCAAAACGTGTCGGTGGCTGATGAACCCACCACAGATTTATCCGTGACTGTCCCGGAGGCCCAAGGGGAGCTGGCCATGAATCTTCTACGTGCAGCGGAAGAGAAGATCGGCTACAAGGGCTTGGAATATGACAACAACGTCGGAAAACTGTCACTAGTGGGAGCCGGCATGAAGTCCAATCCCGGGGTGTCTTTCACCTTCTTTGATGCCCTGGCCTCGCATGACATCAATATCGACATGATTTCCACCTCCGAAGTCCGAATTTCGGTCATCACCTCAGCCGACCGACTAGATGACGCCGTGCGCGCAGTGCACACGGCGTTCAATCTGGATTCGGACCAGGACGCCACGGTATATGCCGGAACAGGGCGCTGACCCAGGCATCGTGCCGCACAACAGTTCCGATCCAGCGCCGTCACCACATCATCAGTCTCCGGTTCCACAGTTACGGTTCTTGGAACGGGAGCAGTGGCGTGCCATGCAAGCAGAACACCGCACCCGAACCCAGAAATGGACGGAACCTTTCCGGCAACGCCGCCACCGGGGTCTGAAGCACCCAGTCAATGACTTCCTCTTCACGTATTACTCTTTCTCCCCCGCAAAGTTCGAACGCTGGACCCCCGGGGCGGGAGTTGTGCTGTTGGAGGCAGCGAGTGAGTTTGCGGAACAAAAGTTCTGGCGTCCGCTGAATGCTGGTGAAGCTCTTGAGCTGGGCATCAACCACACCGGTGGCGCGATGATCCTTGATGGCCAGGCTTTTGTGGCTGCTCGCGGTGGCGCTGTGGAATTCGTGAACATGTTGGTGCGCCGCACGGCGGCCCGCCCCGGTGCGTTTGGGTGTTTTGGTATGCATGAGTGGGCTATGGCTTACAAGTCGCAGGTTAACGGTGTAAGGCATGAGCAGCTCCCGTTGCGACTAGGGGCTGACGGGACGGACGCCGTAGTGGAGGCACACAAACTCAAGTGCACGCACATCGACGCTTTTCGGTTCTTTGCACCGGAAGCAGCACCTATGAATCAGTCACAACCCACCCGTGAAACCCAGCGGGATATGGAACAACCCGGGTGCTTGCACGCCAATATGGACCTCTTTAAGTGGACGTATAAGCTCTACCCCGCTGTGGCGTCGGAGCTTATGGCTGACGCTTTTGAACTGGCGATAGAGATTCGGGCCACGGATATGGAAGCCTCCCCCTACGACCTCACAGAATGGGGCTACGGCGTCGTGGCTGTGGAAACCCCGGAAGGTAAAGCGGAATACGTACGACGGCAAAAAATCTTTGCTGAACGTGCCCAGGCCATCCGGGAACGACTGCTTGAGGCAATGAAAGCGGTTTTATGACCCACTCCACCATCTCACGAGCCTGACGAGGAACTACCCCGGGCAGCGATCAACCTCTCGTCAGGAATACGTGTGGTTGGGGTGAAATACGCAGGACCCCACCGGCGTGGGGTCGTGGTGATGCATCAGCCTCACTCATCAGGGCTAAAATCAGTGTGTCCTCCGTTGCTGTTTCATGTGCCTGGTGACAGACCGGAACGGTCACAGCACGGACCTATTCGCACCACCCTGCTACAGGAGCGCCCATGGCCCGCATTGTTGTTGACGTCATGCCCAAACCAGAGATTCTGGACCCGCAGGGAAAGGCCATTGCACGGGCACTCCCCCACCAAGGTGTCACCGCTTTTACCGAAGTGCGGCAAGGAAAACGCTTTGAACTGACGGTGGATGGCGACGTCACGGAAGAGATCCTGACCAATGCCCGCACTGCGGCGGAAACCATGTTGTCCAACCCAGTGATTGAGGACGTCGTGAACATCAGTGTGATTGACGATTCCCACGAGGCCTGAAACTCATGAGCGCCAATACCTTTGAAACTCCCCTCGTGGCGGACCTTGGTGCCACAGGACCGGACCCTGCATTGCGGGATGCCCGCGTGGGGATTGTGACTTTTCCCGGCACCCTGGATGACCGCGACGCCGCCCGGGCCATCACGCTCGCAGGCGGGACCGCCGTGCCCCTGTGGTACGCCGATGCCAACCTACAAGACGTGGACGCCGTGATTCTGCCCGGCGGTTTTTCCTACGGTGACTATTTACGGGCCGGTGCTATTTCCCGTTTTGCCCCTCTCATGCGCAGCATCACCAACGCCGCCCAAGCTGACCGCCCCCTGCCCGTCCTGGGTATTTGTAACGGTTTTCAAATCCTCACCGAAACCCATCTGCTGCCAGGATCCATGATCCGCAACAACCACCTGAAATTCGTGTGCCGTGACCAACCGCTGCGAGTAGAAAACACCACCACCGCGTGGACCGGCGAATACCGCCCAGGCCAGGACATCGTGGTCCCGCTAAAAAACAACGATGGTCAGTATGTGTGCGACCAGGCCACCTTGGAGATGTTGGAAGGTGAGGGTCGGGTGGTGTTCCGTTACGTGGGGCATAACCCCAACGGGTCACTCAACGACATCGCTGGCATCACCAATGCCCACGGCAACGTGGTAGGCCTCATGCCGCACCCCGAACACGCCGTGGAACCCGGGTTTGGACCAGACTCCACCGGTGATGGCCCGGTCAGCATGGGCGATGGCACAGACGGTCTGCACATCTTCATCTCTGCCCTGAAAACCGTGGTCAACGGAGGTCACCGCGCATGAGCGAACAACAATTTCACCTCGACACGGTTGAGCACGCCGCCCAAACCCCGGACATTGAGCTGCCGTGGGCGGAACTGGGGTTAAAACAGGACGAATTCACCCGAATCGTGGGGATCCTGGGGCGACGTCCCACCGCTGCCGAGCTGGCCATGTATTCAGTCATGTGGTCCGAACACTGTTCATACAAGTCCTCCAAGGTTCACTTGCGTCAGTTCGGAGACAAAGTGTCTGACGACATGACGAAAAACCTGATGGTAGGCATGGGCGAAAACGCCGGTGTCACGGACATCGGCGACGGCTGGGCCGTGACGTTCAAGATCGAGTCCCACAACCACCCGTCCTACGTTGAGCCTTATCAAGGGGCCGCCACGGGCGTAGGTGGAATCGTGCGCGACATCATCTCCATGGGTGCCCGCCCTGTAGCCGTCATGGACGCCTTACGTTTTGGATCCGTTGACCACCCCGATACCCAACGCGTAGTCCACGGAATCGTGGCGGGTGTGGGGGGGTACGGCAACTGCCTGGGGTTACCGAATATTGGCGGTGAGGTCGAATTCGATTCCTGTTACCAGGCCAACCCGCTTGTTAATGCCCTTGCGGTGGGGGTGTTACGGCATGACGATCTCCGCTTGGCCAACGCCTCCGGGACCGGAAACAAAGTGGTGCTTTTTGGTGCCCGTACCGGCGGTGACGGCATCGGTGGCGCTTCCGTGCTCGCCTCAGAATCTTTCGACAACTCAAAGCCCTCCAAACGTCCTGCCGTCCAGGTGGGAGATCCCTTTGCGGAAAAGGTGTTAATCGAATGCTGCTTGGAACTCTTTGGCGCAGGTTTGGTGGAAGGCATTCAGGACCTAGGGGCGGCTGGGATTTCCTGCGCTACGTCCGAACTGGCATCTAATGGTGATGGCGGCATGCACGTGGATTTATCTTCCGTGTTGTTGCGCGATTCTTCTCTGACCCCCGGGGAAATACTGATGTCTGAGTCTCAGGAACGCATGATGGCGGTTGTGACCCCAGACAAGGTGGCTGATTTTGAGGCCGTGTTACACAAGTGGGAGGTCGAATACTCCTGGATCGGGGAGGTCACAGACACCGGTCGGTTGATCATTGACTGGCAAGGCGAAGTGATCGTGGATGTTGACCCCCGCACCGTGGCCCATGACGGCCCCGTCTATGAACGCCCCTACCATCGCCCCGAGCGTCAGGACACCATACAAGCCGACCATTTCGCGGGATCAGCTGCGGATGCCAACCGTCCTTCCGGGGCTGCTATTCGGGACGCCATCCTGGAGCTCATGGTCTCACCCAACCTGTGTTCCACCACCTGGGTAACCAACCAGTACGACCGCTATGTGCAAGGCAACACCGCCATGGCCATGCCTGATGACGCCGGTGTGATCCGTGTGGACGAAGAAACCGGGCTGGGTGTAGCTCTATCCACAGACTGCAATGGTCGATACACCTACCTGGACCCATACAACGGAGCCAAACTAGCGCTGGCAGAGGCCTACCGAAACGTGACCACCGCAGGCGCCCGACCGGTGGCGGTTTCCGATTGTTTGAATTTTGGTTCCCCGGAAGACCCCGAAGTCATGTGGCAATTCGCGGAAGCTGTTCGCGGTTTGGCGGACGGCTGCCTGGACATTGGTGTTCCGGTGACCGGCGGCAACGTCTCCCTATACAACCAGACCGGAACAGAAGCCATCCACCCCACCCCCGTGGTGGCGTTAATGGGTGTGCTTGACGACGTTCGGCGTCGCACCCCGTCCGGTTGGGACGCCGCAGCAGATGGTCAAGCCATATACCTCCTGGGCACCACCGCCGATGAACTGGATGGATCAGAATGGGCACGGTTGCGTGGTCATTTAGGTGGCCTTCCCCCCGCCGTAGATTTAGTCCAGGAAAAGCTACTGGGTGACCTGCTGATCAATATGTCCCGTGATGGCATGATCGACGCCGCCCATGACGCCTCAGAAGGGGGCCTGGCTGCCACCTTGTCCGAGATGTGCTTGCGCTTTGGCACCGGTGCTCGGATCGGTCTCAGCGATGTGGCTGAACGCGATGGCTTGGATGAATTCACCCTGCTTTTCTCGGAATCCCAGGGACGAGCGGTGGTATCGGTGCCGCGCTCGGAAGAAGTACGTTTCAAGGACGTCTGCACTATGCGGAACTATCCCTTTGCGCGAATCGGCGTGGTTGACGCCGTCAATGACGCCCTTGACCTGATGGGTATTGCCACCATTCCACTGTCTCAACTGCGTGAGGCCCACGAATCCACACTCCCTCGTCACTTCGACTGATGAATCACATGCCACAGAGCATGTCGAAGGTATACGACTATGGACCACGACCTTGATCTGACCCCACCCGAGGCCCGGGAAATTCACACCCCCCGCCTGCTGCTGCGCCCTTTCACCACTGAGGAAGTTGATGCAGTGGTTGACGGCGTGCGCCTGAAGCACTTTGCTCCGGGGTTCCCCGTGCCCGAAACCGTGGATCAACTCAAAGAAATAGCTCAGGCTGGTGAATTTTTCTTTACCGAAACCATGTATTCTCCGTTGGCCTGCCTGGAACTAGCTTCTGGCACGCTGATTGGCTCCACGGGTTTCGCGGCGCCACCATTTGAGGGCGCCCTAGAGGTCGTGGGGTTCTTGGCACCAGAAAAACGACGCCAAGGATTTGCAACAGAAGGATTAACAGCACTGATCAACCTGGCCTTCACCGACCCCAATGTGATGGTGCTGAGGGCCTCCGTACCGCATAACGATGGATACATCGAAGAACTCCTCACCCGTGCTGGTTTCAGCAAAACAGACACCGTGGGCCCGGAAACTGAATACCGCATGAGTCGCGAAGCAACATATGAATAGATCGTCCCAAGTGAGGGCACATTTAACCCAAGATTTTGATGCAATTTTGACTGATCAAGTCGCCGCCCATGTGGCGAAGCTCGCGTCAGCACGCCATCATAAGACCTATGACTCCATTGTCGCGGGATCTACATCCGTCGAACGGTCGCCGTGGATCGTCAACCGCCGACGACGTTGTGGTACCGATTTCTGCGGCTTCTACAGCGGCCCCCCGAACGTCGCAGCAAGCCACAGAGGGCACAGAGGGTTCCAGCGATGCTTCAAAGGCTTCTGCTCCCCACGGCGCGGATTACACGGACGACGCCTTCCCCACGGAACTGCACTGGGAGATCCTGGACATGCTAGGCACAGGGTGCGCGGACGACATGATCGCTCATCGCCTGAACCTGGCCCCGTGCACGTACCACGCATTGGTACGAGAACTGGCCGCCCACCTGGGGGCATGCAACCGTTTCCAGTTGGCGCTCAAAGCCCGCGAGGAGGGCTGGGTCTAAGCCTGCGCACGGATGCCGTCAACTCCCGGGGACGGGCAGAACGTCGTACTCTAAGTTCCGACGTTCTCAGAGGAGTGCAATGACCATCAGTTCCGAGCGGAACACAACCCATGCCCCGCTACCGTGGTGGCCTTCAGCCGTAGCAGCAGTGCTCGCAGGAGCAGTGGCTTTCTGGGGAATCACGGCACCCCAGTTTTGGTTTGATGAAACCGCGACCATATCTGCGATGGAGCGCCCCCTGGACTCTCTGGTGCGCATGCTGTTCACCATCGACGCAGTCCACAGTTTGTACTACCTGCTGATGTACCCCTGGGCTGCAATCTTTGGTACGTCCGAACTGGCCATGCGCACGCCGTCAGCCATAGCTCTGATAATCACCGCTGCTGTGGTAACGCGTCTTGGCATGGGGTACGCCAGGACCTATATGCCCAAACGCACGGTATTTGTGGGTCTGCTGATTGCGGTTCTCGGTGCCGTGCTGCCTGGTCTGACCTGGACCGGGCAGGAAGCACGTGGGTACGCCATGGCCGTTATGTGCCTGACCTTGGCGTGGTGGTGTTTTGAACGCTACCTGGTAACCCACAACGGTATGTTGATCGTCGGTTTTAGTGTGGCGCTCGCTGCGGCCACCGGATTTTCGCTTTACAGCATTTTTGTGCTGCCCGTGTTCTTTGTCCGGGTTCTTCCGCTGGGGTGGAAGAACATCATAAATTTCAGCATTGCGGTCGTACTGGTGGGCATCGCGTGCACTCCACTGGCTTACATCGGCAGTTTGCAAAGCAAGCAGGTTTCCTGGATTGACTACACGCTGCATGAGGTCCTGTATTACATGGCCTATCACGTGTTCTTTATCAGTCCCCGCAACTACCGGGGTGAATTTTCGGACTACATCATGGCCATCGCCCCCATCTTGGCCTTGTTGTCCGTGATAGTCACATTGATTGGCTTGGCTTTAAGTGCAGCACGCCGCATCATGCTGTGGCTGCTGTGCCTGATTTTCTTTCCTTTCGTGGTGGTGCTGATTGCCCAACTCACTGGGGGCCAGTACTTCCAGGAACGTTATCTGGCGTTCACTTCGCCCGGTGTGGTGGTGTTATTAGCTTTGGGCATTGCTGCCGTTCCGTGGCGGACGCTGGGGGTCCTTATGGCTGTGGCGTTTGTGGGATTGTCGTTCCCTTCTCTGCTGGGCCAAAACGGGGAGTCCGCCAAGGACGATTCCTACGAAACTGCAGCGCAGGAAGCCGAGCAGGCAGATACCGTGATTTTTATGCATGAACAGCACCGTGGAATCTTTATTGCGTACCCTCCTGGGCATGATGTCGCTGACCCCATGTTGGAGGTGAACCCTGCGGACTCCGCCACGCTGTGGGGTATTAATAAGCCATACGAATTAGCTTGGAAGCTGGATGAAACCGGGACCGTAGCTGTTGTTTCTTACCGTGACGACCACAATTTCCCCCTTGTGGAACGCCATTTGCTGGGTAACCGGTGTGTGATTGAAGACGACAATTGGGAGTCCCGGTTCCGGGTAACCACGTTTGAATGCCCGGATTCCGTGCCCCAAAATCAGACCCCTGACATCCCTGAACAGGTTCCCCAAGAACCCCCCGTGGAAGATCAGGCGGGTGAACCGGCTCCCGTTGCCGGCCAGTAACTCACACTTTTTCGGTGTACCAGACACTTAGGCTCAAGATATGACCCCCTCGGTGATTTTCGTTCCGCCCACGGTGCACGCAGCCGCGCGCACCGCTATGGAGGCCGCAGAACAAGCTGTGCAGAAGATGCCCGCCACCCCGCAGCTGAAACTGGCCATGGCTGCCAGCGGCACGGTGTTTTCCGCGTTCACTGTGGCGCACATGGTGGGCAACTTGCAGGTGTATTTGGGGCAGAAAAAATTCGACGATTACGCGCTTTTCTTGCGTACCATCGGGGCTCCTGTGCTGCCCCATGGCACGGTGCTGTGGGTTGTACGTCTGGGGTTGCTGGCCAGCACGGCCACCCATCTCACGTGTGCTACTGCACTGACGCTCCGGGCGCAGCGTTTTTCTACCCGACCCAAAGCCCAGAAGCGGCTAGAGCCCCGGGGGCGGCGGCGTCACGCATGGGAGGTGACCAAGCGTTCCATGCGCTCCACCGGCACTGTGTTGGGGTTATTTGCAGCGCACCATCTGGCGGATCTCACGCTGGGGGTCAAGCCCGCCGCCGTGGATCACGCGCCGGGGGCGGCGTATCGGAATCTGGTGGCGTCCCTGCAACGTACCCCTGTGGCGGTCCTGTACGTGGCCGCCATGCTTGCTTTGGCGGCTCACACGGCCCAAGGCCTGACCCAAGTGGGGAACGACACTGGGTTATCCGCTGATCGCCGTACCCGTGACATCCTGGCGTGGGCGGGAAAAGTGGTCGGTACGGGGGTGGCGTTAGGCAACGCCAGCATCCCGGTGGCCATTCAACTGCGAATCGTGCGGTGAAACCCCCAGAGACTATCAATCAGGAGATGCAGGCGTGAAGATCACCAGCACCGTGACGGTGGAAGTATGGCGCCAGCCCACGGCGGAGGCGCAGGGACGTTTTGTCACCTACAGCGTGACGGGAGTGACCCCGGAAACAACGGTGTTGGAACTGATTGACCTGCTGAACAATCAACTCCCGGTGGGGGAGGAACCCGTGGCGTACGACGATGGCTGCCGGGAAGGCAACTGTGGCAAATGTGGGGTCATGGTGGACGGTGTGGCTCACGGCCCGGAGTACAACAAGGCGTCGTGCCAGCAACGAGTTCAAGCCTTCCGTCATGGAGACCGGGTGCGGCTTGAGCCTTTGCGCGCAGAAGCTTTCCCCGTGGTGGCGGACCTTGCCGTGGACAAGAAAAAAGCGTTGCGAACTGTGGTGAAGGCGGCACGCGGACCCGCTGGCATGAAAGCCCTCACCAACGCAGGGTGCATTAGTTGTGGTGCCTGTGTGGCAGCGTGCCCTAATGGTTCAGGGCAGCTGTTCGTGGGCTCCTTGCTGACTGAGTTGCCACCGCTGATGAAGGACGATGACGAAAGGCGCGAGCGCACTTCCCAGGTGATCGCTACCGCCGACGAAACTTTTGGGCCATGTTCCACGTACGGTGACTGCACTGAGGTATGCCCGGCGGGCCTTCCCGTAGAAAATCTTTCCGCCGTCGCCCGCGAATACCTGCGAAACAGCGGCAAGGTACGCCGCACGCACTGATGCTTTAGCGGTTGATGCTGCGAGTTGGTTTAACCCTGGACAGCGAGCGGACGTCAATACCCGCCCATGTGTTCGGTAGCACATCCTGGTGCACGTGAGTCACCAAGACAAGGGCACGCCCAGAGCTGCGCTGCTCCTCAAGCAACTCGACCATCAGAGGAACCGACTCCACATCGATTGTCGAAAATGGCTCGTCAAGGAGGAGGACAGGGGCGTGATGGGCAGCAAGCGTCGCCGCAAACCATACTTTCTGAGCTTGTCCCGTAGACAGCTGCGCGCACAGCTGATCCGAGACGTCTTCCGGGATAAGCTCCCGAACCAACTCCAGGGCTTCTGTGGCACTCCTACCGTGGGCAGCGGCGTAGAATTCGAGCTGTTCACGCACAGTGAGGAGCCGAAATAGCGCCGGGCGAGTAGTCATGTGCCAACGGGCACGACGGCCCTCTGCTGCATAAGCCGGGTATCCGTCCACGGTGACCTGGCCACTGTTTGGCCGCAGCGCACCAGCAACGATGTTCAACAGGGTTGACTTTCCTGAACCATTCGGTCCGCCAAGGACCACAACCTCGGCAGCGTCCACGTTGAAGTGGGCATCATCGAGTATAGGTCGGCCAGGTATGAACTCGAAGTGCAAACCAGTAGCAGAAATAAGAGACATCAGTTTACTCCCCTGGGGAAACGAACCGTGAGGATAAAGACAGAAGTAACCGTTACGCAGGCCATGAGCACGACAAATGGTGAAATACCGGCTTGTGATGCTGCGTACGCTGCCACACCACAAGCCAAGGCCAAAGCTGCACCTAACAAGGAGGCTACGGGGTGCTGGCGGACACGCCCGTTCGATTCGGCAGGAAGGCGTGCTGGAAACAAACAGTCCACAAAAACCGTGATCCCAGGAACGGTGAGTACGCCAACGAACCAAGCCGTTAACGCCAAGTTCATCGGTAGGTTAGAAGTAAGCAGAATCAAGGGCAGGGAGGCAACGCTAAAAGGGGCACAGAGCAGAGTGTTTGAGCAAACCAACGCGCCTGCTGTACCCCGCTCACCCAGTTGTGAGACCGTTAGCTGAGGCAACAGCAGTCTCCACGCGTTAGCAGAACAAATGCCGTGAGTGAGTCCCGCCGCTACGATGGATCCACCAACCGCGAGCCCCCAAGCTGCTTCGATCGGAAAAATTGGGTCAAGACGACCCCCCAGAAAAGCACCAATACCGAAGGCTCCAGTCCAAAACGCCGCCCGGGCTGAGAGGAGAAAGTCACCCGCCTCGCTATCGACCGGATCGCGGATAACGGTTAGTGGCAACGCTACGAGTCGCCACCAGGCGCTACGCGGTAGGGGTAAAGAGGCAGGGCGCCCAGTTGGTAAATAATCGACCAGACCTTCATCCCAAGGTTGCCGCCACAACCACACGGTGGTTGCTGCTGCCATTAATAAAAGGGTGGCTGTGACCGCAATCAAAACGGTGGTGCCTTCCGGCGATAGTAAGAAGATAAGGGTCATGTGCACCGTAGATTGCAGGTCATTTGGCCCGAAGAAGGCAGGGAGCAGGATTCCGGTGGTGATAGCACCGGCTCCAGCTGCGATGATCGCCCAACCGACGGAGCGGATCAGTGCGGGGGAAACGCGTCTCGTAGCGAGCACGCAGACGCTCGTTGCCCGCGCACAGGCAGCAGAAACTGTCAGCCCCATGCCAAGGCCTAATGATGGCATTACAGCATCCACAGGAAGTCCCCAGCTCTGGATCGCGAGTCCGCCACACAGGGCAAAAATCACAACCATGATCCCGGTCTCGAACATAATCGGGATGAGCAGCCGGGCAGTAACGACCTGTCCGCGGGTGCACCCGGCGTGGGCGAGGATCGCTGCGTCCGCCGGGGCACTAACTTCGCGGGCAACCTGCCCAGACATGCTTAACACATGATGGACTAGAAAAAGAACACTGATCCCACGTAACACCATAGGCAGAGCACGCTCGATTGGTCCGAAAAATTCAAGCAGGGCGGGACCTATAAAGGCAGCAAGCGCGATACTTAGGCCAAGAAGCATCGCGAGGAGAACTGAGGCACCTATCAGGACAACGTAAACACCGCGAGTCACTCGAAATTCCGGCGATACGGCGCGTACATCGATGGTTCGACTCACCCTAACGATGAGCAGAACCAAGCGCCACCAGGAGGTGCCTCGAGAATCAGTGACTTCACTAGTCATGCCATTAATCTCGGTGTGCTCATGTCGTTTTTGATGCTTGTTGTCGTCGGGAACGCTGCACCAGCTCCACACCTCCGACAACAACAAACAGCAGAAGCCATGCACTAGCAGCTAGCATAGGAGCAGTACCTCCAGTCCGGTGCGCCAACGTTGCCGTGTTAAATGACACTGCCGACCCCACTAACAAGGCAATAGCAAGAGGTATGTTCATACTTAGCCGGGCAGCCGCCGACATCGAGTACGCCACCAATAGAACAGCACCTAAACCAAACCACACATAGGCTAGAAAGTTCCAAAAGTCGGTAAAAGAAGTGGCGGTATCTGGGACGTCAGTAGGTGGGAAAGCTGTAACTACGATCCCAGCTATCACCGCAGCGAGACTGAGAGAGATTCCACGCACAAAGGACGCCATCACATCGCTCCTAGAAGAAAAATAGATGCAAGAACCCCACACAGGATAATCTGCAAAGTCAGACGCACAGCCAGAGCACGCTCAGACACCATCCTTCGGGTTGCAAGTGACGCGACACCCGCAACAACTAAACTCAAAAGACAAAGACTCAAGATATTAGAAAGAACTGCGAACCATTTACCAAAAATCACCGCAATTTCAATCTCTTGCTCCATTTGCAGAGTTTCGGCTGCTCTCTCGCGGATACGATCAGTAGCTAAGAGCGGAGCGATGACGCCACTAACAAACGCCACAACAAAGGCACCCCATCGAACCAAGAAAAGGGCACGCCCAGACCTGGAATCGACCTGAGATCTCAGAGATGAGGAGGTAACCACGAATAACTCCTAAATAATTCAGACTAAAGCGGAGGAAACGAATGTTTCCCACAGAGCTGCAATAAAGAGAATTAATACCGTGCAACCAAGATAAGGGGATGTCTCTGCCACAGCACGGAGGTAACGTACTGCAAAACCTACAGAAATAGAACTGTCTTTCAGACCGGGCAACATGCGCAAAAGGGGATACAATCCGATAGCGACTCCCAGCGCGACCGCCAGAGCCTCACCAAGGCCATGGATAGCTAAACCATACAGGAACGCTTCCGGACTCAACCACTCCTGTCCAGCCCCGAGCAGTACCCCCAGGTATGCAGCAACCAAGGGGGCCATAATAAGAGTTCCCACGCCTAAAGTTAAAACACCGCTAGCTGCAAGAGCGACTGCGCCAATATTGGCCACGAACACAGAAACTAGGAAAGCAAGATCATCTGGATTTTCCCGGGGTTCCGGCACGACGTGCTCAGTAAGTATTCCGTGGAGACCCCACGTGGCGCCAATAACGCCACCAACTAAAGCCAGCGCGAGCGTAAGGGCAACAACGGCACAGCGCCGACGACTGCTTGCAAGCAAGTTTGGCATTAAATCTGCCACCAAGGTCCCCACGGAATACTGAGCACGCAACATCAGGCAACCAGAGCCCTCTTGCTACCCTGACCAACAGCCCGCCTGATGAGGAACAAAATCCAGCCTCCGATAGCGGCAGGGCCACCGAACAGCGCGACAGCGGCAGCAATATCCATGCCCGCCAGAATCGCAGCAGCCATCTTATCTGCTTGCTCCTGGCTGACCCCCAAGATCAAAAGCGCATGGAGACCGAAAGCAACCCCAAATGTCATACACAGGGTAACGGCAACACCAACTGCGCTACCACGCAGAACAGCAGAGTCAGCGGTGCGAGGGGGGGGTGGATGGAGTAGTCATGACAGACACCTTTCATGTCAAAAAACTTGCGATGATTCCTATGACCTGCATCACCTTTAGTGACATTTAGTATTTTTGCTTCACGCGTGACCCACTGCAATAGGAATTTGAAAGTATGGCCAAACGTTGCATTAAGTTTCACCGTATAGCCGACCAAGCCGATCAGCGTGCTCCAACCCAGCGCTCGTAACAGCAGTCCCGACGCGGTTCTAGTCCACAGGAAACCAGCAGGCTGAGGCCACGCGCTCAGCGGCGGACTTTCTTAAGCTGCTGGGTCCAGAACATGCTGGTGGTGACCCGATCGGATCCGTCCCAGGCGTCCAAACCAGTCAGGCCGGGAATGTCAGAGCCGGTGAACACGGGCTCTTCGCCACGGCGACGCTGAGCTTCGTAGTTCTTGAGCACCTTGGCGGCAACGCCGGAAAGCAACAGGATGGCGATCAGGTTGGTGGTCGCCATGAGAGCCATGAAGATGTCCGCCAGGGCCCACACAAGGTCCAGGGAAAGCAGTGCTCCCATCATCACAAAGACCAACACCACAACCCGGAAAGCCAGCATGGCACCACGGGAGCCGGTGAGGAACATGATGTTGGCTTCACCGTAGAAGTAATTGCCGATCACGGAGGTGAAGGCAAAGAGGAAGATAGCCACGGTCAGGAAGTGAACAGCCCAGTTACCCAACTGGGCCGCAAGAGCCGTCTGCGTCAGGGAGGCTCCCTGGATACCGTCTCCAAATGCGGGGTCAGAAAGCAGGATGATGAACGCGGTCACGGAGCAAATGATCCAGGTGTCAAAGTAGACACCCAAAGCCTGCACGTAACCCTGCTTGGCGGGGTGGGAAATGGAAGCGGTGGCACCAGCGTTGGGGGCGGAGCCCATACCGGCTTCGTTGGAGAACAAACCTCGGCGCAAGCCAAACATGAAGGCGGCAGCAAAACCACCGGAGACGAACTCACGGATACCAAAAGCGCCCTCAAAGATCATCAGGAGCATACGAGGCACCTCGGTAATGTTGAGGATAACCACCAATACACCCAGGATCATGTAAATAATGGCCATGAGTGGCACGATGGCCTGAGTGAAGGCCGAGATGCGACGGATGCCGCCGAAGATGATCAAACCGGTCAAAATCACCACCGCAGCACCCACGATAAAGCGGAAACCGGATCCCTGGCCCTCAGTAACGTCCACGGCGAAAGAACCTGAGAGCGCATCCACAATGGCATTGGCCTGTACGGAGTTGAACACGAATGCGTAAGTGATGGTGATGATCACCGCGAACCAGGCACCCATCCAACGGGCCTTCAACCCATGGGTCATGTAGTAGGCCGGCCCGCCGTAGTAGCCGTGCTTACCGGTGCGCTTATACAGCTGGCCCAGCAGCGACTCGATGAATGCACTAGCACCGCCAATCGCTGCAATGGCCCACATCCAGAAAACCGCACCGGGACCGCCCATGGTAATGGCGATGGCCACACCGGCAATGTTGCCGGTCCCCACCCGCGAAGCAGCTGACACAGTGAAGGCGCGGAAAGAAGAGATTCCCTTCTTTCCGTCGGGGTCTTCACCCGGAGGGTCCCCCAGGACGCGAATCATCTCGGGGATAGAACGCCACTGGACGGCGCGGGTGCGGATAGTCAGGTAAAGACCAGTCCCCACCAAGACCACAAAAACGAAGTACCAGATCCAGTTGCCGGCCAAGCCGACGTACTCGGTGAGCAATGCCATGGATTTCCTCCGAAGGTGAGAAAGACAGAAAACGGGAGCAGACCATGGACGCATGCACCCGACCGGGTGCACTGTACATCACACGGGTGTAGCGTCAGCGGCATGCCCCCTTTCAGGACACGAACGGAACAGCCACATGAGTGACGCTCGCCATATTGGCCAAGTCTTCGTCCTCCTCGCAATTGCTACGGGCTGGGTTGGCCTCATTGCCATCGGTGCAGAGATATGGCTTGGCACCCTAGCCTCACGCAGCACAGGGGTGGCCATTGGTCCAGCCGTGGTATCGATGGTCGCCACCCCCGCAACGGTAGCGCTGGGAAGCTTCACATTCCTGGCATGGACATTGCACCTGAGCACAAGATCTCCACACCCCACACTCAGAAAAACCCTGGTAGCCTCCGCCATCGCGGCAGTAACGCTCCTGATTGCGGCATTAACTACCTCAATGCTGATCTTCCTGGAAGACACCTCACGAGGGCTGCTAGTCGCTGGGCTCTCAGCCCCCATGGGTTTGATGTTCTGGCTGTTGTGGCTTGCGTGCGCAGCGACATACATGGTGGCTATCTCCCTCATGACCACCAAACACCACACCCAGTGACCCCCAACCCTTAAGCCGCGCCCCCGGCTTGGTGGGCTGTGGCTTGCCTACTCAGGAACCACCCGCACAGCTCCCTTGTCGGCTGACGTCACCATGGAGGCATACGCCCGCAAGGCAGCAGACACCTGACGCTCACGTTCCTTCGCCGGCTTCCAGGGCAACGCACCCTTGGCCTCACGGCGTAGCGCCAACTCTGCGTCGTCCACATCCACCTTGAGCACGCGGTTCTCCACGTCGATCACAAGAGGGTCACCGGTTTCAATCAACGCAATCGCACCCCCGGATGCTGCCTCCGGGGACATGTGACCAATGGACAACCCGGACGTGCCCCCGGAAAAACGACCATCCGTGATCAAGGCGCACTTCTTCCCCAGGCCCAGTCCCTTGAGGTAGGAAGTGGGGTACAGCATTTCCTGCATACCCGGCCCACCTTTAGGTCCTTCGTAACGAATCACGACAACGTCGCCTTCCTGAACATTCTTAGACAGGATTTCAAAAACAGCTTCATCCTGGGATTCCACCACAAAAGCGCGCCCCTCAAAGTGAAATAACTCCGGGTCAATTCCAGCGGTCTTAATAATTGCGCCGTCTTCTGCGATGTTCCCAAATAATACGCACAACCCACCTTCTGCCGTGTAAGCGTGCTCCAGGTCCCGAATACAGCCTTCCACGGCGTCAAGGTCATGCGATTCATATAGGTTGGCTTGGGAAAAAGCTTGTGTGGTGCGCACACCCCCCGGAGCTGCCAAGAAGTGCTCTTTGGCCTGTTCAGAAGCTTTACCGGAACGGATATCCCAGGTGTCTAGCCACTCACCCATGGTTGCTGAGTGAACAGTATGCACCGTTTCATCCAACAGACCAGCGCGGCGCAGCTCCCCCAAAATAGCCGGAATACCCCCGGCGCGGTGCACGTGCTCAATATGGTATTTGGTTGAATTAGGGGCCACTTTAGCTAAACACGGCACACGACGGGACAAAGCATCAATATCAGACATCGTGAAGTCCACCCCAGCTTCCTGGGCCGCTGCCAAAATATGCAACACCGTATTGGTCGAACCCCCCATCGCGATATCTAATGCCATGGCATTGGTAAAAGCTGCTTCCGTGGCAATAGACCGAGGGAGCACGGAGTCATCGTCATCGTCGTAGTACCGCTTAGCCGACTCCACAATGCGTCGCCCAGCTTCCAGGAACAACCTGCGGCGGTTCTGGTGCGTGGCTAACGTGGTTCCGTTACCCGGCAAGGAAAGACCTAACGCTTCCGTTAAGCAATTCATGGAGTTAGCGGTAAACATGCCAGAACAGGAACCGCATGTGGGGCACGCGCTTTCTTCCACCAACGCCAACTGGGCATCCGTGATGGATTCATCAACCGCCATCACCATGGCATCCACCAAATCCACACGATGTTCCACCACCCCCTCAATACCTTCCCCAGACTCCATAGGGCCACCAGAAACAAAGATGGTGGGAATGTTCAGACGCATGGCAGCCATCAACATACCCGGGGTGATTTTGTCGCAATTAGAAATACACACCAGGGCATCCGCACAGTGCGCATTCACCATGTATTCCACGGAATCCGCAATGATGTCCCGGCTGGGTAGGGAGTACAGCATGCCGTCGTGGCCCATGGCGATACCGTCATCCACCGCGATGGTGTTGAATTCTTTGGCCACACCACCGGCTTCCTGCACCGCAGAAGCCACCAGTTGCCCCATGTCCTTCAGATGCACGTGACCGGGAACAAACTGGGTAAACGAATTGGCAATAGCCACAATCGGCTTACCAAAGTCCTCACTGCCCATGCCCGTGGCACGCCACAGTGCACGGGCCCCCGCCATATTGCGGCCGGTAGTGGATGTGGCAGAACGCAGCTGCGGCACAGCGACTCCTTCATAAATGAACCATTTTTACTGGAAACCAGTGCACCACACCCGTTTGTTCCGTCATCTTGGCTCAGCTCAGCCCACACGCCGCGCAACAATACCGTGGCGCACCAGGTAAACATTAGCCTGAGAAGGTTATTTACCACTTGGCACCAGGTCCGGAAGGCAGCGCCGTGAGCCATCAGCATCAAGCGGACCATAACCACTATTCCTTCTACACCCCACCCCCTGCACCAGTAGCGGGCACCCCCCGGTTATGGGTGGGAATTGTGGTGCTCTGTTTAGCGCCTGTGGCGGCCGTCGTCGGTGTGGTGCTAGGGATCCTGCAGGAACAGCACCGGGTACGTGACGATCTGGCATCCGCAGAACCCGGTCTCACCCACGAACTACACGCTGGGCAGCATCACACGCTCTACGCACCACAATCCGACGGTGCCACCTTCGACACCTGTTCAATCCATGGCCCCGACGACGCCCCCGTCCCCATAGCGCCGAGCTCCGGTAACGCTCAGACCACCCCAGATGGGCGGGAATACACCGACATAGCGGATTTCACCACAACACAGTCCGGCCCCCACCACCTGTTCTGCGACAACAGTTTTGACACCGTGGCAGTCGAGACCCCCGATTCCACCACAACGCTGATGCTCCTGCCTTACGGAGCTGTCGGACTATTGATCGCAGGTGCAGGAGCAACCCTGATTGTGCTTAACCGGCTGAGCATTTCGCGGCGTCGCCGAATGGCGGAAAACTCTAGATAACATGGGACCAACGGGGCAACCGCACCACCCCCATAAACTCACCGCCGATGCTCGAAGGACCACCCCCGTGGCCAAGTCCGTTACCCTCCCCAAACCTGACGACGACACCGACTTCGCTGTCTCCCTCGCAAAAGCCGAAGACCCCCTGGTTTTGGCCCTGGATGTTGGGTCTACCGCCACCCGCGGCAGCCTTCACGACGCTCGGGGGGTTCCCGTGCGCGGCTACCGCCACAAAATCGCACACACGTTCACCACGGCACCCGATGGCACCAGCATCATTGACCCTGACCAAGTGGTTGAGGAACTGGGGCGAATCATTGACGTGGTGGTGGGGGCACGCAAAGAGCTCGTCGGACGCCTTCATGGGGTGGCCATCGATACATTTGCGGCCTCCCTCGTGGGGGTAGACGCCCACCGTCGCGCCACCAGTCCGTGCTACACCTACGCCGATTCCCGCAGCGCACCGTACGTGGCGCAACTGCGCTCGGAAGTTGACGAACACGAATTACAACAGCTAACTGGCGCTCGGTTACATACTTCCTACATAGCGCCGCGGTTACGGTGGCTCCGGGAGGAAGAACCCGACATTTTTTCTGCCACTAAACGGTGGATTTCTTTAGGCGAATATTTCCATATCCGACTGTTGGGCAAAGCGCGCGCGGGCACATCGATAGCCGCGTGGAGTGGACTGCAAGACCGCCACACCGGCAATTGGTCTGACCGCATGCTGGAACTAGCCAAAATTGACCGCTCGCACCTATCACTCATCGCTCGGCCTACCCAGCCCATCTTGGAAGTACCCGCCGGGGTGGCCCAGCGGTGGCCTGCGCTCAAGGACGCCAAATGGTTTGCTCCCATAGCCGATGGCTTGGCACAGAACGTGGGGGCAGGGGGCCGTGATGAATCCACCATGGTGGTATCCATGTCCACGTCCGGCGCCATGCGTGTGCTGTTGCACGAAGCCCCCCACGCTGTGCCCTCTGGGTTGTGGTGTTACCGGGTGGACGATAACCGGCACCTGCTAGGTGGTGCGATTAACGACGTCGGACGCGCCATCACCTGGGCAAACCATACGTTCAAGCTGCCAGACGGTGTGGAACTAACTGATGTTGCCACTCAGCCCTATCGAAAAAACCTTCCGGTGTTCTTGCCCTATCTCACCGGGGAACGTTCCACCGGGTGGGTTGGACAAGCCAAAGCACACGCTTTGGGAATTACAGCATCAACTGGCCCGGATGACCTGGTCAGGAGTGTCATGGAGGGTGTGGTGTTAGCCCTGGGGCGGGTGGCTGAACAACTCACAGACATCACGGATTCAGTCCACCGATTGGTCACCACGGGTGGAATGTGTCAGGACGTCCCGGGTATACAGCAACTGCTAGCCGATCTTTTAGGACGGAAAACCATCCAAACCACATTCAAACGCTCCACGCTCCGGGGTACTGCTGTACTGGCGTTGGAAGTCCTGGCTCCGGGATCATCACCGGCGGAAGCGCCCCGCAGTAAGGTATTCACTCCACAAGACAAACACCACAATTACTGGCGCGCTCTGGCTGCGCGTTACCAAGACGGGTACCGTCACGTTGTGTCCGCCTAAACCGCCGAGCAACTATGTCTTTGACCCGTGAACACATTGTAGAGGCCGCCCTCAAAGTCGCCGGCGACTACGGCCTGGGTGATTTATCGATGCGCAGAGTTGCCACGGAGCTCAATGTTCATGCCGGTGCCCTGTATTGGCACGTGGCGAATAAACAGGAATTATTGATCGCGGTAGCCCACAGAATTCTTGACCCCAACCATGGGGCTGCAGCTTGGCCCGATGAACCAGCGCATGTGCTCACTGACTTCCGGAACCGCTTGCTGGCAGTACGCGACGGGGCGGATATCGTGGCCGTGGCTCACGCTCACCAGCCCACCGCCCTGCCGCCCACACCACTGTTGGTGCAGCAATGGGAGACTCGTGGATTCGATAACGCCCTGCCACGCGCATGCAACCTAGTCCGCTGGGTGTTGGGGTCTGTGTTGGCACAGCAAACGGCATTGAACCTTGCCGCAGCATCCACCTCAACGCACAAGGCCGCTGCCACACTAACGGCGCAGTTCGATCAGGACTTTCAGCGGGGCCTGACAACGCTTCTTCCGTTCGCATGATCAGTCACCCACGGCGTTGCGGTGCCGTGAGCAGCAAATTCCGCACCGCATACCCGGACACGACGTGCTCCCACTGAATCTGCGGCTGCCCCACCACCGTAACCTCACGGCGGAAGAGACGTTCCAAAAAGACTTCTGATTCCAGCATGGCAATGGAATTGCCAGGGCAACGGTGTGCACCATCCCCAAAGGACATGACTTCCCGGCGGATTCCTGGGGGTAGCTCCCTCCCAGGACACAGCTGCAGGGCGTCTTCCCCCACCTGGTCGGCGTCCGTATTCGCTTGACGCACATACAACCTCATTCGGGCACCTGCCGGGATAACGTACTCTGCGCCAGAGTGATCCACCAACCGCAGTTCGCGCTGAGCCTTCCGGTACAACTGCCCCACCACCGGCTCCAACCGCAGGATCTCGTGCAGAATCTGTTGCCGTTCGTCAGACCCACCAACGAGGAACCGTTGCCGCAGCTCCATATTTTCCACAAGGTGCCACGTCGCCATCTGTAGGAATTCACGCGTGGTTACCATGCCTGCCGCCCCGTAAGTCAGGCACTCCATCGTGATTTCCAGCCCGTTGTACCCTTCGTTAATCAGGTACGTGATCACATCATCCGGCGCCGCCGGACCGCCCTGCTCTGCCTTCTTCAAGGCAGCCTTGCGGTACCGAATAGCCGGGCGTACGTCCCGGAGGAAGAACCATCCCAGCCTGGACAAAGAACGGGCAGTGCCTGGCAGCGTCTTGAGGAGCCCCAGACCGCGTGGCCGATCACCCATCATGGTTTCGCGTTGGTTAAAGAATCGTGCCAAGCGTGTGGCCAGTGCTCTGGGGTCGCTACCCGTTAATCCGATAACTTTGGCCGCTACCTGGGTGGAATACAACAGCGTGGTCTCTGCCAAGTCATGCGGCTGAGCGTCGTCGTACTGCGCTAAGTAAGCTTCGGCACGGTCAATCACCAAATCACGGTAGTTACGATTCACCACAACGGGCGCAAAAAAACGCGCGATCTTGGCGCGCTGCTCCCGGTGCTCCGCACCGTCCGTGTAAAGCACCGGCCACCGCTTCATGGTCACAGCATGAAGCGAAGTTTCCACGGCAAAGCCGGACTGCGTGACGTGCTCGCTGGTACGCAGTACTTGCCGCACGAGCGGCAAAGAGCGAATATGCCAAAGACCATCTTTTTCCTCTACTGCTGGGGAACTTTCTTCCCCGTCGGGCAAAGCTTTGCGCTGGCTTTCACGCAGTTCAGGATCGCTGACTGTGAGGCCAGGAGCCGCATCAGAATAGGGGCACACACTCATACCCCACACGGTAGTGTGGGAAGACACAGATAACGACCCTTTGACCCGCCTTTTTGCAAGGAAATGTCACCAGTTTCTTTCAGTTGCATGCTTCTATTAACGACCCCAGAGCAGCAAAAATCCTTTTTGACAAGCAGAGCTACTTGATAAAACAGGTAATTCTGGCGGTGCAAATCCGTCGGTCGGAGTCGTCAAGCACCACAACCTCATGACTAGTGACAGAGCGCCCCAGCTTGATAGGGGTACACGTCGCCGTCACGTAACCACTCATAGTGGAAGTGTGGTGAGTGGCGTTGACGTCCATGCCCACCGCAACCCGCCCTGACGATGCAGCGTGCAGGAAGGCCCCCACGGACGCTACCGACTCACACAAAGCAATGGTCGCTCCACCGTGCAACAACCCCATTGGCTGACGGTTGCCCTCCACCGGCATGCGGGCCACCACTCGCTGGGTGGAAGCCTCCACGTAGGTGACACCAAGTCGTGCATCCAGCTGCCCAGACCGATTGTTATTGAGCGCAGCAACAGGGTCATCCTGCAAAGATCGACTGACATCCGCTGCTGTTGGATCTTCATGGGTATGACGGGAGGGCTGCTGTGATTCACTCATCATGGTTCCTGGGTCTCCGTTAACCGTGTTACGGGGCGGGCTCGCGAGTTACATCATCAGCCCTAGACCACGTTTCTGGCTATGTTATTCAGAAACGTGTCACATCACGCACGTGGTGCGCTCCCTGCTCGAAGAAGTTAAAGCTTCTATCACTCGCTACCAGGGTTAACTTTTATGCATGACGAGGCGGGCTTAGTCTTGCGACATGACCCATGATCACCAACCTCTCACGGTATTGACTCCTTCAACCTTTGATCCCTCCATTCGACCCCAGGATGACTTGTTCCGCCATGTCAATGGTCCGTGGCTGGAAACAACGGAAATTCCGGCTGATAAACCCTCAACGGGCGCTTTTACAGTGTTGCGGGACCGGGCAGAGGAAGCCGTACGGGACATCATCACGGGGGTTAAGGGCGGACAACCGGGCTCCGTTGAATCCAAGGTGGCTGACTTATACGCCTCCTTCATGGACCAAGAACACATCAATGCCCTGGGTGCCAGCCCTTTACGGGAAGATCTTGAGGCCGTAGATACCGTCACGGATATCGCTGGTTTACAAGAGCTTTTGGGGCGCCTCCTAGCACGCGGCATCGATTCTGTTCTGGGTGTGGATGTGGAGGCCGACCCCGGAGACCCCACCCGTAACCTGGTGTTTGTGGGACAGTCCGGCTTAGGTCTGCCCGATGAGGAGTATTACCGAGAACAAACCCATGCAAAGGTGCGCGAGCAATACCGCGCCCACATTGAACGCATGTTTGCCCATGCGGGGGTAGCTGATGCCGCTGATCAGGCACAGCGAGCCTTTGATCTGGAAACTGATATTGCTTCCCACCATTGGGACAAGGTAGAAGTTCGCGACCTCACCAAGATGTACAACCCGTTTTCGTGGGCGCAGCTGAAAGCATCTACGGAAAAAATGGATTGGTCCGCCGTACTGATGACCGGCCTTGGGCTGCCAGCTAGTGCCGTGGAAACGGTGATCAACGCCCAACCGTCCTTCTTCACAGGTGTGGATCAGCTGCTGGCGACTGACCGGCTGGAGCAGTGGAAGTCCTGGGCACGGTGGAAAGTGATGACCGCACGTGCGGCGTACTTGTCGGATCCATTTGTGGAAGAAAATTTTGCCTTTTACGGCACCGTACTTTCCGGTACCCCGGAGCTCAAGGAGCGGTGGAAGCGCGGTGTTGGTTTGGTGAACGGTGCGCTAGGAGAAGCCGTGGGCAAGCTCTACGTTGACCGTCATTTTTCCCCTACCGCCAAAGCACGGATGGATGACCTGGTAGCAAATCTGTTGGCGGCTTATCGTTCGTCTATTGAGTCCTTGGACTGGATGACCGAGGAAACCCGCGCGGAGGCATTGAAAAAACTGGCCGCATTCACCCCCAAGATTGGGTATCCGGATCAGTGGAAAGACTATTCCTCATTGGAGATTCTTCCGGATGACCTGGTGGGCAATATTGTGCGCACCTCCGAGTTTCAGCTTGCGGACCTGATCCGTAAAGCGGGGAAACCTGTGGAAAAGCACGAATGGCTGATGACTCCACAAACAGTCAATGCTTATTACCATCCGCTCCGTAATGAAATCGTGTTCCCGGCGGCTATTCTGCAGCCTCCGTTCTTCGACGAAACCGCTGAGGACGCCGTGAATTACGGTGGAATTGGTGCGGTGATCGGCCATGAGATCGGGCACGGGTTTGATGACAAGGGCTCCACCTGTGACGGTGAGGGGCGTCTACGTAATTGGTGGTCAGATGCTGATCGCGCAGCGTTCGAAGAACGTACCGGCAAGCTGGTGGAACAGTATGACGGCCTCGTGCCAGCCCAGCTGAGTGGTTCACCGGATAGTCCTGGTGTTAATGGCGCGATGACGCTCGGGGAAAACATTGGTGACCTTGGGGGGTTGTCCATCGCTTATAAGGCGTGGGAATCCTCCCGCGCAGGTGACAAACAGCTTTTTAACGACACCGACGACACCGGGTTAACCCCTGCACAGAAGCTCTTTTTGTCGTGGGGTTTTGTGTGGCAGCAAAAAGCGCGAGACGAAACCGTGGCGCAACATCTTGCGGTGGATGTCCATTCACCTCATGAATTCCGCGCTAATCAAACCGCGCGCAATGTTGATGCTTTCCACCAGGCTTTTAACGTGACAGAAGCCGATGCCATGTGGCTAGCCCCCGAAGAACGCGTGCATATTTGGTGAGGAGCCGGTCGAGGACTATGGGATCATTGGTCGGGCCAAACCTCCTGTGGAGCAAGAAAAAGCTAGTCAAGCTCGGCAAAGCGTTAGCCAATCAAGAGCCCACACCAGAGAACTGTCCAAACTATAACGAAGTTATGGATTGGTACTTTGACCTTGGTTATTTCGTACACCAAAAAATTACTGACCTGGGCTGGGAAGATTTATTGGAAAATCGCGAACCATTGATCACCTATCGCGTTAAGACGATGGACACATTGCGCGAAAAACTAATCCGTGAACGAAAATTCCCACTGCCGCAAGTGCACGACATCGCTGGCGTTCGTTTGAAGCTGATCTTACCCTGGACGAACAAGATGCAGTTGTGACCGCCATCAGAGGTTATTTCAGTGATCAAGGTGTGCGTGTCGAACTTAAGGACCACCGAGGTGAACACGGACAAAGCGGCTACCGTGCCGTGCACATAATTCTTCACCTGGCGGGGCGAGTAGAAGTGCAAGTCAGAACAGAGCTGCAAGGGGCATGGGCGAACTTATATGAGGTGGCCGCTGACATGCTGGGACGGGAGATCCGTTACGGTGAACTACCTGCAGACCCGAAGAAACAAAAGATCGTTGAAGAACTACAGCACCTGTCAACTGGGTATATTCAGGATCTAGAGAAGCAAAGGAACGACATCTCCAAGAAGCTACTCAGCAAGAGCCCAGGGGACTATCTGTCCCAAGCAGATCATGACGATGTCGCACAGCAGATTCAGGCAGACCATGAGAGAACCAAAAATGAGCTACAAAAACTTGAGGAGCGCTTCAGGGAGTTAAGCCGGAGGACTGAGCTACCCTTAGAGAAGTGATAAGGAGGAACTATGCCTGGATTCTTGATTACATACAACCGTCGGACAGGCAAAAGCGAAGTGCAGCAGTACGCAGGCCAAGCCGGGCACCGCAAGGCATTCGCTGAACGACTCCGCTTGGAGAAAGACCGTGAAGATCCTGACATCGAGATTGTCTCTCTGGCAGGGCATTCGCTAGATGCCATACGCCGTACGCATAGACGGTATTTCCTGCGCGAAACACAACCCCTCTGACGCCATTCGTGCTTGGTCCCAGAAAACCCTAGGAGAGAACACCAACATCGCCGCACGATGACCTTCAGCCCGCCAGGTCTTTTTGTCGTCGGGAAAGGTCAGCCTGGGTGGGGTCCACCGCACGAGACTTGGTAACTGCCTTGTGCCCCCACCACAGGGCCAAGAATAGCGGCAGCCCTAGATACGAGGACAGCAAAGACGTCAAGGTGACGGTCTGATTCAAAAACGCCTCGTAGCTTTGCCCCACGATCACCAAGAGACACATGGCCAGAGCTACGATCGGCCCGGCAGGGAAGAACCTGGCGCGGAACGGCAATTCCGACACGGAACGCCCTTGAGCTTTAAAAGCCTGCCGGAATTTGTAGTGGGTCCAGGCGATACCCGCCCACACAATGAATCCAGCCAACGCCGAAGCGTTCACTAACCAGGTGTAGGCAGCACCTTCGCCAATGAAGGTAGTCAGGAACGCTATCAGCCCAAAAGATGATGTAACAATCAGCGCGTAAAGGGGCACCCCGCGTTTATTGAGTTTGGTCAAGAACTTAGGAGCTTTACCTTCCATGGCCAAGGACCAAATCATGCGCGTTGACGCGTAAAGCCCAGAGTTTCCGGCCGACAGGATAGCCGTCAGAATCACCGCGTTCATGACGGACGCTGCAAAGGCCACACCAACGTTTTCCAGAACCAGGGTGAATGGGGAAATCGCAACATCTTCAATATCTGAGGCCAACAAGTGTGGGTCTGTGTAAGGCAGCAGGAAACCAATGACGGTGATCGCACCCACGTAAAACAAGAGGATCCGGAAGAAGACAGTACGGATAGCCTTGGGAACGGTGGTTTCCGGGTCCTCAGCCTCACCAGCAGCAACACCCACCAACTCGGTTCCCTGAAACGAAAATCCTGCCACCATAAAAATTGCCAGGATAGTGATCGGGCCACCCACAAAGGGCGCTTCACCAGTGGTCCAGTTGGCGAACCCTGGGCTTTCGCCACCCAGGATGCCAAGAATCATCAGGACGCCCAAGGACAGGAAAACAATCACCGCTGCAACCTTGATGGCAGCCAACCAAAACTCACCCTCGCCATAGGCACGAGTGGATAACGCGTTCAGGGAGAAAACCACCAACAAAAACGCCGCAGACCATATCCACGCCGGCACATCAGGGAACCAATACCGCATGATCAGCGCGGCCGCGACCAGTTCAGCGGCCACCGTGATTGCCCAGTTAAACCAGAAGTTCCATCCAATGGCAAAGCCAAACGACGGCGACACATACCGGGACGCGTGATCACCAAAAGACCCTGCGGTGGGACGCCATGCGGACATTTCCCCCAAAGACTGCATTAGCAGGTAGACCATCAGCCCGATAGCAACGTACGCCACAAGCGCGCCGCCCGGCCCGGCGGTATGGATCGAGTTCCCGGAGGCCACAAACAGCCCAGTGCCAATCGCACCACCCATGGCAATCATGGTCATGTGCCGGGTGTGCAGGCTACGGCGCAGCCTCTCACCCCCAGGATGGGTGTCCAGCTCCGGGATGGAATTCACAGACATGATGGGCCTCTCGGTTCAGTGCTCCCTACGGTGGCGATCACCACCGAGTGCAACGGTGTTTAACACGACTGTGGCGACAACGCGGAAGCGTACCGGAAACCGGGGGGTGAGTACCGACATCGGAAAAGGGGACGACCCTGGCGCCCTCAGTCGATAAGGTCACGCACCTCAATCGTGTGCTCCCGATCTGGGCCAACACCAATCGCGGAAATCTGTGTGCCAGACATAGCTTCTAGTTCCCGAACATAAGTCTGAGCGTTAGACGGCAAGTCGTCGATGGATCGCGCCCCGGAAATATCCTCAGTCCAGCCCGGGAAATACTCATAGACAGGCGTGGCGTGGTGAAATTCAGTCTGCGTCATCGGCATATCGTCGTGGCGTATACCGTCAACGTTGTACGCCACGCACACCGGGATGGACTCAATACCCGTGAGCACATCCAGCTTGGTCAAAAAATAATCCGTGAACCCGTTGATTCGGGAAGCGTGGCGGGCCATCACAGCGTCGTACCACCCTGTGCGACGTGGACGTCCGGTGTTCACTCCAAACTCCCCACCCACGCTGCGCAGGCGTTCACCCCAATCATCGAACAGTTCCGTGGGAAATGGCCCCGCCCCCACGCGGGTGGTGTAGGCCTTGATGATCCCAATGGAGCGCGTCATTCGCGTGGGGCCGATCCCCGCTCCCACGCAGGCACCACCCGTGGAGGGGTTCGACGAAGTCACGAATGGGTAGGTGCCATGATCAACATCCAGGAATGTCGCTTGCCCACCTTCCAACAGCACGGTTTTGCCAGCATCCAAGCCGTCATTAAGCAAGCGCGTGGAGTCCACGATCATGGGGGCTAAACGGTCAGCGTAACCCATGAAATAATCCACAATTTCCTGGGTTTCAAAAGCTCTGCGGTTATACAACTTGACTAACAGTTCATTTTTCTGCCGCAAAGCACCATCAATTTTCTGGGCCAGGATAGATTCATCCAAAATATCCTGAACTCGGATGCCTAAACGCCCCACTTTGTCCATGTACGCCGGGCCGATACCACGCCCTGTGGTACCAATGGCCCGTTTACCCAAAAACCGTTCAGTGACTTGATCCATAGTTTGGTGATACGGGGCGACGAGGTGTGCATTAGCAGAAATCCGCAGTTTAGAAGTATCCGCCCCGCGGGTTTCGAGTCCGTCGATTTCCTCAAACAAAGCTTGAGGGTTAACCACCACCCCGTTGCCGATCACCGGGATGGCCTGCATGGAAAGAATGCCTGCGGGAAGCAACTTCAGTTCAAACTTTTCACCGCCCACTACCACGGTATGACCAGCGTTATTACCACCATTGGGCTTAACCACAAAGTCAACACGACCACCCAAGATGTCCGTGGCCTTACCTTTGCCTTCGTCGCCCCACTGGGCACCGACGATCGAGATCGCTGGCATATCGTTGATGCACTCCTGAGTTCGGCGCAGATATGCACCGGTCTGCGGTCCTGTACTGGCCGAGTCTACCGCGCGGGGCACGTATTGCATCCGAGCCCAAGGTCTGGTTATATCAGTTGCGCTATCTATCCAGAGCGGCTGAGAGACCTGGCTCGTTGACGCCGCAGCAACCATCCTGAATTTCCACAGGAACGGTGCTCCCGCCAGGACCGATGGAGCAAAATCGTGTTCCGTGGTCCACAGAACCACCACCACTGCGCTGGCCTGGTCTGTTGTGATCTCGCACACCCTCTGTCGGGGGCATGCGAGAGGAGACCCACAACATGGCCCACCCCCACCTTTCTCACGACGACCCAGCACCGGCCTTGTCGTACGAACTGTTCCCGCCACGTAGCGAAAGCAACCGCGAATCATTGCTGGCCACCCTGGAACAACTCGCGCCCACCGCACCGGACTATGTATCCGTCACCGCCGGAACTGACGATCTACGACGACGCCAAGCGTTGTCACTGCTGCATCACTTGGTGCACAACACGTCGCTGTCCCCGTTAGCACACGTCGTTTGCGTAGGTCACACAGAACCAGCGCTACACGAACTGATTCATCAGCTCTTGGGTATCGGGGTTCGGGGAATCCTGGCCCTACGCGGAGACCGTCGCGAAAGCCAGGCTCAGCCCACCCCGCGCGAACTACCGTTCGCCCGACACTTGGTTGACCTGATCCGCCAGGTGGAACGTCAGCGAGCCGCACGACTAGGTGCGGGAAAAGTATCCATTGGTGTTGCGGCGTATCCCGTCAAACACCCTGAATCCAGCAGTTCAGCGCAGGACGCGGAGGTTCTGCTGTCTAAGCAGCGGGCTGGGGCAGACTTTGCCATCACCCAGGTATACCCTCACCCGAACGATTACGAGCGTTTTGTGGCCACTGCCCGGCAAGCGGGCGTGGAGTTTCCGCTAATTCCCGGGGTGCTGCCGGTAACCACCATACGCCGGTACTTGACGATCTGTGGGCTGGCAGGCCTGGCCCCTAATCCCGATCTGGCGTACGCCCTGGAAACAGCTGATTCGGACCGGCAACGGCACGCCATCGGTGTTCGTTTCGCTGTTCACACCGCACAGGCCGCGTTAGACGCCGGGGCACCAGGGGTACATCTATACACGTTCAATGAACATCAAGCCGCCCTGGACGTCCTGGAACAGCTTGATCTTCCGCGCCCGGTACCTCCGAAGGCCGATGACATCGCCGCACCTATCCACGTCACTGCTCACCCCAACCGCACAACACATCAGGAGATCACTGTGACCACCCAAACCAACACCGCAGCTACCCACCAGAACACCGGTTTTCCCTCCGCCACCATCCTGGGGTACCCCCGGCTTGGCCCACACCGGGAACTGAAGAAGGCCTTGGAAAATTACTGGGACGGGACAACTACCGCCCAGGATCTCAACAGCACCGCAACCAGCCTGCGCACCCAGGACGCAGCACGCATCATTGAACAGGGCCTGACGGAACCTTCCGCAATCCCTGCCAGTTATGCACTGTACGACCAGGTACTGGATACCTTGGTGGCCGTGGGGGCTGTGCCGGAAAGATTCACGGATCTGCGGGTGAAAAACGGAGCCGCTGCGGGGTCTGTGAACCGCGACGGTGCTTTCATTCTGGCTCGGGGAGATTCTGCACGTCAGCCGCTGGAAATGACCAAGTGGTTCGACACCAACTATCACTATTTGGTGCCTGAAATCGGCCCACACACCACTTTCAGCGCCGCCCCTTACGAACTGGAATGGGCGCTTGAAAACGCCGCGTCCCAGGGGCACACGGTGCGTCCCACCATCGTGGGGCCGGTGACGTTTTTAGCCTTGGCAAAGGACGATGGCACCACGACCCCACCAATACACCCACTGGAGCGTTTGGACGACCTTCTGCCGGTGTACGCCCAGATCTTTGCCCGGTTACGGCAGGCAGGTGCCGAATGGATACAGATTGACGAACCCGCCGCCGTCGTAGATTTCGCGCACGTACAGAAACACGAGCTACAACAAGCCCTGAAACGTGCCACGCGTTACCTGGCTGAGCTCACCGCCCGACCCAAAATTTTGGTGGCCACCCCGTATGGGGATACCGAAGACCTTTTGGAGACCATCGTGGATTCCGGTGTGGAAGCAGTCCACGTTGACTTGGTGCGCGGACATCTGACGGATCAACAAGTGGGGTTATTCACCAGAGCGAAATCACCCGTATTGGTGGCTGGCGTGGTGAATGGCCGCAACGTATGGCGCACGGAGCTGGACCCCACCCTCACACAGCTAAAGAACCTGCGCGACGCCGGAGCCACCGTGGCGGTCTCGACGTCAACTTCTTTGATCCATGTTCCCCATTCACTTGACGGCGAAGACGGCCTGGATCCCACTGTGGCACGCTGGCTGGCTTTTGCGGACGAAAAAATCCAGGAGGTTGCCGTCCTGGCTCGGGGGCTGGCCCAGGGACGTGAGGCCATTATCGACCACTTGCGGGAATCTGCGGCTGCCGCGCAATCTCGCTGCGACGCCATCGGAGTGCATGATTCTGCCGTGCGGGCCAGAGCTGCAAATCAGACACCCGCTGACACCACACGTTTACCCGCCGAACAGCGACGTCACGCCCAGGCGCAACGCGCTTTCGGCACCAGCACACTGCCTGTCTTACCAACCACAACGATTGGCTCTTTTCCCCAAACCGCTGAGGTCCGCAAAGCCCGGGCGGATTACCGGACCGGAACCATCAACCGGGAACAATATGAATCTTTTGTGCGTGCGGAAATCACCCGGGTGATTGCCCTACAGGAGGAACTGGGCCTGGACGTCCTGGTTCACGGGGAACCTGAACGTAACGACATGGTGCAGTACTTTGCCGAACACCTTGACGGTTTTGCTGTGACACACAACGGCTGGGTTCAGTCTTATGGCTCACGCGCCACACGACCGGCGATCTTGTGGGGGGATGTGTCCCGGGCAGGATCCGGTGTGCGCGGTGCACCATTCACGGTGCCGTGGATTACGTATGCGCAGTCACTGACCCAACGGCCCGTTAAGGGCATGCTAACCGGCCCAGTCACCATCCTGGCGTGGTCCTTTGTGCGGGATGACCAGCCCGTGTCCGACACCGCCACCCAGGTGGCTTTGGCGCTACGGGATGAGGTAGCGGACTTGGAGGCAGCGGGGATTGGAATTATTCAGGTCGATGAACCCGCACTACGTGAGCTGCTGCCATTGCGCCAAGCGCAACGCACTGACTACCTCCAGTGGGCGGTCGACGCTTTCCGCCGCGCGACGTCCGGAGTGGCCGACGATACGCAGATTCACACCCACCTGTGTTATTCCGAATTCGGTGAGGTGATCGACAGTGTCGATGCTCTGAATGCAGACGTCACCAGTATTGAAGCGACGCGGTCCCGTATGGAGGTATTGGCGGACGTCCACTCTGTGGGATTCAGCCGGGGCTTAGGGCCGGGTGTGTGGGATATTCATTCGCCCCGCATCCCCTCCGTAGAGGAAATTGAATCCCTGCTGGTCAGTGCCCTGGAGCACGCGGACACCGACCTGCTGTGGGTCAATCCGGATTGCGGGCTCAAAACACGCTCATATACAGAAACCACACAGTCCTTGCGGAATATGGTGGAGGCGGCAGCGCGTGTCCGTCAGCGTTGCAGTTCTTCCGCCGCAGTGGGGTCGGAGTCGTTGAGGAATGTCTGAATACGTTCGGCTTCATCCAACTCCCCAATAGCTGCTGCGGCCTGTCCTAAAGCGGCCAAGGCGCGAAGGAAGCCACGGTTCGGTTCATGAGCAAACGGAACCGGGCCGTGGCCCTTCCATCCGTGACCACGTAATGCGTCCAAGCCACGGTGGTACCCCACCCGGGCGTAGGCGTACCCTTCCAACACTCGGCCGTCGTGTAAAGCTTCTTCGGCCAGCACAGCCCACGGCAGCTGCTCCTTGGGAAAAGCCCGCGCCAGGTCATCGGCTTCGTCACCAGCCTCAACCCGGGCAGTCAGGTCCGGATTTTCCTCCAGCAAGGTAGGGGCAGGTTCTCCCAGCAGGTTTTTGCCGATCTGGCTCATGATGCGCCTTTCATAAAATGGCCGGTGTATCGTCCTAGCCTAACGGGGCTGTCACCGAATACGCTGGCGCACGAACACCGCTCGGACGCAAGGAGTTTCGTGCGCATTTTCAGCCGTTCGTCGCCCCCACCTTCCACTGACGACGACCCTCTGATTCGCCCGTGGCATCAAGGCGCAATCACCGCCCCTCGCATGCTCTTGGCGCTCAAGGCTGCCACCGCCTGCACGTTAGCGTGGATTGTGGCGCCGCATATGCCGGGTGTTGTGGCTCAATACCCGTTCTACGCACCCTTGGGGGCTTTGTCGGTCATGTATCCCACCTTGCTGGGCTCCATGCGCACCGGCATGCAAACCATCCTGGGTCTGGCACTTGGCATGGTCCTGGCCCTGATCATCCTCCTGACCGACCTGAACACAATCATCACGCTGTTCATTGTGATCGTGTTGGGCACCATGTTGGCTGGGGTGCGCAAACTGGGAGTGGGCGCGGACTACATTCCCATGACCGCACTGTTTGTGCTGGTGATTGGTGGCCCCAATGCAGATGACTATTCCATGGGGTACTTGGTGCAGATGACCACGGGGGCCGCGATTGGTTTGATTGTCCATCTGTTGGTAGCACCGCCGGTGGATATTCGGTCAGCTTCCCTGGAACTTGGGCGCGCGGAGAAGCTCCTCATGTACTACCTGCGGGATGTGGCGGGGGAAGTGCGAACACCCGGCACCACCTCACGTCGTGACTGGCTGGAGGTTAATCAGCAGCTAGCTCAGATGACGACGGAAGTCCGGGGAGTGGTCCAGGAATCTGCCACCGCTATGAAAGGCAACCCACGTATGCTGTTGCCGAACTACAAAAACCAGGACCCTGGACTAGCCCGCCTGATTCAGGTGGAGTATGTGTCTTTCTACATGCGTAACCTCACGGACGTTCTGCGTCGGCTCTTTGCGACGGACGGCTCTCACATGGTGGTCCCGGCTGAGGTATCCAAGGAACTTGAGCGCGCTCTACGCGCCGTAGCGGAGGTGCTGCGTGTGGCCTGGAAAGTAGACACAGACTCTCTGCAATCGTTAACCACGGCCATCGCAGTGGTTCCCTTAACCCTGGATGACCAAGAAAAAGACGAGGTGGTGTTGTTATCCCGCCGGGCCCGGGCACGGATCGCTGATTTATCCGAACAGCTGGAGAACCTGGACATACGCAACACATGGGATCACTGGTGGCTAGTTTCGGTCAGCACCGACCTGGAACGCATCCTGCAGACCGTCACCACACACGGCGCCAGCAACCCCCCGCCCAAACCCAAACGCCCACGCACACTAGTGCGGCCCCCGCTGAACCTCCTCAAACCAGTCAAACTCCCCCGCACCCCATAGCCCGCACATACCGGGGTTGTTGAAGCCTCATGCTAGGAGTCTTGAAGTTTGCCGGACAACGCTTTCATCAATGGTCTGTAATGGGCGTGGACCGCATCCCGGTATGCCTCCAGATCCCCCGCGATCAGCGCATCAAGCATAGTTTGGTGCGCATTCACGGTTTCCAGAATGTCCTGAGACGGGGCAATGCCCAACAACGGCAAAGCCGCTGTGTGGATCTGCCAGAAAGCTGCACCTAACTGCTGAATCAGTTCGTTATGTAAAGGCTCTAATAGGCGAGCATGGAAGGCGGCATCCTGCTCCATAAAAGATTCACCGTGATCTGCCAGACGCCGCATATCCACCACAATCTGGTTCAGTTCCCCCTGAACAGTACCCCGGTAAACATCTACCAGTTCCTCCCCCACGGAAAGATCCAGGGCAATACGAACCTGCACCACTTCGCGTAAGGCCCGCAGGTCGTGCCCATCATTGAGTCTGGCCCGAAACAAGAGCCCGTTGACCAGTGGCGTGAGTGACATCTGCCCCACGAAAGTCCCGTACCCGTGTCGCACCTCAACAATATCCAGCGATACCAGCGTGCGAATTGCCTCACGGACCGACGACCGGGAAGCATTCAAGTGATCACACAGCACGCTTTCGGGTGGCAAAGGCTCCCCCGGACGGAGACCCTCGCGCAGGATCAGTTCCTGGATTGCTTGCACGTTGGCTGAGTTTCCGCGCACCGCACTGCCCTTTCTCGTCGGCCTGCACCCTATACGAGGCAAAGACTGCTTCGTGACACCTTCGCTATGTCTCACCAAAAATAGGGCTGCAGTCCTATGAATCCGCACTGACTTTGGGGAATGTCCGCCTGCACACATTCCAGACCCCCACATACACGATCCACGCTACTTTCAAGACTTGGCGTGACCCACGCCATAGGTTACCGTACACACATCGGACGTCAGACGTCCTCTAAATTCTTCGCTCACGTGACTGGGCGTGAACACGAAAGGATGTGCAACGGTGAGTACCTCGTCTCTTTCTCATCGCACCAATCGCCGCCAATTCCTCATCGGCAGCGCCGCCGCCGGGATCGTCGCGTCCCTGGCTGCCTGCGCACCAGAAGGCACGGGAACCTCCAACTCCGGCGGAAGTAATGGCGAAGCCAACGCAGAAGGAACCATCAAAGCCGCGATTTCTTACGAGCTAGGCACTAATGGTTATGACCCCATGACCACGTCAGCGGCCCTCACCGTTGCCGTGAACTGGCACACCATGGAGGGTCTGACGGAACTGGACCCGGTCACCCGCGAACCGTACGCCGCGCTAGCCCAAGAACTTCCTGACAGCACGGAATCCCGGGTGGAGGTTGCCCTACGTCCAGACGCTGTGTTCCACAACGGTGAACCGGTGACCGCCAAAGATGTGGTCTATTCCTTCGAGCGCGTGATGGACCCCGAAAACGCTTCGTTGTACGCCGCATTCATTCCGTTCATCGATTCCGTGGAAGAAGTGGACGACACCACCGTGGCCTTCGTCCTGAACACACCTACCGCTTTGCTGGCTGAACGCTTGTCCACAATCAAGATCGTGCCCCAGGCTGCGGTTAAAGATATGGGCGCTGAAGCCTTTGACGCCAACCCTGTCGGATCCGGGCCGTGGCGAATGACCGAAAACGGCGCATCGGGCTCCACGATCGTCATGGAACGCTTTGACGATTACAACGGCCCACGCCCAGCCAAAGCCGCCCGCATGGAATGGCAAATCATTGCAGATGCCTCCACTCGTACCAATGCGCTGCAGTCGAATTCCGTCCAAGCCATCGACTCCGTGCCTTACCTGTCGGTTGATCAGCTCAAGAACAGTCACGATGTCGAATCCGTTCAAGGATTCGGTCTGCTGTTTGCCATGTTCAATAACAGCAAAGACAACCCCTTTAATGACCGGCGCAACCGCCAAGCCTTCCTCTATGCCATCGACATGAAACAGGTAATTGACAACGGATTATCAGGCCAAGCCGAAGCCGCCACCTGCTTTGTACAGAAAGATCACCCCAACTACCGCGAAGCCTCCACGGTGTATTCGCACGATCCCGATAAGGCCAAGAAACTATTTGAGGAAACTGGCCTCAAGGACTTCCGCCTGATGGTCACAGACCATGACTGGGTACAGCAGGTCACCCCCATCATCCAGGAATCCTTGAAGGACGCGGGCGTCGAGGTGTCCTTTGACCAGCGCAAAAGCGCCGACGTGTACAACACCATTGATGGTGATGCGAAAGCTTACGACGTCGTCTTGGCCCCCGGAGACCCTTCAGTGTTCGGCAATGATCCCGATCTGCTGATGAGCTGGTGGTACGCCGCCGATACCTGGACGGATCAGCGTATGCACTGGAAGGGCAGTGAATCCTACGACCAGGTGCAAGAGCTGCTGGAAAAGAGCTTGTCTGCTACGGACACCAGCGCACAGGAAGACGCTTGGGGTGAACTCTTCGACCTACTCTCCGAAGAAATCCCCTTGTACCCCTTGTTCCACCGCAGTGTCCCGACCGCGTGGAACAGCGAGACACTCACGGACTTCAAGCCGATCTCTCTGACCGGCCTGAGCTTTGTGAATGTCGGGACCACCGAAGGGTGACCCCGCACGTGGCTGAGGCGCGGCCTTGCAATAACACAACCGCATCGCGCCTCAGCCACGCCTGACTCGCCGCACACACCCATCCACCCGGCTTTGACCTGGAGAATTCCGTGACTCAGCTGCTCCGACTCATTGGACGACGTCTGCTGGCCCTGCCGCTCATGATCCTGGGCGTTACCCTGCTCGTGTTCGTCGTGATGTCTTTTTCCCCGTCAGATCCCGCGCGTCTAGCGCTCGGTGAATCTGCCTCGGCGCAAGCCCTCGATAATTACCGCGAAGCCAACGGACTGAACGACCCCCTCTGGGTTCGATACTTCACGTTCCTCGGTGGCCTGCTCCAGGGTGACCTAGGAATCACCAGCGGAAACACACCCGTTGTGGATGCTGTGGTCCGAGCTTTTCCCATCACACTGCAATTAACTTTCCTGGGCCTTTTGGTGGCGGTGGTTTTCGCCACACTCTTTGGGGTGTTGGCAGCTTTATTCCGGGACACCTGGGTAGACCAACTCATCCGGGTGGTATCAATCGCCGCGCTGGCGACGCCATCGTTCTGGCTGGCCATCCTATTAATCCAGTGGCTGGGGGCAGTGCCCGGCGGCTGGTACGCGTTCCCCGCGCTGGTCACCCAATGGGTCAGCGCTCTGAGCGATCCAGGCACGTGGGCGCGTAATATCTTCCTCCCAGCCCTGGCCCTGGGTACACCGGTGGCAGGCTCCCTCACCCGCGTGGTACGCACCGCCATGGTGGAAGAACTGGACCGTGACTACGTCCGCACTGCCGTCGGCGCCGGGGTGCCATACCGCATCGTGGTGGCACGCAACGTCCTACGTAATGCACTGATCACACCCATCACTGTGCTGGGGCTACGGGTGGGGTACCTCATGGGTGGTGCGGTGATCATCGAAATCATCTTCAACATCCAAGCCATGGGGCAGCTGATTCTGGACGGTGTGACGCGCAACGACGTCTTCCTCGTTCAGGGCGTCACATTAACCGTCGCCATCGCTTTCATCATCGTGAACATCCTCGTTGACATGCTCTACGTCATCGTCAACCCGCGAATCAGGAACATCTGACATGCGTTTTCGTCTCGGATCACGTCTTCATAGCCTCAGCGGCGCGCCGGTGAGCAGACTCGCTCACCTGCCATTGCCGTCAAAGATCGCCCTAGTGTTTTTGCTTTTGCTAGCGATCTGCGCCCTGGCTGCACCACTGATCGCACCCCACGACCCGCTCGCCACAGGTGTTCCAGTGCAGCAGCCGGGGGCCGAACACTGGTTTGGTACCGACCGCATCGGCCGTGACCTCCTGTCCCGTGTACTCTACGGCGCTCAGTCCTCCTTGCTGATCGGCTTCTCCGCCACAGCTGTAGCGCTGCTGGCAGCCGCCGTGCTCGGGTCCATCGCTGCCACAGCAGCCAAGTGGCCATCAGAAATTCTGATGCGAATCCTGGACGTCATCATGTCCTTCCCCGGAATCGCACTGGCTGCCGTGTTTGTGGCGGTCTTTGGTACCTCGCTGCCAGTAATCATCTTGGCCATTGCCTTCCTCTACGTCCCACAATTGGCGCGGGTGATCCGAGCCAACGTGTTGGCCCAGTTTGGGGAGGATTACGTTGCAGCCTCCCAAGTCATGGGGGCATCTACCGCATGGATTCTGGTCAAGCACGTGGCACGTAACTGCGTGGCCCCCATCATGGTTTTTGCGACGGTGCTTGTGGCCGACGCCATCATCTTTGAAGCCTCGTTGTCCTTCATCAACGCCGGTGTGCAACCACCGGAACCGTCCTGGGGCAATATTTTGTCCGACGGCAAACAACTCCTACTAACTGGAGCGTGGTGGCCTACCTTCTTCCCCGGGCTCATGATTCTGCTGACCGTCCTGGCATTAAATGTGCTATCGGAAGGTCTCACAGATGCACTGGCCAGCCCACAGATCAAGGTGCGGGCGAATGTTGATGCTGACGAGCAGAAAGCTCAGAATGCTGCTGCGCACGACGCCGGGCACGCGCCCCTGGGGTTAACTGATGCCCAGACCACTCAGCGTCTTCTGCACGATGCCCTGGCGCAGTTGCGCACCGCTGAGCGCTCACGCAGTAAGACGCCCCGCACCAGGTTGGACACGGAGGACGCTCCGCTTTTGGAGGTCCGGAACCTCCATGTGTCTTTCCCCCAAGCACACGGTGACGTGGACATCCTCGACGACGTGTCCTTTACCGTTCGGCGGGGTGAAACCATGGGGCTGGTCGGGGAATCCGGATCCGGTAAATCCGTGACCAGTCTGGCGGTCATGGGGTTATTACCCCGCACCGCCACAATCTCCGGGGAAATTCTGCTGGACGGCGAAAACCTTGTGACCATGTCGCCCCAACAGATCAACCGGCTCCGGGGGCATGAAATCGCCATGGTTTACCAGGACGCACTCAGCTCCCTGAACCCGTCCATGCTGATCCGGGCGCAAATGAAACAGCTGACCAGTCGTGGAGGCACCCGCAGCGCTGAAGAGCTGCTGGAGCTCGTGGGTCTGGACCCACAGCGTACGTTGGCCTCCTACCCCCACGAACTATCCGGTGGGCAGCGGCAACGGGTCCTGATCGCTATGGCCCTCACCCGTGACCCCAAGCTCGTGATTGCTGACGAACCAACCACCGCACTGGATGTCACCGTGCAGAAGCAGGTGGTGGATCTGCTCAACCGTCTGCGTGAAGAACTCGGATTCGCCATGGTGTTCGTCAGCCACGATCTGGCCCTAGTGGCACAGCTGGCTGACCGGGTCACCGTGATGTACGCCGGCCAGGTGGTGGAACAGGCAGGGGTGCGGGACCTACTCACGGACCCACGCCATGAATACACCCGGGGACTGCTCGGCTCCGTGCTCTCCATTGAAGCCGGCGCCGACAGGCTCCATCAGGTCCCTGGCACGGTGCCTTCCCCCCGTGAATTTGCCACCGGTGACCGGTTTGCACCTCGGTCGCAAGACCCAGCGGCCAATCCAGATATCCGACCCGAACTGCGGATAGTTGACGGCACAGATCATGCGGTGGCCACTACCGGTGACTTACCGGCCAGCTTGGACCCTAACGGACCTGCCACCGCGTCCGCATCTGCGGAAAGGAACCCCCGGTGAACTCCACCACAGCACTAGATCACAACACCACCGAGCAACCGATCATCGAATTACGCGGAGTCAGCGTGGTTCACACACTACGCAGCGGCAAACTACTGCGCCCGGATACCCTGCGCGCTGTCGATCACGTGGATGCCTCAGTCCACGCCGGTGAAGTGCTAGGGATTGTCGGGGAATCCGGGTCTGGCAAGTCCACGCTGGCACGCGTGATGGTGGGTCTGCAGAAAGTTACGGAAGGCGATGTGCTATTCCACGGCAAAGCCCTGGGCCGCAGCGCCGCGGCACGTAAAAAGTTGGGTCGCACCGTTTCCGTAGTCTTCCAAGACCCCGCCACTGCGCTGAACCCACGCATGGTGGTGCGTGAAACCCTGATGGACCCCCTACGAGTCCACGGGATCGGCACCGAACGAGAACGGCACGCGAAGGTCAAGGAACTCATGCACCTAGTCGGCTTACCGCAGTCGGCCTTAGATGTGCTCCCCCGCCAAATATCGGGTGGGCAACGGCAGCGTGTGGCCATCGCCAGGGCTTTGGCGCTATCCCCAGAAATCATCGTGGCCGATGAACCAACCAGCGCCTTGGATGTTTCCGTGCGGGCTCAGGTATTGAACCTACTCATGGATCTCAAACGGGAGCTAGGCCTGGGGCTGGTGTTCATTTCCCATGACATCAACACCGTCCGATTCGTCTCGGACCGGATTCTGGTGATGAACGGGGGCCGCATCATCGAACAGGGAACCACTGAACACATTTTTCAACACACTCAGGATGCTTACACGACCAGTCTTCTAGCGGCTGCACCGAAGCTGCTGGCCTCTTCCCCCAACGCATAGCAACACCCGCGTTTCATACGCACACGCCCTCACACCACGTCCTACGAAAAGACCGGAGCAATGACCGATCACCACACTGAAACCTTCACCACACCCTCACCCGCAGCACCCGCCGGGGGCACACCAGGTGCTGTAACCGGTGTGGTTCCGCCGCTGGTAACTCCCCTGACCGCTGAAGGGGAGGTGGACCGCGCCTCCCTCAGCCGCCAAGTAACACGGCTGCTGGAAGCCGGTGTGGACGGAATTTTTGCGTTGGGCTCCTCCGGGGAGGTTGCGTTTTACGACGACAACACCCGCGCGGTGGTCCTGGACACAGTGGTGACGGAAGTATCAGGTCAAGTCCCCGTGATCGTGGGGGTGATCGACATGCAAACCTCACGGGTGATCCAGCACATCCAAGCAGCCGAACGCTTTAGTATCGCGGGGTTTGTGGCCACTGCCCCATTTTATGCAATCAGCGGGCCGGAAGAACTGGATGCCCATTTCCGTCAAATCGCCCAGGCCGCGCCGGCACCGCTGTGGGCCTATGACATTCCGGTGTGTGTGCACCAAAAGCTGAACCCGGCACACCTGGTGGAACTGGGCAATGACGGCGTGCTGAGCGGTGTCAAAGATTCCAGTGGTGACGATGTCTCGTTCCGCAGACTCGCAGCGCTCAACCAGGCATCCGGTAACCCTCTGACTCTTCTGACCGGCCACGAGGTTGTGGTGGATGGTGCTTACCTGTCCGGAGCACATGGTTCCGTGCCAGGACTTGGCAACGTGGATCCCGACGGTTATGTGCGGTTACACCGAGCAGCTATGGCAAAGGACTGGGAAACCGCCCGTCAGGAACAGGAGCGGTTAGCTGCTCTGTTTGAGATCGTCTTCACCCCCCACGGCAAGGTAGGGCCCGCCGCCGGGGTGGGCGCTTTCAAAACAGCCCTGCGGGAAATGGGGGTATTCAGTACCAACACCATGTCCCCCCCCATGACAGCACTGGATGAAACCACCTCAGCCAAGATCCGGGACATTCTGGCACGGCACGGGCTGCTGTGAGTTGGGCGAATCGGGATTCCATGCGTAAGGACGTCGTTCTGTCGTTGGATATCGGCGGCACCAAAACCACTGCCGCAGTGGTGGCCGTTGGTGCTGAAACCCCAGTGATATTGGGGGAAGCAACCGTGCCGACACCGTCGCAGCAGGGGGCATCCGCTGTACTGTCCCATGCCTTCGACGCCGCCGACCGTGCCGTGCAAGCGGCCAGCTGCACTTGGGGGCAGCTGGCCGCCGTTGGCATTGCCGCTGCGGGTGTTATTGACCCCCACAACGGCACGGTCACCCACGCCACCGACGCCATCACAGGCTGGGCCGGTACTGATCTGGTGGCTGCTTTCCAACAAAAAATCACCCGACCTGTACGCGCCCTCAACGACGTCCACGCACATGGGCTGGGTGAAGCCCGTTTTGGCGTAGGCAAAGCGGCTCATAGCCTGTTGCTTGTGGCGGTCGGCACCGGGGTCGGGGGGTGTCAAGTAATCGCTGGCTCCCCCGTACGTGGAGCACGGGGAGCTGCCGGACACCTTGGGCATATCCCCGTGTCAGAGGCTCTCGATCTGCCATGCCCGTGTGGTGGCATCGGACACTTGGAAGCCGTCGCATCCGGCCCGGCTATTCTGGCTCAGGCACAGCGCCTGGGCTATACCGCCACGGATGGCAAAGAGCTTGCCGCACGTGCCCGCGATGGCCTGGAACCTGCACTCCAGGCCTACCGCACGGCGGGGCTAGCCACAGGGCGAGTGATCGGCGGTTTGCTGAACACCATGGATGTTGACCTCATTGCTCTGACCGGCGGGGTAATCGGAGCCAGCGCTGACTGGCGGGCATCGCTGCAGGCAGGCATTCGGCAGGAAGCCATGGACATAGTGGCATCCACCCCCATCTACGACGCAACGTTGGGTGTACGTGCTGCCTTGTTTGGTGCAGCTTCCTACGCACTTGACCACATATGACACACCCCTGCCGTACCGCATATCTCCCCATCTCAAGGAACTCCCATGCACACATCATCATTCATTAATCGGGGCAGCCTAGTTGTCTCGTGCCAGGCCTACCCGGGTGAACCTATGCGGAACCCGCACACCATGGCTCAGGTTGCCGCCTCGGTGGTGACCGGGGGCGCTACCGCAGTTCGTGTGCAAGGCCCGGAAGACATCCGTGCCGTCCGGGACACAGTCCAGGTACCGATCATCGGCTTGTGGAAAGACGGGAAAGACGGCGTGTTCATCACACCCACCGTGGACCATTGCCGCGCCGTGATCAGCGCCGGTGCTGACGTATTGGCGCTGGATGCCACCACCCGCCCACGTCCTGATGGGTTGAACTTTGCGCAGACGGTAGCGGCTATCCGCGAACAGTGGGATGGCCCCATCATGGCCGACTGCGATGACCTTGAATCCGCCACAATCGCTGCAGAACTCGGTTGTGAATTCATCGGCACAACCCTTGCTGGCTACACCCCCGCCCGTCCCATCACCGCTGGGCCAGACTTGGAGCTGATATCCAGCATCGCCGAACGGATCAATCGCGACACTGGCCAGTTACTGATTGCTGAAGGCCGAATCCACACACCACAGCAGGCACAAGCAGCACTACGAGCCGGCGCGGACGCCGTGGTGGTGGGCACAGCCATCACCCACCCGTCAAGCATCACTTCCTGGTTCCGGGAGGCGGTGACCACGGCACACGATCCAGTGTGATTTCCCGGATACAGCACGAGGAGCGCCAGAAGACTAGGCTCGTAAGCATTGCCCATTTTCAGGAGGCCCCGTGAACGCATACTGCACTATGCCCAGTGGTACAGCCATGGCGTCACATGCCGCTATGGGCATCCCTGAAGGGATTAAACCCCTGTGGGTGGACCACCCTGATTTGGAAGCCATGGGGCGGCGTGGATTCCGCAGATTCCGGGCGGTGTTTCAGCGGGAGCCTGAAGGCATCTGGATGTCCCCCGGTCGGGCCAACCTCAATGGCGAACACATTGATTTCCTGGGCGGACGCTGCCTGCCGATGGCCCTACCCTACGGCACCTTGGTGGCAGCAGCCCCTCGATCCGATGGTCTGCTGCGAATGCGCACACTTGAACCCAGCCTGGATAGCGGGATTGTGGAAGTTCCCGTGGATTCAATTGGTCCGAGCAGTCCCACAGGGTGGCCGGGGTATGTTGCCGGTGCCCTGTGGGCGCTGAAAATCGCCGCAGAACAACACCCAGAGTTGGCAATCCCCCGGGGTTTTGGTGCGGATCTGTTAATCCGCTCTACGCTGCCGGTCGGCGGCGGTTTATCGTCCTCCGCAGCATTGGAATGCGCAGCCATTCTGGCGTTTGTGGGTTTGTCCACGGGGCGCACTGACCTTGACGACGCCACACGAGCGGTCCTCGCCCACGCTTGCATGCTCGCCGAAGTTGAGGTAGTTGGCGCTGCCACGGGTGGACTGGACCAAACCGCGAGCCTCCGCTCCCGCCCCGGCCATGTGCTGTCCTTGGATTGTCGGGACTTCAGCATTGCTCACCATCCGGTCGACCCGCTGCTGGCCGGGCACCGGTTGGTGGGGGTGGACACCAGCACCCCACACTGGTTGGGTGGCGATGATTTCAGTTCACGTCGTAAAGACGCTGAAGCTGCCGCGCGTTTTTTAGGCGCTGACCGTCTCCGTGACCTGCTGCCGGACGAGCCCACATCTGCCGATGGTGAGGCTCTTCTGCAACGGTGGGATCGCGCAGCGCCGTCGGCATCTCAACTGGATGGCCGTGATCCGGAAGCAGCCCGCCGTCGGCTCACACATGCTGTGACGGAAATGCTGCGTTCGGAACGTATTGATCAGCTATTACGTCACGGGGGCGCCCCATCCGGGAATGATTCCACTGCGGCTGCTGATGTGGGACGAATCCTCAGTGAAGGTCACGTATCCATGCGCGACAACGCTCAGGCATCTTTCCCCGCCGCTGATCTGATCGTCAATACCGCCGAACACGCCGGAGCTGCTGGAGCACGCCTGATCGGCGGCGGCTTTGGGGGATCCGTGCTGATGCTGCTGCCCGTCAACAAGGTGGCCGCCGTGGTAGCTGCAATTGATCAGTCTGTATTAACCGTCGGCCTGCCGCGCCCACGGTTCTTGTGTATTGAGCCCAGTGCCCCCGGCGGTCAGCTGTGCCGCGACTGCGACTAACAACGTCATCTCACTTCCATCCACCCCTTTGTCATGACAAAATGACATGTATCACACGAAGGAGCCCCCATGGTTACGGACGTGCATATCGCACTAGATCGGTCGTCCCCGGTCCCGCTTTACCACCAGGTGGCTACCTCTCTTGAAACCGCGATTCGCGATGGGTCTTTACCACCTGGCACCCGCTTGGATAACGAAATTGAGCTTGCCAAACGCTACAACCTGTCTCGCCCCACCATGCGGCAAGCCCTAGATCAGCTAGTCCAGGCGGGACTTGTGGTGCGGCGTCGTGGCATTGGCACCCAGGTGGTGGAGCCTCCAGTGCGTCGGCCATTGCAGTTGTCGTCCTTGTACGACGACCTTGTGGAACAAGGTTCCACACCCACCACCCGGCTTGTGGAATTTGCCCACGTTACAGCAGATCAAGACCGCGCCGACCTCCTAGGTATCACGGAAGGCACCCCCGTACAGTACTTGCGCCGCGTACGCTCCATTGACGGCACACCGTTGGCGATCATGGAGAACTGGGTTCCTAACGACATCGTGACGCTACCCCAGGACCAACTTGATCACCACGGTCTTTACGACCTCATGCGAACAGCTGGCGTGGATTTCCGGTTAGCCCACCAACGCATGGGGGCCACTGTGGCCACAGCAGAACAAGCCAAGCTGCTGGACGTTGACAAAGGTTCCCCGTTGGTGCTCATGGAACGGGTGGCCCGTGATTCCAACGGTCGAGCCGTTGATAGCGGCCACCACCTATACCGAGCCGATATGTACTCATGTGAAATGACACTGGTGAAGTAGTTCCGCCCACCCCACACGCAAAGGAGCGTTGCCATGACCACCGCAGCATCAGACTGGTTCTATCCGGCGGGATCCACCGGCCACGGGCCGTGGTCGGTGGACTTAGGCACCCCGGATTCTATGGTGCACGCCCCCGGGTGGGCGCATACCGGGCTGCGGGTAGCGGAGATAACCCCCGGGGACATTGTGAACCTTCCTTCCCAGAGCGAAGAACGCATCATTGTTCCCCTGACTGGTTCATTCATAGTGCATGTGGCCGATGATTCTTCGGCAGATAGCAGCACCTACGAACTCGCGGGGCGCCCCTCAGTGTTCAGTGGCCCCACTGACGTGCTGTACACGGGAATTGAACGGACCTGCACCATATCGTCAACCGATGGTGGGCGAGTAGCCGTGGCGTCCGCCCCCGCCAAGAATCATTACCCCACCCGCCATGTGACCCCAGAAGAAGTGCCCCTGGAGCTGCGTGGTGCCGGTCAGTGCTCACGTCAGGTGCATAATTTCGGCAACCCAACGGTTTTGGAAGCGGATCGTTTTATTGTGTGCGAAGTGCTTACCCCCGCCGGGAACTGGTCTTCCTACCCCCCACACAAGCACGATGAAGAAAAAGACGGGGAAACTGCCCTGGAAGAAATCTATTACTTTGAGATGCAAACGGCGCAGGGAATGCCCGTACCAAGCCCGGAGGACGGCGGTCCGGACGCGATGGGATATCAGCGTGTTTACGCCTCCGATGACCGTGCCATTGACGTTACCGCTGAAGTGCGCACCGGGGATGTGGTGTTGGTGCCTTACGGCTGGCATGGTCCAGCTATGACTCCCCCGGGGCACGATATGTATTACCTCAACGTCATGGCAGGTCCCGGACCGACACGTGAGTGGCTGATCAGCGACGACCCTCACCACGGGTGGATTCGCCAGACGTGGGACTTGCAGGATATAGACCCTCGCTTGCCGTTTGAGGCATGAACCATGACCACCACAGTGGGGGTCATTGGGGTAGGCAGGGTCGGTGCCATGCATGCCACTAACCTGGTGAAGGTTCGTGATGGCTATTCACACTACCCAGCGCAGGATCTAGACATTGTGCTGGCGGATGCTGCCGTGGACCGCGCCCAAGAATTGGCGAACACTTTGGGGGTTCGCGTCGTGGATAGTGTGGATCATCTTTTCGCGGAACCCTTGGACGGCGTCCTCATTGCGGTGGGCACCGAACACCATACCCCGTTAACGCTGCGTGCTCTGGGGGCCGAGATTCCAGTGTTCTGTGAAAAACCAGTGGCGGGCAGCGTGGCGGATGCCCTTCCGGTCCTGGAGGCGGCGGATCGCACCGGGGTGCCCGTACACATTGGTCACCAACGGCGTATGGACCCCGGGCACCTGGAAGCCAAACGGGCATACCAGGCTGGGGAACTGGGATGGTTACACACCGTGCGCGCCATCACCGCTGATCAAAAACCGCCCCCGGTGTCGTTTTTGGCGACTTCCGGCGGGTTGTTCCGTGACTGTTCCGTGCACGACTTTGACACTCTGCGGTGGATTACAGGCCGCGAAATCGTGGAGGTTTACGCCCAAGGCTCCAATAACGGCGACCCAGACATCGGCCGAGTGGGTGATGTTGATACTGCCGTGGCTTTGGTGACTTTCGACGACGGCCTGGTGGGCACGGTTTCTGCTACCCGGTACAACGGGGCGGGCCATGACGTCCGCCTGGAACTGCAGGGGTCCGCCGGAACCGTGCAGGTTGGTTTGGATGACCACTACGCGGGGCGTTCCGCCGAATACGGCACAACCTTCCCCACAGGCACACCATGGTTAACATTCCACGAACGTTTTGCGGAGGCCTACGTGGCAGAAATGCGGGTATTTGTGCAGATGGTGCACGGGGAGTGTGAGTCACCGTGCACCCCACATGATTCCGTGGCGGCGTCCCGCGTGGCGGATGCCGCCCAACAATCCCTCATAACCGGCGCACCCGTCCGTGTGAACGTGAGCTGACAAGGAGGATACTGATGCATCTTGGTTTATATACCGCTCCCCTTCATGACCGTTCCCTGGCCGAGACCTTGAAAATTGTTGCTGATCTGGGTTTGGATGCCGTTGAACTCAATGCAGGCGGTTTCCTGCCCCCGGTTCATGTTCCAGTGGAACAGATTGACACCGACCCTTCCGCCGCGCAGGCATTCCTGGAGACCTTTGAAGGGACGGGGGTGAGCCTGCAAGGGCTCAATTGCAACGGAAACCCTCTGCACCCGGACCCCACTTTTGGCCCGGTGCACGCCAATGACTTACGCCGCACCATTCGGGTGGCCGGAGCATTGGGACAGACACGCGTCGTCACCATGTCCGGGCTACCTGCTGGAGAAAACGGCGGCACAGTGGCCCCGTGGGTGGTCAACGCATGGTCATCAGGGCACCTGGATGTGATTGAACGCCAGTGGGAGGTAGCCGTGCCGTTTTGGCGGGAGATTGACCAGCTCGCCGGTGAACATGGCGTGACCGTTGCGTTGGAATTACACCCGCAGAACGTGGTGTTTAACCCGCCGACGTTCCTGGAACTGGTGGAACGGACGGGGGCCACCAACCTTGGGGTGGAATTGGATGCCAGCCACCTGTTCTGGCAACAGATGGACCCCATTCAGGTGGTACGCCGCCTCGGCAAACACGTGGTGCACGCGGCAGCCAAAGACGTTCGCATTAACCCGGAGGCCGCGTGGTGCGGTGTGCTGGACAACAGCTTCCGCCGGCTGGCCCCGGATGAAAACCGCGTGAACTTGGGCGGGGCAGAGTTTGTGAACGAGTGGCCCCAAGATTCCGCCTGGGATTTTGTGGCTCTGGGGCGTGGGCATGACACCGCGTACTGGGCAGAGTTCATCGCCGCTTTGCACAAAGTGGACCCAAATATGGCACTGCATATTGAACACGAAGACACCTCATTGGGCCCCCTTGAGGGGGTACAGGAAGCCGCCGAAGTGTTGATAGAGGCCGCCACCATCGCGGGGGTGCGTTCCTAAAACCACACTGCTAGTTCGGGGGGTCGTTAAGCGCGTAGTTCGTCGTCAATACATCCCCCACAAGCGGCACGGCAGCCAGCAATCACCAAGGGGACGGAAGACAGCAGGAGCAAAGCCAAGGGAATTGTCCAGCTGTCGGCCCAATCATGAATGATACCGATCAACAACGGCCCGACACCTGCGATCACATAACCCGCAGGCTGCACAAAACCAGACACCCGTGCCGTGACGAGCGGGTGTCGTGTACGTTCGGTGACTAACGCCAACGCAGTGGGGAACGCTAACGACCCCAGCCCCAGCAGGAACGCCCACACCACCGGCAGCGACGACGGCGCAACCAACAGTCCTGCGTACCCCACCACCATGCACACACCCATACCGGTAATCCATCGAGTCAGATGCTTAGTCCGCCCCACAAGCAGGGGCATGAAAAACCCCCCGGGTATGCCAAGCGCCGCGATCACACCAACCATCGCGGAAGCCATCCCCAGGGATAACCCACCGTCCCGGTATATCTGCGCTAGCCAACCGAACTGAATATAGGCATTAGTGGACTGCACACCAAAGAACACCATCAATGCGCGCACAGTGGGCGAATGCCACACACGCCGCCCGGCGGAATCCACCGGGGGTGCTTCAGGCCCGTGCACCACGGGCAGGGGTCCAGTTGCGGGATGGACGACGTCGCCCCGTTGTGCTGCGGCACGCATACCCTGCAGGCTAAGACGCTGCCATTGGCTGACCAGCAACACCACCCAGAATCCCAAGGCAACTACAGCCAACCAAGCCCAAGACGCCAGATATTCCCGCCATCCGCCAACCAGGGCGAGCATGGCACCCGCCAGCAAAGGTGGAGCTGCGCCACCTACGGCCAGACCCGTTGCGTAAAAGGCCGACAGCAAACCGGGGCGTTGTCGCCCAAATATTTGGATCACTGCAGGAATCAGCACGTTGCTGAGAGCCATACCCCCCAAGGAAAGCGCACTGAGCAGAACAAACACCAGAACTGACGTGGTGAAGGGCCGCAGGAACAGCGCCACAATCACCAAAGCCAGCCCGACCCCAATTGACACCCCGATACCTAGCTTGCGTGACATCGGAACAGCCAGGAATCCAGCAGCAGCGAACATAAACCCCGGGAGGGCGGTCAACAACCCTGCGGTGGCCCCGGACAGGTCAAGCCCGGTGCTGATCTCGGCGAGCACGGGACCTACCGAGGTTGCACCAGGCCTCAGAGTAATGGCCGCAACCAGGATTACTACCGAGACGAACGGAAGTGCCGGGTTACGGTGTGTGGTCATCAGTTGATCGTAACCTCGGTGCCTTTCTGCGCCGCAGACTCCGCAATGGCCGCAATCAGTCGCATATTGTGTACACCCTCATCGAATGTTGCGTTCCGTGGCCAGGAATCTTGCTCCGCCAGGCCCACAACTTCTTCCAGGAAAGCACGGGCTTGGAACACAAAACCGTCGTTCTGACCACATCCAATTCCCGGTGCTGACATAGGAAAACCTTCCCCCACGTAGGGGTGGTCCGGTCCCAGAATAACCGTCCGGAATCCGTTGCGGTGTTCGGTTTCTCCGTCGGGCTCACGGACCATGAGCTGGATTTCACCGGGCCGTTCTTGATCCCAGATCGCCGCCCCGCGTTCGCACGTGACTTCCAGACGCAGACCGTTGGGGTGACCGGCAGAAACCCGGGAGGCTTCAAAAACACCCTCGGCGTGGTCAAAGCTGGCGGTCCATCCGGCCCAGTCGTCGTTAGTTACCGTCTCGATTTTATCCGAAACCTCCACCCTCCCGTGGCCCACTGTGGACCCCAGGGGAAGCGGACGTTGGGTGATCACTGTGCGGAATCGCGCTCCTGACACCGCCCGGGTGGGCCCTGCCAGGAATTCGGCAGCGTAGAGCAGATGACTGCCGACGTCGGCTAACGCTCCCGTTCCGGGAGCCCCACGGAACCGCCACGTCACGGGTGCGGTGGGGGAACAGGCGTAATCCGCTAAATAGCGGCCGTACAGGTGTACGACGGGACCCAGTGTGCCATCGTGTATCAGGTCCCGCAGCGCAGCCAAGCCAGGTGCCCTGCGGAAGGTGAAACCAATCCGCACCACGGTGTCAGCCTGCTTGGCCACATCGGCCATGGCCTGAGCATCTTCCAGGGTGTCACTGAGCGGTTTTTCACACAGCACGTGCTTGCCGGCTGCCACCAGTTCTTCCACAATCTGGCGGTGCAGGTGATTGGCCACCACCACTGACACTATGTGAACGTCGTCGGCGTCCTTAAGGGTCCGCCAGTCCGTTTCCACGCGGTCGTATCCGTACCGTCCAGCGGTTTGCTGGGCCAGTGGTTCCGCAATATCTGCGATGGCTACCAGCTTCACCGGAACGGGGAAGGGGGACCGTGTGGTGGTGGCCGCTCGCCATGCCGCCGCGTGAGCGGCACCGGCCATACCGGCACCGATCACGGCAACACCCAGGGTGCGGGCAGCTTCAAACTGTTGTTGCATAACAGTGCTCCTTTGCACGGTGATCCGGGATTATTTGTTCTTCCCGTGGATCTGGAAGATCGCGCCCGTGGTGACGTCCTCTTCCACTTTCTCCAGGGAAATGCCCCGGGTTTCCGGAAGCGAGAACCACATGACGATCACCGCTATCACGTTGATCACTCCGAAACCGAAGAACGACCCGGTCATGCCAACGCTTTCAATCAAGGACGGGAACACGGCAGCCAACGTGGCATTCGCGATCCACAGGCAAAACACGGAGACCCCCATACCAACGGCACGCATATGCAGCGGGAACATTTCACTGAGGATCACCCAGGTGGCCACGTTCAGGAACGTCTGCATGGATCCCACAAACGCCACCACCAGCGTCAAAATCACGTACGGGCGAATCGCGGAGTCCTCCGGGATCGTCATGGATGCAATGCCGATCAAGAAGTGGCACGTAGCTGTCAGAACGTAACCGGTGATCACTGTGGTGCGGCGGTTGACCCGCTCCATCATCCACAAAGCAATGAAGGCACCAATCACGGCAATCACGCCGGGAGCAATATTTGCGATTAGGGCAGCTTGTCTTTCAAACCCAGAATCGATCAATACAATTTGGCCGTAGTACATGATCGAGTTAATACCGGTGAGCTGCTGGAATACGGCCAACGCGATACCCACCAACAGAATTCGGAACAGCCACTTGTTGCGCAGAATACTGGAAATACCGGTGGATTTGGCTTTGTCTTCTTCCTGGATCAACAACCGGATTTCCGCCACTTCGGCCTCGGCGCGGTCTTCCGGGCGGATGGTTTTCAAGATCTCCAGGGCTTCGTCGTAACGGCCCTTGGCCATCAACCAACGTGGCGATTCGGGCACCCGCAACATGCCGATAAACAGGAAGATCGCAGGCAAAGCGGCAATAGTAAGCATGATGCGCCATACACCGTCCAGGTCCTTAAACAGGTAGCCGATGATCGCATTGACCACAAAAGCGGCCAACTGACCCACCACAATCATCAGTTCGTTACGCCCGGACAACGAGCCACGGATTTCGTAAGGAGCCAACTCCGCGAGGAAAACAGGCACCACGGTGGAGGCACCGCCCACGGCCAACCCCAGCAAAACACGGCCTGCCACTAAAACAGATAGCCCGGGGGCCAGGGCGCACATCAAGGCACCGACGAAAAACATAATGGCCAGCAGGAGGATGGTTTTCCGCCGTCCCCAACCGTCAGATAAACGCCCCATGGACGCCGCACCAATGGCAGCACCCACCAACAAGGTACTAGTAACCAAACCTTCCGTACTGGCGTCCAGACCAAGTTCTTCCGACATCGGTAGCAAAGCACCGTTAATCACGCCGGTGTCGTACCCGAACAGCAGGCCACCCAGGGTGGCAATTAACGCCACCGTGCCAAGACGTTGACTGTGGGGGCCTTTCGTCAGAGGTGGTAAGGGAACTTTGGTGGTGTTTTCTGTCGAGGCGCTCATGATGACTCCTTTGTCCTATTCACGCGCAGTTTCATCTGCTCAAGCTGATAGCGCGACACCTCATCGGCATGTTCGTTTTCCCCGAATACGCTGGTGACCATCACGGTTTCGTCGCGGTCATAAAAACCGTTGCGCTGGAGTTCTCCAAAGAACACATCCCAGTCAATGTCCCCATCACCGATCTTTAAGTGCTGGTGCACCCGGGCAGGTGTGCCGGGCGGGTTGGTGATGTACCGCAGCCCGTTGGACCGGCGATGGTCCATGGTGTCGGCCACATGCACCACCCGCAGCCGATCCCCCACTTCATCCAGGATCTGCGGCATGGGGTCTTTGAGGTGGAAGGTATGTGGAGCTACATACACAAAGCTCAGGTTGGGTGAGTTCACACCACGGATTAAACGCCACCCTGCCAGTCCTTCTTCCACAAAGTCATCCGGGTGGGGGTCAATGGCCACGTTGATGCCTTCCGATTCGATAATCGGTACCAGTTCTTCCATGGAACGGTAAAAAGCCCGTTCAGACTCTTCGGCTAATTCAGGACGGCCCGAAAATTCCGTGTTCATCTGGTTCACCCCCAGATCTACCGTGATTTGGATGGCACGCTTCCAGTAACGCACAGCAGCTTCACGAGCATCAGGGTCCGGGGAAGACCAGCGCAGCACGGGCAACACGTAGGCAATGCCCACACCTGCAGCGTCGCACTCAGCCTTGAGCTGCGCCACCAGGGCATCATCAGCCTTGGGGTGGTTGAAGAACGGAATGAAATCCGGGTGTGGGGTTAGTTGCAACCATTCGAAACCAAGGTCCGCAGCCACCCGTGGAAACTCCAATAACGAGTGCGTTCCATGGAACGGTGTGGGGTCCAACGCAATTTTCACGATGGCTCCTCTCCATCAAGTATTCAGTCAGGGAAGCTGACGAGTCAGCGATAAAGCTCCGGACGTTCAGCCAGCTCCACGGGCACAATCTGCCCGTTTTTCTGGGATGCCAAACCGGCAGCACAGCAGGCTGCGGTGGCGTAGCCGTCCCACGCCGTGGGACCCGTAGGTTCACCAGCGAGCACCGAATCCACCCATTCCTGGACTTCCCGGTCATAGGCATCCTGGAAGCGGGTTTCAAATCCGGCGTCAATAGCTGTGCCGGTGCGCTGGTCCGTGGTGAGTTCCAATGGGGATGCCCCAGAAATGGAAGCAACACCGCGCTCAAAGGAGGCTTGTGTGTTTACCTGGTAACCCACTTGGGCGCATACAAAGATTTCCACCGTGGCCAGGATGCCGGAGGCGGTTTCGATCACCACGATCTGGGGATCGTTCAAGCCGTCTGCGGATAGCGAAGATCGGCGGCCAGCCCGCACCTGAACGGAGACGATTTCCTCCCCGGTCAGAAATCGGACGGCGTCGAATTCGTGCACCACGGAATCGTGAATCATCATTTCGTTGGTGAACCCCGGGGGCACGTCCGCATTGCGGTGTTGATGGTGTAACAACAACAACTGACCCTGTTGACCGTTAACAATCAAATCCCGTAGGGCGCGGTAGCCGACGTCGTACCGGCGCATGAACCCCACCTGAATCAGGCGGCGTCCACCGGCAGCCTCCGCCTGGACCACCCGCAACGCTGATTCAGGATCCGGGGTCAGCGGCTTTTCACACAGCACCGGAATGCCACGTTTAATCAATGGCAATAGGGCATCTTCGTGAAGGAAACCCGGGGTTGCCAAGATCACAGCGTCCACGTCAAGTTCCAGGGCGGCTTCCATGGTGGTGCAGGCGACAGCACCGTCAAGCTGTTCAACCGCGGATTGTGCTCGGGCTTCGTCCACGTCAACGACGGCGGCGATCTGCGCCCGTCGTATCACGGTGTGTAAGCGGTCAATGTGATCTGCACCCATACGACCTGCGCCGACCACGGCAATACGCAATGGTGCTGTGGGGTTGGAAGGCACGGAAATATCTCCAGTTCTCACGATGGCACATCCTTGTGACAGAGCACACAGTATGAGCCCCTATCACAATTTGTCCAGACATACTGACTAATAAAATATTTGTGACATGCCCCAGACCACACCGGGTCTGGGGCATCACATCCCCGCTGCCACCAACAGTCAGTCTTGGGTGGAGGGGAAATTCATCGACGCACCGGAGAGGTCATTGGCTTCCGGCCAGCGCTGCGTCACCACCTTGCCCCGGGTATAGAAGCGCACACCGTCCGGCCCATACATGTGGTGCTCACCAAAGAGCGAATCCTTCCACCCACCAAAGGAATGCCAGGCCACAGGAACCGGAACCGGAACATTCACCCCGATCATGCCCACGGTCACCTGCCGCTGAAAAGTACGTGCTGTGTGACCCGAACCCGTGAAAATGGCTGTGCCATTACCGAATGGGTTGGAGTTGATCAACTCAATAGCGGCCTCCAGGCTATCCACTCGGACCACCACAAGCACCGGACCAAAAATTTCTTGTTGGTAAGCAGTCATCTCCACGCTAACCTGGTCCAGCAGCGTTGGTCCCACAAAGTACCCACCTTCGTGCCCATCCACCACCAGGTCTCGACCATCCACGATCACGGCGGCACCCGCTTGTTCAGCTTCGCCCACAATGCGAGTAATGCGTTCCTGGGCAGCGGCCGTAATCACGGGCCCCATCTCACTGGAAGCATCCGTACCATTACCCACCTTGATGGCTTCAGCGCGCTGTTTCACTCTGTCCACCACAGCATCGGCGGCATCCCCGACGGCAACGGCCACGGAAATCGCCATGCAACGTTCACCGGCTGACCCGTATGCTGCCGCTGACAAATGATCCGCCACCATGTCCATATCCGCATCCGGCATCACCACAGCGTGGTTCTTAGCCCCACCCAGAGCCTGGACCCGTTTTCCGTGTGCCGTTGCGGTTTCGTGGACATACTTGGCAATCGGCGTGGAGCCCACAAAGGAAACACCATCCACCACGGGGTGCGTGAGCAGCCCATCCACCATCTCTTTATCGCCGTGGAGCACCTGAAATACGCCATCAGGCAATCCAGCCTGCTTCCAGTACTCAGCAATCAACATGGACGCGGACGGGTCACGTTCGGAAGGCTTCAAGATGAACGCGTTACCGGTGGCAATGGCCATGGGACTCATCCACAGGGGAATCATGGCCGGGAAGTTAAACGGGGTAATACCGGCCACCACACCCAGAGGTTGCCGGAACGAAAACACATCGAATCCGGTCGATACCTGATCCGAAAATTCGCCTTTAAGCAGCTGCGGCATGCTGCACGCATACTCCACAACCTCCAAGCCGCGCGCCACCTCGCCGGCGGCATCCGGTAACACTTTGCCGTGCTCTGCGGTCACCGCCGCCGCAATGGTCTCCACATTGGCGGCAATTAGTTCACGGAAAGCAAAAAGCACCGACATCCGTTTGGCCATGGAGACCTGCCCCCAGGCATCGGCGGCGGTGCGGGCAGCGGTAACCACAACCTCTAGGTCCTCCTGCGATCCCAGATGCAGCGTGGCACTGACCTCACCCGTGGCAGGGTTATAAACCTCCTGTGTCCGTTGACCGGCCCCACGGGATACTGCCCCGTTGATCCAGTGTTCAATATGACGCTCGCTCATGACTGTCAATCCTTCCTGACTTCAGAGATGGTTGGCGACGGCTCCTTTGCGCGTGGCCCCGGCCTCGTAATGCTGAGAGTACGTGGTGTTATCCCACGTGGGGACGCTGACGTGCCTTGTGGTCTTCGTAGACTGCGAACGCCTGTTGGGTGGATTCCAGGGCGGACACCCCCGTCACCGGAACGTCCCACCAGGACTCCGAACTGGGCGCATCTGCGTAGAGATCCGATTCCACGTACACCACCACTGGGCCAGATCCTTCCGGTCGCTCCTTGGCTTGGGTGACGGCTTCCGCTAGCCGATCGATCACATCGGGCCCCTGCTCCACACGGATCACGTACGCACCCAGGGATTCGGCGTTGGTGGCCAGGTCCACGGGAAGGTAACTGGCGTCGTCAAAGCTGTGGTTCTGTGCGTCCAAATACCGGTATTTGGTGCCAAAACGCTGGGAACCGAGCGACTCGGAAAGCGCGCCGATAGAGGCGTATCCATGATTTTGGACCAACACCACAATCAGCTTGAGCCCCTCAGCCACCGCCGTGACGAGTTCTGTATGCATCATCAGGTAAGAGCCATCCCCCACCATCACCACCACATCGCGGGGGTGGGTGACACCCGCACCGGTGGCGTTAGCTGCGGCGGCATCCGGTCCCACACCGGCCTCAGCCAGTGCTGCACGTTTGACGCCCAGCCCACCGGCAATTTCGTACCCCATGCAGGAGAAGGCGTATTCCACGTGGTAGCCCCAGGGGTCTTTGACCCGCCACATTTTATGCAGGTCCCCGGGTAAGGAGCCGGCTGCACAGATCAACACATCCTGATCGTCCATGGCACCGTTGACCGCACCAATGATTTCGTTTTGGGCGGGCAGCGGTTGCAGGCGGCTGCTGAAAGCTTGATCTACGGTGGCGTCCCACCGCGCTTTTTCCCGCCGCACGGTGTTAGCTACAGCATCCGGGGTGTGCCAGCCCTCCAGGGCTTTCGTAAGTTCCACCAGCGCCTTACCAGCATCTGCCACCAGCGGCACGGATGCCCCCATCTTAAAAGCATCAAAGGAAGCCACATTGATGTTCAGAAATGTCACGTTTGGGTGTTGGAAAGCGGTTTTAGATGCGGTGGTGAAGTCCTCATACCGCGTACCGATGCCGATAATCAGATCCGCTTCCGCCACATAGACGTTAGATGCGGTGGACCCCGTAGACCCGACAGCCCCTAGGCACAGTGGGTGGTCCCACTCTATGACACCCACACCGGCCTGAGTATAGGCCACCGGGATGCCCGTGACTTCGGCAAAAGCCTGTAGTTTGTGGTGGGCAAAAGCGTAGTGAACACCACCGCCTGCAATGATCACGGGCCGTTGTGCGGAACGGATGAGTTCCACAGCATCCTGCAGTTCTTCAGGCTCGGGAGCCGGGCGGCGAATGCGCCACTGACGCGGTGCTAAGAATTCTTCGGGCACCGCAATGCGTTCGGCCTGGACATCCTGCGGCAGAGCTACGGTCACGGCACCGGTTTCCACGGGGTCGGTGAGCACCCGCATGGCGTTCAGCAACGCTGAGAAGGTCTGCTCTGGTCGCCAAATCCGGTCAAAATAACGGCTGACGGGCCGGAAGATGTCGTTGACCGTGACGTCGTAGGCATCCGGGCGTTCCAGTTGTTGCAGCACCGGATCCGGGGTGCGGGTAGCAAAAACGTCCGAAGGCAGAAGCAACGCAGGCAAACGGTTAGTGGTGGCCAGTGCTGCACCAGTCACCATGTTCGATGACCCCGGGCCGATGGATGCGGTGACGGCGTAGGTCTGCCGCCTCCGGGTGTGCCGGGCATAGCCAACGGCCTGGTGCACCATGCCCTGCTCGTTCCGGCCTTGGTAATAAGGCATTAGTCCCGGCGCGTGCACCTGGGCTTGCTTGAGGGCTTGACCCACCCCAGCAACGTTGCCGTGACCAAAAATCCCGAAGGTACCGGGAATGGTGCGCACCTCAGTGCGGACGCCGTCGACCCTGTCCACAGTCCACTGGTTGCTCAAGAACTCCACAACCGCTTGCGCCACGGACATTTCACGGGTATTCATAGCGTGTTCTCACTTCCCTCAGCGTCATCGGCAGGCCCCTGCAGTAAGGACGCTGCTGCCGTTACGGCTCCGGCAACGTCACCGTCAGCGGGATATAGCAGTGTGCGACCCACCGTGAGGCCCTGCACACCAGGGAGCGCCAACGCGGTTTCCCAGGTAGCGAAGGCCTCTTCTGTGCGGCCGGAGGGGTCGCCGCCCAGCAGCACCGTGGGTAGCGTGGTAGCGGCCATCACCCGTTCCATGTCCTGCACCACGGGCAGTTTGATCCAAGTCCGCGCTGAACTTGCACCCAATCCTTGGGCGATAGCCACGGAGCGGATCACGGCGTCGGTGGAAAGGTCGTTGACCACACGACTTCCGTGATCCGTGGTGTGCACGTCGGAGATAAACGGCTCCACCATGGCGATCAGGCCGTGGGCGTGGAGGTCATCGATGGCCTGCGCGGTGGATTCCAGCACGGATGTGGTGTGGGGGTCACTAAAGCAGATTCGGGTCAGCATTTTTCCGCCGTCAGCCCCCAAGTCTTCAAGAGCGGATGCGGTATGGCCGGTAAACCGGTCGTCAATTTCATTGACCAGGCCTGATAACCCGGCACGGTTCATAGAACCGAACACAAGTTTGCCGTCTAAGGCCCCCATAAGCAGCAGGTCGTCCAAGATGTCCGGCGAGCCGAGCACCCCGTCCACCCTGGGGTTGGCCAAGGCAATGGCCAACCGATCCAGTAGGTCTCGGCGGTCTGCCATGGCGTGGGGATTTGTCCCCACTCCCAAGGACCCACGCGCCGGGTGATCAGCAGCAATCACAAAATTCTGTTGCCCGTATTTCACACCGGGGTGCCGCTGACGTTGGACTGCGGCACGAGCCACGGCGTCCGGGTCTTCCAGTCGGATCTGACTGAGGTATTCGTAGCGGCGGGGATCGTCGTTCGCTGCTTGTGTGGTGGTGGATACGTGATGGTTCATAACGGTTTAGCCTCCCACGCCGTTTTCTGCGGGAGCACCACGGCCACGGTCTCGCAGCATGTCCATGGCTTCCTGGGTGGTGGGCATAGCTTCTGAGCAGGCAATGCGAGAGGCGACGATGGCGCCGCAGGCATTGGCAAAGTCCAGGGTTTCTTCCAGCCCCCATCCCGACAGCAAGCCGTGGCAGAAAGCACCACCAAAGGAGTCACCGGCACCAAGCCCATTGACGGTATCCACCGGTAAGGGGGCTGATACCACACGCTGATCGCGGGTTGCTGCCATCACACCTTGCGAACCTAATTTGACGACCGCGATCTGCACACCTGCTTCCAGCAGGCGGTCTGCTTGTTCATCCGGGGTACCGTGGCCGACTGCTACCGCGCATTCCGCCTCGTTTCCGATGGCCACGGTCACGTATGGCAAGATTTTGGCGACTTCTTCCCGCGCGTGGTCTTCGGAATCCCAGAACATAGGGCGGTGGTCAAGATCCAGGATGGTGTGCTGGCCTTCTGCCAAGTTCTCTCGCGGACGCGCCCGATGCGCTTCAATCTGCGCCGCGCGACTGGGTTCTTGGGCTAGTCCGGTCACAGTGGACCAGAACAGGCGGGCTTGCCGCACCGCGTCTAAATCAAGTTCCTGGGAGTTAATGGCCCAGTCCGGGGCGGTAGGGGTGCGTCCATAGAAATAGAGGGGGAAGTCTTCCGGGGGTTGGATGGCGCAAAACGTCACCGGGGTTTGTAAGCCCTCCACGGCGGTAACCCATCGAGGATCCACCCCGTAACGTTGCAATTCAGTACGCAGGTAATCACCAAAGGGGTCCGCTCCGGTACGGGTGATCACTGCGGTGTTACGTCCGTGACGGGCTGCTGCCACGGCCACGTTGGTAGGGGAACCTCCCAGGTATTTGCCAAAGGTATTGACCTCCCCCAGGCTCACACCGACGTCCTGGGGGTAAATATCGACGCTAATGCGCCCCATGGTCACAAGATCGTGGGTCACTATGCTGCTCTCCTCTGCGTCAGGTGACACGTGGAAGGGGTAACTAACGCTTGTTACATGGAGTGGTCTCAGGCCACTCGGGTGCGGGAGCCACAGCCGCACAGGTATTGGCGGGTGCGGCTGGCAATCGGCAAGGGAACATCAAAGGAGGACACCGGGTACATGTCCTGCTCCACGATCCCAAAGATTGGCCGGTTGAGTTCTTCCACCAGATGAATGACTTCAGCCAGATCCGGCGCACCGGAAGGTGGTTCCACCATCACACCGGCCTGGTTGGCAGCCGCCCACGTCAGGTTTTCTGCCCGGACTTTTTCCATAATCTGGGGGCTGATCTGTTTCAGGTGTAGGTACCCAATACGTTCGGGGTATCTGCGGATTAATTCTGCGGACGATGCCCCACCGTATTCGGCGTGCCCTGTGTCTAAACACAGGGTGACCAAGTCCGGATCCGTACCCTGCAGGAAGGTTTCAATTTCTTCCATACTGCAAACATGGGAATCAGCGTGGGAGTGAAATTGCTGCTGTAGCCCGTACTCCTCACGTAATACCTTGCCCAGTTCGTTGTGTCCGGCAAATAAGTCCTCCAGCTGTTGCGCGCTAAGCGTTCCGCTTTCCACGGGTTCGCCTGTGACATCGTCACGCCACATGGCTGGGATCACCACAATGTGTTTGCCACCCATGGCTGCGGTCAGCTCTGCAACTTGCCTAGCCTGTCCCCATGCGGCTCCTGATTCGTCTTTGCCCCGATGAAAAGCAGTGAAAACGGTTCCGGCACTGACGTGAAGATCTCGTGCTTGGAGTTCCTCTGCTAAACGGGATGGGTCTGTGGGCAGGTATCCATAGGGGCCGAGTTCAATCCATGTGTAGCCGGCTGTCACGACTTCATCCAGGAATCGTTCCCAGGGAGTTTGGCGCGGGTCGTCGGGAAACCACACACCCCAGGAATCCGGTGCGGTGCCGATCACAAACGTGTTGTCATGTTCGCTGGCACCTGCGGGGCTAGCGGTGTCTGTCATGCGCGGCGCTCCTCACTGACGGGACGAAGCAGCTGGTACTCACAGCGCCTCTTAGATATGTGATGCAACCCACTCTAATCAGAAAATCTGTCCTAATGTCAAGACAAAATAATTATGACGTGTCACCACATCTGCACATCACACCAGATGAGCACGCATACAGAAAAACACCGGTTACACACGGGGATCAACAGCGTTTTTGCAGGGTAAAGTCCGATACAAAAAACAAAGCAACACCCCCTCGACACTTCTCTACTTTTCATGTAAATTCGCGTGAGCCTCACTGATGTCCCCCACATAGGGGCTACACAAGAAAGTCCTCAATCTCATGAGCACCAGTTCGCATTCCCGGCGCAAAGTGATCAGCGCCGCCGCATGGTCCGCCCCGGCCATCGCCGTAGCAGCGGCCGCCCCGGCTTATGCCGCCTCCCCCAGTCAAAATGCGCAAATCACATTCACTATCCGTCAGCTGGTGAGCAACCAGCGACCGAATACCAGTATTCAGCAGGCGGTTTTTTACACCACAACCTATGGCAGCACCTACCGGTCAGATACCCAGAGCCCAGCCACAAAAATTGAGTGGACTGGCACTACCACCAGCACCACAATTTCTAACGCGCGCATCGTCGTGTACTACGCCGTTAATAACCTGACTTTCACCAACAGCAATAACCACTCCAGCTGCTGGACCACGTTGACACGCGATACCTCCATCCCCAACGGAAGACATGACAACGGAACAGTGCTTTACGCCTACTCCGCACGCTACACCTGCCCCATCAGGGCGCAGAACGGCACCACCCAAATTGCCGACTTCGAGTGGGACACCACCACCGCTCGCCCAATGAATGCAAATACATATAGATACTGGGGTCGTGAATTTTTCTACACACTCAACGGCGTACCGATGTCTACCAAAACCATGGCTGGCCAAACCAACTGACGTGCGGCAATTCGTTTATCGCGCGTTGTCCGGCCCGCATGGGCCGGACAACGCGACGTCGCGCTCATACCATTGCTCCCGAATCTTGGAATCACATGCGTCCTGCTAAGCCGTATTCCTGTTCCCATTCGGTGGACATTCCGGTGTCCGTGAAGCACACCGGACGTTTTATGGAGGACGCTGAGAACTTTGTGGGATTCTGGGCCTCCCCCGGTGGGCAAACATCGTTTTCCACACCGCTCATGGCCCCAGGAACCGTCCTGGAATATCCGCTGGCTTTGGGACCTTTTAGGCCACGCTGGATTGCGATCGTGTCCCAATTCCGTCGGGACGAAAAAATTGTGCTGCGTTCCACGTGCGGTCCCGTAGATGCCCGCACCACCGTGGCATGGGAACCGGCCCCCGAGCACCCTGACCACAGCCGTATTACGTTAACCGTAGCCGGGCGTCCAGCACGCAGGTGGAGCAGACTTCCCGGGCTCTTGAACACGGTCACGGAACGTTATTTAACGGCCACGGGTCACCGCCTGATGCAGAACCTGCAGGAATACCGGTAACCCAGTACAACGTCAGGTCCTGGCGGTACACTCAGCGCTGTGAGCGATAACACCCACAGTGATACACAGTTGGAAGCTATTCGTACCGGGTACGCCTTCGAAGGCCCTACCCTCAATCTGGGGGCTGCGGTGTCGGAGGGCCAAGCCGTTCCAGAGGTTCAAGTGGGATTACCCCTGGCCACCATGAACCGACACGGCCTGATTGCTGGGGCTACCGGCACCGGCAAAACTAAAACGTTGCAGATGATGGCCGAACAGCTTTCGGAAGCTGGCGTGCCCGTGTTCTTAGCCGATATGAAAGGAGACCTTTCCGGAATCGCGGTCGAAGGCCAAAGCAGCCCTAAACTGGAAGAACGAACCCAGGACATCGGGCAGGAGTGGAAACCGGCGTCTGCCCCCATGGACTTCTTCACACTGGGCGGTCAAGGTAAAGGTTCGCCCATCCGCACCACAGTCACGAACTTTGGCCCCGTACTCCTGTCCAGGGTACTTGGTCTGAACCAAACACAAGAGTCGGCATTGGGATTGATTTTCCACTATGCCGATCAAGCCGGGCTAGCCCTGTTGGATCTGAAGGATCTGCGGGAAGTTATCATGTTCTTAACCTCCGAGGACGGTAAGGAGGAACTCAGCGGCATTGGTGGGGTGTCGTCACAAACTGCCGGGGTCATTCTGCGTGAACTGACCACATTCGCCAATAACGGCGCTGACGTCTTCTTTGGGGAACCTGAGTTCGACACCACAGATTTACTGCGCACAGCGGAAGACGGGCGCGGAATCATCTCAAACCTCCAACTACCCGGTGTAGCCTCCCGTCCGGAGCTGTTTTCTACCTTCCTCATGTGGCTCTTAGCCGACCTCTTCCAGGACCTCCCAGAAGTAGGTGATGTGGATAAGCCCAAACTGGTGTTTTTCTTTGATGAAGCTCACCTACTGTTTAAAGGCGCTACCAAAGAATTCTTGTCCTCCATTGAACAAACCGTTCGCTTGATTCGCTCTAAGGGCGTGGGTGTATTTTTCATCACGCAGACCCCGAAGGACGTCCCAGCGGAGGTTCTAGGACAGCTGGGCAACCGGGTGCAGCACGCTTTGCGGGCTTTCACCCCAGACGATGCCAAGGCACTGAAGGCCACCGCACGGACCTACCCGTCCTCCGGGTATGACCTTGAACAGCTGTTAACGCAGTTAGGCACGGGTGAAGCCGTTGTGACCGTGCTGTCCGAAACGGGCGCACCCACCCCCGTAGCATGGACACGCATGCGAGCTCCGCAGTCACTCATGAATGTGGCACCCGAGGCCACATTCGATGCGGTCATCACAGCTTCCCCGCTCACGCCAAAATACGCGGAAGCTGTGGACCGTGAATCAGCTTATGAAATCCTCAAGAAGAGGCTAGAGGCAACACCAGAGCAGTCTGCGGGGCAGCAGGCTCCGCCCTCTGACGACCCAGCATCATCAACCCCACAGGACGCGGTCCCACCAAAAAAGGACTCTCCCGAAAAATCTGAGGACTCCGATGGGGGCTTCATGGACAACCCGGTGCTTCGCTCCATGATGCGCTCCGCTGGAACAGTATTGGGCCGGGAAATCACCCGCTCTCTATTCGGAACAGCCAAACGCCGCCGCTAGCCGCTCACTACGTATTCGGGGTCTGCATCATCAGCATGGGGCAGGCCCCGAATACGTGCTGCCCCAACTCAGGGCGTCACCTGACCGTTCGTGACAGTAAAGGTGTACCGAATGCTTTGCATAGGTACATCAGGGGCATCTGTCAAGACCGCCTGAACTTCCAGCGTGTAATCGCCATCGGAACCCAATCCCACCGTAGTGCGCCCAGAGCCCGATTCTTGCGTGGTTTCCCCATCGGGGCCGACCATGCGCCAGGTGATCTCCAACGGCAGATCATGAGTGGTGGGTGAAGCATTCAGTGATAATTCTCCCGGCGAATCTTGTTCAACAACCACCGGTAAGGTTCGGGTATGTATTTCTGGAACTGCGGAAGTCATGACTCCGTCAGAAATAGTCACATCCACCACCCCAATTCCAGAAACCCAGCCATCAGAATCAATATCTATAAGCGCAGTGGTGTAATTTCCATCTTTGAGATTGGGATAGGTGGCTACGCCATCCTTTAAACGCCCAACAGCAACCCGGGATTTATCGGAATTATTCACAATAACTACATGCTTACCCGGAGATAAATCTGCCACCATGGGACGATCTCCCGAATCAGGGGGTTTCAATCGCCCCTCTTGCCCCTTTTTCGCATCGGAGCCCGCCCCAGCAGCGCCCTGTTCTGATGGGGACGCCCCCGAGTCCAACCGCGCCGTCCCCACGCCACCCGCCGCGATCGTGAAATCATGATCCACCGCCTGCGCTACTTGAAGGTGAAGTGTGGATGGCGCAGAAGAACTCATGCGCCCTGTCACATCCGTGGTTTGCTCGCCATTAGCGCAGCCCGTCAACAGCAGGGCAATAAAAACGCCAGTCAGAACCCCCACCCGGCAGCAATAAGAGAAACTTTTCACCGGGGACCTTTCCATAGCGCAATACGTTATTTCTTCATGATTGAGCAATCATGAAGATCGTAGCGCGTGTCCGCCCCACAAAATCAATGCATAGCCCCTCACGTGGCGACACGCCCATCCGGGCAATATCTGCAAACGCATATTTAAATCCCTCGATCCAATGCAAAGACCGTGAAGCACAGAGAGCCGCTCGCTACTCAGGGGTCAGGTAGCAAGCGGCTCTCTCCGTGTCCCCCTCCCGCAATGCACCCTGCGACGACGCACCACCACCGTCACAACTACGGGAGGCTCAGTAAGCCCGAACCCTCCAGTCGGAACTACCGCCTCTTTCGAGGTGAGCCCCACTTAACTACCCGTGGCTGACGCAACCCTGGAACGGGCTTGGTATTTAGCCCCACAAGGCCTAAGCGTTTCCTGTGTCCGCCACAACGGGTCTGCTTATCCATTACCAGAATCTTGCGTTTGCAAGAACCAACATGACAAGTTTTTGTTCCAGACACAGAAATCATGGCGATGTAGCGACCACAGGGCACTACCTCGTGTACCGTCGGAGTCAGTTGTTGTACGTATTCCCGCATTCGCGGGGCCCCGCCGCTTGCGGCCGACTGTCCACCGGGATCAAGTCGTGTGGAGCACAACGACGGCATTCGGTCGCCGAAGGTCGGCGTCCGTTACCGTTCCGGAAGGATCGACCAGCAATAATGCAGACTGGCACTGTCAAGTGGTTCAACGCTGACAAAGGCTTCGGCTTCATCAGCCCTGACGACTCTGAGCAGGACGTTTTCGCTCATTTTTCAGCGATCAACGGCTCTGGCTACCGCTCCCTGGAAGAAAACCAGCGAGTTGAATTTGAAGTCCAGGAAGGGCCGAAGGGTCTTCAGGCGGCGAACATCACCATCGTCGACTGACACTGTTTCCTAGACTTTGTTCGGGCTCGGCACCTTACCAGGGTGTCGAGCCCGAACGTCGTTACGCGACTACACCACAGAAGAAAGGACAACCATGCCGCACAATCCGATTCCCGGGCACGATGACCACGAAGAACCTCAGCCGCATAGCGCAGCCCAGAACCACACGCGTCAGGCTCAGCACATCGATATCAGCCCTGAACCCCAAGATTCCAGCGATACCTCCAGCACCACGACCCAGTGGTACAACGACGACCGTGTGGGTCTAGTGGTTGCTGGTGCCGTTGTCACCCTGGTGCTTTTGGCGGCCTGGGCAGCACACCGCGACGACTGACAGCTAAAACGCCCTTACAACAGCGGGCGCAGTGGCGCTAAAGCGGCTTCTGCCACCCACGCGAAGGGATGCCGATCCTGCCACTCTTCCAGGGTCAGGCGGTGAGCGTTAGAACTGTCCACTTCAAAAACCCGTTCCATGACGGCAGCAAGATCGTTATCCACGATTTCCAAGTTCACTTCGTAGTTGAAGGACAAGGAAAGACGGTCGATGTTTGCGGTGCCCACCGTGGACCACACACCGTCGATGGTGGCGGTCTTGGCGTGGATCATGGCGTTTTTATACAGCAACAATGTCACGCCCGCTTTGAGTAGGGTGACGTAAAAACCGCGTGACCCCCAGTCTGCAAGCACGTGATTGGAGTCCATGGGCACCATAATCCGCACGTCCACACCGCGCGCTTGTGCACGGATCAGAGCATCCAGAATTTGGTGGTCTGGGATGAAATACGGCGTGGAAATGTAAATGTGGTGTGTGGCGCGATCAATGGCCTGTAAGTACATACCACGGATGGGGTACACGCGGCGCATGGGCAAATTAGACCAACACCGCACCCGGGAGTCCCATTCTGGAGGATCCAACCGGGCAATCTGTTCTTCCTCGTTGGACATCAAGGTGTTCCACACGGTCACAAAAGATTGCCGCAGCACCCAAGAATCCGGGCCAACAACCCGCAGATGGGTATCACGCCATTCCGTGGCGTAAGTGGAGCCCAGGTTGTAGCCGCCGACGTACGCGACGACATCATCTACCACCAGTAGCTTGCGGTGGGTTAGTCCCGACGCCCGCAGCGGCGTGATCAGGAGCTGTGGGCGGACAACCGGGAAACGGAGCACACGAACGTCGGGATGGAACTGCCGATAAAACCGGGCGGGAACCACCAGATTCCCAAAACCGTCGTAAATCACCCGAACATCCACACCACGCTCAGCAGCACGATTTACGGCATCAAGGAATTTTTGGCCGTATTCATCGCCTTTCCAGATGTAAGACTCTAGGAACACACTCTGTGTGGCGGAGTCGATCCTGGAAAGCATGTCGTCATACAAATCCGCGCCAAAGGTAAAGACGTCAATATCCGAACTGGCAACATCAGCCGCATAACGCCCGGGCTTGGGGAAGCCAGAACGAGCTTTGCGTTGGTTTTTGGTAAGGGCGTCATAACCAACCAAACCACCAATGGTGGCCGCCTGGATGCCAACCACACCCACAGCAGTGCGCACAAGAGCTTGACGAATGAACTGACGCAGTGGTGAAGGGTCTTGAACAGCCATAAACACAGCCTACTGGACGGTGTTGAAACCCACAGTAAGCGGAGGCTGATGCTGATCCCGCAGGAAACCCACAGCTAGGTGGCCAGGCCGTGAACTAGGCGGACGACGCACACCGGCTTGATAACAAGCTAGCTCACACGGAGGACTCCCGGGAACACACTGGGGCGTTCCCGGGAGTCCTAGCGAATAGGCTACTGCGAAACATCAGCATGCCTGCATCATCATGGCCCCTGGCATTAGGCGCGCCCGAAGCGGCTGTTAATCCAGGTGGCGACGTTGCTGTTGAACGCCAAGATCAGCCAGTAAACGTTCACCACAACAAGCAACAAAGAAGTAAGCAGCGCGACAATCGTCAATCCCGAACCCAACTGAGCTAGGGAGTCAACCACAGACCAGGCAAGGATCAATGTGGCGATAATGCACACCACGATGCCAACAACCCGACTCCAGCCCCACCGCTTTCGGATACCCAACAAAACGAGTACATATACCAACAGGCCCAGGACCGCAATAATGGCGGAGAACACAGCTAGAGAAGCGCTCATCGTGTTGGTCCAGTCGTCGAGCGTCACGCCTTCGGGGAGGGTCTGCTCCTGACCTTCAAACTGTGCGCGTAGGACTTCCTGGGTGTCTGGGTGGAAGGCCGTCATGATGGACAGCAGCATATTCAGCAAAAACAGCCCCAGAGAAGCCAGAGTCACCTGGGCCCACCGCTTGATCTGGGCGGGCTTTGTGGGGTCAACGTTCTGACCGGACTGATAGTTTGCCGTGCCGTATTTATTGCCAGTCTGTGAAAAGTCCTGTTGCGGATCATGTGGTGTGTTAGTCACGAACGAACTCCTGACGTCGTTGGAGGGGTGCGTAGGCCACCAGGTGTGCGGGCCCACGGAGAGGTGCAGTGCGCCGGGGACAAGGACGCCCTGCACCTCTTGAGCTTCATTCACTCATACCGTAGCGACTCGATGGGGTCCTTCCGTGCCGCACGGTACGCCGGGAACGTTCCGGCGATAAAAGCGATGAACATCACAAGCACAACAATACCGGCCAGCTGCAGCGGCGCGATGCCGTAAAGCGTGAGCCCTGCAATGGCGGACAATGGCCCGCCCTCACCGATCAACCAAGAATTGGTGACTGTACCAACAACCACGCCGACGCCCACACCAATCAACGAACCGAGGAGCCCGATCAGCACCGCCTCCCACGAAAATAGCCCAAAGATCTTCCCCGGGGACATACCCAGGGACTTCATCAAACCAATTTCTCGAGTTCGTTCTTGAACGGACATCAACAAGGTATTCACAATGCCAAACCCGGCTGCCAGCAGAGCAATCAGGGCAAAGCCGTTCAGCACCCAGGTGACGGTATTGATGATTCCCCGAACCACACCAATCTGGTCCTCAACGGTCATGCCCATCATGCTGTTTTCCGTCAGCTTGGCTTTGACTGCACCCTGTTGACCCACATCAGGAACCTCGGCAACTGCCGCAAAATACCCTTGTGACTGCGTCACTTGCTCCGGCAACCCTTCATTTTGATAGTCATAAAGGTCGCTATTCAATGATGGGGAAGGGATGGGATCACGGCCCGCTCCCGACACAATAATTTCGGTCACGCCAGAGATTGTGACGTCAAAATCCTTTTCATCTCCCAGGGCGTTTTTCATGCCAATTTTTACGGTACTACCCACAGCATCTTCAGCATTATCAAACCCCAAAGCATCCACCCAGGTGGACGGCACGGTGATTTCGGCTTGATCTTTTGCGGGAGCCTGACCGGCCTCATAGCGTAGGCCATCAGTACCAACAGGGAAGCCCAGGGACACCATAAACTGATCGCCGTTTGCGCCTTCCATATACGTTGGCGATACAGCAAGAATGGGTTCCACTGACTCTACACCGTCAATATTTTTAATGGTGTCAATATCACCGTTACCTAGTATTTGTTCACCGTAGTCACTCCGCTGGGTATCCGATGCCTCATCGGCGTCATACTTCTGTGGTCCAGCGTTAGATGAGCCCATGGAATTCTGCTGTGAAACCTTTTGGACAATAATTTGGTCTTGCTGACCAAACCCCTCAACCATACGGTCAATATAGGTATTGATCCCCACACTCAGACCGGAAGTTAACGTCAAGGTGAATGCGCCAATAAAAATGGCGATCACGGTCAGAAAAGTACGCGCCTTAGCGCGCATGGTGTTACCCAGGGCTGTGGTGACAACATCAATAAACTTCACCGAGCGCCTCCTTCAATCGACACGATCTGGCCGTCTTTCAGGTGTATCCGGCGGTCACATTTAGCAGCAAGATCATCATCGTGGGTCACCACTACCAGGGTGATGCCCTGTTTACGCTGCAGACCAAAAAGGATGTCTTCCACCACGTCCGACGTATTGGAATCCAGGTTGCCCGTGGGTTCATCTGCAAAAATCACAGACGGGTTGGTCACGAGCGCCCGAGCAATGCAGGCGCGCTGCTTTTGACCACCGGAAAGATCGGTCGCCTTATTTTTTGCCTTGTCCCCCATCTCCAACTGCGCCAAAGCTTCCATGCCGCGCCGATGACGCTCCGGCCTGGATACCCCGGCGATCTTGAGCGGCAAGACCACGTTTTCCAACACCGTCTGTTTGGGATTCAGGAAGAACTGCTGGAATACAAACCCAAAACTCCGATTACGCAGCGCATGGATTTCCTTGTTTGTTAGCTCAGACACCGGACGTCCGTTCAGCGCCACAACGCCGTGCGACGGACGGTCCAATAACGCCATCAGGTGCATGAGAGTGGACTTACCTGACCCCGACTTACCCACCACAGCAACGGACTCACCACGCTGAATCTGTAGGGTCAGGCCTTTCAGAGCATCGAATCGACTGTCTCCGCGCCCGTACACCTTGGCCAAGTTCTCGGTCTCAAGGACCGCTGGTTCCATGGCCCTACCTCCTGCCTTCTCCGTGATGATGGGATGTGCCCGAAAAACCGGGTCACTCCATACTGTCCAAAACTGCGTGCCACGACATCCACCCAGGGAATGACATCCCGGCGTTTATTTCACCAAGCTGTTGGGACCCATCCGCCCCGCGTCGGAGCCACACAGTGTGGCACAGCAGACACTCCCTTGTAGGATGCGCCACAGGTCGGAGCAATAAAATTGTCGTGTAAACATCTAAACGTCCGCTTTTGCGGGGTCATCTGGCGTGAGTCCGGGATTCAGTAAGACTCAAGGGCTCCCTTGCCCATAACCTACAAGCATGACCGTACTCCCCCACGTCGTCGTAGACGTGTTTGCACCCGCACCATTCCAAGGCAGCCCCATTGCTGTCGTCCTTAATGCTGATGCCCTCAGCACGGAGGACATGACCACCATTGCCCGATGGTCAGCCTTCACGGAAGTAGCTTTTGTGTTAACTGCCACCGACTCAACAGCGGACTACCGTGTACGGCTATTTAGCCCCACCACAGAAGTACGGTTTGCGGGGCTCTCTACTCTGGCGGCCGCCCGTGCATGGCTGGATCACGGCAATGAACCCCGGTCCCCGGGCCAACTGATTCAGGAATGCAACGCCGGTACCGTGCAAATCGCTATCGAAGAAAATAATCACTTACGGTTCACAGCGCCCCCACTCTACGACCGGGGCGGCCCTGATGAACTCACTGTGGAGATCGCCCGGGAGGTATTGGGGCTGGATCCTGAAGACATCAAAGCCACCACGTGGCTAGATAACGGTCCCGGCTTCCTGGGCCTACTGGTATCCGACGCAGACACGGTCATTGGCATGGACCCCAACATCCACGAACTCGGTCAGCTATGTGTGGGTGTTATGGGACCACATGCGCCGGGCGGGCCCGCTGACTTTGAAATGCGTTCTTTTGCCCCTTCCTTGGGTGTAGACGAATACCCGGCAGCCGCAGCACTCAGCGCCAGCTTCGCCACCTGGCTGGTCCCCCGCGAAATCGCGCCCCCTGCGTACACCGTCGCGCAAGGCACTGCTCTGGGGCATAGCGCCATGGTTCACGTGTACACAGAAGGCTCAGAAATTTGGGTGGGTGGCGCAGTGACGTCCCGCGTTCAAGGGCAGCTGAACATCAGCATTTAGCGGACCACCTCACTTGCCATACGCTGGTGCCATGCGCCTTGCGACAATCGGCACCAGCGCCATCACCGCCACTTTGCTGCGCGCAAGCCGCAACGTACCGTCGGTGGTCCACACCGTGGTGGTTTCCCGCGACACCCAGCGCGGGCAGGACTTTGCCCGTGAAGCAGAGCAAATCACCGGTCATCAGGCGCGGGTGGTCACGAACCTTGCCGACCTTGCTCAGGCTGACGATGTTGACGGCGTCTCACGCATTGAAGCAGGCTTCTGCTCGCGGTATTAGCCAGCAGGTCATCAAGAATACTATTGAAACCGGGAAAAGGACAAATGGCAATAATAACACCTGGGTTTACACTTCAGGCTCCGGCAAAAATAAAATTCGAGTGATCGTAGGAAAGGACTCGGGAAAAGTTGTGACTGTAACTAAGGGCTAAATAGCGCCAGCTATAGGTATAAATTGGCGAGAGCCACATATGCTGTATAGGTGATATTTTGAAGATTACTTATGACTCAGAAGTCGACGTTGCGTATATAATGCTTGTTGAAAAAATCGAGGATGGCGAGGTTGAGGAGACTCGAAGATTCGAAATTAATTCAGAAGTAAACTTTGACATAGATTCACATGGAAATATTCTGGGTATTGAAATTTTAGATGCATCTGATTCGCTTCGGTCAGAAATGCTTTCCCAAGCTGTAGATTTATAAGTGTGACACACCGCGGTGCCCCTCCTGAGATCGGGGTGTTCAGGTGAAGAGATCGCCGACGGCGCTATAATCATTGCTCTAGTGGTAATGTAAAGATTCGGATCGATTACATTCTCGGAAATCGCACCCAGTGCGTTAATCCTGGAATTACTTCACTAGATATTCCGGCAGGAAATCGAGTCAAGAATGCATACTATATCGGGAATTGCTGATTTTAATCAGCTTTAGGTTTTTCGATATTGTCTAGCTCTGGTCTCCGAAATACAATCAGATCCATTGCCGCCCAACGGAAAACCATGGCCAGCGCCGTACCTAAAATTGGTCCGGATATAAAGTCTGCAATCTCTTGAAACATTAGAGTATGTGGCGGGCTTTCGAATCCTAGAAAGTATCTGGATATGTAAAGCGGTATACTGTTTACAAGTATTCCACCAACTGTAACTAGACCAAAATAGCATATGCTGCCAACTGCAAGAAATCTTAGTTGACGTCCTGCTCTCGATAGGCCCGCATCTTCTGGTGGAGGTTGGAGTGCGGCTTCACCTGGACTGTTGCCCGTATTTGAACTCATGTCTACCTTCATCAATTACCATCCTTGCCTGATGTACCTGAATTTTGATAATTCGCTCTTTGGTTTTTCTCTTTTCGGGCCCGGTACGCACGTTGCTTTACGGTCGAGATAGTTAGGCGGAAGTGCCGGGCTGTCTCCGCCCATGAGTTTCCCCCCTCGTCGTGGAACGCACGAATGGTCTCACGCTCCTCGGCCATTTGCTGAAGCCATTCATCGCGGCTGCGTGAGGTCCACCGCTGTGCGGTTCGTAAGGATGTACCGACGATGCTGGCTGCTTCTTGTGCGGTGTATGTCCCACGAGATTTACGTTGCGGTTTCATTTCAAAGCTTCCCAATGGGCAGATGCGCGTTGCACCCTCTGCTGTCCGCTCTTGCGTCCGCGTGCGGCTTGGATGGTGGAGAACGTGGCTTCGTAGATGGCGGGGCCGTCGGTCCACATGCGCGATTTCGTGGTGATCCAGCGGTGGATGCTGGCCGCGATCGCACGGGCTTCCGATGCCGGCAGTGGTTCGGGGAACTCGGCGTTGAGTTCGTTCACGTGTGCGCTGATCGCCGTGTGCAGGCCGTGGGGGTCGTACCAGTGGTGGCGGATCTCGCGGTAGGCCCAGGTGCGTGCGGTCTCGAAGATCGAGCAGTTGCGGCCCAGTCCGACCTGGTTGCGGCGCTTGGAGCGCTTCCACGACGCCGGGGGCATGTACCCGCCCTCGGTGAGGTGCTCAGCGAGCTCATCGAGGGCGTAGAACCGATCGGTGGTGCACCACAACGCGTCCCAGTCGTCGTGTGCAGGGTTCTTGGTCAGCAGCCCGGAGTAGCCCATATCGCCGTCTACGGAGCGGCGCAGCCCCTCGGCCACCGCCGCCGCGAACGCCAGCGACTTGCGGCGGGCGTACTCGGTGCGCGTGACCGGCTCTGCCAGTGCCCAGACGGCGTGTGCGTGGCCGTTGGCGGGGTTCTCCACCACGGCGTTGGGCCACCAGGCCTGTCGATTCCACATCGTGCGCAGCGCGGCGTCCTCATGATCGATGTCCACCACCAGCAGGTTCGACAGCGCGCGGGTTCATCTCGATGAACCTCCGATCCATCGCCTCACCACGTGAGCACCGGTACACGCCTGCGTGCAGGTCGTCGGAGACCAGCGGCCACAGCGACATCTCACCGCAAACAGTACGTCGAACTGCTACAAGTTGCCGATGAATCATCGGTGGCGGTGATGGAAGCTATGCGTTCCGTGCACGACCCCGGGTTTACACATATTCGGGCATTACTACCCCAACTGGGCACCGTGCGACGGGCAGAGTTTCGGCTTTGCCAATACTCAAGCCGGTACCCGCAATTCTTGGGGGGTGAAATTCCCGCAATTTTTAATCCAGCCCTCTCTGCAGGTACCCTGATGGATATCGGCACCTATTGCGCGCATCCCGCAGCTGCCCTGTGGGGCGAACCAGCGCGCATACATGCCGAAGCCATCATGTTGCACAGTGGTGTGGACGGGGCAGGCACCGTGGTCTGCGGGTACGACGACCCACCAGGATTGTCCGTGAGCCTGCATTACTCAAAAATCACGACCTCCCACACCCCCAGCACCATCGAAGGTAAACTGGCCACCCTGGAGATAGATTCCATCACTACCCCACGCCAACTCACCCTGATCACCATGGACGACGCCCGTGAACAGATCACAGTAGACGGCACGGAACAAACCTCTCGCACCCCCGGGAATATGCAGTACCAACTGGCTGAATTTGTCCGGTTGGCCACTGCTGCCCCGCAAGAGCGAGACCACACCGCCCTGCGAAATCACCACCGGGCATCCCTGGACACCCTGGCGATCCTGGACCGAACCCGTCAGATCTTAGGCGTGCACTTCCCGGATGACCCATGGCGGTGACACCCCAGCAACCCGGAAATACCTGGGGTGTACTCGCTGTATTCACCACCGCCGTGTTGTGGGGCACCACGGGCACTGCGGCTACGTTTGCCCCTTCCGTCAGTCCCATAGCCATTGGGGCAGCGTCCATGGGTATTGGCGGTTTACTACAAGCATTAGTCGCCCTCCCTACATTGCGGAGCAACCGCACCCACCTGACACGCCACAAACAGTTGGTGGTCTGGGGTGCTGCTGCCGTAGCCATCTACCCGCTGGCCTTCTACAGCTCCATGCACCTGGCCGGGGTGGCGGTCGGTACCGTCGTCTCACTAGCCAGTGCACCGCTGGCTAGTGGCTTGCTGGAATTGATCATTGACCGGCGTCGTCTTGGTCCATGGTGGGTACTAGCTGCGGTACTCGGGGCCATCGGCAGCGCTCTGTTGTGTTTCGCGAAAGCTGGCCAACCAGGTTCCTCGGTCACTGACACCATTCTGGGCATTGGTCTTGGCCTGGTGGCCGGCGGAAGCTACGCCCTGTACTCCTGGGTGGTCCACCGCCTTATACAGTCGGGAACTCCACGGGCCGGAGCCATGGGAGCCGTCTTCGGCGCAGGGGGCGTGATACTGATACCGGTGTTTTTACTCACCGGTGCGCCATTCCTAGAATCTAATATCAACTTTGCGGTGGGGGCCTATATGGCGCTGATCCCCATGTTTGTAGGCTATCTACTCTTCGGAATCGGACTGGCCACAATCCGCCCCAGCACAGCCACCACCATCACCTTGAGTGAACCTGCCGTGGCTACCTTGTTGGCCGTTGCGGTAGTGGGTGAACAGTTATCAGCATCCGGCTGGGTGGGTTTAGGCATCGTGGGCATGACACTCGTCGTGCTGGTCTTGAAACAATGACGCCATGGCCAATTACCAATTCTCCCAAATCGACGTGTTTTCCAGCACCCCACACGGCGGTAATCCCGTGGCGGTGGTGCACGGCGCTGATCACCTGACTGAGGTCCAGATGGCTGCTTTTGCCCAGTGGACTAATCTTTCGGAAACCACGTTCCTACTCACCCCCACGGACCCATCCGCTGACTACCGTCTACGGATTTTCACCCCGTCTGAAGAATTACCGTTTGCAGGTCACCCCACCCTAGGCTCCGCCACAGCGTGGCTCACAGCAGGTGGTGTACCACGCACACCGGGCTACCTGGTCCAAGAATGCGATGCCGGGTTAATCACCGTGATGCTCAAGGATGAATCCATCCTGGCTTTCGCGGCCCCGCCCTTGGCCCGATCCGGCGACGTGGATGCGGATACCCTGGCCCTTGCTCGCCAGGCTCTGGGGTTATCCTCAGAGCAGGTCACTGCGGCCAATTGGATTGACAATGGTCCTGGTTGGTTGGGACTGGTGCTCACGGATGCCACCACAGTCCTGTCGTGCGTTCCTGATGCAGCGCTTTTCACCGAGCATGACTTGCGTATTGGGGTGCTGGGGACACGTGAACCCCATACTCAGGCGGAAGGTTCACCAGCCGACGTCGAAATCCGGGCTTTTATTCACATGGCCGGCGCGGTACGGGAGGACCCCGTAACAGGCAGTCTGAACGCCGGGTTTGCGTCTTGGTTAATTCCCGCCGGATCAGCACCCGAACATTACGTGGCCGCGCAAGGCACAGCGGTAGGGCGGGACGGGCGAGTCAACATCGACTATGACGGGCAGGATATCTGGGTGGGTGGGAACACCCGGGTGGTTATCCACGGCACCGTCGATTTTTAGGCACGGAACTGACTAATTCACATCCACGGCGAATCACCATCGCCCAGAACCCAGCGTTCATGCTGCAGCATTAGTTGACGCTGACCTGGCACACCAGAGGGTTCCCCCGTGGAACCGTCAGCCCGAGTCACCCGATGCACCGGAAGGAAGACAGGCAGAAGAATATCACGGCACGCGATCCCCACTGCGCGGGCGGCCAAAGCAGACCCTGCTGCTGCGGCGATCTGCCCATAACTGGCGGTCTGGCCATATGGGATGTGCTGAATCGCCTGATAAACCCGCCGTCTAAACCCTTGAATCCCGGTGAGGTCTAAAGCAACGTCAAAGTTCTGGCGTGTGCCGTCGAACCACTCTTCCACTTGCTGACGTAGTGGATACAACGCATGATCTTCCCGCACCGGTGACTGCCCATATTCTTGGGTGGCTGCGTCAACGGCCTGATGTAGCTCGACCGGGGCGGCGCCATGACCCCCCGCGCCGTCCCGCGACCACGCACAAAATGTCCGGCGCACTCCCAACGGTGAGGTGATGATCAACAACTCCCCCACGGGGGTATCCACCCACGTCCAAGCAAGGTGCTCCGGTAATCGCATGGGCTCATCGTCCCACGTGACCACCACACACCCTCACGCCCATTAGGGCATAAAAATATGACGTAATTGGCTGTTGCTCTTGACGCACTCCATACGCAGCAAGTTAGGCTCACCTTAGTTTTACTGACGTCACTTGCTAAAGATCTGGAGAACCGCATGAGCACGCCCAATAACCGCGCGAGCACTCGGGCCAGTTGTGCGGCAGCCACCGAGCACCCATGCCACCTAGATCAAAAAGCCACCAACGCGGCGGCGCGTCTGCTGAACGGAGCAGGCAAAGTCACCGTGGTCTGCCACGACGGCACACGCGGATACACCCTAGATACAGCAATCCACGGCATCGCCGCTGATGGTCGGCGCTACCTTGTGTCCGCACCCAGTGATGACTGGCCCAGCTTGGAAAGTCATCACTGCATCCGCGTAGCCATGACGATTTCCACGGACACCCCCATTCCGGAAATCTGCATGAACACCGCAGAACTGACCGGACACACCATGCTCACCCGCTGTTCAGAAGACGAAAAACGGGAGCTACTAACTGAAGACCCCTCGTCATCAAGCGTTGCGCAATTACTGGCTGCCGTACCGAATGCTCAGCTATGGCACGTGGAGCCCTTGCGTATGACGATCCATCACGGGCATGGGTCGTACGTATTGGATCATGAAGCCCTCAAACCACGCCCCGCGTGGCCCACTCCGCGCGCAGAAATTGAAGCGGCCGAGGCCATGCGATGCCGGTGGGGAACGCATCTGACGGAAATCGTTCCCCACCTCAAGGTCGCAGCAACAGTGTCTGCCGCCTTCCCTGACGCGCCGGGTAGCGCGCACTGCGCCACGGGGCGCGCTTACCCGGTTGCGGTGACTGACCGCGATGTATGGTTCCTGATCACCGAAGGGGCGCACCGGACAACGATTGCCGTGCCGCTACCGCACCCGGTCTGCTCAGTCGAAGCCCTGATGCACTCCCTGGAAGGGGTTGTGGGCGCGGCTGCATGAACTACTCAGCGGGCCTCAAAAGACAGGCACGCTTCTGCATCGCCCACAGAAATGGATGATGCGGTGCACAGCAAATCCTGGTTGAACTTGCACTCAAGACGCTGGCAAGCGCCAACATGCGCACCGGCAGTCGGGAGCCCACCCCGGGCATCCAGGGAAATAAAGGTGGCACATCCGGAGTCCGTCATGGTCACGGCTTCGGCGGTACACCCCTGATTGTTGTAAGCACAGGCGGTGACGGTGCAGGTCTTGACGTCAGTAACGGTGGCCATGATGCGATTCTCCTTTGCAAGTTGTTCACGAACACGGGACGTGCCACTCAGCGTAAGAAGCCGTATCGCTTACCACAAGCAAGGAAACCCTTACAATCATTAGGCAATATTTTTCTTGCAAAATTCTAAAAAATGCTTGTGACCTGCGAATTTATGCACCCTTAACGAGTCATGTGTTGATAATCAGGGTTCTTGCGCAACCACAACCGAATATAGGGGCAGGTGGCAATAACCTTACGGTCAGCCTCAGCAGCTGCACCCATGACCTCACGGACCAAAAAGGCAGCCAGCCCCTGGTTACGGTATTCCGGCCGCACCCCCGTGTGGATCAGATTCCAGGCAGGTGCCCCATTGGCCAATGTGGCCTGCTGATAATTGAGCTCCCCCACCACCTGATCTCCATCTAATAATTCAAAAACAGCACCATCCCGGTCATGCCGGACGGAGTATGTGGTTCCTGGCGAGTAAGCCATGCCCTGAAGCCCTTTCCCTGGTCACGCGAAGCGTATTGACTGTCTCATGTGAACTCCCTAGAACGCCATCAAGTTCGTGTGTATTTGACCGCTATGGTGGCCGGTGTACTTCTCGGAGTACTCATACCGGGAGTTGCAGCAGTCACCCAACCAGTCATCACCCCCGCCATTGCCGTGATGCTGTTCAGCACGTTTTTAACCATTCCATTCACACACGTAGGGCGCGCCTTCAGCGATCTGAGGTTTTTATTCCTGCTGGTGGTGTTGAATTTCGTGCTCGCACCCGCTGTGGTGTGGGTACTGATCCGTCCACTAGCCCACCAGCCCGCTGTGGTGGTGGGCCTTACGCTGGTATTGCTCGCCCCGTGCATCGACTGGGTGGTGGTTTTCACGCGCCTGGCTGGCGGCGATTCCGCGCGACTAACCGCAGCCACCCCCGTGCTCATGGTCTTGCAGATGTTGCTGGTGGCACCACTGATGCTGGTCATTGCTGGACCACACGCCGTGGTGGCCATCCCTCCGGAGCCGTTCTTCACGGCCACACTCCTTGTGCTCCTACCACTGGTGACGGCGGGGGTAGTGCAGTATGCGGCCGATAGATTCCACTCCGCGGCACGTATTCACGAGGTTGGGCAAGCCGGCATGGTTCCCGCCGTGGCAGCGGTGCTCCTCGTGGTGGTTTCTTCCCACGTGACAGAGCTTGGCAGCCACGGGAAGGAAGTGCTGTGGACCATCCCCATCTGTATAGCATTCGCTATCGTGATGACTGCGGTCACCGTGCTGCTCACCCGTTTGACCGGCACACCGGTACCCGCCGCCCGTGCCGCCATTTTCAGCGCTGTGGCCCGCAACTCCCTGGTGGTCTTACCGATTGCCCTAGCCTTACCGCAAGATTATGCGCTCGCCCCGGTTGTGGTCCTCACCCAAACAATGGTCGAGCTGGTGATCATGGTGCTGTTGGTACGCACGGTGCCGGTGCTGTGCCGTCGTAGCATGGAGAGGCCATGAAGATCTCCATCGCCCAGATCAACAGCGCGCCAGATGTGGCCCATAACCTGGACACCATCGTGCGAGGTATTCGGCGTGCTGCACACGACGGTGCCACCCTGGTGATATTCCCGGAAGGCGCGACGTGTTCTTTCGACGGCGACTTTGCCGCATTCGCCCGGGACCGTGCGGAGGAAACCCATCAATGCATCCAGGCTGCCGCCGAAGAACACAACATTGCCGTGATCTGCGGTTCCTTTGCTCCGCACCCGAATGACATGCGGGTGTTCAACATCCTGCTGGTGTTCCGCCCTGGGCAGCCTGTGGTGACCTATCGCAAGATCCACCTGTTTGACGCCTTCGGCTTCAAGGAATCTCGACGAATCGCAGCGGGCGATCAGCCGGTTACGGTGGAAATTGCAGGCGTCACCGTGGGGTTGGCGATCTGTTACGACCTCCGATTCCCCACGCTATTCACCCGGCTGGCTCAGGGCGGCGCGCAAGTGATCGTCGTGGCAGCCTCCTGGGGCGACGGTCCGGGGAAAGCCGCGCAGTGGGATCTGCTGACGCGCGCACGCGCAGTGGACTCCACCTCTTACATCGTGGCCAGCGGACAGGCCGTCCGGGACCCAGGGCGAGAAGGCGAACCCACCTCACCCCCACTAGGGGTGGGACACAGCGGGGTGGTGGTACCCGACGGGCGCGACCAGCTACGGTTCGGCGGCTCGCAGGCACAATGCAGCACGGTTCTAGACCTCACACACGTGGCAGATATCCGCAAAAGGATCCCTGTGCTGGCCCATCAACGACTGTGAACCCACCCACGTTCACCCGTACCAGCGTTCCAGTGCACGGGACAGACGCTGTAACCCTTCGTCAATGACTTCCGGCGGGTTAGTCACATAGGACAACCGCATAGTGGAACGGTCTGGGTCGTGGGCAAAGAACGATTCACCCGGCACAAAAGCCACACCTTCGTCAACAGCAAGCGGCAATAGCGCCGTGGTATTGAGTCCCTGTCCCAGAGCTGCCCACAGGAACATGCCACCGTCCGGGGAGGTCACAGTGGCCGATTCCGGGATAATCTCCACAAGTTTGCGCCGCATAGCATCACGACGGGTTTTGTATACGGATGCCACAGTGCGGATGTGGGCATCGACGTCGTAGGCCTCCAGGTAGCGAGCCACTGCCAGTTGATCCACCACGGATGAATGCAACCCCAATGCTTCCTTGGCAATGGAGATGGTGTTCATGATGGGGCCTTCCCCACGAATCCACCCCACCCGAATACCGGGTGCCATGATTTTGGAGATCGAATTCAACAGCAGGCTCTGGTGGGCCATACCCGGCAACGCGGATATCTGGGGGATGGGATCGCCCGCGAACCGCAGTTCACCGTAGGGGTCATCTTCCACCAGCGGTGTGCCCGTGCGCAGCAGCACGTCCGCAATCTGTTGCCTGCGGTTCGCTGGCATGCACACACCGGAAGGGTTCTGAAACGTGGGGATCAGGTACACAAATTGAGGGTCATGCTGCTGAATCAGGGCTTCCAAAGCATCGGGTCGGGCACCGTCCTGATCGGACGGGATGCCAATAATGCGCGCACCGGATGCAGCAAAAGCCTGAAGTGCTGCCAGATACGTAGGCCGTTCCACCAGGACGGTATCGCCCGGGTTGAGCATGGCGTGACCTACCAGGTAAATAGCTTCCTGGGAGCCGGTGGTCACCTGGATATGTTCAGCGGTGGTGGGGATCGACCGCGACAACCGCCGTGCAGCCTGTTCCCTCAGTTGAGGTTCTCCTGGCGTGGACGAATACTGCAAAGCCTTAGCGCAGTGGTGGGTGAAGACCCAATCAAAACACGCACGAATATCATCCGCTGCAAAGAATTCCGCCGCCGGTGCACCACCAGCAAAGGAAATGACGCCGTCCTGTGACAGGACGTCCAGTAAGTCCCGCACTGCGGTGGTATGCACCCCGGCGTACCGGTCCGCCACGGGAAAAGCTGAGGAAGAAGTCGCCGGGGCGGTCGGGGTATCAGAGTGAACGGCAGGCAGATCTGGCATACCGACGATCATTCCACTTGGCGGCCAGCGATCAGAACGTCGCACACGGTCATGTGGGTATCCAACACCACAAGGTCAGCGCGGGCACCGGGAGCGATTCTGCCAATATCTGAGCGTCCCAGCACGTCCGCAGGGGTTGTGGAGGCCGCCCGCACGGCCACCTCCAAGGGCAGGTGTGCGTGATTCACCGCATAGCGCACCGCCGCGTCCAGTGTGAGTGTGGAACCCGCGATGGCCCCGGTATCCCGGATGCGAGCCACCCCGCCCACCACGTCCACGTCCAGCGGCCCCAGGCGATAAGACCCATCCGGGTTCCCGGCGGCTGCCATGGCATCCGTGATCAGCGCAAACCGTCCTTGGGCTGCGTGAGCTGCCATGCTCACCACGGAAGGGTGCAGGTGAATACCATCAGCGATCAGTTCCACCACCACATCGGGGTGGTTCAGCAGCCACGGGATGGGACCGGGCTTACGGTGATGCACGGACGGCATAGCGTTAAAAAGGTGAGTGCCCACTCGGGCCCCGGCATCCAGCCCAGCCGCAGTTTGTTGGTGGGTGGCATCCGTGTGGCCCAGCGCCGCCACCACACCCCGGGAGCGCAACAGGGCAATCGTCTCCAAAGCCCCGTGACGTTCAGGAGCCAGCGTAACCATGCGGACATGACCGCGCCCAGCGTCTAGAAGCCTGACGACGTCCGCCTCGGTGGGGTCGATGAGCAAGGCGGGGTCGTGCGCACCACAACGTTGTTGCGATAACCACGGGCCTTCAAGGTGAATACCTGCTAGTTCACCGGCTTCAGCCAGCGGGGCAAGAACACTGACTTGGTGCTCCAGGTGGTCAATAGTGTCCGTGACCAGTGAAGCCACCATGGTGGTCGTTCCATGGGCCCGGTGGGTGGCCAGCACGGTTTGGGCAGCCGCAACGCCGTCGGTGAATGCCGCTCCACCACCACCGTGCACGTGCATATCCACGAATCCCGGAGCCAGAATCTTCTTACCCAGTCGGCGAGCTCCTGCAGGTGGGGCGTCGGTGCCTACCTGCACCAGGGTTTCCCCTTGGATGCGGACCCAGCCGGGGCGGGGGGCACCCTGTGGAAAAATCACCTGATCGGCATGCAGCACCAGCTCCCCCGCCTGGTGCTGGGGGTGACTCATAGACCCTGCCATGCTGGTTTGGAGTCCCACGCCTGCCGGGCATAAGAGGCCAGTTGCAGACGTGAGGCAGCGGCCTCATCCAACAACACCGTGACATGCGGATGGAACTGTAACGCGGTGGCTGGCCACATGGCGGACACCGGGCCTTCCACCATGTGGTGAATCGCTTCTGCCTTTGACTGCCCAAAGGCCAACAGCACCAGGTGGTCGGCTTCCATAATGGTTCCCACGCCTTGGGTCAGGCAGTGCTGGGGAACGGAATCGACGTTGTCGTCAAAGAATCGGGCGTTATCCACCCGCGTTTGTTTGGTTAAGGTTTTCAATCGCGTACGCGAGCCCAGGGAGGACCCGGGTTCGTTAAACGCAATGTGGCCATCGGAACCGATCCCCAGGATTTGCAGGTCAATGCCACCGGCGGCAGCTATGGCACGTTCGTAGTCCGCGCAGGCTTGGTCAATGTCCTGGGCCTGACCATCCGGCCCATGGACGTTCGCGGGGTCGATGTCTGTGGGCTGCACAAACTCACGATCAATCACTACCCGGTAACGCTGTGGATGCTCCGGGGGCAGGCCCACGTATTCGTCCAACATGAACGCTTGGGTGTTTTTCAAGCTCAGTTGTCCGCTGGCAACTCGACGCCCCAACTCCCGGTACACCGCACCCGGACTGGAACCGGTCGCTACACCCAACACCGGGTTCACAGTGCTTTCCACCAGGTGGCTGATGGCATCTGCCACCAAGCTCCCGGCCGTTTCCTGCGTATCAACAATCACAATTTCCACGGCTCATACTCCCCCGTTTACCGCCTGAGATTCACTGCTACTGTGCACCATCACGAGTCGACGGCCATGGAGGCTTCGCCCTCAGCTTCTCGGCCGGGTGTCCGAAGCCGCCATTTACGGATCACAAAACGGAACAGGACGTAGTAAACCACCGCGTACCCCAAACCAATGGGAATCAACAGCCACGCGTTATGCCCCAGACCAAAGTTCATGACGTAGTCGATGGCCCCCGCCGAGAAACCAAAGCCCATGTGAATATCCAAAGCATTAACCAGCGCCAACGACGTTCCAGTCAGAATCGCGTGCACCACATACAGCGGCCAAGCCACAAACATGAACGTGAATTCCAAGGGTTCGGTAATGCCGGTGACAAAGGAGGTCAAGCCCACAGAGAACATGGCCCCGCCGACCGCCTTACGATTTTCCGGCCGTGCCTCATGTGTGATGGCCAGGGCCGCTGCGGGCAGGGCAAACATCATGATGGGGAAGAATCCGGTGGTGAAAACCCCCGCGCTGGGATCCCCGGCGAAGAACCTGGCAATGTCGCCATGGGCCCCTTCAAAAGTGCCCAGTTGGAACCATGGGAAGAAGTTCAGCAAGTGGTGTAGGCCCAATGGAATTAACAGACGGTTGAGCGCACCAAAGATGCCGCCACCGACAACCGCGTTATCCGCCACAGCTTCCCCAGCCCACGTTAACGCGCGGTCAAACAGTGGGTATGGGAAAGCCAGCGCAACACCCAGGACCACGGCCACAGCGGACACCAGAATGGGCACCAGCCTCCTGCCCCCAAAGAACCCCAACCAGTCGGGCAGTTTGGTCCGGTGGAACCTTCCCCACAGTTTGGCGGTGATCAGACCGATCATGATGCCCGCCAGCACCCCGTAGTTGATTTCTGGTGGTTCACCATCAGGCCCGGCGTCCAAAACCATGGGTGCCATGGCCTGGAAGACACCCTCCAACACCACATACCCCACCACTGCGGCCAGGGCCGTTGATCCGTCACCCTTCTTGGCGAACCCAAATGCGATTCCCACCGCAAAAAGTAACGGAAGGTTTTCAAATAACGCGCTACCCGCACCAGCCACAACGACGGCAGCGGGACGCGCAAACTCCATCATCTCGGTGATGTCGTCCTGCCCTAGGCGCATGAGGATGGCAGCCGCTGGAAGAACCGCAATCGGTAGCATCAAACTGCGCCCAAAACGCTGCAACTGCTGGAGGACGGTGGATAGCGCTTGACGCTGCGTACCAGCCGTTGAGGTTTGTGTTTCCGACGCCATGGATCCGCTCACTCACTCTCCCGTACAGTGTCCTTAACCGGCCACAGCCGGCGTTGTGGTCACTGTGACCGACGACGGAAAACCTGTCAATAGCCTGAAAAACAACTTCAGAAACACCACTGGCATCCACATATCTGAACGAAGGAGACACCGTGCCCGCACCCGAAGAGTTCCTGACCGCGCTTGGTGGCGCTGACAATGTGGAAGACATCGAAGGCTGCATCACCCGCTTGCGCACTGACGTGGTAGACGGCTCCCTGGTGGACCAAGCCGCACTGAAGTCTTTGGGTGCCCATGGAGTCGTAGTCGCTGGAACCGTGGTGCAGGTGGTGGTTGGACCTCAGGCGGAAACTTTGGCTGAAGACATTAAGGACCTTCTGTGAGCCTGCCCGTCCTCGCCCCATTCACGGGCACAGCGGTGCCCTTGGGTGACGTCCCGGACCCGGTGTTTGCGCAGGGCTTACTAGGACCCGGCGCTGCCGTGATTCCCGCCGATGATGCCACGCAGCTCACGGTGCTCGCCCCCACCGCCGGAACAGTCATGAAAGCGATGCCGCACGCCGTGGCGCTGGTGACCGACACCGGACACGGGGTGTTACTGCACGTGGGAATCGATACCGTCCAACTCAAAGGTGACGGGTTTGAGGTGTTGGTGGACAAAAAACAGACCGTGAGCACCGGGCAGGAACTCCTGCGGGTGGATGCCACGGCAGTGCGGGCACGTGGTTACAACCTGATCAGCCCGGTAGTTCTCATGGATGCGGAGGCTGCGCAAGTTACCAACCCCGCTAACGGCCCGGTTAATGTTTCCGACCCCTTGTTTCAGATTGTTGGGTGATGTCACCTGCACATGGAAGTACTGGCTTGACTGATCACAACAGCGCATTAACCAGCAACGTTACGGACACCGCCCTGATTTTTGAAGGTGGCGGTATGCGTGGAAGCTATACGGCCGGGGCCGTGACCACCCTTTTGGGAGCCGGAATCCACATCAACTGGGTGGGCGGGATTTCCGCCGGAGCCACCCACACGTGTAATTACATATCCCGCGACACTGCCCGGGCCCGTCGCACGTTTGTGGAATTTTCTCAAGATCCGCAGTTCGGTAACTTACGAACCTTCGCCCGTGGTCAGGGGTTATTCAACGCCGAATATATTTACGAGAAATCTGGGCTTCCCGACTCGTCCTTACCGTTTGACTACGCCACATTCGCTCGCAACCCGGCCCACTACCGGATTGGCGCGCTGAATGCGTCCACCGGTGAGCATGTGTATTTCAGCCGGGATGATGCCCCCTCTCAGCAGGATCTGATGGTGCAGGTGCGCGCATCATCTTCCATGCCGGTGCTCATGCCGCCGGTGCATTACCGGGGCTCCATGTGGGTAGACGGCGCCCTAGGGCCCACAGGCGGTATCGCAATCGACGCCGCCCGGGCGGACGGTTACTCCAAGTTCCTGGTGATTCTGACCCGCGAGCGCAGCTACGTGAAACACCCGGAGCGGTTCCCCTCCATCTACCGACGACAGTTCCGGGAGTACCCCGCCGTCGTGGAAGCCCTGGAGGCGCGTCCCACCCGGTATAACCAGACGCGGGAGGAACTCTATGATCTCCAGGAATCCGGGGACGCCATGATTTTCACTCCCACCACCATGCCGGTGTCCAATGGGGAACGACGTTTGAGCCGCTTGCGGGCCTCGTACACCGCTGGCTATCTCCAGGCTCAACGGGAACTACCGCGTTGGAAGGACTTTTTAGGGTTGTGATGCCGCCCGTGGTGCCTCATAGCTGACCCCGCCCCCCCTCTGAACCCACAGCGGATTCGGTAGCCGCATATTGAAGTAAATACCTGTGGGAATGAATTGATTACTAGGGCGGAATTCGTGGAACTTGTGCAGCTCGGTTCCGGTTTACTTGTGCGTCATGCCGATACTCTCGCATCCGATCGACATCGAAGGGAGACTATGGATTCCGTTGCAAAAACCCTGGGGGCTACGAATCTTGGATTCGAGCTGTAAGAGGGCAGTCGAGGACTTCCTTGAACGGACTGTCGCTATTGCGATGAAGCCCGCAGTTTTCAGTAGGGATGCCAAAGTGCTCGGTGAGCGCAGGATTGACGACGACGTCAGGCGCTCAACCAGCTGGCGGCGCTCAGAAAGACATAGGCCATGGGCAGCACCGACCCAATGCAAAGCGCCATCATTCGCTCACCGGAAGTCTTTGCGCCACGAGCCGCCCCACCCACCTGATCACCGTTGATCAGAGGTGAGGTGACCGGGTCCGGCGAGGTGCTCAAGTTGCGGTAGGACACCCAGCCCAGCACCAGGGTGATCACAAACATCCCAACAGTCACCGGAGCTGCAGGGGTGGTGATCAGCACCGGCAGGTTCAATCGACCAGCAAGTGCCGTCCCCAAGGACAAAGCCGTGAAACCTGCAATGTACGGAAGTCCCACCAAGGCTGGCCTATGCACGATCAATCGCAGAGCCAACGGCAACAGCACCACCACAGCCGCAGCCACGGTCAGGCACACCACCTGCACGGCGTTGTACTGCAGTTGCTCCCCCGCGACCCAAGCGCCAGCAGCCCGGGTTCCCACCAGCAGCACCAGGACCTGGATCATGCTCAGCACTGCAGTCCCCCAGACGTCTCCCGCCGGTTTCTTGGGCGATTCAGCCCCTACAGTCTTGGCATAAGCGTTCGGTTCACCAAATGCTTCGTGAGGAGTTTCTCCACTTTCTGCGCAGTGGGCCTCCACCTCCGCAAGGCGCTCCCCAATCACATCACCGGAGACGTCCATCAAGCGCAGCTCCACCACAAAGTCATCGCACCAAGTCCTGTACGCCTTACAGAAGGGGCGACCCCACACCTGCCCGGAGGCACCGGAACGGGCAGGGTTCTGATGTTCGGTGGTGTTCATGACGTGACCTCCTGCTCGGACTGGACATCTGCCAGCTCCAAGTGGGTTGAAATGGTGGTGTTGAACGCTCGCCAGGCAAGTTTGGCCTCATAGAGTTCGGCAACGCCGTCGGAGGTGAGCGCAAAGTACTTGCGCCCCGGACCACCGTTGCCGACACGCCATTCCACGGAAACTAGGCCCTTTTTCTGCAGGCGAGCCAGAAGTGGATAGAGAGTCCCGCCCTTGAGCTCACCCAGACCTGCCTCGGCCAGCCGAGTAGTGATCTGATAGCCGTAAGTGGGCCCGGCAACCATGGTCTGCAGGACGCAGGTTTCCAGCACTCCCCGGAGCCATTCGCTGTTGGGGGCCCGTTCGCTCATGACTAAATAGTCTCGCTAAGTAGTCAGCCTGTCTAGTCCTTCACCAGGAAGAATTCGCTCCGCCCGAGACGCTGATCTGTGCGGCACAGATCGACCGTTTACCTGCTGTACACCCGCAACCACGCCGTGGAACGTGGCGGCAGGTCAACACCCTGAGCGAGGTCCACGATACGGTCATCCAACAGGGATACCGCTTCGCGTTCAAAGCCTGACAACGTGAAGGGATCCACCCGGTGGGCGTAGTCGTCTACGTTGGCCAGGCACAACACCACGCTGGGCCACCCTTCCGGATCCAACCCTGGGCGCTGATAAGCCACCAGGTGTTCGTTGTGGGGTTCAAAACCCACCAGGTCCGCGCCATCAAACTCCGGGGTGCTTCTACGTACTGCCACTAGGTGCTTAAGCCCTTGGAACACGCGCCCGGCCACCGTGGAGGTGTCCGCACGGTCCCGGTACCCCTGTTCGGGGAATTGTGGTCGGTGCGCCCACCGTGAATCACTGCCATGTGACTGGTCCACGTACCATTCAGGGTCATTGGTCTGAGCCAGTTCGTCACCTAAATACAGCAACGGCAAGCCACCCGTGGACAGAGCAATGGCGTAGGCCAGTAACACCCTGGCCACCCCGTGATCCGGGTGTTCGGTGGTGGTTCCCGCCAGGGAAGCCGTGGTTCCGCACACGCGGGCATCACCGGTTTTGGGGTTGTACTGGAACGCCACGCCATCTGCGAAAGAACCAGGGAAACGCCCCGTATAAAAATCGTTGAGGAACCGGCGGTGGTGGTGGCCGTCAATCCCCCGGCGTGCGGCGTCTTCATCCGAAAAAGTCCAGCCGATGTCGTCGTGGCTACGCACATAGTTCACCCACGCGGTTCCAGCCGGCAGACCATGACGCTGAGCGATAGCGTCATTGAGCAGCACACCTTTGCGGGTGGCAAGAGCTTCCCAGGTCAGCGCCATTTGCAGCGGATTGTAGGAAATCTGGCATTCATCAGGGTGGATGTACTGCACGACTTCGTCTGGGTGCACAATCGCTTCCGATTTAAAGATGGTGGCTGGTGCTGCGATCCGGCACACACGGTTGAGCATCTGCACAATCCAATGCGCCTGCGGCAGGGACTCACACACGGTGCCCAGTTCTTTCCACAGGAAAGCCACCGCATCAAAGCGCAACACCTCAGCGCCCTGGTTAGCCAGGAACAACATTTCCCCAGCCATTGCCGCCAGTACCTCCGGGTTGGTCCAGTTCAAATCCCACTGAAAATCGTGGAATGTTGTCCACACCCACCGGGGGTCATCAAGAGCTACCGGGGTGAAAGACCCGGGGTGGTCATCCGGAAAAATTTCGCGGGTAGTGCGTTCAAAAGCGTCCGGCATCTGCCGGTCAGGGTAAATCCAGTAGTACTGGTGATACACGGGATCCCCGGCGATCGCAGCTTGAGCCCACGCGTGGTCCCGGGCCGTGTGGTTCAGCACAAAATCCACCACCAGGCTGATGCCACGTTCCCGCAGTTGGGCGGCAAGGTCCGCCAGTTCTTCCATGGTGCCCAGGCGGGGGTCGATCTGCCGGTAAGACGACACCGCATACCCACCGTCGCTATTGCCCTCCGGAACGGCAAAAGCGGGCATCAAGTGCAGGTACGTCAGCCCCAGTTCTTCCATATACGGAATACGTTCCCGCAACCCCGCCAAGTCTTCCGCCCAACGGTCCACATAACACACCCCGCCTAGTTGACGTCGGGACAAAAACCAGTCGGGGTCGGAACCACGTCGGTGATCTAACGCCCGTAAATCTGCCGGGCGTTCCCCCCACGAACGCGCTAAAGCGGCCCCGAAAGCCAGCATCACGGATGTTACATGCGCCCCCGAGCCGTAAGTGCGTCGCACCAGGTCAATAAGAGCCGGGTAGTGGAGGTCAAACCGTTGAATGAATTCCCGGGACTCATGTTCCTGAACCGTTCCGGCGGCCACCAAAGTTTCCAAGTGTTTCAGCACCCCCACTTTGGCAGCCCCCACCACCGCAGCGGTACTTGTGAGATCAGTAGGCTGATCAGCGGGCGACTGGGCGGTCGTCGAGGGCAAACGTCCGGCGGGTGTTGAATGCACTGGACCATGATCCCCCTTGCCGTCGGCCACGGCAAAAGTTGCGGGGGTCAAAGTAGGTTTTTGTCACGACGCCCAGGGCGCCAACCACCGCCTCAGTGCACAGGACGACGCGCAGATGAACCGTCAGCGCGCCGAGGGACAAAGAAGGAAAAGATCACAGCAACCACAGAAATCCCGGCAGCCACCATAAAGGCACCGTGAACACCTTGAGCTTGTGCCGTCACGGGATCCGACCCTGCAGCGGCGGCACTGGCCGCGCCCAGGGACATCACCGTGATGAACATAGCGGAACCCGCGGCACCGGAAACCTGTTGCAACGTGTTCAACAAGGCGCTGCCGTGTGAATACAGCGACTGCGGCAAACTGCCCAATGCGGCAGTCATCAGGGGAGTGATTAACAGAGCCAGCCCGGAGCTCATGATCACATGAGCTCCCATGACCAGCCACTGTGGGGTGGTTTGCCCCAGGAAAGCGAAGATCCACATGGACACACTGAGCACTACGGTTCCCGGAATCACCAGGACTTTAGCCCCGTAGCGGTCGTACAGCCGCCCCACGAAGGGGGCCAGTAGACCCATGATCAAGCCACCCGGCAGAAGAGTCAGGCCGGTGGTTAACGTGGAGTGGCCCAACACGTTTTGCATGTACAACGGCAGCAGAATGACCACACCAAATAGTGTGCTGAACGAAATCAACATCAAGCCCAATGACAGCGTGTACGTGGGGCGGGTGAAAGGCCGCAAATCCAACAACGCACGGTCTTCACGTTGCAGGCGCAGCTGCCGCCACACGAAAAAGCCCAAAGAGATCACGCCCACGATCAAAAGCGGCACGGGCGGCAGGCCACCCCCAGATTCCCCGCTGTGGCTGCCAAACCCACTCAGCCCCATCACCAGTCCACCAAAGCCCAGCACGGACAGCACCACGGACAGCAAATCTAGTTTGACTCGGCGCGGTGTTCCCATGGCAGGCATGAGCATGATGCCCGCCACCAGAGCCACCACAGCAATAGGCAACATCAGCAAAAACAACCACCGCCAGCCTAAAGACCCCAGAATGATGCCCGACACTGTGGGACCGACCGCCGGGGCCACCGAAATCACCACGGAAATCATGCCCATGACCGAGCCTCGCCGTTCCGTTGGCACAACGGTAAGCACCGTGGTCATCAGCAGCGGTAACAACAACGCCGTACCGGAAGCCTGGATGACCCGCGCGGTCATCAGCACCGGGAAATTCTGGGCAATGACAGCCAACCCGGTCCCAGCAGTAAACAAAGCCAGAGCAATCATGAACACCACCCTGTGCGGCAGGCGTTCCAGCAGGAAACCGGTGGTGGGGATGACGACCGCCATCGTCAACATGAACCCCGCTGTGAGCCACTGGGCGGTGGTTGCTGGGATCTGAAGATCCTCCATCAGGGCCGGCAACGCCACCGAAAGCACGGTTTCGTTAAGGATTACCACAAAGGCTGAGACGATCAGCACACCTAAAAGAATTCGCACCCGTTGCGGGGGAAGGTCCGGTGACTCCATCGCCGGAGCGCCCTCCATACCCTCAGACTGGGGACTGGGAACCTGAGGAAGAGATCCAGTGTGCGCAACTGACATGCCGTAACGTACTCCTTCATCAGCCCGAATGTGCGCCCATGAGTGAGGCAGAGAAAAACATCGAGCACTGCACCCTACAGCTTGCGTGAAGTGTCCCGTGAGTGATTGTGACAGAGCAGACACGCATGAGCGCGCCTGCTCTGTCGTCCCTCACGCAGTCTTTGTGGGCGGAGCGAACGCTTTACCTCTCCCACGGCAGAGAGGACGAGGACCCCCACGGCAGGGACGGCTGCGCCCACGGCAACTGGGCAGGTGTGCTGTTTTCTTGCTGCAGGGATGCACCTTCAACGTCGGCGTCAGGCAGGAGGTGGTCTAACCAGGCTGGCAGCCACCATGCTTTGTCCCCCAGCAGGGTCATGAGCGCAGGCATGATCTGCATACGCACCACAAAAGCGTCCAACAGAACACCTACCGCCAGGCCAAAGCCCATGGGTCTGATCATCGACAGGTGAGAGAAAATGAAGCCCGCGAACACGGCGATCATGATGACAGCCGCCGCCGTCACCACAGGACGACCGGCAATCAAACCCCGGGTTACCGCCTGACGCGCCGGGTACCCATGAACGTAGGCTTCCCGCATGCCGGTGGCAATAAACAACTGATAGTCCATGGCCAAACCAAACAGGATGCCCACCATCAGGGTTGGCAGGAAGCTCATCACCGGACCGGGGTCAGAAACCCCAAACAGCTCACCCAACCAACCCCACTGGTACACCGCCACGATTGCGCCGAGTCCACCCAGCAAGGACAACAAAAAACCAATGGACGCAATCACCGGAACCACCAGGGACCGGAAAACGAGCACCAGAATGGCCAAGGAAATTGCCATCACTACCGCCACATAGATGGGCAGGGCCTCCGCCAGGACACGGGAAATATCAATATTCGCGGCGGTTTGGCCCGCCACGCCCACTGGCGCGCCGCGCGCCGTTTGGAATTCCGGTGAAAGCTTACGGATCTCACCCACCAAGGCCTCTGTTTTCTCGTCAGCAGGGCCGGATTCCGGAATCACCTGCAAAACAGCCAAGGTGCTGTCGTCCTCCAGAGGCCCAGGAATCACGTTGCGGACGTCGTCCAACTCCGCAACACGCTCCCCCACTTCCACTTGTAGTTCGGATGCTTCTTCCGTTGATAAGTCATCTGGGTGATCAACCACCACGGTCATAGGGCCGTTACGACCGGCCCCAAAATTCTGCTCCATGGCCTGGTAAGCCCGGTATTGCGTACTATTCACCGGCTCAGAAGACCCATCTGGCAGCCCTAACCGCATACCGGCCACGGGAATTGCCAACAGAATCAGTCCAACAACCGCGACCACCAGAGTTACCAGCGGACGGCGAACCGACAGAGGGGATTTCACGGCACTAACGTGGTCCTCTGTGTCATCCGCTTCAACCTGATCCCGCTGTTTCTTGGGCAGAATTTTGATACCCACCATGCCCAACAGGGCCGGGGTGAAGGTGATGGTCATTAGCACCGCAACGAGAACGGAGAAAGCCGCCACACCACCCATCAGCGCCAGGAACGGAATGCCGGTGATCGTTAAAGCCACCAAGGCCACGATCACGGTGCACCCGGCGAACACCACGGCGGAACCGGCTGTTCCCGTGGCCAACCCAATGGATTCGTGCAGTGGTATGCCTTGACGCAGCTGGCGTCGGTGTTTATTGAGCAGGAACAGTGAGTAGTCAATGCCCACGGCCAGACCCAGCATGATGCCGAGCACCGGGGTGACAGAGGCCATCTGCACCGCACCAGATAACGACAGCGCAGCGGTGGCTGCCACCGCCACACCCATTAGTGCACTGATCACCGGCAGGGCCGCGCCAATGACGGTACGTAGCATCATGAACAGCACAACGGCAGCCACAAACAAACCGACCACCTCGGTCGGGCCGAAAATTTCCAGGCTCTGGGCCAGTTCGGTGGAGTAGTCCACGGAGACACCGTCGATATCAGCGTTACTGATAGTGGACATCACTGCTTGTTGATCGTCTGGCTCAAGCTCCGTCTGGGCAGCATGGAATTTGATGGTGGCAACTGCCGTGGTCTTGTCATCGGAGACGAAACCGTACCCTTCAACCAGCTGAAGGCTGCGCTCACCAAGATCTAGCTGCTTTTCAGACGCAGTGACTTTTTCTTCGGTCATGTCCTTGGGAACAGCCCCAGATTCAATGGCTTTTTCCAAGTCACCGGAATCACGCAGTTCAACCAAACTGTCAATCTGCCCTTTGGATTCCGACAATTTTTTCTGTTCGGATTCCAATTCTTTTTGTTCCACAAACGGGTCCGCCACGGAAGAAACCCCAGATAAGTCTGCGGTGTCCTTGAGCGCAGCAGTGATGTCGTCACGCTGCGTATCAGTGAACCCGGAATCACTGTCGGTGGTGAACACCACCAAGCCCATACCCTCATTGGCCTCTGGTAGCTCGTCAGAAAGTTGATCGGCCAACCGCTGAGTTTCTGTACCGGGGATTTCAAACTGGGTGGCCAAATTCCCAGAAAACGCTAGAAAAGCCCCCACGGATATCGCTAGAACTGCGGCCCAAGAGGCCAACACGGCCCGCCCTCGCTTGGCTGCCCAAAAACCCAGACGGTAGAGAAATTTAGCCACTTCGCTCGGCCTTTCCTTGTGTGACTTGTGCCCCCAGCACAAGTTGGTCATAGGGTCCGGGTTGACAACGACGGCGCTACACCGTGAAGCCTTTCCCCAGTGAATTCATTCCTTGCTGCAAGAGGTCCCGCCATAGCTGCCGAGTGCTGTCAGTCAGCTCTCCCCGAGTGACCGCGAACCAGTGATCAGCGCATACCGTGATGGTGGTGACCAGGTACTCACCCAGAAGACAGCTGACGTAAGGATCGGTTGCCCCCTCAACCCGTTCATGTAAAAGCTCCACAATCTCCCGCGCGGCAGCACTCGTAGCACGCACCGCCATCAACTCAAGGCCAGCCCCGTCGTGCTCCGACGGTTGGGAAGGCGGCCATGTTGACGGGCGTACCGGACAGTGATCAGCAGCAGCGCCATTCTTTTCATCCTGAAGAAACGGGTAAATGGCCTGGCATACAGTCCCCACCACGTCCACCTGGAGCGCCACTTCCACAAAATGCTGAAAAGCAGCAGAAAGGTCCGGGAAACGTTTGTCACCAAACCTCCGACGAAACTCACCGTAAAGCTCCGTGACGGCATCCAGGAAGGATGCCTGAACAGCTTCCTCCACACCTGAAAAGTGATTGAAGATGGTGCGGCGCGACACCCCGGCAGCCTGCGCTAAGTCACTGACGGTGAACCCAGAGATGCCGCGCTCACGGGCCAAGCGCGCCGCAGCTTGCACTATGGAGCGGCGGTTGTGCCACTTCAGTGCCTCTCGCTTATCACTCGGAGGGCTGTCCTGCATCAAGGCCATACATGGAATCTGCCAGGTAATTGCACACCGTGCAACATTGTGTCTGCATGAGGTCTGTCACGATAAATACTCGCCCGGGACGCAAACCGCAGCATGTTCCCGTGTGGCACATGGCATCAGCGGTGCTAAGTTCACCGTCATGACCACAGCACCACACCACGAAAATAACCGTGATCTGGGTACCTCCATGAAGGCACGTCATTTGGTGATGATGAGCCTGGGGTCGGCCATCGGTGCCGGCCTGTTTGTGGGTTCAGGCAAAGGAATCGCTGCCGCAGGGCCTGCCGTGCTCATCTCCTATGTGTTGGCGGGACTCGTGGTGATCATCATGATGCGCTCCCTTGGAGAAATGGTGGCCGCCAGCCCATCATCCGGGGCCTTTTCGGTGTATGCGGAACGCGCCCTGGGGCCGGCCACGGGTTTCATGATGGGGTGGTTGTGGTGGATTCAGCTGTGTTTGGTCATCGCTGCCGAAGCCACTGCTTCCGCACAACTGCTCGTCGGGCTGTGGCCAGTGTTCCCACAGTGGTTGTTGGCACTGGTGTTTATGGTGGTGTTCACCGCCGTCAACCTCATGGGTGTGGGCAAGTTTGGAGAGTTTGAATTCTGGTTCTCCATGCTCAAAGTGGGGGCCGTGGTGGCGTTCTTGGTGGTAGGTGTCGTGTTTCTCCTGGGGCTCACCTCAACCGGTTCCCCGGGGTTGAGTAACCTCACCGACCACGGTGGCTTTTTCCCGCAGGGCATCAGCGGCGTGGCCACCGGACTGTTGGTGGTGGCGTTTGCCTTCGGTGGTATTGAAATTGTTGCTGTGGCCGCCGCAGAAACGTCTGATCCGGCCCGCAATGTTTCCCGCGCCGTGCGCACCATCTTGTGGCGCATCCTGCTCTTTTACATGGGGTCAGTGGCCATCATGGTCATTGCCCTGCCGTGGAATTCTGGGGCGCTGCAGGATTCCCCCTTTGTGGCCACCCTGGAAGCTGCAGGGTTACCCCAACTCGGGGCAGCTTTGGGTGTGGTGATTGTGATTGCGCTGTTGTCCTCCCTGAGCGCCAACCTCTATGGTGCGTCTCGCATGGTGTTTTCGTTATCCGAACGTGGGCTTGCCCCACAAGCTCTGCGGCAACTCAATACGCGCCGCGTTCCGGTAACCGCAGTGCTGGCATCCACAAGTTTCGGGTTCTTCTGCGTGGCGCTGAACTACTTGTGGGCAGAAGACATTCTGAATATTTTGCTCAACATCGTGGGCTCCACTTTGCTGGTGACCTGGATTGTCACCCTGGTTTCGCATATCGTTTTGCGACATCGGGCTCAACGCAACGGTGAACCCTGGCCGTACGCCGCCAAGTTGTTCCCATGGACCAATGCCGTGGCGCTCAGTGTGGTAGCGCTCATTACGGTCTTGGGCTTAACAGACAACGACGTTCGGTTCCAGATTCTGGCTACCAGCGGGCTCGTTGTGGTGCTGTGGGCCATCGGCGCTGTGACGTCACGACGGTAAAAGGAAGTCCCATGCCCGCAACAGCAGCTACATCTTCCGCAGGACATTTCCGTAAAACACCACGTAAGGCAGCTTTGGCGGCCTGGGTGGGTTCCGCCCTGGAGTATTACGACTTTGCGGTGTACGGCACAGCTGCTGCCCTGGTGATCAATCATTTGTTTTTCCCCCCAGATTCCTCCCCCGGCGTGGCGATTTTGTTGTCCATGTCCACTGTGGGGATCGCCTATGTGGTTCGCCCACTCGGAGCGCTGATTATGGGGCCGTTGGGGGATCGTTACGGGCGCCGCTTCGTCATGATGCTGACCCTGTTCATGATGGGTGGGGCCACGTTTGTGGTGGGGTGTTTGCCCACCTACGACCACATTGGTCTGCTGGCTCCCGCACTGTTAGTGGTATGCCGCATCGTGCAAGGTCTTTCTGCATCCGGGGAACAGGCCTCTGCTATTTCGGTGTCCTTAGAACATTCCACGGAAAACCACCGTGCTCTGACCACCAGCTGGACGCTGCAGGGCACACAGTTTGGCACGCTATTGGCCACCGCAGTGTTTATCCCATTCACTGTGATACTGCCTGAAGAACAGTTATTTTCCTGGGGGTGGCGTATCCCGTTTTGGTTATCTGCCCTAGTGGTATTAACCGCGTACATCATTCGCCGCACACTGGAGGAACCCCCGCAATTCCGGCAGAGCGTGGCCCACACCCACCGTTCCACACCGCTAGGTCATCTGTTCAGGCACCACAAAGCCGCTGTGCTGCGAGTTGCGTGCGCGGCCATGATCAACACCGTGCTGATCGTGTTCCAAGTGTGGGCGTTGTCGTACGGTACGTCGGTGGTTGGGCTGGATAAACCCACCATGCTGTGGGTGGCGGTGGTGGCCAACGGTGTCGCCTTGGGTGCCATTCCGTTGGCCGCTGCTGTAGCGGACCGTGTGGGGCGGCGCCCGGTGTTCATCACCGGAACCGTTGGCTCCGCGATCATGACCTACCCCTACCTGGCCGCTGTGACGTCCGGCAACTGGGCCATGATTTTCCTGTTAGGTGCCATCCTGGCGGGGTTCTTTTATTCCATGGCCAACGGGATCTGGCCGTCGTTTTATGCGGAAATGTTTCCCACCCGGGTGCGAGTCACCGGATTGGCCTTGGGTACACAAATTGGTTTTGCTGTGTCTGGAGGGTTCGCCCCACCGCTGGCCTCGTTCGTCGCCGGTCAGGACGGCAGCAACTGGGTGGCTGCTGCGATCATGGTCTCCTGTGCCTGCGTGATATCAGGGATAGCCGCCTTCACTGCCACAGAAACCAAAAACCGCACGCTGGAGGAAATTGACGTTCTTCATACGTCCCGCACAGAGGCCGTTGCGGCACGACCTTGAGACCGCGTGAACCGTGGTACAGCGCTCAGCGCTTAAGCCACACCGTGGTTTCGCCCGGCAAGGATCGGCCATCAAGCGGCTGGCTGCTGAGCACTACTTGGCCTTGAGCAGGTAGTTCCACGGGATTAGTGCCACAGTTCGTGATGGATTCCCATCCGCCGGGGCGCACAATGTGCACCACCTCAGAACCATCCAGCTGCCCCCATTCCAACTGCTCTGCCGATTGCAGTTGCCGCCGCGCGGCCAATGCTGCGCGGTACAGGGTCAGTGTGGACTCCGGGGCACGCTCCTCCACATCAACCGCGTGGTCAGCAAACCACTCCGGTTGAGGCAAATGCGCCCGACCGCCAAAGCCGTAATCATTTCCTTGCGCCCGCCACGGTAACGGCACACGACAACCGTCACGGCCTTGATCCTTACCGGGATTGCGGAAAAATGAGGGGTCTTGACGTTGATCGTCAGGGATTTCTACCACCTCATATAACCCCAGCTCGGAACCCTGGTAGATATACGCAGAACCAGGTAAAGCCAGCACTAACAACTCAGCCGCCCGGGCGCGACGCAACCCGCGAACGCGGTCCAATAGTTGTTCTGGGGATCCCATCAGCAGCCATTGCTTGGCCACCACGCTCAGATCTGTTCCCCCTGATGGCGTACGGGGATGCTCATCCAGCTGCACCAGCAGCGCTTCCACATCCAGCCCGTAACGGGTGGGGTGACGCACCACATCATGGTTGGACAACACCCAGGTGCTGGACGCCCCACTCCGGTGAGCTTCATCCAGGTTTTTGGTAATAGCGGCACGGAAATCCTGGGCGCTAAACGGCACTTCAAGTAGATCAAAACTGAACGCCTGCCCCAAACCGTCAGGGCTGGCGTACCGCGCTAAACGATCAGGGTGCACCCAGGCTTCAGCAACCGCTGTGCGAGGCGGCTGGTATTCATTAAACACCCGACGCCACTCAGCGTAAATCTCGTGTACCTCGTCCCGGTCCCAGAAAGGGTGAGCACCGAATTCCTCGAACTCATGCGGTAATTCGTGGGTTGCGGGCAAAGGTTCTTCAAGGTTTTTGGCCAAGGCGTGGGCCACATCCACCCGGAAACCATCTACCCCACGGTCGGCCCAGAATCTGATGGTGTCCACAAATTCTTGGTGCACATCCGGGTGGTCCCAGTTCCAATCAGGCTGCTCGCTCGCAAAAATGTGCATGTACCACTGGCCGGGGGTGCCATCCGGCTCTGTCACACGAGTCCACGCTGGTCCCCCAAATACTGACTGCCAGTCAGCCGGCGGCACATCACCATTGTTCCCCTGACCGTCGCGGAAAATATAACGCTCCCGCTGCGGGGACCCTGGCCCAGCAGCCAGTGCTTCACGAAACCAACGGTGCTGGTTGGAACTGTGATTAGGCACAATGTCCACCACCACCTTGATGCGACGTTCGTGCAAGGCCTGGACCATGCGGTCAAAATCTTCCAACGTGCCCAGGCGGGGGTCCACCGCACGGTAGTCGTCAACGTCGTAACCACCATCGGCCAGCTGCGATGGATAAAAAGGGCTCAACCACACAGCATCTACCCCCAGCGCAGCCAGGTAGTCGGCTTTGGCTGTGACGCCTTGAATGTCGCCCAACCCGTCACCATTGGCATCGTAAAAACTGCGCGGGTAAATCTGGTAGACCACCGCTTGACGCCACCAATCGGTGTGGGTGAACAACGTGGTACGGGGGGAATCCGCGCCCGAGTCTGCTGGGATAGATGCGTTCACGTGCGGTCTCCTGACGGATATATGGCGATATTTTGGGGGCTGGTGCATGCCATTGAATACCAGGCATGCACCAGCCCCGAGTCACAGACGCTCTATCGAGCTATCTGTCATCAGTTAGCTGACGGAATGGTGATGGTGTCACCAGCAACAATCCAGTCCTGCGAGGACAGGTTGGGGTTAGCAGCCAGCAAATCCTTGATGCCAACTCCCGCTCCGTTGGCAATAGTCCTCAAGGTGTCACCGGGCTGAACGGTGTATTCACCGGCAGGGATGGAGCCACCCCCACCGCCGGAACCATTGCCGCCGGAGCTATCGGAACCGGAGCCCGAACCTGAATCGCTGGAATCTGACCCGGAACCGGAGCCGTCGGAGCTACCGGAGCCACTGGAATCAGAGCTGGAGCTGTCGGAGCCGGACCCGGAATCGGAGCCATTAGAATCGGAGCTGTCAGATCCTGATCCACCTGCTGCGGAGCCACCGGCAGCTGATCCACCGTCTGCTGAGCCGCTGGCGCTATCCGAAGCACCGCTGCTAGAGCCGTCGCTGGCTCCGTCGCTAGCGCCACCGGAAGCATCGCTGGAGGCGCTATCCGAAGCACCGCCAGAAGCGCTGCTGGAAGCACCGGCACTGGAGCTGCTGCTTGCACTGGCTGATGCCGAGCTGCTGGTCGAAGCGCTGGCAGAGCTGCTCGTTGAAGCGCTGGCGTCCCCACTGGCGTCGTCGCCGCTACCGCCGCAACCTGCCAAAGCCAACCCTAGGCCCGTGGCCAAAGCAATCGGTGCGAGTCGGAGGGTTTTGCGTTCCATCGTGTTGACCTTTCGTCATGGTGAACCGATTCCGGGCACCGGACAATGTGTCCAGGTAAGGAACCGGTTGAGGACTCTCGTCCCTGGCCCACCCTAAATGTCGGGTGCAAATATGCCGAGTAGCATAGTTGTCCACACAAGGTGTGTCTTCCCCGTCACCCACCATGACGAGCCTTGCGGGGCATGCCGCACAGCCCCAATAAACCACTGCTTTCCCCGCCTTTACAGGGCGTCAGCACCAAGAACCATGATGGCCACCTGCACCCGGTTAGTCACATCCAATTTGGTAAAAATTCTCGCAACATGGGTTTTAACGGTAGTCACAGATAAAAACATCTCCTGTGCGATTTCCGTGTTGGTGAGCCCACGGGCCACCGCCCGAGCGATTTGCCATTCCCGTTCGCTGAGCACGCCCAAGCGGCTAGCGTCGACCATAGTCTGCAACGTTTCCCCCGGTGATCTGACCGTCCCGGGCTGTGCACCTGCGTGCTGCTCCTGGGCTATGGCCACTGAAATCAAGCGGGACAACACCGTAGGTGACACCGTTGAGGCGCCCGCTGCAGCATCCTGCACCGCTTGAACCAGTTGGCGGGGTGGGGTGTCCTTGAGCAGGAAACCCACAGCGCCGTTACGCAAGGCCTCCAGTATGAAAGCGTCCGTGTCAAAGGCCGTAAGCATCAGCACCTGCGGCGGATCTGGCAGTGCCCGCACCGCCTGACATCCCCGGATGCCATCCACCCCCGGCATCCGAATATCCATAAGCACCACGTCCGGGCGCAGTTCGCGAACCTGCTCTACAGCTTCCACACCGTCACTGGCCTCACCTACCACACGAATGCCTCCCGCGCCGTCCAAGATCAGGCGGAGTCCAGCGCGCATCAGGGCTTCGTCGTCTACCAAAAGCACAGTGATCTTGTTGCGTGTGCGCTGCGGTGACTGTGCATGATTTATGTCGGACACGGAACAGAAACCTCCAGTCGAAATTCTGAGGGCGTTGGAGTGATAGTGATGCGCCCACCGAACGCGCGGACACGTTCTTCGAGGCCGATCAGCCCAAGGCCTCCCTGCATCTGAGATCCAGAAATCCGTGACACCCATGGAATCTGCGCTGCCCCTGGGACAACCAGCGGGTTAGTAACCGTTAACGTCACCCAACCATCTCCACTCGTCCATTCAAGGTGCACTGGAGCACCTGGTGCGTGTTTCACTGCGTTCGTGAGGGCTTCTTGCACCACGCGGTAGAACATGCGAGAAACTGCGGTGGGTAACTCGTCGAGCTCACAGGTATTGGTCGTGGATTCCACGTGTACGCCAGCGTTGCGGACTTCATCCAACAGACTGTTCATCCGCGTCAGGTCAGGCTCCATGCGGGTGTCGGCGGGATCATCCCGCAAAACGTCCAGCACCACACGTAGTTCTGCCGATGCAGTCGCTGCGGTTTGTTGAACCAGCTGCGCTGTGGAACGCACCGTGCGCCCGTCCAAGTCCTCCCGATAATGCAAGGCACCTGCATACGTACTGATCAGGGCCAGTTTATGGGAAAGAGTATCGTGCATTTCCCGGGCAATTCTGGTCCGCTCCTCGGCCCGAGTTTTCGCCACACGTGCCTGTTCAGCTGCGGCAATTGCTTGGGCTTCCCGACGGGCCGATACCGCCTCCGCCCGCAACATGCGCACCTGTCGACACCGACCCCAACGCAGCATACCTAGCGCGATTGCCAACAAAACCAACGAAACATCCAACACCAGGGACTGCACAATGTGAGAGGACAATGCCCACTCAGTAGCAACGTAGATCACTGCGGAGGCGATTTTCACCGCAAAAACCGCGTAAATCCAGTGGCGGATACCCCGGGAACACACGGATACTGTGGCAATGAACCACGCGGGAACCGTTATCAAATATAAAGTGGACGCCACTCCCAGAATCAATGCCACCACTAAGGCGGACCTAGGTTCCTTAAAGTGTTGGACTGCAGGATCGCGCCCGGGGGGCACGGGTTGATCTTCAGGCGCCCGCCGCAGAGCCAACGGCAGCAACGCCACGGACATCAGGCCAGAACCAACTTCCACCACGAACCACAGAAAGAGTTCGTCATGTGTTTGTGGGACATCGAGTGACTCACCAAAACCTGTTGCCGCCGCAAAAGCGTTGAACCCAAGCTGAATGATTGAGCTCCCAAAGCCTACGACAAGAGCCAATAGGCATAGCCCCGCAATAGCCCACGGACGGTTTCCTGCGAAAAACGACACTGTGGGATCAGTCGCCCGGGCAAGCCCACCAGAACACATAGGGGCAGATTAAGCACTTACCTGATGATGCGATACCCCCTAGAGCGGGAGGCCAAAAGCATGACTTGCCTGACGAACCCCGGATTATACCGCCGGGAAATACGTGCCCGTGGCGTGCTCTGCAAGCTCCCAGAACGCATCCGCCAATGCGGGATCTGCAGCCTTTGCCGAGGTTTTCACCAGGCAGGGCGCTCCTTTCAATTCACCGCGCCCGGCAGGGCCCACGTAGCTACATTCCGGCAGCTGCCAGGTGGCAGCCGCCAAGATACTTTGCGCGCCATCCGCGGCCGATTGACCACCCCAACGCACCGTGACGTCCACCACCGTACTGATCAACTTATGTGAGGCGTGGTGATGCAGATTGGTGTGCGCCCAGCCGGGGTGGGCTAATTGAACCCCCGAGCGCAACGTAGCGTGGTCCCTCAGCCGTTGGGATAGCCCCAAACCCCACAGCAAACACGCAAGTTTGGATTGTCCGTACCCTGCACGAAAAGAAAATTTCCGCTGACTGAAGTGCGGATCCCCAAGGTCCAATGTGGCCCAGCGGTGGGCACCTGACCCCACGATCACCACACGCTCCTTTACCTGCGGAAGCACAAGGTTGGTGAATGCAAAAGGCCCCAAAACGTTGGTGCCAAGCATCACCTCAAAACCATCGACGGTTTCGCAGCGCCGACTGCACACCGTACCGGCGTTATTTACCAAGACATGCACGGGTTCATCCACAGCGGCTGCGGCCTGTTGCACTGACGTCAGATCCGCTAAATCAAGTTTCAAAACCCTGGCATTGCTCAGCGTACTGGCCACAGCATTACCCCGGTCATCATCCCGTGCGGTCACAATTACCCGCGCCCCAGCGGCGGCAGCGGCCTGAGCGACCTCCCGCCCCAGACCGTGGGTGGCACCAGTGACCAGCCAGGTTTTACCGGCTTGGGAAGGTAACGCAAACGGTCGCAGGGAGTTACGCACGAGTAGATTATGAATGATGCAGCATGATTCAGCGACCCCAGGCTGCCCGAAGCACCGCGAGAGAATCCTCCGCCATTGCCGCCGTCGAGCCCACAGGAGCCACAATCAATTCATCCGCCTGCACGCGGCGTGCAAAGTCTTCAAGGTACGCCTTCACCTGTGCGCCATCACCCACCGCCGTATACGTGAGCATACGCAGAATTTGCTGGCCAGCAGCGGAATGCATGACCATATCCAGTTCCGCATTAGTGAGTTCGCGCCCACGGCCAGCCATGAGCTTCACCCGATTGCGGCGGTACCATTCGTTTTCTTCCACGGACACATGGGGAGCCTCGTGAGCCACCACGTTGACCCCGGCCATCATGTATGGCTGCTCCAGCTGCTCCGATGGCTCAAATTCCTCCCGATAAACTTCGGCTGCTTGCTCCAAGGCATCCGGGGCGAAATGGGAAGCAAAAGCGTAAGGCAACCCATAAGCGGCTGCCAGACGCGCCCCGAACAAAGAGGACCCGAGGAGATAAATCGGCACATGTGTGCCAGCCCCGGGTACTGCCCGGATCCCTGGAACCAGCGACGCATCGTTGAAGTACCCCCGCAGTTCCTGAAGGTCTTGCGGGAACTCTTCAGCCGCGCGGGGGTCACGGCGCATGGCCCGCACAGCAGCCTGGTCTGTTCCAGGAGCCCGACCCACCCCCACATCAATCCGACCCGGGTGCAGTTCCGCTAACGTGCCGAATTGCTCGGCGATCGTCAACGGAGAATGGTTTGGCAACATCACCCCACCAGAACCCAGCCGTATGGTGTGAGTCTGAGTAGCGACGTGGGCAATCAGCACCGCAGGGGCGGCAGAAGCGATAGCCCCCATATTGTGGTGCTCGGTGTACCACACCCGCTTATAGCCCAATTCCTCCGCTTTTTGTGCCAGGGTTACAGATTCCTGGAAGGCCTCACCCACACTGGTGCCAGGGCGCACAGTAGCGAAATCAAGGACAGACAACGGCAAAGCCATAAGGGTGCACCTTTCACGACGACTTCAGGGTGTAATCACACACCCTGATGGTTTCTGCTGATTACAGCCCCCGCGCGCCCCCCGAGATTCCCACCCGCCGCACTATGGGATTGTGATCTTGGAGTCAAAGCCCTAGAAACACCGTGTTGTCGCCGCTTAGCCTCAATCCTGGAGAGAGCCCCCATACATCTGATCAATGACGTCCTGGTGATGAGTTAGCACGTGCCTACGGCGCAGCTTGAGGGAAGGGGTCAGCGTTCCATCCACCTCAGAAAAGTCATGATCCAGAATGCGGAATTCTCGAATTTGTTCTGCGCGGGAAACCGTGGCGTTGGCGTGATCAATTGCTTCCTGAACCGCTTGCTGAACCTCGGTCAGCTCTAGCGCCTGGGCGGGAGTCAGTGTGGTGTCCAGGTCATGCGCCTCTAGCCACCCCGGCAAGGCTTCCTCATCCAACGTCACTAAGGCAGCGATGAAAGGACGTTTTTCTCCCACCGCGATGCACTGCGACACCAATGGGTGCGCCCTCACTTGGTCTTCTAAAAGCACAGGGCTGACGTTTTTACCTCCAGCTGTAACAATCAATTCCTTAATCCGACCCGTGATCCGCAGATAACCGTCGTCATCCAAAGAACCAAGATCGCCGGTATGGAACCATCCTTCGTCGTCAAAAGCTTCGGCGGTTTTTTCCTGGTTACGCCAATACCCGTTCATCACACAGATACCCTTAGCCAGAACCTCTCCATCAGCGGAGATCTTGACCGAGTTACCCGGCAGCACGGTTCCCACAGAACCGATTTTGATTTTCTTGATCGTGTTCACAGTCAAAGGTGCCGTGGTTTCCGTGAGCCCGTAGCCTTCCAGAACCAGCAGGCCTATTCCATGGAAGAAATGCCCCAACCTTTCCCCCAATGGGCCACCGCCGGATACCGCGTACTGCACCTGGCCACCCATGGCAGCACGCAGTTTGCCATATACCAACTTTTCAAACAGCGTGTGTTGGAGCTTCAAACTCAGCGGCACTTTACCGGCTTCATCAGCCCGCGACCATGCAATGGCTACATCCGCAGCACGGTTGAAAATTTTACCTTTTCCTTCGCTTTCTGCCTTTTGTTGTGCAGAGTTATAAACCTTTTCAAAGACTCGAGGTACGACCAATAAAAACGTGGGCTGGAAAGATTTCAAATCCCCTAGAAGATCTTTCATCTGCGCAGTGTGTGCCACATTCACCCCAGCGCCCACAGCCATGACCTGAATAAATCGGGCGAAAACATGCGCCAACGGCAGGAACATCACCGTTCTAGCTCCTTCGTGCACGGCTTCGGGTAAAGCCGCAGCCGCGTTATCGGCAAGCTCCACAAAATTACCGTGGGTCAACTCGCACCCCTTGGGGCGGCCCGTGGTCCCGGAGGTGTAGATGATAGTGGCCAGATCTCGCAGTCCCGCCAATTGACGACGCCGCTCAACCTCCTCATCCGCGATGTGCTTGCCACCCTCACGCAGGTGCTCCACGGCACCGTCCTCAATACACCACACGCTGTGCACATGGGAGAGATCCTGTTCTTGGGCGGCCCGTTCCCATACGTGTTTGTGCTCCGGTTTTTCCACCACCAAGCCCACAGCACCTGAATCGGAAAGATTCCACGCCAACTGGGTGGGCGCAGAAGATTCGTACACCGGAACCACCACACCACCGGCAAACCACACCGCAAAATCCAACAACGACCATTCCAAGCGGTTTGCGGACATCAACGCCACCCGGTCACCAGGCCGCACCCCCGCTGCCACTAGACCCTTAGCCAAGGCCACAACTTCAGTCATCGCCTGGCTGGCTAGTATGGGCTCCCATTGGCCTTCCCCCACTTTCCGGGAAAACAGCACCGGATCACTAGCTTTCTGCGCGTTACGCACCATTAGGTCTGTGATGTTGGTGGTGGGTTCCGTGTGAAGCAACAGAGGCTGACTGATCTCAGGCAAGGGTTCTCCTTGTGAAACTGCGTGGGGTAAAGGACACAAACACATACGTTTGTGTCCCAAAGACATGCAGCAACGGTATGGCATTGTCAGAAAAGTCACAAAGCCGTACACCTACAAACGTCGACACGAAATACCCCCGGAGTTCGGTCCGTGAGCCATCGACGCTCCCACAGGCCAGTCACGTTGTCCACTAGGACAGTTGACTGTAGATTTCTGTCACTATTCCGATCAGTGAGGTGCACCACATGTCATCAACCCATAGTTCTTCCCCCCCGACGGCAAGCCATCAAGCTGCCGTCACCGATGGCTCAGGAAGTTCCGCCGCCAGCAATAATGCCAAACTCTGGATTTTCCGCCTGTTAGGTGTGGTGGTGTTTTTCATCGTCTGGGCCCCATGGTGGGGTGGCGATCTTTCTGCTGATGCCCGCATGGTCGCCGCCATCGGCTCCCTGATGGCGGTGTGGTGGATGACGGAAGCCATGCCCCTTCCCGTGACTTCCCTATTACCGATTGTGCTGCTGCCATCCCTCACCGGCATTGAACCGGCGGACGCCACCGCCCCATACGCCAACACCATTGTGTTCCTGTTTTTGGGTGGTTTTCTGATCGCAATTGCTATGCAGAAATGGAACCTGCACCGGCGCATAGCTTTGTTGACCCTGCGAGCAGTCGGCACCCAGCCCCGGCAAATCATCCTGGGCATGATGATTGCCACCGCCTTCTTATCCATGTGGGTCTCCAACACCGCAACCACATTGATGATGCTGCCTATCGGCCTGAGCGTGCTCACCCTGGTGGTGGAAAACAGTCAGAGAAACGAGCACACGTCCGTGGATACCTCCTCCATCACCACGGACCTCAACGCGACCCAACACCTCAGTGATGTGATCGATGACCCCAACATCCGTAAATTTGGTGTGGGCCTGGTGCTTTCCATTGCCTGGGCGGCAACCATCGGTGGTTTGGGCACCCTGTTGGGCAGTCCACCCAACGCCATCGTGGCTGGCTACATCAGCAAAGAATTAGACCAGACCGTGGGTTTTGCCCAATGGATGATCTTGGGCGTCCCCATCGTCGTGGTGTTCATCGCTATCTCCTGGCTGCTCATCGTGTTTGTGATCTTCCGGTTCGACCTCAAGGAAATCCCCGGCGGCAAACAACTGATTCAAAAGGAAATCGACGATTTAGGGAGAATGTCCCAAGGAGAAAAAGTGGTTTTGGGTGTGTTCGCCGCCGCCGCATTCTTCTGGATCGTGCCTGGCGTCCTGAGCAGTGTCCCAGGTATCAAGGACAACCCCAGCTGGGCTTTCCTAGAGCGTTTTGACGACACCGTCATCGCGATCACCGCAGGTGTGTTGCTATTCCTCATCCCCGGCGATAAACACGGCAATATGACCCTGAAGTGGAAGGATGCCGAGAGTGGCCTTCCATGGGGCGTGCTGTTGCTCTTTGGTGGGGGCCTGTCACTGTCGGCCGCCGTTGCCTCAACAGGACTGGACGATTGGTTTGGCAACCAGGTCACCGGGTTGGGTACCTTGCCCTTAATCCTGCTATTGGCTGTGGTGGTTTTTATCGTTCTGATGCTCACGGAAATCACCTCCAATACGGCAACCGCTGCGGCTTTCATTCCTATCTTGGGCGGTGTGGCCATTGGGTTGAACATCGATCCCATCACACTACTCATCCCCGCTGCTTTGGCCGCCACCTGCGCCTTCATGCTCCCGGTGGGCACACCGCCCAACGCCATTGCCTTTGCGTCAGGGCACGTGAAGATCTCCGAAATGGTGCGTGGCGGTGTGATTCTCAACGTCATGGGAGTGGTGCTCATCACTATTTTCACTGTGCTGCTGGGGCCGTGGGCTTTCGGCATGGCGTTCTGAGCAAGTCGGCGGCTCTGTCACGTGCCGCTGAATCAAATGTGCCTCGGCGCCCTGCATCATGCAGAGTTCCGGGGCACATTGTGGGTAACGTACGTAACACAGTTGATCTGGACAACGACAGTGAATGGTGGATAACAACGTGAGCATGTTATGGGGTTTAGGTGGCATGGTTTTTATCATCGCCATTGCCGTTCTTTTTTCGGTAGACCGGCGCAAAATCAACCTGCGCACGGTCAGCCTTGCGTTGCTGGCACAAATCTTGCTCGGGGTCTTGGTGCTCTATGTCCCCGCTGGCCGGGCAGCACTAGAAGCCCTCACCGCAGGTGTGCAGACCGTCATTCAGTCTGCCAACGCCGGCATTAACTTCCTTTTTGGCCCGATTCTGCCGGAGGAAGGTGGCGTATTTGCTTTCCAAGTGCTGCCGGTGATCGTGTACTTCGCCTCGCTGACAGCGGTGCTGTACTACCTCGGCATTCTGCAGTGGGTGGTCAAAATTATCGGCGGAGCCATGGCCAAGGTGTTCGGCACCACCGTCCCAGAATCCATGAATACCGCGGCGAATATCTTTTTGGGTCAGTCGGAAGCTCCTTTGTTGATCAAACGGCATCTTCCACACCTCAAAACCTCAGAGCTATTCGCGGTGATGGTAGGTGGTATGGCCACCGTGGCCGGGTCCGTGATGGTGGGATATTCGCTGTTGGGGGCACAGCTGGAGTACCTGATTGCCGCTAGTTTTATGGCGGCTCCTGGGGCGTTGTTCATCGCCAAGATCATCGTGCCCGCTGGTGCGTTGGAAAGCCCGGAGTGGCAAGGGGATGGCAGCACCGCTCACACCCAGCCCCCAACACGCGGCGGATTGATGGGAGCTTTGCGGCGTGGCGGCAACCGTGGTGCCGTCCACGAATCAGCACATGAATTGAAGCACCGCCAGGAAACCCAGCAAGAAACACCGGCAGATACCGCCCCTGCCGTTGCTGCGGATACCGATGACGAACCCGTCAATGTCATTGATGCCGCCGCACGTGGGGCCACTGAAGGCCTGGGACTCGCCCTCAATGTGGGGGCCATGTTGTTAGCTTTCATCGCCCTGATAGCCCTGATCAATACCCTCCTGGGGGCAGCGGGGGGCCTGTTCGGTCTGGAGGCTTTGACACTGGAGGAGATTCTGGGGTGGGTTTTTGCTCCGATCATGTTCCTGATTGGTGTGCCCTGGAATGAGGCTGTGGACGCGGGCAGTTACCTGGGGCAAAAACTGGTGCTCAACGAGTTTGTAGCCTTCAGCGCATTCGGACCGGAAGTAGAGAACTATTCCGCCAAAACTCAGGCCATTGTGACTTTTGCCCTCACCGGCTTTGCGAACTTTGCCACCTTGGCTATTCAGCTCGGTGGTTTAGGAGGTCTGGCTCCTACCCAACGTAAACGTATTGCACGGCTAGGACTTTTAGCGGTGCTCTCCGGCACCTTGGCTAATCTGATGAGCGCAGCGATTGCGGGCATGCTCATTAGCTAACCCGCGTTGCACAACACCGTTTGTTCCGGTTTGGAGTGATATGTCTTTCGTCCGTTGCCTGTCACGAACCACCGCTCTGACGCTTCTCACCGCCGTTGCCGCTGCGGGCATTGCAACTTTGGTGGTCCGGAGATCACCAAGCATGGGCAACGTTGCCCCCGATCTGCGCTCCCCTATGGCTCTGGCATTAGGCAGCATTCGACTCGAAAACATGCTCGGTCTCATGCGTTGGGGCAGGGATGGTTTTTCCTCACTGACACGAACGGCCAGCCCAGATGTAATGTGGCGGCGGGAAGAAATTCCAGCTGTTGGAGAACAACCAGCGGTACCCGTTCTGGTCTATGAGCCACGTGGCGCTGAGGCTGTCACTCCCGCTGTTCTATGGATACATGGTGGCGGTTTTATCATGGGCACGGCCGAACAAGATCACAAAATGTGCTTGCGTGTTGCCCGTGAACTCGGTGTTCGGGTGGTTAATGTCAGCTACCGCCTTGCTCCTGAGCACCCTTATCCCGCCGGGCTCAATGATTGTTTCCATACCTTGACGTGGATGCGTGAGTTAGGGGCGGACGTAGGAATCGATCCTGATCGAATTGCTGTCGCCGGAGAATCGGCGGGCGGTGGGCTAGCTGCTGCACTTGCCCAGAAGGCTTATGATCACGACGTGCCAGTGGTGTTCCAACTGCTGGTCTACCCCATGATTGACGACCGCACGATCCTCCGCCCCACTGCCCCTCACCGTGGCTCACTGGTATGGACCAGAAATTCGAACGCTTTCGGGTGGCGCTCTTATCTGGGACGCACACCGCATATGGGCGACGCCCCTCAGTACGCGGCACCGGCCCGTCGGGAGAATCTTGCGGGCCTGGCACCGGCCTGGATCGGGGTGGGGGACCTTGATCTGTTTTATGACGAGGACGTGGAATACGCCCGTCGTCTCCAGAACGCAGGGGTTCGGTGCGAACTACAAGTGGTGCCGGGCATGTACCACGGTGCCGAACACCTCAACCGCCGATCGCAAAGCATGCAGGAATTCTCCCAATGGAAGATTAATGCCCTTCGCCGTGGGCTATTCGGGACATGACAACTCCGTATCCTCACGTTTTCAGCCCCGTGCGGGTGGGCCCTTTAACCCTGCCTCACCGGATAATCATGAGCTCCATGCACACCGGTTTGGAAGATCACCCGGATCACTTTCCGGAATTAAGTGCGTACTTCACGGAGCGGGTTCGCGGTGGGGCCGGACTGGTTATCACTGGGGGATTCAGCCCGGACCAGGCAGGGATTCTGTACCCCGGTGCGGCCCAGTTCACCACGGCAACACAGGCTTCCGCCCACCGCATGATCACAGATTCCGTACATCAGGCGGGCGGCAAGATTGTATTGCAGCTGCTGCACGCTGGGCGGTACGCAGCGCATGCGGACGCTGTGGCACCTTCCGCCTCGCATGCGCCGATTAACAAGTACCCTGCGGCGGGCATGACCTCTGAACAGGTGCAGGCAACCATTGAGGCCTTTGCACATGCGGCGAACCTGGCAGAGGAGGCCGGGTATGACGGTGTGGAGATCATGGGGTCCGAAGGCTACTTGCTGAACCAGTTCTTAGCAGAACGCACCAATCAGCGGACCGATCAGTGGGGTGGAGACGCCCAACGTCGGCGGTGTTTCCCGGTGGCCGTTACCCACGCCATCAAGCAGGCGGTATCCGCTGATTTTCTGGTGATGTACCGGATTTCGTTGCAGGACCTGGTGGACGACGGCCAATCTTGGTCTGAGATCGTGGCGTTAGCGCAAGAGCTTGAAGCAGTCGGTGTGGATGCTTTTAACACGGGCATCGGGTGGCATGAAGCCCGTGTACCCACCATCGTTACGTCTGTGCCACGAGCGGCATTTACTGACGTCACAGCTGATTTAAAGAAAGTTGTGACGGTTCCCGTGGCGGCTTCTAATCGCATCAACACACCAGAAACGGCTGAGGAAATTGTGGCCGCTGGGCAGGCCGACCTGATTTCTATGGCCCGCCCTTTCCTGGCTGATCCCGAGTGGGTACTTAAGGCAGCCGCCGGTCAGCCGGAGCTCATCAACACGTGCATTGCGTGCAATCAGGCTTGCTTGGACCATATTTTCGCGCACCAGCGTGTTAGTTGTTTAGTCAATCCCCGAGCTGGAAAGGAAACCCGCCTGCACTTGGGACCCACCCAGCGCGTTAAGCGGATAGCTGTGGTGGGGGCTGGCCCTGCTGGGATGTCCTGTGCTGTGGTGTTGGCGCAGCGCGGCCACCGGGTGGAGGTTTTTGAGGCCCAGGATCATCTGGGGGGCCAGTTCGCTCTGGCGCAGCGCATTCCGGGTAAGGAGGAATTTGCGGAAACCATCCGCTATTTCGCCCGCCAGCTGGAATTGCATGGGGTGGCGGTGCACCGGTCCACACTGGTTGATGCCTCTACGCTGGCCAGCGGGGGGTTTGATGACGTCGTCCTGGCCACCGGAGTTGCCCCTCGTGTTCCGGATATTCCGGGGCTGGATCATCCGTCCGTGATCACGTATCCGGAGCTGCTCACCGGTGCGCGCAGCCCTGGCCAACGGGTGGCAGTGATCGGCGCCGGTGGGATTGGGGTGGATGTGAGCGAATTTTTAACACACGCCTCCTCCCCCACTCTCAACCTGAGCGCATGGCGTGCCGAGTGGGGTGTGACTAATGGAGACACCCCCGGTGGGCTGGGGAAAGCTGTTCATGCGCCACCAACACGGGAAGTGTTTCTGATTCAGCGGAAAGCTACTGCCATTGGCAGGGATTTGGGGTTGACCACCGGCTGGGTGCATAGAGCTTCCCTTAAGCACAAGGGTGTTCGGTTCATCCCAGGGGCGACGTACCAACGAATTGACGATTCCGGTGTCCACCTGACCGTGGATAGTGGACATCAGGCTCTTGTGTTGCCCGTGGATTCGGTGGTGGTGTGTGCGGGCCAAGTATCACGTAATGAACTCGCCGACCCCCTGCGTTCGTTGGGGGTGAATGTGCATGTGATCGGCGGCGCAGATGTTGCCGCTGAACTGGATGCCAAACGCGCAATCAGTCAAGGCACCCACTTAGCCGCGACGTTGTAAGCCCACCAGCGAACTGTCGCAGTCGTCAGGAGTGGCTTTGCCCTCCTTGATAGCTTTACGAATCGCTAGTCCTGGGTTTTAGTCAACGGGCAGCTCGAAGTCGAAGTATTGCGCCAGTACTCGCGCAATACCTTCGTCGTTGTTGGAGGTGGTGACTATGTCGGCGGCTTCTTGGGCTTCCGGGATACCGTTGCCCATGGCCACTCCTAGCCCTGCGGTGCGCAGCATGCCGATGTCATTGCCGTTATCCCCGAAAGCGATCACCTGATCCAACCCAATGCCTTCTGCTTGGCAAAAGTCCGTGATCGCGGAGCCTTTGTCGATGCCCCGAGCCGTGGCTTCCAAGTAAATCGGGGAGGAGTAGGCCAATTCAATGACGCCCTGAAAATCACGTACCAGGTCGGCATGCAGTAGCTCTAGGACGTCGCGGTCGGCGCAGAACAGGACTTTGGTGGGAGCCTCCGCAATCCGGGTGAGGTCCGGCACCACTTGTACCGTGAGGTCGTTGCCACTGGCTTCGTAGGCCACCCGGGGGTTGGAATCGTCTTGCACGATGAGGGCATCCCCGTGCGGCAGCATGACTGTGATGTTGTGGGCGTGTGCTGCTTGAATCAGCCCCACCGCAACATCCTGGGGTAAAGGGTGCCGGGCAATTTCCTGCCCGGTGGCTTGGTCCACCACCACGGACCCGTTCATCCCGGCAAACACAAGGTTGCCGCCAAGGCCCAATGTGCGCGCCAACATGGCCAGCCCCGGAACAGGGCGCCCGGAGGCCAACATGATCCGGGTGCCAGCAGCGTGCATGGCATCAAACGCACGACGGGTACCGGGTTGAAGATTCCTGGTGGAATCCAGCAGCGTGCCGTCGATATCAAAAGCCACCAGACGGTACTGGGTCACGAATTCAACAACCTTCCCTTGACTGTTTTCTGACGCGGGGTAATGCTAGTTGTTACCCGCCACACGGGAAACTCCCCGGTGGGTTATTGCGCGCTCACACCACCACAACAATGACGGATGACTGCGCTGCCACCGGACCAGGGGCTACCGGGGTGACTTTCTGGACCGCACTGGTGTTCGTCACCGTCACCATGGTGGTGGTGTCATACCCAGCTACCTTAAGGGCAGCTAGGTCTACAGTGACTAGTTCTTCTCCCGCTTGAATCGTCTGGCCTTTACGGGCGGCCACCACAAAATGCTGACCCTTGAGCTCCACGGTGTCTATGCCCACATGCACCAACAACTCCACACCGGCATCAGACTTCAGCCCAAAAGCGTGTCCAGACGCCGCAACGGAAATCACTGTGCCAGATATCGGGGCACGCACCACACCCTGATCCGGCATAATGCCCACGCCCTGACCCAAAGCCCCGGAAGCAAATACCTTGTCTGGCACGGACTCCAACATCACCGCTTCTCCAGGCACCGGGGCAATAACCTCAACCACCGTGCCCTGCGCAGCCGAAGCCGCCTGTTCCGGTGGCACTGATGCCGTGGTCTGAGCTGTGGATGTGGCAACGCCGTCCGCAGCTTCGCGGTCCACCCAAAAGAAAGTCAGCAGGAACGCGACTATCATGCCCAGCAGGCATCCGATCACCGTCAGGGCAAAGTCACCCACGTATAGGTATGCAGGGAGCGCCAATGCTGACGGCACCACAAACGTGTTGGCCGCACCCCCTCCGGCGCCAATCACAGCACCACCGATTGCACCACCAACCACGCCAAAATACAGGGGACGTTTCAGCGGTAGGTTGACGCCATAGATGGCGGGTTCTGTGACACCCGCCATGATTCCCGAAAACGCCGCTGGACCCGCCACCTGACGACGTTTGGCATTGTGGCTACGCAGGAAAACCGCCAGTGTTGCTGCCCCCTGTGCCAGTACCGCAGCGATGGTGGGACCCGCCAGAAGGCTGTAGCCCACGGTGGTCAAATCATTAATAAAAATGGGGGCCAACCCCCAGTGCAGCCCAAAGATCACCAAGATTTGCCACAGGCCACCCATAAGCGCGCCACCTGCCCATGGGGCGAGGTTAAACAGAGCCGTGATACCGGTGGTGAGTCCTTGGGATGCGTAGGTGGATATTGGGCCGATCACAATGAGCACCAAAGGCACCATGACAAACAGGGACACCAGGGGTTTGGTGAAGTTTTTGACGGCAACGGAGTCTGCGGCGGCATCCAAAATGATGAAGGTTTGGGATTCGGGATCAAGAAGCTTCAGGGTGACCGCTAACGCCACAAACGCTTTGAACAACCCCGCTCCGGCTAGGGTCCAGACCACGGGCAGGAAGATGGCAGAAACCAGTTCGATAAACCGGTTGAGCAGGCTGGGTTTTTGCCCCTGCGCTTGCGCCTGGACTTCCCCCACAATGGCGTGGTCTGGCAGGAGTGTGACGAATGCGTCGTACACGGTGGTGACGTTCTCACCGATCACCACTTGGAACTGACCGCCCGTGCTGATGGTGGTGATCACCCCGTCCAGCTGCTCAATTGCCGTGGCGTCCACCTTGGTGGTGTCTTTGACGAACAGCCGCAGCCGGGTAATGCAGTGTGTGACGCTTTCGATGTTTTCGGTACCGCCGACCTTCACCAGGATGTCGCCTGCCAGTGCCGCATAGTTCACCGTTGCCATGGGGGCCCCTTTGTTCTGCGCACCTCACACCGTTGTGGGCGCTTACATGAGCCCAAATCCGCACAGGTGGGCATGTCAGCGGCTGTTTGGGCGTCAGCCTTATGGGGAAGAGTAGACCTGCATCACATCAGCGACAAGAACTAAATAGATGCGAAAGAAATGACTTTGTAGTAACTTAGATCACACGCTGGCGTTGTCGTATGGGCACTCAAGGCACGCCAGCGTTCACTTCACTCATTTCACCGGAGGTTTCCATGAAAAAATTTGTCCCCTTCACCATCGCTGCGGCTGTTGTCGCGATGTCGCTACTGCCTGCACACGTTGATCGACAGAACGGCGGTGTGTCTGATGAGTGAGCCGCAACAAGTGGACTTCCAGGGGTCAGATAAAGCCTGGCCAAAGATCGAAGAGTTGTTCGAACACATAAAGACACTGCCTGAACCGGGGACGCCGCAAACTATTCCCACGCCTCGTCAGATCGATGAGGCTCAACCCGCTGGGCACCGCGTCTATATGCAGTCACGGGAGCTGCTGGACTTTGCCTATGAGCTTCATCGGGCGTTCCTTGCGCATATCGAAAGTGTCTTCCGGCCGCGGTCGCCGTTCATCTTGCTTCGGCCCGTGCTCGAATCATCACTGTGGGTCCTGTGGCTGCTCGACTCCCCGGAGAGCGAGATTCGACGTGAGAGGGCTCTTCGGTATCAGATTCAGGACACTAAGGCTGAGATTGCTTTCCTCGAGACCCTTGGCAAAAGATCCAATGGCGAAACTGCGCGAGAGGCTGCCGAACAACGCAAGACCGCAACCGGCAAACTTTACCGCGAAGACGCAGAGCGCATGGGACTAAAATACGCCGACCTGAAAAGCAAGAAGATAAACCTCACCGACGAAATCCCCAAGATGCGGCGTCTCCTAGACCGTCACGGCAAGGACACAGCCCATCTCATTGTCGCTGCATGGCGGTTACTGTCCGGTTACCAGCATGGCAAGAGCTGGTCAACGTACCTGGGATCGGAACGAACCTTTCTGCAGGATACCCCCGGTGGGAAGACCTTTCGCATCGTCGCTTCAGACGACAACATCAGCTTCGCGACCGGCATGACCGCACTTGTCTTCATAGAAGCCCTCTATCTCTACATAGAGCGCTGCGAGAACATGGCATCAGTCCGGGACAACGACTAACAAACTCAGAGGATGGGGTGGTAACACCCCCGCGCATACTCTTCCGTTGAGTGCACTAAGCCCAGAAGTTCCTTGGAGTATTCGTGCCGCCCTTCGATCTGGTCCACCATGCCTGCAAGAAGTGTGAGTAGAGCTGCTGGAGTCTTAGACGCCACATAATTTTGCTTCACAGTCAAGGCAATCTGCGGCAGCGCCACATGGGCGTGGAGACGTCGGTTCCACAGCCGACCATGGTGAGCCGCTATATTCCTCAGAAAAGAGAGGTTCTGGACAGCTTGGAGGAGCTTATCGTTGTCCTCAACGTTCAAAGACTTACTCACGGGCGTCAGCACATCCTTATCTCTAAGCGCCCGAAGAAATCTGGAGAACGTTCCCATGGAGACAACTTCTATGATCGCCCAAAATGGCACAGGCTCGCCGTTCTCCACATGGTGCTGGATGAAGATCTCATCCCTATCCTGGAGCTCACGAAAACTCTCAAGGATCTTTTTCCGGTTCTTCAGTTCCGCACACCAGCGCTGATGAGTCTTGGTATCGCTGGAATGCGGTTCGGGCCTTGACGGGAGGTAGAAGCTCTCATCCATGTACCCCTCGCTGCCGCCCACGATCCGAGCTACGTGGTAGGCCACACGGCTCTTGAGAGTAGGCTCGACGACGCTGATTCCATCGAGGACTAGATTTCTCACCAACCGATCTAGCTCATAAATATCCATGAGTTGTTCTGCAGAGGTACCGGTCCTGTAACGATCCTGGTCAGGCTTGTAAAAGCAGCGACCGTAACCGCTGACCCGGTAGTAATTGTTCGCATAGAGAAACATGGCGAACCTGTCAGATGTCACCGACCCAAGGTCAAGCCCCCGATCGACGTGTCGCTGGACCTGTGCACGTAGGTCGAGCCACTGCTTCATTAGACATCCTTGGCAAACGAAGGGCCCACCCGACGAAGTCGAGCGGGCCCGAATGTTGAATGCAGAATACGGCAGGTTGTGATCGTTCGCAACTTGCCACATTCTGCCCAAAAATAATTTCCCGAGCCAGAAAGTGTATGGGGACACCCACGGCCCGGAAATCAGGCTGATCACCTGTGATGGTTACGACCCCACCACAGGGCTGTGGGGGGACAACCTGGTTGTGTACGGCCGCATGGTGTGACGCACAATCACCCCTATGCCCTGGGATCGGAGACCATACGGGCGATGTGCAGCGCCACATAGGCGATTTCATCCGGGGCAACCGTTGTTTCCAACCGCAAGTCCAAAAGGGTAGCCACCATTTCCGCGCACCGGTACGCCTCCGGCTGGGAATCCCGGATGGCTGTGCCAATGGCGGAAGGTTGCCCCTCCAGTTGTTTGCCCGATTGAATCCGCACAAACAGGTACCGCAGATGCGTAATAAACCTGGCCACACTAATGCTCTGGTGGTCTAACTCCCGCCCATACGTGTGACCCACCACGTCCAACAGCTGCTGCAGGATGCCCGTGAGCTTATAGGTGTACGACAAATCCCCGGTGGTAAATCCTACGTTCACCAGGTGCAACGCAATTGCAACGGCTTCGCCGTCCGGCAGCTGGACGTCACTTTCCGCATTCACGGCATCCAACACCCTGCGGGCCTGAGCAAGTTCCGCAGGAAACAAGTGCCCCAGTTCAGCCTCAAGCGGGTAATCCAGTCGAATATTTTCCCGTACACGCTTAATCGCAAAATTCAGGTGATCAGACAACGTGACCAGAAGCGACGGGCTGCTGTCGGCCACATGCGACAACCCCGCCGCCTCCAGTGCCACCACAGCCAGCCGGACGTATTCCGGCGGGATGGCGGCCACCAGTTGGCCAAAATGATCCACATCGCGCCCATCCACCGGGGCGAAGACCCGCATCACTTTGGACTGATCGACCACATGCCCTGGTTTGGCTTGAAAGCCAAGACCGCGGCCGGTCAACACAACATCGTCCCCCTGGGCGGATCGCGCCAGGACCACGTTGTTGTTGAAGACCCGTAAGACCTCCACATCATGGCCTTTCCAAGAATCCGCCGTTGGTTGCGATCACATTCCGGTACCAATCAAAGGATTTCTTGCGGTACCGCTCCAAGGTTCCCGAACCGTCGTCATGGCGATCCACATAAATAAACCCGTACCGCTTAGACAACTGCGCCGTGGACGCAGACACCAGGTCAATACAACCCCACGATGTATATCCGAGGATTTCCACACCATCCTCGAGCGCCTCCGCAACCTGCACCAAATGGTCATTCAGGTAGGCAATGCGGTAGTCATCTTCCACGGTTTTTGCGCCGTCGATATCCACTAATTGATCCTTGGCACCTAAACCGTTTTCCACAATAAATAACGGCTTTTGCCACCGATCCCAATAGTTATTTAACACTACACGCAACCCCACGGGGTCAATCTGCCAACCCCATTCAGAAGCCTGTAAATGCGGGTTCGGCACACCGCCCATAATATTACCTTGCGTCCGGTCAAGGTCTGGGGAATTTGATTCACACGCACTCACGTAATAACTGAAGGACACAAAGTCCACCGTGTTCTTGAGATCTTCACGGTCCTGTTCCGTGATGGTCAATTCCACACCGGATTCACGCAGCGTCCGCAGAAAATATCCCGGATAATAGCCACGACAATGAACATCCCCAAACGCATAGTTGGACTGGTCATTGTGTAAAGCCTTCAACACATCCTGTGGATCAGGAGTGAGTGGGTAGGTAGGTATAGCAATGATCATGCAACCAACCTTGGCATCCGGGGCAATCTCATGTGCCAGTCGGGTAACGCGAGCGGAAGCCACCAGCTCATGATGAATTGCCTGATACAAATCTTGTGTGCTCAACTGGTCCTTGGGCGTCATGATTCCGCCAGCCATGAGCGGCGCATGCATGATGGCGTTGATTTCATTAAACGTCAACCAATATTTGACCCGGGACCCGTACCGTTCAAACAACACCCGCGCGTACCGCTCGTAGAATCCGATCAGCCGACGGTCCGTCCAGCCGTCGTATTCACGTGCTAAATGCAGCGGAGTTTCGTAATGGGAGATCGTCACCAACGGTTCAATGCCGTGTTTTTCTAACTCGTCGAGCAGCTGATCATAAAACGCCAAACCTTCTTGATTCGGGGTTTCCTCGTCGCCACGCGGGAAAATTCGACTCCAGGCAATCGAAAAACGGAATGTTTTAAAACCCATCTCCGCAAACAGCGCAATGTCATCTGCGTAGCGGTGATAAAAATCAATGCCCATCAGCTTCAGGTTATCTTCCGTGGGATTCTCCGACGGGGGACCCACAATGCCCTGCGGCATCACGTCCTGAATCGATAAGCCTTTACCGCCCTGGTCATAGGCACCTTCACACTGGTTTGCGGCAGTTGCCCCACCCCAGAGGAACCCTTGTGGAAATGCTGCCATGATGGCCTCCTTGTACAGAAATAGTGGTGTTGATATTCAGTTGGTTTCTGGACTGATCGGACTACACGATGACCACAATCGCTGGGTGGCCTGCTTCAACCTCTCCGGCGCGACCCGGAGTGACCCCCTGCAGGTGCACTGTATTAGTGACGGTCAGAATTGTGGTGGTGTCGTACCCGGCGGCAGCAACAGCCGTGAGATCCACCCGAGCAAGGTCGTCCCCTGCCGCCACCACGGCTCCTTTCTCCACCGCTGGGACAAAACACTCACCTTTCAACTGCACGGTGTCGATGCCGATATGCACCAGAACCTCCACCCCGTCGTCAGATTTCAGCCCGTACGCATGGCCCGTCTTAGCCACGGAAATCACCGTGCCGCTCAACGGTGCGCGCACAATCCCGTCACGAGGCACAATACCCACACCTTCACCCAGCGCTTTTGACGCAAAGACCTTGTCAGGCACGTCTTCCAGGGGAATCATGCGGCCCGCCACCGGGGCAATAATCGTGTGTGAGACTGTCCCCGGAGCTTCCCGGTCCATGAAGAAAAACGTCAAAACGAAGGCGATACCCATGGACACCCCGGAACCAACCAGCAAAAGCGCAAAGTTGCCGACCTCCAAGAACGCGGGCAATCCCAGCAGCGACGCAAAAACGAAAGTGCTGGCGGCGCTGCCACCCGCAGCTGCGATGGAACCACCCACCGCACCACCCACAATCCCAAAGTAGAACGGCTTTTTCAGTGGCAGGTTCACACCATAAATCGCTGGCTCCGTCACACCCGCAAGCGCCCCGGACAACGCAGCGGGCCCAGCCACCTGGCGACGTGCCGCGTCACGAGTGCGCACAAACACCGCAAAGGTGGCGGCTGCCTGCGCCACAACTGCGGCGGTGATGGGAGCTAGCATCACCTCGTACCCCTGCGAACCCAAATTATTCAGAAAGACGGGCACGAAACCCCAGTGCAGGCCAAGCATCACAAAGACCTGCCACAGCCCACCCATGACAGCACCACCGAGCCACGGCATGGTCTCGAACAACCAACTAACAGCAAGCACGATGCCTTGTGAGGCCCACATGGTCAGGGGGCCGACGGTGATCAAAATGAACGGCACCATGATGGCTAAGGCCAGCAAAGGTTTGGTGAAATTGCGAATGGTCGCTGGCAAAAACCGATCCAAGAACCGCTCAAAGTAGGCCAACAGCCAGGTAGAAAACAGAACCGGTAGCACCGACGAGGTGTACGTCATGGTTACCACGGGAATGCCCATGAACCGCACGGGGTCACCACTTTCCGCTAGGGCCACAATGCTGGGGTATACAAGCGCTGCAGCGACGGCCATGGCGATGAACTGGTTGGCCCGAAAATGTTTAGCAGCCGTGACCGCCAGAAACAGGGGCAGGAAATAGAACAGGCCGTCCCCTGCTGCACTCCAGATCAGGTACGTCTGAGAGTCTTCATCCATCCATCCCAAGGTGGTGAACAGAACCAGAAACGCCTTAAACAGACCCGCCCCGGCCAGGGGCCAAATGATGGGTGTGAAGATCGCGGAAATCATCTGGATGAACTGATTGAACAGGTTGGGTTTGTGTCCTTGGTGCCCCTGACCGTCACCTTCCGGTGTTGCCGCCGCTTGGTCTGGCAGGTGGCGCACCAAAGCCGCATGAACCTTGGGGACGTTATCGCCCACCACCACCTGGAACTGGCCGCCTGCCTCCACCACCGTGATCACACCGGGCAGTTTTTCCACCGCTTCTCTATTTACCGGTGAACGGTTTTTGAGGCTCAGGCGCAGCCGGGTTGCGCAGTGAACTGCCTCGGTGATGTTTTCTGCCCCACCCACGTGCAGCAGGATGTCGTCGGCAAGTTTCGGGTAATTCACCTTCGCCATGGTGTTCTCCTTAGTCAGTCGCGCCGGGCACCGTTGCCTGATCATCACGCCTGGAGGATTGAGTGGTGGCGTACCTGGGTATAAAAAAAGACCTGAGGCGCACCGTAGTGCACCTCAGGTCTTGCCTTGGGCCGAAACCAGAGAGGGCCAAGTAACAATCCTGCGAGAGTTAGCTTGTGGGAAGTGTAAACACAGATCGCTCACAAGACAACACTTGATGCCTTTGCCCTTGACATGGGCGGGTTATTTACACCAACGGGTAGTCCGTGTATCCCCTGGCCCCGGGGGTGTAGAAGGTTTCGGGGGCTGGTTCGTTCTCTGGCAGGCCGTCTTTCCAGCGGCGCACCAGGTCCGGGTTGGCAATCACGGGACGCCCCACCACCACGGCATCTGCGATACCGTCACGCACCATGTGTTCGGCTTCCTGCAGCGTGGTGTTGGCTCCGAACCCACTGTTAAGCAGGAACGCCCCGTTGAAACGGTCCTTGAGGTGGGCCACAAAGTCACCGTCAATATCTGCGTGCAACACGGACAAGTATGCCAACCCCAGCTCATTGATCCCATCAATCAGGGCATCGTATGTGGCCACAACGTCCTGGTGATCAGTTTCCAGGACACCTTGGATGTTGTGTTCCGGGGAAATACGCACGGCAGTGCGGCCCGGGCCGATTTCAGCGGCAACAGCCTGAATGACTTCCACAACAAATCGTGCGCGGGCTTGCGGGGATCCACCGTAGGAGTCATCGCGCTGGTTGGTGATCGGGCCGAGGAATTCGTGGAGCAGATACCCGTTGGCGCTGTGCAGTTCCACACCGTCCATACCGGCGGCGATGGCGCGCGCAGCTGCGGTCACAAACTCATTTTTGACGCGCTGCAAGTCTTCAGCGGTCAAGGGGTTGGCTGCCACCATGTTCTGTTTGCCGTCGTAGGTGCGGATCATGCCGTCGCCTGGTTTGGTGTTCCCTGGAGCTTCGGGGTGCGCACCACGGGTCAAACCGGAGTGGGTGACATGACCGGCGTGCATGATCTGCATGACAATGGTGCCGCCCTGCTGGTGAACCGAATCGGCCACCCGTGCCCATGCGGCTTGTTGATCGTCATTGGTAATTCCGGGTTGCCCCACAAAAGCGCGGTTGCTGAAGGCCGGGAAAGTGCCTTCGGTGATGATCAGGCCCACACCAGCACGCTGGGTGTAATACTCCACGTGCAGGTCGGAGGGCACACCGTCTTCTTCCGCGCGGGAACGGGTCAGGGGTGCCATCACCACACGGTTGCGTAGGTTCAGGTTTCCTGCAGTTAAGGGATCGAACAAGTCGGGCACAGGGTACCTCCAGGCAGTTAGAGTGCGTGCCCTTGGTGCAACCGCACTCCTGTCCGGGGGTATTCCGTTGTGTTGATCACGGTGTTGCGGGATGCGATCCGGCGGGGGAAAGACCCAGGCAGTGGATCAGTTTCTGTGCTTGGAAAAAAGCAACGACCCACGCGGTTTGCCGCCGCGTAATGTGCGGGCGGCTTTACCAGCCCTACCAATCACCAGCATGCCCACAAAAACGCACAGGGCCAGGGTGAGGAAGCAGAAGATTAAGACGCCAATGGCTCCCCAAATCCCCACGGGTGCTCCTTCTTTTCACTCGGCGAATGCGTAAACGTTCAGCACCAGATAGCGAGTCACCACTTGGTACACGCCACCAGCGTAACGCGCTGCGCCACAATCAAGGGGCTAAATAGCGTTGTCTCTCTGCAGCACGGGAGCATTAAACGTACGGTTTAGTGACCTCATCCAAAAGGCCAAAAACCTAATCTGACGCGCCGGAACGTAGTAATTCGTACACGGAAGAATCGTCCCGCCTGCCTAAGCCTTCACGGCGGCCCCGCACATAAATCTGTTCCGCAGCGGCTGCCAAAGGCACCGGTTGCTGTACGGCACGGGCGGCATCCGTCACCAGCCCCATGTCCTTCACAAAAATATCCAGAGCCGAACGCACAGGGGCGTCCTCACCTTCCACCATGCGTGGCCCCCGGTCACCCAACATAAACGACGACGCCGCACCCCCCTGCAACACCTCCACACACTGGGCGGGGTCCAACCCCATGGACTCCGCGAGCGCCAAAGCCTCCCCAGCAACCGCAATGTGAACCCCGCACAACAGTTGATTCACCACCTTGAACCGTTGACCATCCCCTACCACGGCACCCACCACGGGCGCTTGGGCAGCCACACAGTCCAATACCGGTTGCGCAGTGGCGATGTGCTGATCAGCACCGCCCACCATGACCAACAAGTCACCGGTACTGGCACGCGCTACCCCACCAGATACCGGGGCGTCCACCACCCACACACCGTGAGCTTCAAGACGGTTGGCCGCCTGTTCCACAGCCTGTGGCCCCACCGTGGACATCACCAACACCACAGTGCCCCGCCCCAGGGTTTCCGCGACCCCGGTGTGCGGGTCGAACAGCACCGCGTCCAATTGCGCACCGGTGGCCACCATGACCACCACAACATCAGCCCCAGCCACAGCTTCACGGACCGTGGGAAACACGGTAACGCCGCCCCCCACCCGCTGTGACGCATCCGGGTCCAGGTCAAAGGCACGCACGGGCATGCCGCCCCCCGCCACCACCGTGGCCATCGGAGCCCCCATGGCACCCAACCCAATCCACGCCACCTGAGTCATTGCACGTCACCCTTTTCTGTTGTTGTTTTGGCCGCCCCACTCAACCGGGTGGCCTGGGTTAATACATCCACCACATCCGCCACTGCTGTTTCCGTTCCCACGTTGCCAGGGAACACTACAAAGGGGCAGCCATCGGCTTCGGGGTCAGCATCAATCGGGATGAACTGAGAGGTCTGCCCCGGGAAAAATTGCCCACCCACTCGGGCGCGCTGAATACCCAGCCCCTTATGCGCGACTTCGTGCGAAGTAATTCCACCTTTGGCAATCACCCACGCTGGCTTAGCTTTCATCACCCCGCGCACCACCTCCACCACGGCGTCGGACACGCTACGGGCAATGGACAGCGACTCCTGAGGGTCATCAGTGCGCACCACATCCCGGCTGGTGCACACCACCACATCGGAATCCGCTAAAGCCTGCGTGGCCTGCGTGATTGCCTGTTCCACGTGTGTGTGGTGGCCCGGACCCAGCAGCGTGGGTACGTGCAGTTCAACATCACACACCCGGCCACGGTCCTTAAGCACCGCCAGTTGCCGGTTGGTCAGCCCCACATGGGACCCCACCACCACCAACCCGTGAGGCATACGATCAGCACCAATACTGATATCCGCAGGTTCGAGCACCCGCGACTGCTTCAGCCCAGCCAAAGGACGCACAAATGAGGGCCCACAACGAGCAATGAAATTCCGCCCGGTGGCCTGCTGTCGCTTCAAGGCATCCACCACCACCTCTTGGTGCGCGTACTCCGTGCCATTAACCACCACCCAGGTGCGGTGTGTGGCCTGGTCTAACACCCGGCATACGGCATCCACCCCGGTGGCAAGATGTTCCATGGTGATGGAAAGAATCTGGTCCCGCTGCAGCGTCCCGCCGGAACGTTCCACCAGAAAATCTTTCAGGTCTGAGGCGGTGTACCCAAACGTGGCATCCTGCGCAAAGTCCGTATCCGCCACACGCACATGTTCTCCCCGCACCACAGCCCAGTGAACATCACCCGTGGTGTAGCGCCCGGCTTCAAACATGGCCGGTGCAAAAAGGAACCCATTGACGTGCATGCCGCGTTCCTCCAGCACATCCGCTAGCCCATTCGGTTCGGCAATCACATGGCCCCGCAATGTGGAGTCACTGCGGGACACCACTTGCGGCACCCGGCCTTCCGGCAACCCCTCCAAAATGTCCCGTAATAGCCTGTTTTGTTGCGCAACCGCCCGGTGCTCATCCATAGCCCGGCTGTTCGTGAGCACAAAACACGTGGCACCGTCAGCACTCAAAGCTTCCAGTACGGGCTGAGCTGCTAACTCCAACACCACCTCCACGTCATGAACAGCCTGGGAGCCGGTGGGGTCGTCATCAAAAACCAGGAGTGTGCCAGGCATGGCAGTCACCTTTCGTCGGTCAGTGCTTCCTTAAGCATGCCCAGGGGCGTGCTGTTGTTACACGATGGCTGAAACCAGCAGCCATAACAGCGCCACGGCAATCAACCCAGCGACCGACGCCACTGTGGATACCACGGTCCACGTTTTCAGCGCCGTGGATACCGGTACAGCAAAATAACGACTCCAAATCCAGAACATGGAGTCGTTCACGTGGCTCAGCCCCATGGTTCCGGCCCCGATGGCCACGGCCACCAACGCCATCTGGACGGGGTGCAGTTGCGCGCTGCCTAGCAGGGGTTCCACCAGCGGTGCGGTGGCCAGCATGGACACGGTGGCTGAACCTTGAGCTGCCCGGATCAAAATAGCCAGCAACCATCCCAGCAGAATCACGGGCAACCCGGTGGCACTCAATAGATCCGCCACCGCATCTGCCACCCCGGTTTCCCGCAAGGTATACCCAAACATGCCTCCGGCTCCGGTAATCAGCACCACGGCGGCTACGGGCGGCAGCGCCGAATTAATCACATTCTCCACGTCATCCCTGCTCCAACCGGACCGGAAGCCCAACACCACTGCGGCGTACACAACGCCAATCAGCAAGGCCACGTGCGATGCCCCCACCAAGGAGAACACGTTGGTTACCAAGTGGTCTTCCGCCAGAACAACGCTGAAAGTGGTGCCACCCATAATCAGCACCAAAGGCAAAACAATGGTGGATAGCACCAGAAAAACCCCTGGTTGTTTGGTGCCCACTACGGTCATGGCACCAGTGCCGCCTACCGCGTGGTGGGTGTCAGCATCACTCACCGGAACAAAATTTCGTGTTGCCAGGGGTTCGGCAATCGCCTGAGCCACCAACCACATGGGCACGGCGACCACCAAGCCAAAAATCATCACCAGACCAATATCCGACCCCAGCAGTTGAGCGCCACCTACGATCCCCGGATGCGGCGGCACCACACAGTGGACTGCCAACATGGCACCGGCAATCGGCAGCGCGTACGTCAACATGTTCCCGCCGATCCTGCGGGCCACACCGAACACGATGGGAATCAGCACAATCAGCCCGACGTCCACAAAAACAGGGATGCCGAAGATGAAACCAGTGGCACCTAAAGCAAACGGGGCGCGGGCCTGACCAAACACATTGAGTAGCCAACGTGCCAGGACGTCAGCGCCACCCGAAACTTCAATAATGCGCCCCAAAATGGCACCCAGGGTCACGATCAGTGCCACACTGCCTAAGGTATTGCCCATGCCTGTGATCAGCAGTGGGGCAACCTCCGGCAACGGAACGCCACCGGCCAGAGCAAGCAGTAGGGCAACGGTCATCAGTGTGATGAACGGGTGCACCTTGCCCTTAATAATCAACAGCAAGATGGCGGCAATTGACGCCAAACCTAACAAAAGAAGTGTGGTGGTGGTCATGGTCTCTCCTCTGTGCGAGACCACAGGCTACCGGTCAGCGGCCTATTTCTGACTCCATACTCAACACCGACACAACAACAGAAACCACATCAACGTGCCATGGGACGAGCGCAGACACCACAGCCTGTTGGATAGCGGGGGCTGTGACCCGCGTGGTGTGTGGGGTCGCCACGGCTACATCAACCGTGACCACCACCCCGTGTCCCATGGGCTCAATAGCCAAACCCTGGCCACCAAAAGTTGGCACACCCTGGTGGGACGAATTCACGGTGTTCCCCAAACGCCCTAACAGGCTGGGTTCCAGGCGAATCACCCCGGGAACCTGCAGAATGGCGGTCTGGACCGCATCCAGAAGTTCCTGATTCTGCGTCAGGTCAAGAGGAAGCTGTTCATCAGGGCGGGTTTCACGCATCGAATACATCCTCCACCACCAGATCCACGGACACCGGATCGACATCAACATGATTGACCAGAACGGTCAAAATTCTTGTGCGCACCTGAGCTGTAACCTCCGGGATCGAGGCACCGTACTTGATAGACAGCCGCACGGTCAGTGCCGTCAAAACACGGCGAAGATCTCCACTAGCATCGCGCTGTTGATCCACCGGATCTTCAGCGGAGCACATGCTCAGCTCTACGTGGCGGCCACGTACGCCCGCCACGGTGTCTGTGGCCACGCGCACCAGATCGACCAGCGCTTGGTCACTGATGAACACCGGACCGGTTTCCGTCACCATGGCCACACTGCGCCGTCCACGGCGGACTTCGGACCGGGCCACCGCCAGAATGTTGTCTCGCACGCTGCGGGAAGGGAGCACGGATTCGTCGTGAAGTCCTTCCACACGCCGGTAAGAAGCCACCATATTTTGAAGGGTGGATAGGCTTTCCCGCGCCGCCCGACATTGCGGACATGTCCGCTGGTGGGCGGTGGGTTGTTTGTCCATTCCCATCCAGATCTCGTCAATCGTTGTGCCGCAGCCTAAGTGTGGCTGCTGCTTTACCGCCATGGAGTCATCCCCTTCACAAGCTCTGCCCTGGCCCGGGCTATTCGTCCACGCACCGTCGCTGGCGTAATGGACAGTGCACGAGCGATCTCCCCATAGGTCAGCTCGTGGACCTCGTACATCACCCAGCATGCGCGCAATGGTGGGGAAAGCGCGCTGACTAGCTGGGTAATTTCCCCCAATGCCTGGTACGACTCAGCAACAGCAGCAGGATCTTGCGGTGTGCGTGGAGCCACGGAATCACGTGAGCCTACATTGTCGGGCATGTCATCCGGGGCTGTCGCATCGGTTTTACGACGCCCGGCTTTCTTTAACAAATCTAGGCAGTGCCGTGAGGTGATCTGGTACGCCCACGACGAAAACGCTTCAGCGGAGTCCAGCCCGGGCAGGGCACGCCATACCCGGATCATGGTCTCCTGCACCACATCTTCGGCTTCTTGGCGGTTGCCGAGCATCTGGAAGGCATACCGGTACAAGGGACCCTCGTACCGGATCACCAACTGCTCAAACGCCGCCGGGTCCCCGTCCTGCGCCCGGGCCACCAGAGTGGCTTGGTCCAACTCAGTCACGGGCGTACCGACCCCCTGGGACTCGGCGACGCCACTGCGACGCCCGTCCTCGGTCACGCCAACTGCCCACTTTCACCCGAGGCCGCGGGGGCGGACCCCACGGTTGCGGTTTTGGTGGATACTTTGGCCGTACGGGCTACATCCAATTCCACACTGACCCGAGTGGGCTGTGTTTCCAGGGCGGTTGCCACATCACGAACCACTGTCCCGTACACCTCCTGAAGGGTACGCGGCACAGAGGCCCCAGGTTCCAACGCCAACCCCAGGAAAACCTCTGGTTGGCGCGCGGAACCAGCCACCTGGACAGTCGCGCGGTGAACGTCGGAAACAGATTCACACTGCTGCCGGATGGCGTCTTCCAACACGGAAGATTCCATGTTGACCGCATGCGGTTGTTGGGTGTCGTGCAACCGGAACGTCACGCGGGACGGTTTACCCGGAACCTGAGCCACCAGCCACATGAGGCACACAATGGCAATAATCACCGTGACCGCAATCAGAATGGGCAGGAAAATCTGTGAGTTGAACCCAAACACGGTACCCACGGTGGCGTCCCCACTGGGAAGCGCTTGAAGGCCGGGAATCTGCTTTGTGCTCCCCAAGGACACAAGGATGATGAACGCCCCGACGGCGCTAAGCACCACACCCACCAGCGCCAACAGCAGGCGGTTGCGAGTTCCAGAAACTGTACGCATGAGTTACCCCTTCTTGTGCTGAATAGACACGGCGACAGCTGGCTGCTTAACCAACGGCAGTTTGCGCAGCGTGGCGTGGGCAGTTTCAGCGGCTTCCGAACGAATCCGATCGCTATCCCGCAGAGGTGTTTCCACGTTCAACCGGACTTTGCGCGTACTGACGTCAGCGCGGACAGAACGCACGCCATCGACCCGATTCACGGATGCTTCCACGATGTGCACCAACCCTCGGTTGGTCAGCACGGTGTCCTGCTCACCTGAATACAGGGAGTCATCCACCCGCAACTGAGCGCGGTTGAAAGCACCAGGCAACAGGGCGCACGCCAGAATTACCAGACCAATCACGGCGATCACGATCCCCGTGGTCAACGTCAGAGGGTCAGTGCTGGGTGTATTACTCACGGTGGACGCCGAGTCGCTGACCCACTGTGGCCACTGCCCCTGGGTCATTCGCTGGATGGCGGCCGTTGCCACGACTGCCACCAAGGCAATACCTAAGAGCGCCACCAGCATGGATGGCAAAACGCGGGCCGGTCTGCGCCTAAGCGCGGGGAAGGTTCCGGTACTCATAACAGTGCTCCTCGTATGGAACGTTCGTCGGTGCGGTGCAACCAGGAGATTTTGAGGTCTATCTGGTCCACGCGTAACCCGGTGAGTTGTTCAACCCGTTGGATCACGTGCTCGCGGATCCGAGCTGCCGTATTGCGCAACGGTGCAGGGTAGGCGACACCCACGTCCAGGGTGATCACGGCAGATTGGCCATATATCTTGGCTTCAGCCTGCGGGCGGCGTTCAAAATCACGGCGAGCGCCGATTCCCAGGATTCCTCCGGAGGCCGCACCAACTTGGTCAATTTCCCAGGCAGCCTGAGCGGCAATCTTCGCCACGACAGCTGACGGGATACTCAAGGTTCCACGCTGCTCCACCGGCTGTGCTGTGTGCTCTGAACTATCCGCCAATGCGGCGTCCCAGGGCGTACGGTCAGTGGTGGACACGGTCACCTCCGGTCGCGATTGAGAACGTCAGAGAGATCCAGCTTGCCTTCCAGCACAAAGCCGACCAGCAGCCCTACGGCACCAAAGAGCACCACGAGCAGGAACTGGGTGAAGGTTCCGAAGGCCACAATGACCCCCAAGAACAAACCGATGAATAAAGCAGTACGAGTGGTTGACACGATGGCTTCCTTTCGAGTGTGAAACCGCACAGATGTGTCGTCACGCAGCGTTGTGTGTCTGCGTGACGACACACTGATTTCAGACGAACGGGCTATGGGCCCGTCCTGTGGGAACTCAGGCCAACTCGCCTGAAGGAGTGGAGTTTGAGGAGCTGTTGTCGTCCTCTTCGGGCAAGTGAACGTCAGTGACGTTCACGTTGACTTCCACAACTTCCAGTCCGGTGGCCTGCTCAACTGCCTGGATGACGTTGCGGCGGATGCCGTTGCCGACCTCTACCACAGATGCGCCGTAGTCGATCACCACGGTGACGTCGATGGCGGTCTGCCGCTCACCTTTTTCAACGCTGATCCCGCCGGAGACGTTGGTCTGTGAATTGGGGATGCGTTCGGTGATGGCGTTGAAGGTGCGGCGCATGGAGTTGCCCATGGCGTATACGCCGGGGACCTCACGAGCTGCGATGCCTGCAATCTTGGCCACCACAGTGTCCTCCAAAGTGGTGTTGCCACGGTCGCTTTGCAGCGGGCCAACCGGGCGGGGGCGCTCAGTCTGGTTTTCGGTGGCGCGGGCTTCGCGTCGCGCCCGCTCTTCACCCGTAGGGGGGATCGCAGAGCCGGTGGTTCCGGTGTTTTTCTGTGTTTCGCTGTTCTGTGCCATGGGGAAACCTCCACATCCTGAGTACGTGACACGGGCACGCGCTTCGTACCGATTTTCGGCCGTCACGCATTGCCTTCATGTGTAGGACGGCGCGGCAAGAAAGATCGTCACACATATAATATGTGACTTGCCTCACTTAATAGTGGATAGTGGATGCTTGCCGTGGCACATTCGCTGCGATCACCACGGACATCCTGACGAACTCCCCTAGGGTGTACGTATGGCTCGCCTGCATGAACTCGTCACCCCGGATTCAATCCGCTTGAATGCCCGCGCACGCAACTGGCGGGCTGCGATTCGCTGCGCGGGCAAATTACTGGTGAACACAGGTGTTGGTTCCCGGGCATACACGGAAGCCATGATCCGCAACGTTAAGGACCACGGGCCGTACATCGTGATCGCACCGGGCTTCGCTTTCGCTCACGCCCAAGCCCCCGGCCTGGTCAGCCAGACCGGCATGGCCTGGGTGCGACTGAAGAAGCCCGTCCGATTCGGCAACGAACTCCACGACCCCGTCACCTTGATCGCGGCACTCGCTTCAGCGGACAGCACCCAGCACATCCAGGCCATGCGGCAACTGATTGCCGTGGTGGACAACGACCAAGCCCGCGCGCGACTACAAACGGCCACGGACGTCGACACCTTCCTGAGCGCCTTGGGGCGTGTTAGTGGTCAGTAGCCGGGAATGTCGGCTGAATAATGTCCGCCATCTTGGCGCATACCCGGACTACCTGGCTGGAATACCCAAATTCGTTGTCGTACCAGGCGTAAACCACCACGGTCTTGTTGTTAACTACCGTGGCCAGACCGTCCACCACACAGGCGTAGCGGGAACCCACCAGGTCGGATGACACTGTTTCCGGGGAGTCCGTGAAGTCGATCTGACGGCTCAACGGTGAATCCAGGGAAATCCCCCGCAGGAATTGGTTGAGTTCGTCCGCACCCGCCGGGGCCTGATCCAGCTGCAGCGTCAGCACGGCCATGGATACATCCGGCACGGGCACACGAATGGCGTTACCGGTCAACTTGCCTTCCATCTGCGGCAGCGCTTTCGCCACGGCTTTGGCGGCACCCGTTTCGGTGAGCACCATGTTCAGCCCGGCTGCCCGCCCACGCCGTTCACCTTTGTGGTAGTTATCCGTCAGGTTCTGGTCATTGGTGAAGGCGTGCACTGTTTCCACGTGCCCCTGAGCAATGCCGTAGCGGTCGTGAATCACTTTAACCACGGGAGTGATCGCGTTAGTGGTGCAGGACGCCGCAGAAATAATGCGATCCTCCGGCAGAATGTCGGCATCATTGACGCCGTACACAATGTTTTTAATCTGCCCCTTGCCGGGGGCCGTCAACAACACCTTGGCAATCCCGGGGGACGCCAAATGCCGGGACAATCCTTCAGCGTCACGCCACACACCGGTGTTGTCGATCAGTAAAGCGTTGTCGATTCCGTAGTCCCGGTAGTCCACGGATTCAGGGGAATCCGCATAGATCACCTGAATGTCCACACCGTTAGCGGAAATCACGTTGCGTTCTTCATCCACCAGAATGGAGCCGTTGAATTTACCGTGAATGGAGTCCCGGCGCAGCAAAGAAGCCCGCTTCACAAGGTCGTTCCCCGGTTTTTTACGGACCACCACGGCGCGCAAGTTCAGTCCTGTACCGTCGTGACGTTCCACCAGGATTCGGGCCAACAATCTGCCGATTCGGCCAAAGCCGTACAGGACAACGTCCCGCCCCTGTTCCACGTTATGGCCTTGTTGATCCACTACGGGCGCAAGCTGCTCACGTAGGTACTGCTCCACATCCTGGCCACCGGCCTGGCCCAGTCCAACTGCCAGTTTTCCCAGGTCAATCTGGCAAGTTCCTAGATTGAGTTGCTGAATGACGTGCAGCATTTCCCACGTGCATTCGGTGCTCAGTTCCTCACCCACCACACGACGCGCAAAACGGTGCGCTTTGAGGATGCCGGTAACTGATTTACGCACCAAGGAACGCCCATGGATGCTCAGCACCACTTTGTTGTCCCGGTACAACTTGCCAATGATCGGAACCATCGCTTCCGCGCGGGTTTCACGCTCAGCCCATGTTTCAACTGCAGACACGGAAATTGCCCTGCTTCCTCAGCGGTACGCCGTTGTACCTGCTGCGTCGTTGTTCACGAGTGCTTGGTGAGATCACGTCGGGCACCATGGATGGGGCACCCACTCGTGCAGAATCTCTGCACGCATTCTACCGGTTGGCAAGAATGCTGATAGGCGGGTTAAATGTGCGGGTTGCTTCGACGCACCACGAAAGGATCCAGATGTCTTACACACCTTCAGAACCCACGAACCCTTACCAGGAACCCCAGCAGCCTGCTCCTCAAGGCGCTCCACAGCCCCACTATTCCGGGTACGGGTATGTGCCGGGCCAACAAGGCCAACCGTCCGGGCAGCCGACTGGTGCCAAGGGCTCCGGGGAGCCCAATTTCTTTCAGACCCTCTTTGATATTTCCTTCAAGAACTTCATCACCATTCGTTTTGCCGGGGTGTTGTTCATCGTCGGTTTGACACTCATTGTGTTGAGCTGGTTGATGGTCACGTTCGCGGCCTTTTTTGATTCCGCACTGACAGGCATCATCGCCTTTCTCTTCGGAGCGGTCATCACTTTCGGCTACGTGCTGTTGTTCCGCCTGACCTTGGAGTTCTACGTGGCCACAGTGCGCACCGCGCAGAACACCACGCTGCTGCTGGAACAAAGCAAACGCTAGTAACGCTGAGGATGAAGGGCCCTTGCCCCGTCACCTATCAGGAGGAATCTCAGAATCATGGCAAGCATTTACACCGCAGAAGCAATAGCCACCGGCGCTGGCCGCAACGGTCACACCCGCACCACGGACGGCTATGTGGACCTTGACTTGGCTAGCCCCAAGGAAATGGGGGGTTCAGGGAACGGCGCTAACCCGGAAGGCCTGTTCGCCGCAGGCTATGCCGCCTGCTTCCATTCTGCGTTGCAGCTGGTGGCTCGCCAGGAAAAAGTTGCGCTTGGTGATTCCAGTGTGGGTGCACGCGTGGGTATTGGCCCGAATGATTCCGGTGGTTTTGAACTGGAAGTCACGCTGGAAGTTGTGATCCCGGATCTGGAGCACGAGAAGGCGAATGAGTTGGCGCAGAAGGCGCACCAGGTTTGCCCGTACTCCAATGCCACTCGCGGGAACATTCCCGTGAACGTTGTGGTCACTGACGACTGAGCACACCGTCTTCTGTTCTCGTTTTTTCACGTGGTGGGTTGTTCCGCTGAACTTCTGGTTCTGGCGGAACAACCCACCACGTGCGGTATGGGGAGTTTTAGGTTCCGCAGAAACTCACAAACCTGGCGGTGGACCCCGGGCTTTCCAGACCGAAAAACTCCTGCCGTGGCGTAAAAGGGTCCCGCACGGCGGACAACAACCGGTGAAAGTCCGAAAGGTCGCCTGATTCCGCTTGCTGTAGTGCGTGATCCAGGTGGTGGTTGCGGGGAATGTACACGGGGTTGGTGCATTGCATGAGCGGAACGTCCGCAGCCTGTGTGGGGCTCCACCGCTGAATCAAACGTTCACGGGCTGCCATCCAGGGGCTGATGGCAGCGGAGTCCATCATGCTTTTCACGTTGCCTTCCGCAAGCGCTCTGAAAAACAGTGTGAAGTCCTGGTTGTGTGTTTCCAACAGGTCAAAGGTGTCTTCCACAAAACTGCGGAACTCCCGTGACGCTTCCGGGGTGTCCACTGCAGCGGGGGCCACCCCGATTTTGGCCGCGAAACCCCGGGCCAGTGCGGCGTTATAGGTTGGCTCATATTCGTGGAGCACCTGTGTTGCGGCATCCACGGCGGTATCAGGGGTGGAGTCGATGAGGTCAAGCAGGGTTTCGGCCCAGCGGGACAGGTTCCATAGCGCCATGGAGGATTGGCGGTCGTAAGCGTAACGGCCCCCACGGTCAATGGAACTGAAAACCGCTGATCGTGTGAAGGTATCCACAAAAGCGCAGGGGCCGTAGTCCATGGTTTCTGCGCAAATCGTCATGTTGTCCGTGTTCATCACCCCGTGCACAAACCCCACAAGCATCCACTGGGCCACCAGTTGAGCCTGGGCGTGGGTTAGGCAGCGCAGTAATTCCAGGTACGGATTCTGGGCTTGGGCCGCGTGTGGCCAGTGGCGTTCGATGGCGTAATCAGCCAAAGCTTTTGTGACGTCCGACGTGCGGTGCACGGCAGCGAACTGGAACGTGCCGACCCGCAGGTGGCTTGCCGCAATCCGACTGAGTGTGGCAGCGGGTTCCGGGGTGGGGTTACGCCGTTGCACGTGGGTTCCTGTGCTCACAACGGCCAGTGCGCGGGTGGTGGGGATGCCCAGGGCGTGCATGGCTTCACCCACCAGGTATTCCCGGAGCATGGCGCTTAGCGGTGCTTGGCCGTCACCGCCTCGCGAAAATGGGGTTTGCCCGGAGCCTTTGGTGTGTAGGTCCCGGCGGGTGCCGTGAACATCCAGAATTTCACCCACCAGCAGCGCCCGGCCGTCCCCCAGTTGCGGCACAAACTGTCCAAACTGGTGCCCGGCGTAAGCTTGTGCGTAGGTTGCCGGGGCGCCGTCGGGGGTGTCGGGCACTTGCCCGCTGAGCAGTTTCACACCATCCGGGGAGCGCAGGAAATCCGTGGAGATTCCCAGGTCATAAGCTAGGGAATCGTTCAGGACGAGCACCGACGCTTCCGGTGCCCGCTGCGCCCGGCACCGTACGGATAGCTGGGGTACGGCTTGGGCGTAGGTGTGTTCCAGCGGGATCATGGACGGTACCGGGTTAGTTGGTGAAAGTTTCCAGCAGGGCCACTGCGGATTCCTTGCCTAACTGGTGGGCGGCCAGGGGGCTATCGCCGGTCAGCAAATTGCGGTCCCGGGTGGTGGCACCGGTCATATCCGAGTTGGTGATCTCCATGCCCGCCTGCTCCAACGCTTTGCCCAGCGCCCACGGCATTTTGCCGGGCAGGTAGCCGATCTCCACGTTGGCACCAAAGTCCAGGGCATCCGGGAAGGCCACGATTTTGTATCCGGAGAATGGGTTGGTTTCGCGGTCAACCCCGGCGGCCAGTAGTCCTGCGGGGCCGTGGCACAGGGTGATCACCAGGCGGTCGTGGTCCATAAAGAAATCTAAAACGTCACGCAGGGTGGTGCTGGTGGGTATGCCGTTCATGGCACCGTGTCCGCCGGGTATAAAGATCGCGGCGTAGTCGTCTAGCCCGCTGGCCAGAACATCAGCCAGTTTGTGTGGGGCTTTGAAGCTGTGTTGGGTGAGTTCCCATGCGGATGCCACGGCGGGATCGTCGCCAGGGTAGGCCCACCAATCGAACTTGCCGGGGCCACCGCTGAGGGTGGCGACGTCGATGCCGTACCCGGCTTCAGCCATGTGGTGGATGGGCAGCAGAGTTTCCACGGGGTGGTTGCCGGTGGAAAAGAACGTTCCGTTGTCCATGAGCATGTAACGCTCGTCCGTAGCCACCACCAGTACTTTCCAGCGGCCACCGGTGTATTTTTTGTCGGTTGCCAGGCCGTCAAAGTTGGTGCGGTTGGCCGTGTACTGGGATAGCGAATACGGCGATGGAAAGAACGCGTTGTTTTCTGCGGCGTCCGGGGTGGGTGTGCGGTCCTGGGATTGGTCCATGGGTGTGGTCCTTCCGTAGTGGTGTGGGCGCACGACCGTGTGGGGTGTGCTGCCGGGCTCACTCCAGCAGTGAACCGTACCCTTCACGATACGTGGGGTAGAGAAACTGGCCCACAAAGTCCTGCATGCGGGTACTGTCCAGGGTTTTGCCTTCCTGACCGCCGGGTTGGTCGGGTGGCACGGGCACATGCAGCAGGTGGGCTATGTAAGCCGCCACGTCGCCCATGCGGGCGGGTTCGGTGTCCACGGCGTGCAGTAGCGACGGCGGGTTGTGGGCTTCCAGTGTTTTCTGCAGCACGGTCACCAGGTCGTCGCGGTGGATGCGGTTGGTCATGCGAGCGTGGTTCATGGGGCTGCCCTGGCGCACGCGGTTGATCAGGGAGGTTCGTCCGGGGCCGTAGATTCCGGCGGGACGGACAATGATCACGCCCGGGAAGAGTTCCTGGGCTAGATGTTCTGCTTCTAGGAGAATTTTTGCGGTGGCGCGGGTGGGGTGGGGTTCGGAGTCTTCGGTCAGGGTTTCCCCGTCTTCGTCCCCCAGCACCCCTGTACTGGAGACCAGGACCGTCCGGGACGGGACACCGTTGGTCTGCAGCGCCTGGTACAGGCCTTTGAGTGCGCCCAGGTAAGTGTGCCGGTAGTCCACGACGTCCCGGCCGTCGGCGGTGAGGGTGATGACGACGGCGTCAGCCTTTGGGAGGTCTTGATTCCCAGGATTGGTGAGATCCATGCGGATGGGCGTGATGTTTTTGGGGAGCTTGCCCACGGAGCGCCTGATGCCGGAGGCCGTCCAACCTTGTTGGCTGAGCCGCTCGCCGAGCGCAATCCCAACGTCCCCGCAACCAGCCAACAACACGTGGTGAGTCATGGGGTAAGGCTCTCACGTGGGTCGGACATTTTGGGACGAGTTCAGCTGACCTGCTTCAAACCCCCTAAACCCATTAGGTTAAGAGAAACCAATTATCACAGCCAAGATGATGGGATTAGAGCACCTTTATCGCGCATCCACGTGTCATTTCAAACTCCTCTGCCAAACACTTCGCAAGCGGCTATGCAATATCCACGTACGGCTGAAGTTCGAATAGAAACTTGGCCATTGCATCTCGATTGATAGGTGTGGAGGGGCGATACTTCCGCTGCTCGGTGCCAAGGTGCCACCCCTGAGTAATTCCCACAGAATGTGCCCAAGAAATCTCCCGATAAAATTGATGGCGAACTCCAACATCGGCAAATGGAGACCGCCAATTTGGCACATAGTACTCAGGAGACCCAGCCATTCTGAACATAAACGCCGCCATTGCATCACGATTAATGGGGCTTAGAGGGCGATATTCTCGAGTACCGTCAGGCATCACCCAGCCGGTAGATATACCTTGATCATATAGCCAACTGATCTCCTTGTAGAAGTGTTGCGTAGTAGAAACATCAGCAAAGGGAGATTGTGAAGGTGGCGTGTATTTTGGACTTCCTGCCATACGATATAAGAATGCGGCCATCGCATCACGATTAATGGGTACCAAAGGTCGATACTCTCGTGCACCTTGGAGATTCTGCCACCCTACCGAAATACCCCGTTCATACATCCAGGCCATTTGCATATAAAACAATTGATCTTTATCAACATCGACAAATGGAGACACGTCGGGCGGCACAAAGTCGGGCGGGCCACTCTCAGTGGGATCAACGGCAGGATCAACGATCAAATACAGCTCAGACCAGTCAATAGTGGGATCTTCTATGGTTTCGCCCGTATTGTAGTAGTTAGACCACTCCCCCCGCTTTTCAACGAGCGGGTCAGTGCCATCCCGATAATATGTCACCCTGTACCCACTGGAGTTTTTTAACTGTATTGAGTCAACTTCCGCAACACCTTTAGTTTCACTAGGCAGCATAAGATAACCCCTATATATATTCCCGCTCCCAACCTGATCAATTCGTGAACTGACCACCTCATCTTTAAATCCAGGGCCTGAAATTTTCACAGTCATTTCCAGGTCATTATGATTGCTGGTGTATTCCACCCTCAGGCCAAACCACCCTTGAAACGGTACGCGCCGCGGATATACGGGAGTGACTGATGAGAGTTTGGGGGCATCAATCACAGCATCCCCCTCCTGTGCACTAGCTCCCGTGGCAGTAACAAAAGGTACCCACAGTGCAAGTGCTAGGGAAAACGCCAAAAGAACACGGAAACTCGAAACTATCGATCTAGAACCCACGATTACCTTCAATTTTAACCCCCTTGTAAATTAAATCTGCGCTCAACAAGCAATCCCCACCCCGCCTGTGCCATGTGGCAGCTTCTGTGACATCAGACACATACGTTATAGCGGGCACTGGAGTTTTTCAATGGCTGCCTCTACAAAGGCCTGCCGGTGAGCTGACGTTATTACAGCGAACACCAGGGCGCTCGACGACCCATCACCCCACGTTCCCTCGCTCGCGCAGGGTGTCGTGCAGCCCAAAGTCCATGAGCATGTCCACCAGCCGTCGGGAGTCCATTTTGCGGAAGTAGTCCACAAGCTCCGTGCTGGCTTCCTCGTGCCGCCATACTGCATCTTCCGCCATGCGGATCACGGTTGGTGAATACCTGAACTCGGTGGGGCTGTTGTGTTTGGCTTGGAGTGCCAGGGCTTCCTCATTGGCCATCTCACTAATCAGCTGGTTAATGCCGTCCACCTTGTACTGGTCATCAACCGCCAGGTCGCCCAGGTACTTGTTAACCTTCTCGATCACGTCAGCGAAGCCCGCACGTTGCGTTTCCTGGGACCGCTTCATACCCGCCTCGGTCAGGCCCACCAGACCAGCAGCACCATCAGAGACCAGCTGCATTTCGTGCTGTTCCAAAGATTTGGTCAGGCGGTAGTGCGTCAACACCACGTCGGAGACGTCCACGTTGGGCGCTTCGGCGTCGTCGTCCCGAAAGTCCCGGAGGGGCTGATGCAGGAACAGGTGACAGTTCACTCTTAGGCCGCCAGGGCGTCGGCTTGATCCAATAGGTGGGCTTCAAACTGTACTGGGGTCATCCGCCCCAGCTCCTGCTGCTTCCTCCTTCGGTGGTAGGTCTTCTCAATCCAGGTCACGATCTTCATCCGCAGCTGCTGACGGGTCGCCCAGACCTCACGGTCTAATACGTTGTTCTGCAGCAGCGAGTAGAAGGACTCCATCGCCGCGTTATCCCCGGCAGCCCCGACCCGGCCCATGGAGCCGATCAGCCCGTGCTGCTCCAGCACCCGGGTGACTTTCTTCGCTCGAAATTGCGACCCACGATCCGAGTGAAGAATGCATCCAGCCACGTTGGTGGCCCCGCGGCGGGCCACCGCGTTGTTGATCGCCCGCACCGCCAGTGAGGACTTCATCCGCGAGTCGATCGCATAGCCGACGATCCGCCGTGAGCAGACATCCTTGATCGCGCACAGATACAGCTTGCCCTCACCGGTGTGGTGCTCGATGATATCGGTCAACCAGACCTGGTTCGGGGCATCAGCATGGAAGTTCCGCTGAACCCGGTCATCGTGGACTGGTGAGCCGGGGCGGGTGCCTTTGCCCCGGCGCCTACGGCTGATCACCGAAGCCACACCCTGGGCGCTGCACAGCCGCCACGCAGTCCTGGTGGCCATCCGGTAGCCGGCTTCTTCGGCCTCATCGGCGAGGTATCGGTACCCGAACTCAGGGTCCTCCCGGTGAGCATCGATCAACGCGTTGAGCCGGTGAGCCTCAGCCCACTCCTGATCCGTCACGGGGTTGGCCAGCCACCGGTAGTAGGGCTGACGAGCGATCTTCAGTACCCGGCACGTCACCGCCACAGGAACACCCTCGGTGGCAGCGAGATCGCCTACGAGCGGGTAGAGCCTTTTGACGGCAGATTCGCTTGCGAGAGATACGCCGCGGCCCGGCGCAGCACCAGGTTCTCCTGCTCTAAGAGCCGGTTACGTCGGCGCAGCTCACGCAGCTCGTCCTTCTGATCACTGGTGCGGCCCCCCGCGTTCACCGGCATCGGTGGCATCCTGACGCATCCAGTTCGTCAGGGTCGCGTAGCTGATCCCGAAATCAGCAGCGATCTGCTTCAGGCTCACACCGGCCTCGCGGTTCTTCGCGACCGCGACAACATCCTCCCGGAACTCCTCCGGGTACTTTCCTGCCATAGGGACATCCTCTCCTGCCTAGCACCAGCAGTGCTAAACATCAGATGTCACCTATCCCTGCATCAGCCCCGTTGGAGGCTGTCGAACCTTGATAAATGTGGCGCCAATCTCAATCAGTGTTCGGGTGATAGCGCGGTGCATTTCCACCCATCCATCGCCGTCGTTCGGCGCGTCCGTGATGCTCAGCATCACCATTACCGGGAGGCCATACTGATCCGCCGCGCCAATCTGGCGCGCGATGGCTCTCAGATTCTCTCCAAAGCTGCCGCGCTCAGCACAGAACTCGACGCTCAGGCCGTCCGCGCCGAACCTCACAGCATCCTCAGCGGAGGCAAGGATGGGTTTGTCAGAGGGGTTCTGAGCCCATCTTGACATCCCATTGGTCTGCAGGAGCACAGGTTTCTGGAGCGCCATGCCTCGCTCGGTGAATGCCTTAAGGGTCCCGCGATGCATGACCAAACCGGTGATTGCAGGGTTGTCCACCCACAACTTAGCAGCCGAGAAATACTCGAGCCCCTTTGGCGGCCCTCCGGTAAGCCCATGGTCAAGCGCTACGAGAAGTGCTCTCCCATCCTGGCCGGAGTTGAGGCGCGCAAGCCTGCGTGCGGTTCCAGTATCCATGCTTCGACTCCTCTAGACTAGGTTCTAGTAACCACGCGTTCGTCGATACTCTTCATAGGTATTTGGGCCCGGCTGCCGCTTCAGCCACTGCCACTCGTCGAGCACTCTCTCCCGAGAGACATTCGGACTCTTGGGGTCTGCGCGATAATCGGTTATGAAGTTATTCATCCGCGCGGACGGTATCTGTGGGAGACGCCCTTGAGTCTGCATGAGCCCCCGCAAATGATTCACAAGGTCTGCGTATGTAAATACTGCTCCCGACGCCTGCTGTTGGCGACGCCAGTCATTTAACCAATACCATTGGCCTGACTTGTTAGGGAGACCCGGGCTCATTTCTCGTACAGACTTGAGCAGGAACTCCTTTGTGGTTCGGTCTCCGACATAGTTCGTCACCCGCGTATCAAGACTCAGTTTGTCACGGGCCTGGCCCGCTTTTCTCGGCTGCACAGGCTTGCTAGTCGGCACGACGCCATTCTCTAGAAACCTCCGGATTAGATCCTCGAGATCAGTCTTGCGGCGATTTCCAACAGGAATTCCTATCTCCCGCGCGAACGCCTTGATCTCCGTTGCATAGAAGTACCCTCCATCAAACTCCTCCACTGACATGGAAGCGTGGAGACCGTCAGACCTTGCTCCGCTCTTGCGCCCGTTGTCTTTCATTGACGACCGACCGCCTCGGGGTTCTCCTCCATCGGTACGAACACGCAAAACGGGTGGCCCGACGGGTCCGCATAGATGTAGATCTGCTCGTCAAGATTATCGGTCTCGGTGGCCAAGACCTCAGCACCCAAACCAACAGCCTTCCGGTGAAAGACCTCCAAATCCTCCCCAGAGAACACCACAAAATCCAGGTGCGCCTGCTGCGGCCGCCTGGGATCAGGCCACTTCGCGCGTTCCAGGTGATCCACGCGCTCGAACGACAAACGAACACCTGCCGGCCCCTGCAGCGTGCACCAATTCGCTGCGTCATCGGTGGTCAGGTCCGTCAGATACTCCCATCCGAAAAGCTGATGGTAGAACTCGGCGAGCCTTTTGGCGTCCTCGGTGTCCAACACAATGGCCCGCAAGTGGGGCTGAACTGATCCACCCATGGCTTCTCCTCCGTCGTCGTTCTGATCAGGCTACACACCCGTGAACCTGCCCAGACGCCCCGTCCCGCCGAGCCTAGAAGGTTCAGGACCCCATGGAAGGCATGAAGATCGCTATACAGTGCCCAGTCCGTGGACGTCCTATTCTTGCTGTAGTCGACCCCGGATCACGCGGGGTGCACAAAGGAGGGCTTGATGCTGTTTGGAACACGCGCCGCACCGTTCACGGCGGACGAGTACGCCACGTTGCCGCATGTGGTGATCGTGGGTGGTGGTTTTGCAGGGCTTAACGCGGCACGCGAACTCAAGGATGCCGCCGTGCGCATCACCCTGGTGGACCGCAACGTGTTCAAAACCTTCCAGCCCCTGCTGTATCAAGTAGCCACCGGCGGGTTAAACCCCGGGGACGTCACATTGTTCCTGCGGGGCCTCATCCGCGAAATCCCCAACCTGCGCGTACACCAGGGCGAAGTCATCGGCATGGACCCCCGCACCAAAACCGTCCGTGTGGAACAAGGCGACCCCGAACCCACCGAATTCACCTACGACTACCTGATCATCGCCAACGGCCTAACCACTAACTTCTTCGACACCCCTGGCGCAGAAGAACACGCCATGCCCATGTACACCCGGCAGCACGCCACCGCCATCCGGGACCGAATCTTCGCTGAGCTGGAACGCACCAACCGCTCGAATCACAACGACCGCCTGGTGATCTCCATCGTGGGCGGCGGAGCCACAGGGGTGGAAATTGCCGGAGCCTTAGCCGACTTCCGGCGCGACGACCTCACCATGATGTACCCGGATATGTCCGAAGAGATCCTCCACATCCGGGTCATTCAACGCGGAACTGACCTGCTCAAACACCTGACGCAACCCATTCGTGAGTACGCCGCCGCCGAACTCACGAACCGCGACGTAGAACTCACGTTGGGGCAAGGCGTCCAGGAAGTCGGCTACGACTGGGTGACCCTGGCCGACGGCACCGAACTGGAATCTGACATCACCATCTGGGCAGCCGGTGTGGGCGCTGACGATCAGATCACCACCTGGAACCTGCCTCTGAACGACAAACACCTCGTCGCTGTGGAGGAATCCCTTCAAGTGCAAGGCCTGACTGGTGTATATGCCGCTGGGGACATAGCTTCCCATCACGACGACGTCCCCCAGCAAGCCCAGCCCGCTATTCAAACCGGGGTGCATGTGGCCCGCATGATTAAGGCGGACCTGGCAGGTCAAGCCCACACTCCTTTCCGGTACCGGAACATGGGTGAGGCCGCCACCATTGGTCGCCGCGACGCTGTTGTGTGTCTGCCCAATGGCACGAACATCACCGGCACCGCGGGCTGGTTGGGGTGGATGGTGGTACACGTGGCCAAGGTGGTGGGCAGACGCAACCGGCGGGCCGTAGCCGTCAACCTGTTCTCCCTCTACGGGGCTCGCAGGCCTAACCACAGACCCAACCCGGTCACCGGGGATGTCGATTCCGCTAACGCCACACGCGTGTTCGCTGACATGGCAGGGATTCGGCGCTTTGGAGCTGGTCACCGTGGGTAAGGTTTCCACACCATGCTGACCTTCCTGACGGCCAGGCTGGTGGATCATGTATCCCGGTGTCTAGTCGTACACTGTGCAACACATGCAGCGGAACGTAATCCGCCACATGGTTGACCGGGGAGCACCCTGGCCGGAATCTCGCACAACTCAGGAGGGCACGTGCCCCAGTTCTTCATCTCCGTGAACCACTCCGACGACGTCGGCCTGCCGGACGGTGTGGCCATGGAAGACCTCCACGCAGCGGTCATGGCCTTCAATCAGAAGATGGTGGATGAGCAGCGTGTGGTGTTCATCGGCGCCTTGGAGCAGCCGGCCGCTGCAGCCCAGGTGGTGGATGCCTCCGGCGCTGAGCCAATGATCACCCCCGGAACCGCCAGCAGTGCGGAGATTCAACTGGGTGGTTTCTGGATCCTGGAAGCAGCGAGTAAGGATGAAGCCCTGGACCTGGGCGCTCAGGCCTCCGCAGCCTGCCACCAGCCGGTGGAAGTCCGCCAGATGCAGGGCTGAGCACCCGTCTCAAACCCACCGGAACACCTGTGACGGAGGCACAGGCTATGACTATCCGTGGTTGTGCTCACGCAAAAAGTCATGACATGTGGATGCTCTGGTGGCAGGTATGAATCATGTGGCGAAAAATTGATCCGCACCGCAAAACTCTGGGTGGGTTGCGGGGCGAGCTGCCGCGGGAGATGTGTGAGCTCGTCTCAGTCTCGGAGGACTGATTCATCGGCCATTTATGGACCATCTGAACCACCGGCTCGCAAGGACTACGAATAATACGCCCCAACCAGCCACAACTACCAGAGGGTATAAGAGGTCGTTAAAATTAGACCCAATCCAACTTTCCCGCATTAAATCAACGCTAGGCTTGAATGGAAGTAACTCCAGAACCGACTGCACCCACTGCGGATGTCCGTCGGTGGAGACAAAGAAACCACTTGCAAACATAACAGCCAAAAATAAGATACTGGCCGACCCACCTGCGACTTCAACTGACTTAAATCTAGACGATAGGAGAAATCCAAAGCTCAACATGGTGAATAATGCCAACAAAGCACATAGTCCAAAAATAAAGATATTTCCGCCCCTATCAACATTCCAGATAAAAAATGCTTGCAAAACCATGATGCTGTTACCCAGGAAGAAAACCACAACTCTATCAAGCACTTGCGCCGTTATGTAAGCAGCAGGGTACAAAGGCGACGCTAGGTAAGTTCTGAGAGTGCCATCACAACGTTGTTGAGTGATAGCTACGCCGACAGAAAAAAATGCCGCTCGAAAGAATCATGATTGCGGCCATATCTGGAACAGCAAATGATCTGTATTCCATGGGATACCAAAAATGATAAGCCACAAGGAACATGCCCGTCGGCATGAGAATAGCGAATAGAATGCCCCCAAAGGACCTGAAATAACTGGCCATTTCAAATTTGCTTAGGTGTGATACCTGAAAAACAAACCGACGGATAGGTGACATATAGTAATCCTCTTTTCTACTTTACCCTAGCTGGAATCTCTAATCCAATGTTGAATATCCGGTTGCTTCAAAATACGCATCCGACAGTGTAGGTTGGCTGATTTGAATTTCAGGAAAATTAGATCGAATTACGGGCAACCACGTTGGTTCATATAAAAATGCGGTTCGATCGTCGTGTTTAGATAAGCTAATATCTTTCACTGTGTCGAATATTTCGTCAGGAAACGAAACATCAACATCCAACTTATAGCAACCACAGACTTCTGCAATCACGGCTTCCTTTGAGCCGTTCGCCAGGATTCGCCCAGAGCTCAGGATAATAACACGGTCGGCTAGGCGGTGCGCGTCATCTACATCATGTGTGCTTAGCAAAATCCCTTTCCCTGATCTTTTCAAGTTGACTAGCTCACGATTTAAAAATCGCTGTCCTTGTGGATCAAGCCCGGCGGTCGGCTCATCCAAAATAATCAATTCAGGATCCCCAACGAGTGCTTTTGCAATCGCTAGTCGCCGTTTTTGTCCCCCTGAAAGGCTCCTAAATTTTGCTCCTTGCTTTTCATTCAGGCCGAACCTTTCTATAAGCACCCCCACATCTGTTGGGCGCGGGAAAAGTGATGCGAAGAAAGTCAATACCTCACCCACTTTCACACTGTCCTGCAGATTAAACTCTTGAACTTGGATTCCCGTCACCTCCGCTATTGCCTTCTGCTGTTTGCTTGGATCCAGCTGCATCACCTCAACCTTCCCCTCACTTGCAGTTTGCAAACCAGACATGATTTCCAAGATCGTAGTCTTACCGGCTCCGTTCGGTCCTAGCAAGGCCGTTATGCTGTGTGAGCATATGGAGAAAGAAACATTATCGAGCGCTTTATACTTACCAAAATTTTTTGAAACATTGGAAAACGCTGCTAAGCTACGCGTCTCGTTCCGCGGTAGGTTTTCAAGCGTTTTTTCAGTCATCATAAGATTTCTCCTTTAGTGTCCTAGTCGTCGTATTGAGACTCTCGCTCGTGCCGCAAGCTAGTACGGATATGGGAAACTCATGCAAGCCGTCTAGATGTATTTGGTCTGCTAGCTCGTCGTCGACGAATCCTCCAATTGGTCTTGTTCCTAGGCCCGACGATTGCATCGTTAAACAAATGCTCTGCGCAATATGACCCGCCTCAGGCAAAACAAAATGAAAAGATCGTTGTGAATACTTAAATCTGCTTCCAAGACGTCTGGCGATGGACCAGCGGCCGTGACTGCCAGAGTTTTGTGGTTGCCCCGGCTTCATAGGCCCGCAGCTCCAACAGGTCGCTCGTCAGCTGGCTGCACATGATGTCACCCCCCTTCCGACTAGGGTTTTCATGTTATCAACTGCGGTTTATGATCCACATCACATAACTATTTGTGGCCTGTGGAATTTGGTGTAGCGCGTTCGTTGCGGATCGAGATTCCCGATCGTCCGGTGACGGGGCGATCCCAGCGTAGGAGGCCAGGTGCCCGGCATCTCGGAAGTCTTTACCGACGACCCCGGCGAGGATCCGTGCAGCAGTCCTGACGCATTCCATGAACGCGAAAGACAAGCGCTCCTGTCCATCCTCCTGAGTCGACTTCTAAGCAGCGGACTAAGCCCGGCCCAGGTGGCTACTCTCGAATACAGAGAGGACTCTCGAGAACCACGGGGAGAATTCAAAGCGATCGGCCATGACGTGGTTGTATTTGCGCTCCAGAATCCGGGCCGGGCCTCTCCGGGGAACTGATGCCCACAACATGTGTTCGTTCACAGCCCAGGCGAGTGATACTTGGCCTGCGCGCGCTGTTGAAGTAGAAGCTGGCCGTCTTCCATTATGAGGAAAACAGAGAGTGCGCGGTGGAGTTGGCCTGGAGGCTGGTGTGCTAAGAGCTTCTCCCTCGTGCCGACATAGACCCCGGCGTTAACAAGCTCAACAAGAATCGGGGCTACTTTGGGATCGTTCATACTTCCTCACCGCCGTGAATGGCGTTTGGTGCACGAAGACCAGGAACCGCGCTACATCGATGTCTTGCCCTCCCGCGAGGTTCTCTTCGTCGGGTTCTCGACAGAGACGCCGATGATCCCTGTCCAGCACAGTGCCAGACCGACGATCGCAGCGACAGACATGACCGCGAAGGTCACCAACACAGAGGTCGACATCGCCAACGGAAGCATCATCGGAATCCCGTAGAACAGAACTCCCAGCGCTCCGCCGGAGTTCCTGGCGAATTGAACAAAACCGCTCGTCACAGCCTCATTCCCGCGGCCGATTGCGGTTTGGAGTTGGACGAAGATCGCAGGCATGCCAATGCCGACCCCTGTTCCGATAAGAGCGCCACCAATTGTCAGTGACCAGACATTCGGGACCAGACACGTGAGGACGCCCATAGACGCTGTCAGCCACGCGATGACCTCTGTGCGGGCATGAAGCGCACGCAGTCCGCCAATTGCCGAGCCCATGCCAGTTCCCGCCAAGAGCGGCAGCACCAGCCACCCAAGGGTTGCGACGCTCATCTGCCCCGCTTCAGACATGGCCATGGGGAGGTAGGCGGCGGCAGCAGCGGTGAGACTCGACAGGCCCGCCGTGCCGATAAGGCCCCGTCGGAGCATTGGTTCGGCGAGCACTGACCAGAGGCGTTGTGGCCGCTGTTCACTCGTTGACCGGCCCCCGGGGATGCTGAACGAAAGCGCAAGCGCCGCGATAGAGAGAACTGCAACACTCGCGAAGGCAAGCCGCCAGCCCAAGATCGAAGTCAACCAGCCTCCGAGAGGAGCCCCGACCAATGTCGCGGCAACCTGGATCGATCCCAAGAGACCGATGATCCTTCCGAGACGCTTGCCCTGCCAGTATTGCGTCACAGCCGCCATCCCCGCGGGGACGATCATGCCGGCACCAATGCCCTGAATTATCCTGAATATGATGAGCTGTGACATCGATTGCGACTGCGAGGTCAGCACGGTCGCTGCCGCGTACAGCAGCGTGCCGAAAACATAGGCCATCCGTGGTCCATGACTGTCGGCCCATCGGCCGCTGGTGAGGAGCACCGCAGTAGAGGCCAGCATATATGCGCCAACGACCCACCCAACTGCGTTGTGACCTCCGAGTTCGGACGCGATCGTCGGCAGGCTTACCGTGATGAAGTTCTGCATCAACGTTGCCGAAGCCGATCCAATCAGCACCGCCGTGAGACACCAGTGACGACGACTCATCGATGTCGCTCACGCTCTGGGTCGTCCGCCCTTTCGCGCGGACGACGATGCATGAAGTACAGGTAGACAACATCGAGTACGAAGACCAGGCTCCCACAGACCAGTGCGTACGGTCTATCCAAGACGATGCCGTACAAGACTGTCATGCCCGCTGTCCCAATAAATTTTCCCCAAGCGAGGATGAACGATTGTCCATACGAGCCGCGCCGTCGTATAGCGAGCCCGACGAATAGGAGGGACATCAGCACGTTCTCGGCGTAGGCGGGGTAGAAAGCGGCGCTTTCCGGCCCGTAGACGCTCGCATACCACCAGAGTAATGAGCCGAACACTACGAACAAGGGAAGGACGAATGAATAGACCTGCCATCGCTTCAGTCCCAATGTCTTGTCTCGATGTGCATAAAGCAGGACGGTGAGCATGACGCCAAAGTCGACTAACGCCCAAGCGGCGAACATCATCCGGAAGAACGAGATCTTCTCACTGAGGAAGAACCAAGCGAGAACAATTTCGTAGCTGAAGTTGAATGCGACTGCGGCAAGGGGCACCCCGTAGGTCTTGTTGCGGAATCCGACCCAGACAGCGCCGACGTACCCGATGACCCAGCCAAGAGTGCCGATGCCAACCAGTATCGAGATCATCGGTTTCTCTCTTCTTCGACAGGGGTGACAAGTCCTGCATTCCCGTCAACCCGGACCAATTGGCCGGAGGAGATCTCCCGCGTGCCGGACCGAGTGGCGAGAACGGCGGGAATGCCGACCTCACGCGCGACGATCGCCGCGTGAGACAGAGGACCACCTGTGTCAGCCACCACTGCAGAGGCCACGTTGAACAACGGTGTCCAGGTCGGATCTGTGTACTGGCATACGAGTATGTCACCTGGCTCGAGCAACCCAAACTCCGCCGGCCCATGAATTACCCGCGCCGTGCCGGTTGCAGCGCCTGGGCTTGCCCCGACTCCTTTGATACTGCCCGTCCCCGATGGGTGCTGCCCTCGGTCCCACCACGACGCCTCGGCAACTCCTCGCATCTGCTTTCGTCGGGAAATCTTATGCAGCGGATTCGAAGATGATCGCACAAGTAGTGCAGTCTCCACCTCATCAAACGCCGCATACGCCACGTCTGACGGTTTGATCAGGACCCCGCGTTCGACGAGTCGACGTGCGATCTCGTCCATGATCCGACGAGCCTCGACGAACCACTCTTCGATCAAGTACAGCGATCCTTCGCGCGCCACGTGCAAAGCTCGCAGTGAGGCAACCGTCTTATCCCAACGTTTGTGAAGGAGTCTCGGCAGTCGATCGCGTACGAGCTGACGCTTGTCGACTCGTCTCGGATTCAGACTGCCCTTTCCGCGAATACCTGCTGCGATCAGCACGAAAAACGTCTCCGGGCGCTCTCTCCAAGACCGACTTGAGTAGGGCAGATACATGCGTGATGTGCGGGCGCCGATCCGGGACAGCGTCTCCTGTACCTCTCTAAGAAACATCGGCCCATTAGCGTGCTTCGTAAGAGCATCGGGCAGGCTATCCGCCTCCACGACGACATCGGCGAGACCGAGATCGATGGCACGCAGAGATAGGCGGGAGATCTCCCGATCGATAAGTGACGTTACGAAGTCAAGATTCGCGAATAAATCTTCTGTGGTAACGCTTGGGCCGAGCCGCGCAATCTTCAGCATCGCATCCGCTTCGAAGCGTTTCAGCATCATGGGCATGAGGTAACTTGAGAACCGGGCTCGGGTGAGTCCGGCCGCCGCATCGATGGCTTGGTGGGTCCAGGTGATCAGATCGGGATCGGTGGCATTCCTAAGTAATCGCGTGCTTGACTGGAATGCTGTGAGTTCCCGCTTCCAACTCCGCGAGTCCTCGGTCCAATCCGGATTGGTGTTCGACAGGGCTCGTCGGATCGTTTGCGGCAGATGAGTGACAATGCGCGGCGAGACGCGGGGCCAAGTTGCGTGAATACTTGCGACACCATCATCGTTACAGCGGATAACACGATCAACAGGTGGCGTATTGACGCCGAAAGATTCAAGAACTCTCTGAACCTCCCGTTGCACCCTCCGCACGGGCATGATGTCAAGGGGATAAGGCGCGGGATAGTGCTCGATAAGATCGTCGCGCATAATCCGCAGAACATGGGAGTTCGCAGGGCCGTGTCCCGCCTCGGTCCGCGCTAAAGAGGTGATGGGTCGAGTTTGAAGAAGATAGAGGTCGTCGCCGGACTGGCCCCACTCGATGTCCTGGGGTGCGTCGTAGTACGCGGACACCCTTCGCCCGAGATCGTGGAGTCGTCGAAGATCAGTGTTCGACAAGCTTGGGACCGTGCGATCGGCCGGCGGAACCGCACTGCTCCTGGTCCCGCCGGCTGTATCGAGATCGATACGTGTTTCTTTGTTTCCAATGATCGTCTCGACCGTCTTCCCATTTGAGTCCAGCGTGAACGTGTCCGGGGTGACTCGAGCAGCGACAACGGACTCGCCAAGTCCGTAGGATGCGCTGACGACCATTCGGTCTGTTGCGCCAGAGAGTGGGTCCGCGGTGAACAGAACTCCTGCTCTTTCAGTTGGGACCATTTCCTGCACGATTACCGCCAGTTCAGCCGATTCGTGCGGAAATCCGGCTTCTCGACGATACGCGACCGCTCGATCGGTCCAGAGAGAGGCCCAGCACCGCCTCACGGCATCAACAACGGAGCCTTCTCCTTGCACGCCGAGATATGTGTCTTGCTGGCCCGCGAAACTCGCGCTCCCCAGATCCTCCGTCGTCGCGGATGAGCGGACCGCTACAATCGGTGCTCCTAATATCCGGTAAGCTTCCACGACGGCATCTCGCACGGAACGAGGGACCTCCTGCGCGAGAATAAGCTCACGAGCGGCTTGCGGGTTAGCTTCGGTCGCCTGCCTGGCCACCTCCTGAGAAATTGGCGCGACGGCCTCCCTGTAGGCGTCTGTCGTCAAACAGAAGCCTGGGGGCACGTTCAAGCCAGCGCGGTACATCGCTATGAGATTGGCGCCCTTCCCACCAACGTTGTCCACAGCGGAGTCCCCCTGGGGCTGGTGGCGTCCGAACCAGGATATAAACGTGACCGGATCATTCCCGCTCATTTCAAGCTCACAGGGGTATGAACAGCTGGTCCAGCCATGAGGAACACCGTCTTGGATGTGCCCATTTCCGGCGCCGGTGAAGCCACCGTGCAGGCCGTCGTCTCCTGTCTGTATCGAATCATCATCGCCCGATCACAGCTTTGATTGTGCTCCATGCCGATTGCCAGCCACGCCGGCCCTGACGAGCCCAGGCGTACATCATGGACGCTGTCCGCGGTAATGATGGCAGTGTCGCGGGCACCGGAGCCTCATCCGGTGTGCACAGCACGTGCAGTAGGGTCGGTTTTGGAGCGTCCAAAAATTCGCGGAGCCTCATCCGAAATTCGTTGAAATGCACTATGCGGTGCCCGGTCCAACCCACTGAAGCTGAGTAGGCCGCGAGGTCTCCATTCGTGAGGTTGGACTCGAACTCCGGCCATCCGGAAATCTCTTGCTCATACCGGATGGCTCCCAATCGCTGGTTGTCTAGCACTATGACCAACGTTGGAGGGTTCTCGGATCCGAGGCTCTGCAGACCGGGAAGCGCCATCACTAAACCCCCGTCACCGATGACCGCGATAGACGGCGTACCCTCAAGACTGGCCCCTACCGCGGCGGGCAGCGCAAATCCCATGGTCGCAAAATTCTGCGTCCATATCGTGGATGCATGGCTCTTCTTGAACCTGTACATCCATAGCGTGTTCAGGCCAACGTCACCAACAACGTGAACTCGGCTTTCCGAAGACAACTGCTCATCCAGTATTCTGACGATATGAGACGGGCGTAGTGCCGCCGTGGAATGCCAGCTTCGTGTACCAACTCGTCGCCACCACGCCGCTTGTGCTTCAAGGGGTGATTTTCCTTTTGAGCGTGGGTACTTGGTCAATGCGGACTGATCCGTGACTGACAAGGGCGTTGTCTCGCCCAGTCGCGCTGCCACACGAGCGACGAAATCCTCCGCTGAGGCCACAATGAGCCGACCCTTGGAACCACGATTCGCCAGGGTAAACGGATCGTTGTTGACGTCGATGACTGTGCCTTGGCCGATGGTATCGAACGCGCCGCCGCGGTTTGAAACTCCGAGGATGAGGACTAGGTCCGCTTTCTTGACCGCGTTCTGTGCGTTCTGGTGCCCTGAACTGCCGACATACCCTCCAAAGCGCGCGGTCGTATCGATACCAGTGCCGCCGCCCATGGTCGCCACGATGGTGGCCGCCAGGCAATCGGCCAGTTCCACGATCGCCTTGGAAGCCCCAACGGAGCCCCGTCCGCACACAATGACGGTGTTCTTTGATGTTCGCAGCGCTGTCACCACCTCTTCGATGGTTTGCGGAGGACAATGTGCCACATCCGACTGTCGAGCGCCGACGCGAACGCCAACGTCATGCGGGATACTCTTGAGCCCAAAGTTCAGGTGAACGACGCACTCATGGAGTTCGGCGAGTTCGATCGCCGTATCGAGGTCCGAATCCGCGAGCTTTGCCGCGCTTATCGTGAGGTGAGGTACTGCTTTGAGATGATCTTCAGGCGAACCGAGAGGCCAGCATGAGCGCCTGATAGTCGGGTCTTCGTTCATAGGCGTCACGAGAACAATTGCCGCACGGTCAAATGCACAGTCGAACAGGCCGTTGTACTCGCGTAAGAGACTCTGCTCATCGACGGCAACCAAGATCGGGCAAAGAGTTCGACTCTTCGCCAGGCCTGCGGCGTAGAGCGCACCTGTTTCGGGGAATGAAAATTCCTGCGCGCGCGCACGCAAGGGCTCCTCGGTGGCGGTATCGGATGGCATTCGACCCATGACGGTCGTGGTCTCAGGCGGGAAGTCTCTATCGTCAAGAGCCTCAGGTCTTGGGGCTTCAACTGTATAGAGAATGTTGCACGGTGACGGTTCAGGTCCCTCGCCTGGACGCTTCACGCCGAGCGCGCTCGCTTGTTCGCGGATCGTCGACAGCTCCGTGGCGGATCCGACTGCGATCACGCTGATTCCGAGTCCGTGCTTGATGCTCGTGAGCATCTCAATGTTTCCATACTCCCAGCCACGTGCGTCAACGACTGCGAATGAGGGGCGTCCAGGTAGCGCCAGTCGTCCGCCGATCGCCGCAGGAATTGCGTATCCGCGCGTTTCCGCGGAGAAGGAACTAGTGAAGCGACGTGAACGTTCGGGCAGGCCACTGAATATCGTGTCAGAGATAAGACCGGGTTCCACCGCGACTATCGCGTCCGCCGGAATGATCGCATCGAGCGCATCTGCCAATTGTGCGCTTGCATTGCTGTCTCTACCTTCATCTCGCACCAATGTCCCGGACGATGCCCGAGCCGGCAGAAGCTTCTTCCACGACGCGCCCAACAGCACATTTCGCGTGATCGGTCCCGTCTGGACTCTCGGTGCCCGACACAACTGAATCGCAGGAACCGCAAGGGCATCGAGAGCCTCGCTTGGCCACCGCCCGACGACGATCACGAGATCCGCTGCGGCCAGTTGGTTCCACGCACCTTTATTGCCAGCAGTCAGGCGGTTGCTCGGCGGCAACTGTGTCCAGCCAGGTGAGTGCATCGAAGACGGGGCAGCCAAGACGGGGTGGATCGTCGAGGCATTCATGACGTAGTCCACGAGGTCATCAGGAGCGTCGCGAAGGTCTCCGGTGACGATGACGATCTGCTCCGCTGAGGCGTAGAGTCGCCGAGCTCGCTCCACGGAGTCGTTGCTCGAGGACCACTCGGCGGGCAGTTCGACCACATGAGGTCGTGGACGCGACGCCGGTGAGGTCAAGACATCCTGGCCGATTGCCATGGACACTGGCGCTGCTTGGGTCTTTGCGAGCATCGCGATGCCGTTGAGCCGTTCAATCGCCGATGTGGTCCACGTTCCGATCGATGCGATGGTCGTACTGTCCAGGAGCAACTGTCCGTCCACGCTTTGGAAGGATTCCGTTCCGGCTAGGTCGTGAGGGGCAGCGCCGCACAGGGCGATGAGTGGAGCGCCGTCCAATAATGCGTCGCGTGTCCCGACCGGCAGGTGGGTGACGCCAGGCCCATTCGTTGCTGTCACTGCGGCCGGCATGCCAGCCAGCTTGCCGAAGGCGCTGGCCATCAGAGCGGCATTGGATTCGTGTCTGCAGGTGACTACTCTCAAGCTGGCCTTTTTTCGCGCAGCGTCGAACAGTGCGTTTATCGAGTCGGCGGGAAGGCCAAATAGCGTGGTGACGCCATGTTGTGCCAACGTTTCGATGACTACGTCGCAGCCACGAACGCCTCGTCCAATCTCGGTGGCGAATTGTCTCCACTGACTTATCAACTCCGCCCCTTTCGGGTACACGTCGTGGCGGTGATTAAATCAAGGACTAGTCTCATCGAAATCGCCTCAACGAGTCGACCAACAAAGTTCTCGCGACGGATACGCCTTCGCCGGTTCCGTTCAATTTAAGGAGGTTTTCGGCCTTTTCCGCATGCGCAGCGATAACCTCTTCGCAGTGGGCAATATTCAACGGTTGGCCGATGGTAGCGTGGACTTTGTCCGCTTCCACGAGCCCGTTTCCCGAAATCGCCCGATGCTGATTGCTTGCGAGTACACCGCGCTCGAGATCCGTCCCACGAAGGTACGCAGTGATCCAGGGGAGCGTGATTCGCCCATTCCGGATGTCACTATACGGGTCCTTTCCCGCACGGGTACCATCACCGCGATAGGGAAGCAGATCGTCTTCCATCTGGAACACCATGCCAAACTCCCTGCCGATCTGCGCCCATTGTTCCTCGGCCGCAGGGCCGGCGCCGCCCAGTATTGCTCCCATCCTTGTGCTCGCGTAAAACAGCGATGCTGTCTTGCCTTTCACCATCGACAAATACGTCGAGAAGTCCAAGACCTGTCGTCTCGCGATCTCTTCCTCAAGCATCTGTCCATGACACAACTCATGGCCGGTGCGGGCGAGCACGGTGATTGCCCGCAGTACCCGGTCATTAGAGATGCCCATGGACAAGCAGTCCTCAGCCCAATCGAATGATCGAAACATCAGTGAGTCGCCAGCCACCAGGGCGACGTTCTTGCCATAGGCTCCGTATACTGATGGCCGACCGCGTCGTTTCAGGTCGTTATCGATGATGTCGTCGTGGACGAGTGAACCAACGTGCAGAGCCTCAACAGCGAATGCAGCGGGGACGCACGCCATTACGTTGCCTCCTGCTGCGTGGGCGGCAGCAAGAAGGAGTCTGGGCCGCATCAACTTGCCCTCGGGATGCAAGGCATGTGACACCGCCGAGTTCAACAGGGTGTCCTTTGCTCCAGGAAGTCGTTCGGACACTTGACGAACAGCGCTCTCGACTGCCTGGTGCATCGTTGCATAGCTAGGCATGTGATTCACCACTTTCACTCCGTGGCTCTGCTTGATTCAAGTGTTCGGGGGCGCGGGAGTCCCGTCCGATAAGGTCAGCCGCCACGAGGATCAGTACACATCCGGATACTGTCGCGATGGCGACCGGCGAGGTGCGCGGTGTAAGAGCCAGGATGGACAGAGTTACGACGGAGACCACCATGTCCCACTTCAGGACACCGTTGAGATAGCTCGGCAAGTCAGACTTAACAAGCCTGGTGACGTGCCACACGGCGACGACCGCCCATGGCACGATGAGATACATCAGTCGCGGCGCATCGGTCAGATACACAGCTACTGGTAGCAACCAGTACGCAATCCAAGTCCCGATTATTGCCACCTGCGCCGCACGCCGTGGCGTGCCCATGACGGTGGCTGATGTCCTCAGGCCCGCAGCTGTATCGCCATGGAAGTCTGGCACGTTCTTCACGAGCCCCTTGGCGACAAAGAAGATGACGAGGCAGGCAAACCACCCCATGGTCGTGACCGTCCAGGGAGTCCGCCATTCCCACCAGCTATGAGTCACAATCGCTCCCGCGATGAACGGGAATGCGACTACGAGGGAAAAGATCACAAGACCAAGGACTGGACGTGCCTTTGCTCGGACGGGTGGTGCAGAGTACGCGATGAGAAGCAGGGATCCTGACACTGCGAGGATTAACTGCGAAACACCCATGTATGCGCCCGCGACTACGATGAGCCCAATTCCCGTCCGCACAGCGACCCTGAGCCTCCGGAGTCCTGCCGTCCGTACGAGGGCAGCCCGCCCTGGGAGGTTCGCTTCGTCTTCGGCAACATCGGTATAGGCGTTGTGGAGATTCGCAACGATGGGGACAAGGAGCGTGACCGCAATTCCCACTCCAGGTCGCAGTCCCCACGCCTCGCCCGTAATCTCCATCCCGAAGGTGAAAGCAAGAATGCTGACCAAGCAGGTTCGAGGTCTCGCCAGTTGCCAGAATGCTTCGAAAGTACTCACCGGCTTCTTTACGATTGAGTTCATGTAGCGGCCCCCCAAATCACCCGGAGGGATGGCACGGTGTGCACGATCGAGTCGTCTTGAACGCACGAGGAATCTGAGTGCTGTAACCGAAGATCAGGGACTCGCTCCGCGATCGTTTCCAGAGCCTTCCGCACCTCCAGGCGTGCCAGATTCTGGCCAAGGCATTGATGAGGGCCCCAGCCGAAGGCAAGGTGTTGAGCCGAATCTCTGTCAAAGTCGAGGTCATTTGGGCACTCAAATACCCTCGCGTCTCGATTCGCTGTCTCGAGAGCTACCGCGACGAGTTGCCCAGCCCTGATGAGTACGCCCCCGACTTCAACGTCCTCGGTGGCGACGCGGATTCGCGGCTGCGACTCGAAACTCAAATATCTGAAGATCTCTTCTGTCGCTTTCGCGGATGTCTCAGCGTTCCGCGTGAAAGGCTGCAGTCTATGAGGGGTGGTGAGGAGAAGTTTAATTGCGAGTCCCAGCATGCTCGCTGGCACCACAGTCCCCGCGATGAGAACTTGAGCGGCAATCCCACCGGCCTCGTCGCGGCTAACATCGGATCGTGTTCCGAGCCGTCCGAGAAAGCTGTCTTCGCCTCTGACAGATGAAATCGTTTGCACCATGAAGTCAGATACCATCGCAAGGGCCTCGGCACGGTCGCGACCGTGTTGCCTGCGTGATACAACGCGCCGCGCAGCGTGGTAAAGAAGTCCTCCGGTTCCTGCTGGGTTGTCTCTCAGTAGTCGGACGAGAGCGGGGAGAACACCCGGATTCTGGCTTCCCGCTCGGCGTCTGGTGGTATGAAGGAGCAGGTCTTGTGCTGATTTCGGCATGCCGAGGTAGTCAGCCATAACGAGTGCGGGATATGGCACCGCGAACCCTGAAACAATGTCGCCTTTACTACTTGTGTTTTCCTTCAGAAATCTGTCGACGCACGCTTCTGCTAGTGCAGTGACACTCTTTTCCCATCCCGTGATCTTCGCGGGAGTGAATTCTGAGGTAACACTGCGTCGGAGACGGGTGTGTTCAGGGGGATCTTCCAGATGGAAAAGACCCGGCCCTGAGTATCCATAGAGAGTTCCCGCGCCGGCCCCGTGTGCTCGATCTGGTCGCACCGAGAACCGTTTGTCGCTAAGGACTTTCCTGGCGAGATCATATCCTGTGACCAACCAACCGGAGTGGCCTGCATGAAACTCTATCGGCGCGATCTCTTGTTTTCGTTGCAACTCTGCATACTCGGCCGGTGGATCAAACTCAGTATCCCGGTTCGTAGGGACGTCGATATACGGCGGCGACAAGTCTTCAGATCTCCACTTGCTCTGTGGTTCCGACACCATCGTCCACCTGCCTCGATAGGTTCTGGCTGACCTGGGGGTCAGCCAGATACCACTTTCATCGGCTGGCCCGCGCACAATCACCTCTGGGTACATCTCATGCGAGATGTACCCAATCCTACGCGAGGATATGCGTTTCAGCAGCTCAAGTCGCATTCTGCCCGTGGTCCGTGCGGTGCTATAACCTCCCTAGACGTGAAGAACACACCTACGGCTCCGAACAGGTGTCTATGACTTGCCTGGTGAAGACTCATAGCATTCCCCCAGGACGGACGAATCTGGGGGCCTCCAATCAGGCAGTCCGAGCCTAGATGGGTGAGTCCCTTTGGGTTTAGTGGCCGTAGGTGGTCGGTGAACGTTTGATGAGGGCGTCGGTTTTCCAGTTTTATGCCAGATGGTGGCGGCCATGGCCAGGAGGCGGGCGTACACACCGGCCAGAGTGCGTCGGTCGAAGCCCTGCGGTGTCGAAGTAGGCCAGGATCACCGACCTCCAGCGCCGCAGAGTCCTCCCGAGCCGGGGGACCTCTGTGATTGGGCAGGTTGGGAACACAGCCACGAGCTAGCGACCCGTGTCGGGCCTGGCATGGTAGACACCCCGCAGCTTCTGGTAGCAATGCCAGGCGAGGGTGACCTCGTGGTGCGGGCCCCGTTCGCCGGCTTCGCGTTCAGCCGGTAGGGCTGCTTCTCGGTAAGGTGCTCGACTCCGATCTGTAGGGTACGGCGGATGCCGTAGAGCAGATCTCCGGCCCGGTCAGGGGATCATGAGTTGGTCATGAATCTCAGCACCGCAGCCCGATGAGTATGAACCAATTGAAGTTCGCGGTCAGAACTCGATGGCTTTAACGTCATGTTCGGCCAGGAAATGATGACAAATCGTAGTTAGTTGAGTCGGAGGCAACGGAAAGTTAGAAAATTTCAATCTTTGACACAATCTCGTTAGTCGGCTCGCTATCCTCTTCCGACCTGGGGAGATAATGCGTATCCTAGGGTTCACCTGCAGGCACCCAAACAAGAAAACTTCAGACAAGGAGTTGCACTTGGATCGTCGCACTGTATTGCGAAGCCTAGGTGCTGAGAGAATTGTGGCGGGTAGTGACCGAAGCGCTCAGCAGGCATATGTACAACGTGTGCGTATGAACTACCCGGCGCTGGCAAGCCGCGAGCAGTTGCACGACGCTATGGACCGGCGGTTTATCACAGCTTGCGCAATGCTGTCCGAGGCGGGTACGGGCGCTTTCAAGAGTGGACCCGTAATCATCCATGGGTGGCGGGCATTATCGGTGGTGTGTCGTCCAATGCCCTCTATGACTGGTTGCGTGGCAATCTGTGAGTGACCCTTTAGGAAAACCCCCCAACCCATTGGTGATTGGTGCCGTCGCTGCCATTGTGACCGCGTGGGCAATTGACACACTGCGCTCTGGTTTAACGGCCACAAATACCGTCGCAGCCGTGGTGATTATTAGTCTGATATCTGGGCTGTGGTTTCTCTTGCGCATTCGCGGACGGCGACACGATCAATGAAGTGGTAATGGTGGGTGGCAGGTTAGATGACCTACAACCATAAGCGCAGGAACCCAAAAGGGATCCGCTACCACCAGAAAACGAATTGTACTGGATGTATGAACGGTCTGAACAACAGTATTTCCAACAACTGCATACTCATCAGTTTCCGGTGGTCAGGTCGAACTGCTGGTCGAACCGGTGGAGGAAAGCTGCGGTAGCGTCGCGGTTAGTGGGGTTGAACGGACGGTAGGTGCCGTCCTCCCAGCCGGTGGAGAGTCCCGACTGGTACATCCACACCATGGCCTTGTAGTGCTGCATGTTCGCGTTGACGTCAACAAACGGGGAGGTTGCGGGTAGTTCAAGTGCAGGTTCTCCGGCCATGCGGTACAGGAAAGCAGCCATGGCGTCACGGTTGACGGGCTGCAGCGGGCGGAACTCGGCAGTCCCGTTGTCCTGGTTGACCCAACCGCGGGAGATCCCGTTCTGGGCCATCCACATGATGTGCTCGTAGTGCTGCATACCTTCAGAAACATCGGTGAAGGTCACGGCCTCCGGTTCGGGGTCCACGGGAGCGGCCTGACCTAGGACGGAGTCGGACAGCAGCATGGCCGTACCTGCCGGTTCAACCGTCAGATAGGCCTGTTCGTCACCCAGGCGGGTGCGGTCAATGGACACGGAAGCAGTGCCTCCAATCAGACCATCCGCACCGCGGGTGGCTTCACCGCTGACGGGTGCCTCAGCAATCACCTCACCGTTGGCACCACCCTTGCGGATCTGCACTTGGCTGTTGGCCGGTGCACCCAAGGAGGTCATGTTGAGCTCCTTGAGTTCAAAGCTCACAGTGTTGCCCTCGGTCTGCACGTTGGAGAGGTTCACTGCCCGCCGGTCGAACTGCGGAGCCACCGGAACCGAGGCAGAAGCCTCACCCAGGTAGTCGGAGAACACCTCACGGTCGATCCGGCCGGTGTCTGTGAAGTTGGTGCCTTCCGTGAAGGCCGTGAAGCCATCGCCACCATCCAGCAGGAAGGACACGGAAGCCACGGTGTAGGTGGCAGCCGGATCAATAGAGATGCCATCCACCGTGATGGAGGTGATGCGATCACCGGCGGGACGGGATTCGTCGAAGGTGTACTGCACGTTCTCCGAGAGTCCCAGGTGCAGGAATGCTCGGGATGCTCCAGCCGGCTGCCACTGCTGTTCCAAAACCTGCTTGAACTGGGCTCCCGTGAGATCGATGGTGTTCATGTTGTTGGCAAACGGCAGCATGTTGTTGATCTCGGCCTCGGTGACCACACCGTCGCGGTCGCCGTCGATGCTCTCTGCCGGGTTGTCCGCGTAGTAGAACTCATTACGGATGCCTCCCGGGTTGATCACGCCGATGTCCACGCCGTGTGAGTCGGTCAGCTGGCTGCGGAAGGCCTGACCAATCAGATTGCCCAGGGCGGATTCGTTCTGACGGTCATCGCGGACCACTGCCCCGGAGGAATTGGCACCGAAAGCGGTGGTGATGTCCGCTGAGATTTCACCGGCGGGGGTGGATCCGATCTCATTGGCCACTGCCACGGCGGAGTCAACAATGGTGTTGACCTGAGCCACCCGCGGGTAGGCCGCCACCAGCTCGTCCTCGCTGCGTCCGGCCACAATCTGGGAGGTGGGTGTCAGGGTGCTGGTCAGGTCGATCGAGTCGGTGGCAGAGTCGTAGGTGAAGGACACCTTGCCCACGTTCGCCCCGTAGGAACCGGTCTGCATGTAGGCGCGGTCCGGGGTGCCATCGCCGTCGACGTCCTGGGTCAGGTTGTACTCGGCGTGGGAGTCCCCGCCAAGGATCACGTCCACGTTGGGGGAGGTCTCCGCCCAGAACCGGTCGGAAGCAGCCTGGGCCTCCGTGGCAGAACCGTCGTGGTAGGCAGCCACAATCACATCAGCAGTGCCGTCCGCCTCCAGCTGATCGGCCACGGCGTTGACCTCGGCCACGGGGTCGGTGAACACCAGATCAGCGACGGCGGAGGGCGCCACCTTCTCCGGTGTAGCCTGCGTGACGGCCCCGATCACGGCAATGGTCACTCCGTCACGCTCGAACAGATCGTAAGCGCCACTGCCGTCATGGCCCTCACCTTCCATCAACAAGGGGCCGTTGGCATCGCCCACTCGCACGTTGGCTGCCAGGTAGGGGAAATCTGCACGGTCCGTCACACGGGCGGTAAGGTCATCGCGGCCCTGGTCGAACTCGTGATTGCCCACGGCGGAGACATCCAGTTCCAGGGCATTGAGCATGTCCAGGGTGGGGTTGTCCTGCTGGGAGGCGGAGGTGTACTCGGAGGCACCGATGTTGTCGCCACCGGAGATCAGCACGGAGTTATCCGTGCGCTCGGACTCAACGGCACCGGCAAACTGGACCGGACGGGAGTCCAAACGGCCGTGGTAGTCGTTGAAGTACAGCAGGTCAATGGCGTTGGACGGTATCTCATCCGCGTAGGCCGGGACCACGAAAGAGGTGGTAGTCAGGATCCCGGCCGCCAAGACAGCGATGAACGAGGGTGTGGTGCGACGGGACATGGGAGAGGTCCTTTGGTCATTGTGAGCAACGTGGCCGCCGGGTCACACAAGCTCCTGTGTGGAGGCAGCGGGCAAGTTATAGCCTAGAACCCCTCGTGCGCCATGTTCGCGAACCGCGAGTAATGCCCTTGGAACGCCACCACAATGGTTTTGGTGGGGCCGTTACGGTGCTTGGCCACAATCACGTCGGCTTCACCGGCACGCGGTGATTCCTTGTCGTAGACGTCGTCGCGGTGCAGTAGGACCACCATGTCCGCGTCCTGTTCAATCGACCCGCTTTCGCGTAGGTCCGACACCATGGGGCGTTTGTCAGTGCGCTGCTCCGAACCACGGTTGAGCTGGGATAACGCAATCACTGGAACGTCTAGCTCCTTAGCCAGCAGCTTTAAAGCACGCGAGAATTCCGACACCTCTTGCTGGCGGGACTCCACCTTTTTGCCCGAACTCATCAGCTGCAGGTAGTCCAGAACCACCAGTTTGAGGTCGTGTCTCTGCTTCAACCGACGGCATTTGGCACGAATTTCCATCAAGGACATATTTGGGGAGTCGTCAATAAACAATGGCGCGGAATCTAACTTGCCCATGGTGGAGGCAATTTTCTGCCACTGTTCATCACGCAAACCGCCCTTGCGCAGATCTTGCAGGTTGATCGTGGCTTCCGCCGCCAAAATTTTCAGCGCAATTTCATTCCGCGCCATTTCCAAGGAGAAAATCGCGGTAGTCATGTTGTGTTTGATCGCAGCTGAACGGGCCACGTCAATCGCCCAAGTACTTTTGCCCATCGCTGGCCGGGCGGCCACCACAATCATCTGCCCACCCTGCAACCCGTGAGTGAGTTCGTCGAATTCCACAAACCCCGTGGGCACCCCGTGCATGCCGGACCGGCCCGCAGCCTGTTCAATATCCTCAACAGTGGCTTCCACCACGTCTTTCAGAGGAACATAGTCTTCGGAGTTATGGCGCTCAGCCACATTCATAATTTCGGCTTGGGCTTCGTTCACCAGGGTTTCAACTTCACCATCCTGGGAATACCCCAGCTGCACAATCTTGGTGCCCGCCCCCACCAGACGCCGCAGTACGGCACGTTCTTGCACGATCTCGGCGTAGAACCCAGCATTAGCCGCCGTGGGCACAGAGGAAATCAGGGAATGTAGGTAGGCCGCCCCGCCCACATGGTCAAGGTCACCGCGTTTGGTGAGCTCGTCAGCCACCGTGATGGCGTCCGCCGGCTCACCTTTGCCATACAGGCTGATAATCGCTTCGTAAATGGATTCGTGGGCTGGTTTATAAAAATCTGTACCCCGCACAACTTCCACCACGTCCGCAATAGCGTCCTTAGACAGCATCATGCCGCCCAGCACGGACTGTTCAGCAACGTTGTCGTGCGGGGGGGTGCGCACCAAGTCTTCGGACACACTCAACCTTTCACGGGGTGGGAGTCAGTGCTGCGGAAACACCACGCAGGTTTCCATTGTGGACCATGGGGGCTTTGAGTACCGACGACCGCAGAGCCTCATTCTGCACCATCAAGTTATCCACATATTACTTCTTATCCTGTGGATGACTGTGGATAACAGCCCGTCTCACATATGGCTTGAAAGATGTATTAACGCATGTCAACCAGGATTTCTGATCATAAACTCGCCAGTCAACAAGTTTTCCACAGAACCTGTCCACAGAACGCTCACATGGTCAAGGCCGTCTGCAACAGAATCAACAATGTGGCCGGTGATATCAGCACAATCCCCACAAGCACCAGCACGTTCCAGGGTCGGTGTTTCTTGTACGTCACAACACTGGCCAGCGCCGCCAAAAAAGCCCCCACGTTCGCCAACGCAGCCAGAAGAATGCCACCCATGAAACTGACGGACATCATGACCGCCGTCCCGGTATTACCCAACACAAAAGCCAGCGCAAAACTCACCAGGGACACCACCCACAAACCGATGGCAACGGGTAATAATCGCCGTTCGGCTCGACGCCGGCGCTTCACGGGGGCCGAACCGGTGGATGCGGAGTTTGATGGGGCAGAGATCACGCTTTGCATCCTGGCACACTCATGACACATTTGGGTGACGTATCACTCTATTACTACACTTGCAGTATGGCCGCAGAAAACCCAACTTCATCAGCCCAGCAGGTGCCCTGGCTTACTGACGATCAGCAGAGAATCTGGCGCAGTTGGCTTTCTGCCAGCGCACGAGTACCCGCCCGGCTTGGTCAACAATTGCAGCAGGACTCAGGACTTTCACTGCAGGACTACGAGGTTTTGGTAACCCTTAACGAAGCCCCCGCAGGTTCCTGCCGCATCACAGAACTTGCCACCATGCTCGAATGGGAACGCTCCCGCATGTCTCATCACCTCAACCGTATGGATAAACGCGGGCTGATCTGCCGCTACGCTTGCCCTGATGATGGCCGCGCACAACTTGTAGAACTGACTGACGCTGGTCGCGCCGCGCTGCAAGCAGCTGCACCAGGGCACGTGAAAGCCGTCCGCTCCATCCTTTTTGAGGCCCTGAACGAGCACGACGCCGCCGAACTTGGCCGCATCACCGCTTTAATTGCAGCTCATCTGGACGCCCAGTCTTGTTCTCTGTCCGGGACGGCCTAGCCGTCAATGACGGCACGTCACGATGCATACCATCGAAGTACTTGACACGTCACCTTTACTCTTACATACTTGTGCGTGATATGTCACGTAATTTATGGGTCTCGCGCCCGCGTGACACCTTCAACCAAGGAGCGCATCATGCAGTTCGGTATCTTCAGCGTCGGTGACGTCACCACAGACCCAACCAACGGCACCACACCGTCAGAAGCGCAACGCATTCAGGCACTCACCCGATACGCGCTCAAAGCGGAGGAAGTCGGGCTCGACGTTTTCGCCACCGGAGAGCACCACAATCCACCATTTGTGCCGTCGTCACCCACCACACACCTGGGTTACCTGGCCGCACAAACCACCAATCTCAGGTTCTCCACAGCCACGACGCTGATCACCACCAACGATCCCGTCAAAATCGCGGAAGACTACGCTTTCTTGCAACACATTTCTGGTGGGCGTGTGGATGTGACCATGGGGCGCGGAAACACCGGACCGGTGTACCCATGGTTTGGCAAGGACATCCGCGACGGCATCCCTCTAGCCATTGAGAACTACCACCTGCTGCGCAAGCTCTGGCGAGAACCCGTCGTCAACTGGTCCGGCACATTCCGTACGCCGTTGAATAACTACACCTCCACGCCCGCTCCGCTGGATGGTGTACCCCCGTTCGTGTGGCACGGGTCTATCCGCTCCACAGAGATCGCAGAACAGGCCGCCTACTACGGGGATGGATTCTTCCACAACAACATTTTCTGGAATATCGAGCACACCGCTCAGATGGTTAACCTGTACCGTCAGCGTTTCGAACACTACGGTCATGGAGCCGCTGACCAAGCAATTGTTGGCCTGGGTGCGCAGGTCTTCGCCGCAGACACGGAAACGGAAGCCAAGCGATTCTTCAGGCCGTATTTTGATAACGCACCGGTGTATGGCCACGGCCCGTCCCTGGAAGATTTCACGCGCAGCACGCCACTGACTGTGGGCACCGTGGACCAGATCGTTGAACGCTACTTGGGGTATGCGGACCAAGTAGGTGATTTCCAGCGCCTCATGTTCCTAGCCGATCACGCCGGGTTACCGGAATCTGTGGTCTTAGAGCAGATCGAAATCTTGGGGCGGGAAATCGTTCCGATTCTGCGCACGGAATTTGAACGACGCCGCCCAGCGCACGTGCCGTCGGATCCTCCCACGCATGCATCCCTGGTGGCTGAGGGACCAGATTCCCCTCACTTGAAGGTCGTTAATGCTGTGGTGGCAGAGCCCCAGGACGAACCCACCGTTTCTGCGCAAGGAGCTTCCCGATGACCCGCCGCCTCATGGTAATTGCCGCTGGGCTGTCTAACCCATCCACCACGTCACTCTTAGGCGAACGCATTGCTGATGCGGTAAGCACCCACGTGAGTGGGCGTGGGGAGAGCGTGAGGGTGGAATACATCGAACTACGCGAGCTGGCCGTCAATTTGGCACACGCCATGACCACGGGTGGACTGCCAGACCCGGTCTTGGATGAGGTTAAGCAGAAACTGACCACAGCCGATGGTTTGGTTGCCGTAACTCCGGTGTTTAAGGCGTCTTACTCGGGGTTGTTCAAGACTTTCTTTGATGTTCTGGATCAGGACGCCCTGGTGGATATGCCTGTGCTGATCGCCGCCACCGCTGGCACACCCCGGCACAGCTTGGTGCTGGATTACGCTTTGCGGCCCTTGTTGACCTACATGCACGCCACGGTGCTGCCAACGGGGGTGTTTGCGGCAACAGAAGATTTCGGTGCGAACGGCACTGAGCTGGAACGACGCATCAACCGGGCTGCGGGGGAGCTAGCCAGTGCCATGATGGCCACACAAACCAGCGCGGCAGGGTTCATGCAGAAAGACTTAGGTACAGACTTCACCACCCTCCTCCAGGGCCACGACGGTTCCTAGTCCCTCCTCACCCCACCGAAGTCGAGAGCAAGAAAAGGCCCCTGATCACATCAGTGCGATCAGGGGCCTTTTGCCTTCAACTCAGCACATCAGGCTGGCACGACCTCAAACTGGACGGTCGCGTTGACGTCTGCGTGCAGACGCACGTTGGCGGAGTAGGTACCAACGGTCTTGATCTGCTCACGGATTTCCACACGGCGCTTGTCAATCGACCCAAGACCCGCAGCTTCGACGGCGTCTGCAAGCTGCTCGGCCTTAATCGAGCCAAACAAACGACCCTCGGTGCCGGTTTTTGCCGGAACCTGAACGGTGGTTTCGTTGAGTTTGGTGGCCAGTTCTTGGGCCTCTTCCAAAGAGGCAAGCTCGCGGGCAGCACGGGCAGCTTTGATCGATTCGATCTGCTTCTGTGCGCCCTTGGTCCACGGGGTTGCAAAACCGCGCGGGAACAGGAAGTTACGGGCGTAGCCATTCTTAACTTCCACCACATCGCCGGCGGAGCCGAGGCCGGAGACTTCGTGCGTCAGGATGATCTTTGCCATGAGTTCTGATTCCTTTCCGATCAGCGGCCGGAGCCAGCGTAGGGAAGCAGAGCAACTTCACGAGCGTTTTTGATCGCCTGAGCGATCTTGCGCTGCTCCTGGACGGACACTCCGGTCACCCGACGGGCACGGATCTTTCCGCGATCGGAAATGAACTTGCGCAGCAACGCAACGTCCTTATAGTCGATCTCGGTCACGCCTGCGGCCTTCAGTGGGTTGGCCTTGGGCTTGGGCTTGCGAATTTCGTTCTTCGCCATCGTGGTGCTCCTTCTGAAGCGTGGAGCCCGCAGGCATCCTGCGGGATGGAATGATTATGTATCTGCAGGTGTGGCCTGGTTTCAGGCCACCGATCAGAACGGCGGTTCGTCGTCCTGGCCGGTTCCCCAGTCGTAATTGCCACCAGAAGACTGACCCCAGGGATCGTTTTGCGGTGCGGCCTGCTGGCGCCCACGGCCGCCTTGGTTTCCACCAAAGCCACCTTGAGCACCGCCAGGCTGCTGGTGATAACCACCTTGAGCGCCGCGGTTACCGCCAAATCCACCGTCGTCGTAACTGCCCCCTTGCTGGCCTCCACCGCGGGAATTACGGTTGATTTTGGCGGAAGCAAAGCGCAGTGACGGTCCAACTTCTTCAACTTCAAGCTCCATGACAGTCCGGCGTTCACCTTCTTTGGTGTCAAAGGAGCGGGACCGTAAACGGCCCTGACAAATCACGCGAGTGCCTTTTTGCAGGCTCTCCGCAACGTTTTCTGCAGCTTCGCGCCACACCGAGCAGCGCATGAACAGAGTTTCCCCGTCCTTCCACTCGTTGGATTGACGGTCGAACTGACGCGGGGTGGATGCAATCGTAAAGTTTGCAACAGCAGCGCCAGATGGGGTGAAGCGCAGTTCAGGGTCGGCGGTCAAGTTGCCGATAACGGTGATGACTGTATCGCCAGCCATGGGGGTCCTCCGGATCGAATCGCGTGTCAGGTGATGATGCTTATCCGTATGTCAACCATCATCACCCCGGGGCACGACGCCACAGGGGCGCCGAAATCCTCAAGCCTCGGCGGAAACGGGCTGGCCGTTGACGTCGTGGTTGGGGTGAATACGCTGTTCTTCAGGACGGATGATCTTAGTGCGCATGATGGCCTCATTGAGGTTCAACACACGGTCAAGTTCCTGAGCGGTAGCGGGCTCAGAGTGGAAACGTACGACGGCATAAATACCTTCGGACTTCTTCTGAATTTCGTAGGCCAGGCGACGCCGACCCCAAATGTCAACGTTATCGACCGTGCCGTTTTCGCGGGTAACGACCTCAAGGAACTTTTTGAGGGTCGGTTCGACCGCGCGGTCGTCAACCTCGGGGTTGATGATGACCATCAGCTCGTACTCACGCATGTAAGAACCCACCTCCTTCGGGCTAAGCGGCTGTGGCATTTCCACAGCAGGAGGTTCAATGCGCGCCTGTGGATCGGATCAACAAAACAGAACCCGACAGAACACAGACTCGTCAAAGCTACTACACTGCCTGCGTTCAGTCGAGGCTGACGTGAATCTGGGCAGTGGACCCATCGGAACTCACGGCGACGTGTACCGGAAACTCAATGATCTCCTCCACTCGCGACCCGTTTTCCACATAGTTCAGTCGGGCTTTAGCAGAAGCATGTTCGGCAGCCTTCCAATCCAGTGGGCTGTCGCTGTCATCGTCCCGCACCAACTGCAGAGCGGGCCGAGACACCAAATCCCATGTGATGGACTCCACCGAAGACCCCCTCGTGGGAGCAGGCAACGGAGTGGGAGTGGGGGAACTCCCAGAGGCCGAGGGGGTCGCCATCGGACTTTCGGGCGCGCGCGCATGGGGCACATTGTCTTCTGCCCAGCGTTGCGACGCCGGGCACCCTTCAGCGGCCATAGAGGTTGAAGCCATACAGTCACTGATCTTTTTCTCAATGGCTTGGTCCACTTCCTCCCACAGTGCGGGGGAAGGTTTAAGGTCCAGGGAAACCTTGTGGTCTGATGAGTCACCAAGCCCAACGGTCACGGGTCGAATCGGCTGACTCAGCATGTAATGGCTGTCTTCGGGAAGGTCCACCGTGAACTGCCCCGGCATAGCTTCCCACATCCACAAACCACCGGTACCGTCAGCAGCAACGCGGTTATCAGGGTGTAAGCGTTGGGTCGTGCCATTGATCGTGACATGGGTGATCCCCGGAGCTTGAACGGACAACGTAGCGGTCTGATGCCCCGCTAACACCCACGAATCGTTGAAGGGGCCGGTGCGGTGTTCTTTGACCACCGCCCAAGAATGCTCTTCACCCTGACTATGTCCTTCAGGTATTGCGCCGTCAGACCACCACACCTTGGCCTTGACGGTGCCTTGCGACCCATCGGTGTCCACGTCAGTAATTTCCCACCGCTCAATACGCCCTTCAGCGGCCCGATACACCTGATTGGGCAGGGAAAACGGTCCAGATCCGCCAAATCTGCCGGAGAAAGCCGCTAACCCTTGCCGGGAGCGGCCATCTGTTATGGAGGTCAACCATTTTTCCACGGGATCTTGGGGTTCGCGATCCACCAGGATCCAATTAACTGCCATCCCAAGCACAGTCACCACCACAACCACGACGGCCAACCAGGTCCAGAGCGAACGCCGTACTTTCCTGGCGTGCTGACGGTCCACTGCCAACGTCACACGTTCTTGGCGTGAACGCCGATCATGGATGCTCGCTTGCCCCGTTGAATATCAACGATCACTACGACTAAGAGCCACAACAGAACCAGGAATCGTGCCACCGCCATGATTTCTTGTGGGCTCCAGGAACCCTGTGTGAAGAAAGGCTGTGTTTCCCAGGAACCAGCCGGTGCGTTCAACGTGGCCCAGTAACCAATCTCTACGGCCTGCCAGATAAAAAACTCCAGCCAAGAACGCCGGGCCAGCACAACAAGTGGAACCATCCACACGGATTGCAACAGGGACCATTCGCGGCCAAACAACACGACCACGATCAGCAGTAAGAGCAACACCTGCACAAGACTTGGATCTTTACCCGCCAAAACCGTGACAAGTAACACCGCGACAGCAGCCAACAACACCACCGCTGGGGACAACGATCCCCAGGCCCCGGGGTCAATCGAGAAGCCTGTGCGACCCGCCAATACGGAATTCCAGACATCCCACAGGGTGCTGTTTTGCACGGGAGCATCGATTGAACTCATGAATCGTTCCCGCCACCGGGCAAATTCTGTGGCCATAAAGGGTCCATTAACCGCCGCGAACACCAGGAATGCAGCAAGCAACGCAATGAAGAAGTCGCCGATATACCGATAACGAGCTGCCATGAACAAAATCCCCAACAACACCAGCAAGGGAAGGAAGTTCACGGTGACTCCCAGGCCAATCCACAAACCGGCAATACCCGGCGACCCACGGATATAGGAGGACACCGCAAGCATCATGAACATGACGGCCCACAAATCCCACGATGTAAAACCCACCAGCAGAACAGTCGGCGCGAAAGCCATCACCACGGGGTCAGAAGGCTGTTTACCGGAAAGGCCCGCCACGGTAGCAATCACCACGACCCACACCATGGCGGTAAGCACCACCGTGAGGTCCAAAACAGTGTTAGCGCTCAGATCAATAGTGAGTGCCTGAGCCAATCCGGTGGTCATCCATCCCAGCAGGGAAGTGAACATGCCCACCACGATGGGTTGATCCCCGGTAAGGCCGCCCGTAAAAAACCCTTCAAGCATGCCACCGGGGGTGACGGTCAGATCACCCGGGTTCAGCTGTGTTGAACACAAAGCGGGGAACCGGTTGGCCGCGTCCCATTCCGGTACTCGGCAGGGCACACGGAGAAGGAAGGACAACAGAACCGCCAGGATGCCGATCACCAGGACCAGGAATCCATTGGCCGTTCGTTTGCTCTTATTCATCTCAGGCACTCGCGACTGCCTCCTTCTGTGCACCGCGCGGGAAGTGGGCCTGGTTCACTGTAACTGCGGAATCCGTGACATTGCTGGGGGCGCGGCCACGCATGATGTCTATGACGGTAGCCGTGCAGATCAGCACCACAGCAAGCACATGTAAGAACACGGCGACGCCGTACACGCTGGTCCAGAACTGCTGCAGACCCGGTTCCCGAATCATCACGTGTAACCATCGAAAAATCACAAACCAGTGGAACACCTCAACGACCTGCCAGATCAAAAACTGTCCAATCTTGGGGCGGGCAAGGATCACTAAAGGCACAAGCCACAACACAAACTGTGGTGAATACACCTTGTTGGTGACCACAAATGCTGCCACGATCAACAGGCTGAGTTGTTCCAGGGTGGGGGGTTTCGGTGCCAGGAATCCAAGACCGAGAATCACCAAGCAGCACAACGCAAAACCGCCGTAGGCGATGAGGTTGATAACGTCCGGCGATAGGGGCTCGCCACTTAGTGCAGGAACCACCACCACGTTCCACACGTGGTAGATCGAGGAATATCCAGCCCCACGTTCGGAAGAAAACCCCCAAAAGTATTTCCACTGCTGCGGGTCGAGTAGGTAAAACGGCATATTGATCGCCAACCACGTCACGACGGCGGCAACCGTGGCTTTCACGGCAGGTATCAGGTGTCGCTGCCGTATTCCGATCACGATCACAGCACCGAGCATCACAAAAGGCCACAGTTTTAATGCCGTGCCGATGCCCAGCATGATTCCGCCCCATACCCATTGTTCTTTGCGGAAAAACCACAGCGCAGCTACGGAAGCCAGCACAGGCCAAAGATCCCAGTTGATGGTTGCGGTGGCAGCAGCTGCGGGCGCCAGGGCTGCTACCACAGCAAACCGCGGTGCTGCCACCATGCGGGCTAACAGCAAAACAGTGGTTATCCAGACCACCGTGAGCAGCACAAAATTGACGTCGAAATATATGCTTTGAGCGTTATGTACTGAGGTATCGCCGGAAATAGCGTGAGCCACCACCCCCGTTATGGATGCGATCACGGTTTGTAACACCGGGTACTCCAACAAGGCATCCGGGCTCATATAGGGAAAGTTCCCATCCACCATGCCGGTGTTGCGGTAGAGCGTCGGTAAGTCCGAATAGCAGGTGGCATGGAACGCGACCCCCCCATCCCATGACATTTGGTGGCACGCCAGGCGAACAAACCATGAGGCACCCAGGGTCCACACGGCAAAGCCCACTAGGCTCCACACCCAAAACCGTCGTGTGACTCCCCATGGAACCCAGGGTGGTGTAGATGCGGACTGGCGCGCAGATGTTGGTGTGCTCATGAATCATCCGCCGTTGGCTGCGTGGACTCTTGCTGAGTCTCCCACCAGGTCAGCAATCGGGATGCGGCTTCTTCCTGCCCAAGCACGCCTTCATCAAGCCGCAGTTCCAGCAGGAAGTTATATGCCTGACCAACAGCTCGTGACGGACCAATGCCCAGAATTTCCATGATCTGCGTTCCATCCAGTTCAGGGCGAACAGCAGCTAATTGTTCTTCTTCCGCCAGCGCGGCAATCCGGCGCTCCAGGTTGCTGTATGCCTGGTCTAGGCGCTGCGCTTTACGTTTGTTACGGGTGGTCACATCGGATCGAGTCAAAATATGTAACCGCTCTAGCTGGTCTCCAGCGTCCCGGACGTAGCGGCGCACCGCAGAGTCAGTCCACCCTGCATCGGCGTATCCGTAGAAGCGCATATGTAGTTCCACCAAGCGAGTGACGGTCTTGATGGTGTCGTTATCAAACCGCAGAGCTTTCATGCGTTTACGTGTTATTTTGGCCCCCACCGTATCGTGATGACGGAATGTCACACTGCCGTCTGCACCAAATCGCCGGGTGGCGGGTTTTCCAACGTCGTGCATCAACGCAGCAAAACGGACGGGGAAATCTGGCCCCGGGACTGGCCCTTCCGGGTTTTCATGTTCAACAGCCTGTTGCATCACCGTCAGGGAGTGTTGATAAACATCCTTGTGACGGTGAGCTGAATCGGTTTCTAGTTTGAGGGCCGGTACCTCCGGCAGCACGATATCGGCGATTCCGGTATCCACCATGATCTCCACGCCTCGACGCGGATCCACACCGTTGATCAGCTTGACTAGCTCGTCGCGGATCCGTTCAGCGGAAACGATCTCTAGGCGTTTGGCCATATCCCGCATGGCACGCAGCACCTCTGGGGAGATGTCCATGCCCAATTGGGAGGCAAAACGCGCCGCCCGCATCATGCGCAGGGGGTCGTCGTCAAAGGATGCTTCCGGTGTGCCCGGGGTACGCAGAACTTTGGCGTGCAAATCCAGCACACCTCCGTGCAGATCCACGAGCTCCAGGGAGGGCAACCGCAGCGCCATTGCGTTCACCGTGAAGTCCCGGCGCACTAGGTCTTCGGCTAGTTCCGTACCAAATGCCACCGTGGGTTTACGGGACGCCGCGTCGTAGGCCTCTGCCCGGTAGGTGGTGATTTCCAGTTGGGCGTTTCCCCGCCGCATGCCGATCGTTCCAAAGTCTCGGCCAATTTCCCACACCGCATCAGCCCACCCGGCGATGATCGATAGCGTTTGGTCGGGGGTAGCGTTAGTGGTGAAGTCCAGATCAGTGGCCAGGCGTCCCAAAAATAGGTCTCGCACGGGCCCCCCCACGAGGGATAGGTCGTAACCGGCCGCCTCAAAAAGACGTCCGGCTTCTAGTACCACGGGGGGTACGGTAGAGGTGTCGAGCAATTGCGTCATCGCGGCCCATCATTGCAGACCCGTCGTCTTTCGGAGGGTGATCATCGTTAACGGCGTTGTAGCGTCAGTGATCATCTGTGATTCTTCAGGCCACGCATACGAGTAAGGCTAGGCTGGTCTCATGACTTTCCCCGTCCCCAGCGCACCGAAGAAACGGCCGTTTCTTCCGGCCGCGGCGCTGCCCACGGTGGAGGAGGTCTCCGCTGGCGGAGTAGTTGTGGATCTCGAAACCCCGGGGCACCCTGTTGCGATCATCGCCCGGGTAAATCGGGGTGGACGCTTAGAGTGGTGTCTGCCCAAGGGTCATCCGGAAGGCCCTGAAACGGACGCACAAGCCGCTATCCGTGAAATCGAAGAGGAAACCGGAATTGCGGGCCAAATTTTGTCCCCTTTAGGCAGTATCGACTACTGGTTTTCGGTTGCAGGTCACCGTGTCCACAAAACTGTGCATCATTTTTTACTGGAGGCTACGGGGGGTCACCTAACCACAGAGAACGACCCTGATCATGAGGCCGTCGACGTGGCGTGGGTAAATATTGACGACCTCGTGCGCACGTTGTCTTTTCCCAATGAGCGGAGGATCGCAGACATAGCGCGGGAATACATCATCCATCAGCTCTAGGCTTGTCCTTGTGCCCGGCGCGGGCATCGTTACATCGTCAACCCAACCCCAAACGCAAGGGAACAGCAAAGGAGTGTCATGGCCCGTTCAGGTGCAGTTTCTAGCGCCATCATGGCTTCTGGCACTTTGGTCTCGCGTGTTCTGGGTTTCGTGAAAGTCATCCTGTTGGCTGTGGCCATCGGCAGCACATCCAATATGGCCAATATTTTTGATGTTGCAGACAAACTACCCAACCTTATTTATGTGCTGATCGCTGCGGGTGTGTTCAACTCAGTACTGGTTCCGCAGGTCATCAAAGCTTCACAAAACTCCCGGGATGATGGTGCTGATTACATCTCCCGTTTAATCACCCTGGCCGTGATTGGCATGGCAGTAATCACTGCTGTAGTTGTGGCTCTCACTGGTCCGATTATGACGATCATGACGCCGGGATGGGGGGAATCTCAACGCTCTCTGGCTATTACGTTCGCGTTGTTCACACTGCCGCAAATTTTTTTCTACGGGGTGTATACGGTCATCGGCCAAGTGCTCAACGCCAAAGGAGCTTTTGGGTGGTTTATGTGGGCTCCCGCTCTCAACAACATGATTGCCATTGCTGCCTTGTTTGTGTTTATTCAACAGTTCGGTAGTTATGCAACCGCTGCACACACCCCAGAAACATGGACTATGCAACAAACGTTCTGGTTGGCTGCTATGGCAACTGTGGGCGTGGCCTCTCAAGCGTTAATCCTGTTGTGGCCTCTCAGCAAGTTGGGTCTGGATCTACGGCCTAAGTTCGGGTGGCGCGGTATCGGTTTATCTACGGCAGCCAAACTTTCAGGGTGGACATTAGCGACCGGCGTCATCGCCAATTTGGCTTTTCTGGCCTTGTCACGAACTGCCAACATCCCGAACGCCTATCGGGAGGAGTATTTAGCGGCCACACCTCCCGAACTGATTGCGGGTAACAATGCGTTAAATCAGGCCACCATGCTGTACTCGCTACCTCACGGAGTGATTGGCGTATCTATCGCAACTGTGTTGTTCAACACCATGGCGGCTGCTGCGGTAAACAGGAATGTTGCCGGTATCAACGCCGCATTATCCAAAGCGCTGCGTTACTCGGGGATCGCCAATGTTTTCTTCACTGCGTGTTTGATTGCTTTCGCGGGCCCGTTGGGCATGTTGTTCTCTGGGGGAATCCAGGAATCTGGTGCTGTGATTGCGCAGGTGATCGTCGTGATGGCTATTGGTACACCATTTCTGACGTCTTCGTTTTTATTTGGGCGTGTCTTCTACGCCCAGGAGGATGCCCGAACACCATTCATGGTTCAGTTCATTGTGTCTGCCCTCACGGTAGCTGCGGCTTTTGCCATTCAGTACTGGGTGGCCCCCAATCGGATCGTGTTTATCGTTGCAGCCTGTTACGCGGGGCAGAACATTCTCTCTACCGTGATCTACCACTTCTGGGCAGCCAAACGGATTGGTGACTATGGATTGGTAAGGGTATTAGAAACACACGTCCGCTCTTTAGGGGCTGCTTTGGTGGCCGGTGGATTAGGATCCGGAGCGCTCTATTTGATGGGCGGATGGGATCCAAACGGTTGGCCGTGGAATGGGCTTTTTAGTGCACTGATAACCCTTGCGGCCTGCGGACTTATCACTGGCGCACTGTATGCGATCATGCTCAAAGTTTGTGGGCTTAGGGAACTTCCGGAGCTGATTGCCCCGCTCCTCAACCGTTTACCGGGCAGATTCGCCCGTTGAGTTCAACCACTCAATAACCCAGGTTTTACATGCAGTTGGCAGGTACACTGCGAACGTCCCCCAACATCGTCTGATCTTGCCGCCGACACTTCACGCCGGAATCTGGCGAGGATACTCAAAACATTCAGGAGAACACGTGCCTCAGCCCATCAGCCTCGGGACCGTACTGGGCGGTCGCTACAAGGTGCTGGACGAGGTCCTGACCACGCCGGAAAGCGACCATATCTTGGGTGGCCAGGATCAAATCTTGGGCCGTGAAGTCACTATTTTGGTCCCGTCCGATCGTCATACATCGCGTGTGGTGGAAAATGCGCGTGCCATGGCTACGGGCGTGGTGGATGCCAACCTCCACATCTTGGATCTAGGGCAGTCCGGTTCCAGCACGTACTTGGTCACCTCTTTTACTCCGCCATCTGTGTTGATTGACGAGCTTTTACGCGACCCAGGCACCACGGATGATGAAACACTGTCGGACGATATTTTTGGGCGCCCACGCTCCAGTGGCATGACCGGCATGTATGTGCTTGATGACGGCGAACCTGACGTGGTGGGGGAAGAAACCTCCGAAGAATTCTTCAGCCAGTGGGATGCCGACGACATCACATTCGCTCCGGCAGCTCCCGCCGTGGAAAAACATAGGGGTCGAATCAAACGTGCCCCGGAATCGTCAACGCGCGCCACGCTGTTTGACCGAGCTGCTGCTGGTCGTGGCACCGGTTCCACCAAAAGCCCTGTCCGGGACACCCATAGGATCGACCCCACCTACGACGGTGATAACCGTTATGACTCATACGAGTATGAGTACACCGCAGGGGTTCAAAATCGGGGAGGGTCTAGCGGTGCTACCGAAGCCCTCAACCGTAACGCTATTCGCGCGCGCAGCGAACAGCCTGGCACTTCCCAGGATGCGCACACCGCCAACCGAAAGTCCGGTAGGGGCGGCTTAGTGGCCTTGCTGTTAATACTGTTGGGCGTTCTGGCTCTGGGCGCCGCTTTGGTTTTTGGCGGGTTGGGCAACTTATTTACTGGAACCGGTAGCTCAGATGATCAGACCGCTGCCGCTACTGCTGAAGCCACAGAGCAGCAGGTAACCGCTACCCCGGTATCCGCAGTCCGTTTAGTACCAGATAACCCCACATTCATGGCGGATCAAGACGGCACTCTGCAGCAAACCATTGATCAGGATCCAGCAACCCGGTGGATCAGCTACGGCTTTAGCGACAACGTTTTTGGTCAGGTTGTCAGTTCTGTGGGGTTGGCGGTGCGTTTCGAGGAACCCACGGTCATGAACACTCTGACTATCACGCAGGAATCCGGCACGGGGGGCTCCTTCACCGTGTACGTGGCAGACGATCCTTCCCTGGAGAACGCTGTAGAAGTAGGCAGCGGATCATTCGAAGGTTCAGAAGTCACAGTTGAACTCAATGATCAGGCCCGTGATGAAGAGCATGAATACCTGATCGTGGCTTGGACCGAGCTGCCGATGCTCACTGAACCCATCGCTGGCTACAGTTACGGTCTGCGGATCCAGGAAATTAGCGTCTCCTGAAGCCCAGGGAGCCAGAAACTGGCCGTTCTGTGATCCTGTTATGCCCTTGCGGAATACATGAGGGCTGCTTCCGGTTGTCGCCTCTGAAAGCTCAACATCGGACAAGCACGGAAGAAGGCCACGAACGTGACCACCGATTTCACCCCAGCCCTGAATCTTGATCTAGGGTCCACGCCCCCGGCAGAAACTGAGTCCCAGGCTCAGGCTGGTAATTCAACAGAGGCTACGGTGCACGACGTCGTGATTGTTGGCTCAGGTCCTGCCGGTTACACCGCAGCTATTTACACGGCCCGTGCACGCTTAAACCCAATTATCTTGGCCGGTTCCGTCACCGCTGGTGGTGACTTAATGAACACCACCGAGGTGGAAAACTATCCGGGCTTCACCGACGGGATTATGGGTCCTGAACTCATGGCCACCATGCAGGCCCAAGCGGAACGTTTCGGCGCGGACGTCCGCTACGAGGATGTCATTAAGTTGCAACTGGATGGTGCGGTCAAGGAAATCACGGTGGATGGTGGGGAAGTTCTGCATGCCAAAACTGTCATTCTTGCCACCGGCTCTGCGTACCGCGAACTGGGGCTGGATGATGAAAAGCGCTTGTCTGGGCATGGCGTGTCGTGGTGCGCTACTTGCGATGGCTTCTTCTTTAAGGCTCAGAACATCGCGGTAGTAGGCGGTGGAGATTCTGCCATTGAGGAAGCCACGTTCTTAACCAAGTTCGCAGACAAGGTGACTTTGATTCACCGTCGTGATCAGCTTCGAGCATCTGAAATTATGCAGCAGCGTGCTTTTGATGACCCCAAGATTGAGTTCCTGTGGAATAAAAAGGTCGTGGGAATCACCGGGGACGCAAAAGTTGAACAGCTGAGCTTGGAAGACACCACCACCGGGGAAACCAGCACGTTGGATGTCACTGGTTTGTTTGTGGCCATTGGGTCAGATCCCCGGACTGCGTTGTTTAAAGACCAGCTCGAAATTACTGCCGACAATACTGTTGCTGTGCAGGGGCGTTCTTCGCGGACGTCTTTGCCCGGTGTTTTCGCTGCGGGGGACGTTGTGGATCCCACCTATCGTCAAGCGATTACCGCAGCTGGTTCCGGCTGCGCCGCCGCCATTGACGTTGAACACTATCTGGCTGAGCACGGAAACTGATCTTATGCGTGATCAGTCTTCAGAAAACCATCTCTATATAGAGCGAAAGGAGCTCTCATGAGCGCCATTGACGTCAACACTGCTGAGTTTGACCGTGAGGTTCTGAACTCAGATAAACCAGTAATCGTAGATTTCTGGGCAGAATGGTGCGGTCCGTGCCGCATGGTCAGCCCAGTCTTGGACGCTATTTCTGATGAGCATGCGGATCGCGTGAAAGTCGTCAAGATCAACGTAGACGATAATCAGGAGATTGCTGCGAAGTACGGGATCACTTCCATCCCGGCGGTGTACCTCTTTGATGGTGGCAAGGTCCAGAAGCAGAGCATCGGAGCTAAACCCAAGACGGCGTTCGAGAAAGATTTTGCAGACTACCTCGGTGGTGAATGACACATTCGGATCGTGTCCACAAAAATACACACGATCCGAATGCCACTAGCACTAACGTCTGTAACTAGGACTTTATGGAACCTCGTCCCGTGTATCTTTACGGGTCGGGGTTCCAGCTTTTCAAGGCCTGATGCTCTGCGTCATGGTCTTGATCTTTATGGGGAGTACAGTTTCTATCTCGACTACACACCCGTGTAGTCGAGAGTTCCGTCATTTGCATCACGAGGAACATTTACTTATGTCCGAAGACATCACACAAGCTATGCAGCACGGCATCCGTGATCGACGCGTGGTTGGTTTGCGCGAGCGGCTCATCCGCGCCGGTGCAGCCACCGTCGCGTTAGACCCACGCGATGTTACGGATCCCACCGCTTTTGACGCTGAGCTTGAAAATGCGGTACGGGCATTTCAACAGGGTCACGGTTTGGTGGTCGACGGTGTGGTCGGCCCGGAAACCGAACGCAGGCTTAACGAAGCTCAGTACACCTTTGGTGAACGACTTCTGCACTGGGATCCTCAAGAACCATTGCGTGGGGATGATGTCCAACGCCTCCAGGACAATTTGTCCATGTTGGGGTTGTACTACGGACACATCACGGGAACTTTCGATGAGAAAACCCATCATGCTGTGGTGGAACTGCAACAAAACTTGGGGCTGAATCCAACTGGTATGGTCAATAATCAGACCATTGCAGCTTTGGCTAGGGTAAATAAGAAAATATCAAACTCCAAAGCTTTTTCGCTCCGGGATTATCACCGTTTGGAACGCACCTCAGATGCGATTCGTTCTCAAAAAATTGTTATTGTGCCTGCCATGCAGCTGCAAGCTCCCGTGATCCCTGGCGGAGCACCAGAGAGCTATCGGGATACCGCTCAACGTATCACCAGCGATATTGCTATTCGTATTCATGAATTATTATCTGCTATGGGAGCCAATCCACTCCTAGTATCACAAGAACCTCTGTCTGATCGGAACGGTACACAGATAGATGTTCAGCCCAGCATTCGAAAAGCTCTCGATTCCCAGCGGGATGCAGTCGTAGTCGTTCTGGACTGTGATTGGAATCCTTCTCCTGCTGCCCACGGTGTTTCAGTCTTCTACTGGGGTGATACGGATCGTGAGGAAGCCACGTTATCGCCTATCGGTCAGCGAGGAGCCACGCTAACTTTACGTGAAATCGTGGCACGAACTGGCGCTCTAGACCTAGGGGCGCATGGTCGGCAATGGAGTCTACTGCGACTCAACACTGCACCTACTTTTTCTGTAGATGTTGGATATATTTCCAATCGTGCGGAGCGCCAACACCTGGAAGACCCCGAATACCGCACGCACATGGCCAACGCGGTAGTGGTTGCTTTGCAGCGGATGTATCTTCAGGCTGCGGATGACATGCCAACTGGCACCATAAGTACCCTTGACTTGATGCACCGCTTATCTCAAAAACCCGTAAACAACTGATCGTTTCACGTGAAACAAAGACCACCATCAGCTCTGTTGATCTACTCCTGAAATGCTTGTGCCCCCTCAACCTGCGATCAGGGAGGGGGCACAAGCATTTCAGTCTTGATTCTCTGGAAGATTATCCGGATCAAGCACTGAAATGATGCGGTTGAGATCTTCAACGGAAGCAAACTCAATAGTCATTTTGCCTTTGCGGGCACCCAAGTTAATTTTGACACTTGTGTCTAACTTATCGGCAAAAGCGTCCGCTATGTAATCTAAACGCTCCCGGTGGCGTTCTTGCATGGCTGCACTACGACGAGCGGTTGGTTTCCGCCGCTTACTTAAAGTCACTGCTTCTTCTGTTGCGCGCACTGAAAGACCCTCGGCCACAATACGTTGAGCCAAACGTTCCATTTCAGCGGGATCCTCTAGTGCCAAAAGAGCACGGGCATGACCTGCGGAAAGAACCCCTGCTGCTACGCGTCGCTGAACCAATGCGGGCAGGCGCAGTAACCGCAATGTATTGCTGATCTGCGGACGAGAGCGACCAATACGACGTGATAACTCTTCTTGTGAAGCACCAAACTCATCCATGAGCTGTTGATAAGCAGCGGCTTCTTCTAAGGGATTAAGTTGCGATCTGTGCAGATTTTCTAGTAAAGCATCTCGCAACAGATCGTTATCACTGGTTTCACGAACAATCGCAGGAATCCGCTCTAATCCAGCTTGTTGAGTAGCACGCCAACGGCGCTCACCCATCACTAGTTCATATCCAGGACCCCCCGTTTCACGTGAAACCCTGACGACAACCGGCTGTAAAACACCTAACTCGCGGATGGAGTACGCAAGTTCTTCCAGCTCATCTTCATCAAAAACTTGCCTAGGCTGCTTGCGGTTAGGGTGAATCTCTTGAACATCAAGTTCAACAAAGGTAGCTCCGGGAACTATTTGGAGGTCTGTATCTTGCTCTCCTGTGGTGTCAGGGAGATCGTTGACTGACCCGCTCTTACTTTCATGCGACGCAGAACCATCGTCAACAGATAACTCAGAGGGAAGCGATGTGTCCGTTTCACGTGAAACACCAGCATTATTTTCCCCAAAGCCCTCACCAGGGTGAGCATTTTCGCCAACGCGACCTAGAGACTGAGGCTGTTCTTCCCTCCGATTTTCGGATGGAGTAGGAGTAAAAAACATGTCGGAAGGTCGGTTTGCTGCTGCACGACGGGATACAGCCCCCATCTCCATCCTGGCTTTCATCGCTTTTTGTCGAGCCTCCGTTGCGGTGCTTCGTTTCCGAGACTTACTACTTGTTTCACGTGAAACACCACCAGACGCTTTAGCTCCAGGCTTCGTGGAATCTTGCGCAGAATCGGTTGATTTACCCGTGGGCTCTGGAAGTTGGTCCACTTTTCTCGAAGTTTGGCCAGCTGCTGCTTTGGGTTTTGTATTTTTCGGCGTCTTTGTTGCGTCAGCCTTGCGAGCAGTGCGAGTACGTCCTACATCCTTAGAAGTGGTCGAATCTTTTGCGCTGGGCGCTGATGACATGGACTGAAAATTCTCTGTTTCACGTGAAACAGGCTTATGAGGCCCCTGAGGTTCTTCACCTTGTATCGGATCGGTTGTGATCTCGTCTGTTTCTGGGGGTGTGCTGGGGATAAGGGCTCCCAGTCCTCGGCCTAATCCTCGACGTCGTTCCGCCATCGTGCTCTCCCATCCATTTGATAATCTGAATCATTCTACGGTGTGGGTTTACTACGCGGAGGTGTTTCACGTGAAACACAAGTTATCGCGCCATCAGTTCTAAATCATGAACAAGGTCTGTGCAAGATAGAGCCCAGCAACAGCACTACTACGGTAAATTCGTTAATCGTGCATGCTGAAACTTATGAAAAAACCCCCGTTTCACGTGAAACGGGGGTTAGCCAAGGGGTTAAAAGGTCAATCGTTCAACAACTCCGCGAAATCTTACCCGGCCGGCGCACCACGATAGGCAATCTCAGCTGCCGCCTCTAGATAAGCCAACGCCCCCGTAGACTGCGGGTCATAAGTAATCACTGACTGCTGGTAACTAGGGGCTTCTGAAATTCTGACTGACCGAGGGATCATGGTCTCTAAAACCTGTTCCGGGAAGTGACTGCGTACTTCCTCTGCCACTTGTGACGCTAGATTAGTTCGGCCGTCGTACATGGTCATCATGATCGTGGACATCTTGAGCTCAGGGTTCAAATGCTTCTGGATCATAGTGATGTTATTGATCAGCTGACTCAACCCTTCCAATGCGTAGTACTCGCATTGGATCGGAATTAAGACTTCCGTCGCCGCAACGAACGCATTGATCGTCAGCAGACCTAAGCTTGGAGGACAGTCAATAAAAATGTAATCCAGGCGAGCTAAGCCGTTTTCCTCCCGATCTTTCTGGTACTGAGCAATTGCACGTGAAAGCCGCTGCTCACGAGCCACCATAGAAACCAGTTCGATCTCAGCACCCGCCAGATCAATCGTAGCCGGGGCAACAACGAGAAGCTCATGTTCTGGGGAAGGAACTACGACGTCTTTCAAAGGCATTTCGTCCACAAGAACGTCATAAACACCATTGACGTCAGTGCTATGGGGCACCCCCAACGCCGTGGAAGCATTTCCTTGAGGATCATTATCAATCACCAGAACGTTCTGTCCGTGTTTCGCTAAAGCAACCGCTAAATTGACGGACGTACTGGTTTTACCCACTCCACCCTTCTGGTTACTGATGGTAAACACCCTGGTCTGATCCGGAGACTGCACGTTCAGGTGCTGCAACCGTGCCCGGCGTTGGTTCTCTTCCACGAGTTTCCTTCCGAGCGGACTGTCGCCCGCACTTCGCTGCACTGATGCTTGGGTGGACTGGGGTTCACGCACAGCAATTCGAGCTCGGTCAGGAATCATTGTGCGCGGAGAGCCAGCGGGATCAGGCGGCATACCAACATCTTCCGTTTCCTCTGATTGGTAGCTTGTCATCAAGGAGCCTCCCATGATCCATGTGATCTATATCACTAGATGCGTGAATCGTACGACTGGCGTATCCACCCTACCGTTACATGTTTCTTGCCGTGGATGCTGTCTGCAGGCATGCCGCACAAAGAGTTAGGTGAGGGCGGTCTGCTCACAGCCTGACACGAACTACTGTTGTGGGCTCTTCCAGTAGATCAACCCCAACCGTGAAGACTTCCACACTCTGAGCTTTCCACTTTTTGAGCTGTTTACGGGCCTTATCTACTTCATCACCAGCACTGCGCCCCTTTAATGCCAAAAGCTCTCCGCCGTCATGCAGTAGTGGCAGCGTGATATCCAAGAGTCCCGACAACGCTGACACTGCTCGTGCAGTAACAACTTGGATTTGATCAACGTGCTCTGCAGCATGCTCACCACGTACGCGCAAGATGTTGACATTCTCCAGCTCAAGGTCGTTAACGACTTCCTCCAACCACGTCACGCGGCGTTCCAATGGCTCAATCAACGTGAAATGCGCATCGGGCCTAGCTAAAGCTAGACAAAGGCCTGGCAATCCAGCACCTGATCCTACATCCGCCACTCGAACCGAGTCCGGTATCAACTCTTGAATTACTGCACAATTTAGGACGTGACGTTCCCACAATCGAGGCGCTTCACGTGGCCCAATCAGCCCGCGAACAATTCCTGATGACGCAAGGTGCGCTACATATCGCGTAGCTAGCGGTAAGCGATCACCAAAAATTTTCTGAGCAGCACTCAAAGCCTCCCCGTCAAGTATCGGTGGTTGTTGGGGTTGCGGAGCCAAACGATCAGCCTGGGTCAATGTCATCACGTGTTCTGTTCTGCATTAGTCCTGGATGCTGATCACAATGTGTCGGTCTGCACCTTCACCTTCAGATTCCGAATGCAAACCAGCTTCTGCCACCGCATCATGAACGATCTTACGTTCGTAGGGTGACAAAGGATCGAGGTGTACTGCTTGTCCTGTGGAACGAACGTCTTCTACCACTTGTGTCGCCATCTCGCGCAACTTCACTGCCCGTTGTTCTCGATGACCTGCGATATCTAAAACAAGACGACTGCGACGGTCTGTATTCGCGAGAACAGCCAAACGCACCAGCTCTTGCAGAGCCTCTAAAACCTTGCCTTGTTCCCCAACCAACACCTGCAAATCATCAGCCGAACCATCATCAGTCAGCACAGACAAGTAGGTTCGGCCATTGCGGACCTCAATATCGATGTCCCCATCCAAATCTGCAAGGTCGAGTAATTCCTCCAGATAGTCAGCCGCTACTTCCCCCTCCTCCACTAAGGGGTCAAAAGTATCGTCATCAGTGCTTTGACGGGGAGTGGGACCTGATTCGGTGTCAGGTGAATCGGCGTTTTCCCTGGGAACTTCTGTCGTGTTTTCACTCATCGAAGGCTCCTTAAGAACTGTGGTTGCGGGACGCCTGGTGCTGCGCACCCTGCTGTTTCTTGGCTTGGGCTTTTTGGCGTTTTTTACTCATAGGTTGCTGGCGTTGACCTGCAGCAGCCTTAGCACGGGCTTCTTCAAGCTCAGCTTCGTGCTCTTCCTTGGTTTTTCCGACTGGAGGCAATCCTTTAGCTGCACGCCGCGCATTAAGCTCACGCTCTGCTTCCGAACCGGGCGTGGGATTATGGCGAATCACCCAGTACTGTTGGCCCATGGACCACAGGTTGGACACTGTCCAATAAATCAGCACACCAATAGGGAAATTAATGCCAGTGATGGCAAAGATGATCGGAAAAATATAAATGATCATCTGTTGTTGCCGATACATCGGTGAGTTTTTGGTAGCTTCCGAAACATTCTTTGCCGCCAATTGTTTCTGAGAAATAAACATGGTGACAGTCATGGCAATCACCAGAAGAACAGCAATAATAACCGTTGTGGAATGATTTCCATCGCCCGGACTGCGCAGCGTCGAAAATAGCGGGGCCCCAAATAACGTTCCATCGTTGAACTGATGGATCATCTCTGCATTCAGTAATAGGATACCTTCGTTGCGCTCTGCTGCACCACGAACACCGTTAAGCACCTGGAACAATCCAAAAAAGATCGGCACCTGTGCCAAGATCGGCAAACACGAGGCCAGCGGATTGACGTTATGTTTTTTGTACAGGGCCAGCTGTTCTTGCCCCATGGCTTGACGAGAAACTTGGTCAGTTTTTCCCTTGTATTTGGCTTGTAGCTTAGCCATCTCGGGCTGTATGACCTGCATACCGCGCATAGAACGAATCTGCTTCATGAACAGTGGAATTGTGAGGGTTCGCATGACCAGCGTCAGACCGACAATGGCTAACACCCACGTCCAGCCGCTGGCCGGATCCATGCCCACGGCAGCAAGCAGTGAATGGAAAACCCACAACACCGCTGAAACGACCCACATAAAGGGCCAAAGAATCATGTCAAAAAAATTCATGAATATTTCTCCTAGGCTGCATCCTTTAGTTTTCGGTGAAAAATAGATTTTCCCGATATATTTTTATCTGTATAAGCAACCTGCGTGAAAGAGGATAACAAAAATGCTAAATCCTCGTGGGTGGGATGGTTCAAGATCATAATTTTGGGAAGCTGTTCAACAGACGAAAAGCAACGACCCCCAGCAGGAACCCTATCAATACCCCCAGCTGCCCAAGGATGACACCGTAATAAACGTCGAACTGTTAAACTCAATCCGCGAACGGCGCCATATCGAGTAACAGATTCCAGTGCATACGCTGAACAAGTAGGAAAATGCCTACACACATCTCCATACAGCGGAGAAATCAAAGCACGATACACTTTCAAACCTGCAATGAGCAGGTTTTGAGGAAGCAGCCACAGCACATAAAGAGCGCTACGAGCATGCACAAATTCTGACGGTGCAGCAGCCAACCGATCTTGAGGTGATATTTCAGACTTTTGTGCGCTATCCATGACCACCACCTGACGCATGTGCAACAGGCACAAAAACTTTGGTATGTGCCTTGGACCAGGCCGAAGACCAGTCAGTAGCAAGTTGTTCGAAAGTGGCCTGGCCCGCCGGTGGTAAAGCACGAACCACCACGTCATATCCGGTAGGTTCAGCTCTTTTTAGGGTGTGATTCACCAGCGCCCGTAAACGACGTTTCACTTTGTTCCGTGTGACGGCATTTCCCACCGCCTTAGACACCACAAAACCAGCTCGCACTGGTTGCTCCTGTGCCGTAGCACGGAGGTAAACAACAACGTTCCGGCGCCCTTGCCGGACACCGGAACGCGTCGTTGCTGCAAAAAGCGTGGATGTGCGCATCCTGTGCTGTGAAGGAAGCACGCGCTCACCCCTTGCGAATTTGGCCTAGCACCTCAATGACGGAGATGGTGAAGTACCACAACCTGCGAATCAGAAAAGAAGCTACAAACGATTTCAGGCAGACAGTGAGGCACGGCCCTTGGAACGGCGTGCAGTCAGAATGGCGCGGCCGGCACGAGTGCGCATACGAGCACGGAAACCGTGCTTCCTGGCCCGGCGGCGGTTATTCGGCTGAAAAGTGCGCTTGCTCATTGTCAATACTCCCGTAACAGGAAGGTGAGTGGTTCCAAGAAGATCCCGGGGCACGCAACCTGGAAACTTGCCATGGCGCGCAGCAACCCATTCACCTATGGAACCGGTCACCATTGTGGTGGTCGAAAAGGTGTGTCCCGGCGACCGCGAGTCACAGACAAAGTACGGGCGCAATGACAGACACAGGACTGCCCAAGTGTAGGCAGCCGGTTAAGTCGGGTCAACTATTGCCGAAGAAACCTCACCAACGGTTCTGAGTGACCTTTGCTTTTCCCACAGCTGTGCACGGATACGAAAAAATCTTGTGGATAACTTCAACCGCTCCTTTCCCAACAGGGGCGCGGGAACAGAAGTGTAACTACAAAAATGTAGTTATGATCTGCCGCGTTTTGCCGCTAGGAACACCCCTGTATGGTGCTCTAGGCTGGCGTTCGTGTCCCGCCCCCAAAGCGATATCCACTGCTGTGAACAACTCTGTGGAAAATTGCGGATACTGCCCCCAAGCCGGTACCACCCGGCCGCCCAACGAGAGAGCCCCGGAGCCTGCAACAGTGAGTCTTCAGCAAAATCAGCTCGACACTCAGTGGGTTCGGTGCATGGAAGTTCTCACGCAAAATCCTGAGATCAGTGCCCGGCATCGTGGCTTCTTGGGGTTGGCTCAACCCCGGGGTTTGATGGGCAGTACGTTGCTGATGGCTGTTCCGAATGAGTTAACCCGTGAGGTTTTTCAATCCACAATCGCCCAAGCTGTGACACAAGCTGTGACACAGGTTTTTGGTGCGGACACTTTGATGGCTGTTGTGGTGGATACGGACTTAGAAACCGCCACTGCACAACAGGAGGTGCCCGTATCTCACCCCTCCACCCGTTCATTACCTCCTTTGGAGGAGCTGGAAGCTGAACGAGCGACGGCGTCGAATCACAACATGCACGGCACCGAACCAGCCGTGAACCGACCGGAGCATGAGGGAAACGACCCTTCCGTTGACTCAGCATCGGTGGGAGCCCCTCAGGCCTCTTCCCCGTCACCTACTACGACAGCTGACCAGGCCACACAAGAACAGAAACAGAATGCAGAGCCCACTTCTGATGACCACGGCACTGCGAATGCCGAAGCCGCTGAATGGAACTCGTCGGCACGGTTAAACCCTAAGTATGTCTTTGAAACGTTTGTGATTGGTCAATCCAACCGCTTCGCACATGCAGCAGCGTTTGCCGTGGCAGAAACTCCGGCTAAGGCCTACAACCCCTTGTTCATTTATGGTGACTCCGGGTTGGGCAAGACCCACTTGCTACACGCGATTGGGCATTATGGCAAGCGACTTTACCCGAATATGCGGGTGCGATACGTGAATTCGGAAGAATTCACCAACGACTTCATCAACTCGATCCGTGATGATGAAGGCTCGTCGTTCAAAGAGATCTACCGCAACGTAGACATGTTGCTGATCGACGACATCCAGTTCTTAGCGGGTAAGGAACATACCCAAGAAGAGTTCTTCCATACCTTCAACTCGTTGCACAATCACGAAAAACAGATTGTGATCACCTCCGACACCCCGCCTAAACAGCTGACCGGTTTTGCGGATCGGATGCGCTCACGCTTCGAGTGGGGACTGATCACGGATGTCCAACCGCCTGAACTGGAAACGCGGATTGCTATTTTGCGCAAAAAAGCAGATGCGGATGGCATGAAGGCTTCCCCGGAAGTTCTGGAGTACATCGCATCCCGAATTTCAACCAACATCCGTGAACTTGAAGGCGCTTTGATTCGAGTCACGGCCTTCGCCTCTTTAAATAAGCAGGATGTCGATCTTCCCTTGGCAGAGTTGGTGCTCAAGGACTTGATCACAGATGACGAAGGTGGCGAGATCACGGCGGCCACGATCCTGGGGCAAACTGCGGCCTACTTCGATATTTCACTAGATGAATTGAAGTCCAAATCCAGAACCAGAACGTTGGTCACAGCCCGTCAAATCGCGATGTACCTGTTACGTGAACTCACGGATATGTCATTGCCCAAGATCGGACAGGAATTGGGTGGACGAGACCACACCACAGTGATGCACGCTGATCGGAAAATCAGGACTCTGATGGCAGAGCGGCGTCAGATCTTTAATCAGGTCACCGAACTAACCAACCGGATCAAGCAGCAGCGCACTACCTGAGCGTTCCTTGACGAGTCTGAACCTGGTTTTCCACAGGCCATGAGGCCTTGTGGTCTGCTCAGAAAATTGTGTAACCACAAAAATATCGACGTTGTGGATGCTGTGTGCATGGAGGGAAATCACCAGCTGTGGAAAAATCTGTGGACAACCAGGAACTAGCCGTGGACAAGATTCTTCATCCAGTGGACGAGGTGTGGAGAGCCCTGAAATAACAAGGATGTTCTTCCACGGTACAGGCCTCAGTCGGTGGATGATGACCCACAGGAAACCCACAGTGTGATGAACGGTATGAGGCACAAAAAGCGAGTTTTCCACAACATCCACAGGTGTTATTAACACTCCTACTGAAATTTTTATATCCCGAATAACACTCAGGGCTCAGACCTAGAGCGACTTGTAATTACAGGACCTAACCGTCAGACCTCGCGATCTGCACACACCCAGTACTGAAGATGGCCTAAAAGCGCATGACGCCATACGATGCTGTTCGTCGTCTGTGCACTCAACAGCACACACGGCATCTGCGAACGAAAGGCAGTTCTTGTGAAGTTCTCCGTGGAACGTGATGTCTTGGCCGAGGCTGTGACCTGGACAGCGAGGTCCTTGTCCCCACGACCACCGGTTCCTGTACTCTCCGGTGTGTTGCTGACAGCAGGAGCTGGGCAAGTTTCTTTGGCAGGTTTTGACTACGAGATTTCTTCACGAGTTTCGATTGATGCTGAGATTGCCGAGGAAGGAACCACTCTGGTTTCGGGTCGCCTACTCTCAGACATCTGCCGTTCTCTACCCTCTGCTCCCGTAGATGTCGTGGCCGAAGGTGGCAAACTCACCCTCACATGCCGGTCCTCCCGGTTTAATTTGGCAGCAATGCCGGTCGAAGAGTACCCAGAACTACCTGGTTTACCAGAGGTATCCGGAACAGTAGATGGCTCCCAATTCGCTCAAGCTGTAGCGCAAGTCAATATCGCAGCTTCCAAAGATGACACCTTGCCGATCCTGACCGGAGTCCGGATCGAAATTGATGGTGAGCGCATGACGTTGCTAGCCACTGACCGCTATCGCTTGGCCATGCGGGAACTTACGTGGCGTCCTGGGTCGTCGTCCATGCAAACTTCAATGTTGGTGAAAGCAAAAACCCTTCATGACATTGCCAAGACTTTGGGACCTGCCGGTGAACTGAACCTTGCGTTATCTGATTCCGCTGAACTGGTGGGATTTGAATCAGGTGGACGTCGCACAACGTCATTGTTGATCGATGGAGAGTACCCAAAAATCCGTTCACTATTCCCGGAATCCACCCCCATCACGGTTTCGGTTAAGACCGCAGAACTTATGGAAGCTGTTCGCCGAGTTTCTTTGGTCGCAGAACGTAACACTCCCGTGCGATTGGCTTTCACTGAAGGTCAGGTGGCACTGGACGCTGGCACCGGTGAAGATGCTCAAGCCTCAGAAATCATTGAAGCCACCTTGCAGGGTGAAGACATCACCGTGGCATTCAACCCCGTATACCTTTCCGACGGCCTCCAAGCTTTCGGTTCTGACTATGTCCGTTTTTCCTTCACCGCACCCCCCAAACCAGCAGTGTTATCCGCTCAGGAAGAAGCAGACGGTACAGACCGAGATGACTACCGTTACCTGCTGATGCCAGTACGCCTACCGAGTTCTTAAGTGGTCTAGCCAGGCTCACGGCCTTTGCTGGTTGCAGTATTTTCGGTAGATAGGAGTCGCAGTGCATGTCGAATCGCTAGCACTGGTGGACTTCCGCACCTATGAATCGTTGAACCTGCAACTGGCTCCTGGAATTACAGTGTTTTTGGGTCCGAACGGTGTGGGAAAAACCAACATTGTGGAAGCCGTGGATTACACCGCCACATTGAGGTCTCATCGGGTGGCCACCACAGCACCGATGATTCGGATGGGCGCACATCGTGCCCTGATTCGTGCAGTGGTTCGCCGTGCCCGACACCGCACCACCTTAGAGTTTGCTATAGAAACTGGTAAGCCCAATACAGTGGCGATCAACAGAGGGGCAGCCACACGAGCACGAGAAGCCTTGGGTACCGTTCACACTGTTCTGTTTTCGCCTGAGGACTTGGCACTGATCAAGGGTGATCCTTCCTATCGTCGGGATTTCCTTGATGACTTGGCTGTTTCCATGCGTCCATTCCTGGCAGGGGTTCGTGCTGATTATGACAAAACCATCAGGCAACGTAACGCTTTACTGAAATCTGCACGGTCTGCAGGGCCAGTGACAGAAAACCACCGTGCGAGTTTGTCTGCGTGGAATGAGCACTTGGCCACCACAGGTTCCCAAATATTGCACGCCCGGATTCAGCTCATCAAAGCTTTGATACCTGAGGTTCACCGAGCCTACTCACAATTATCTGATGGACCCCGTTTGCCGTCTTTACGGTATCATTCATCCACCCTCCCCGAAGAAGCTGACGGTCAGGTGGAACGACTGGAGCGGTTAAGTGTGGCTGACCTTAGGGAACTACTGTTGGAATCCTGCGAAAAGATGCAAGAGAAGGAAATTGACCGTGCTACGTCCTTGGTAGGTCCGCACCGGGATGAATTGGAACTGGTGTTAGGTGAACTTCCCGCACGCGGATACGCATCCCACGGCGAAATGTGGTCCTATGCTTTAGCGTTGCGTTTGGGTTCGTGGTACGTGCATGTGGACGATGACCGGACCGAAGGGTCCTCACCCATCTTGATCTTGGACGATGTTTTTGCGGAACTAGATGCACGGCGTCGGGATCGTTTAGCTCATGCAGTTACTGAAGCGGAACAGGTTTTGGTGACAGCGGCTGTGGGTGCTGATGTGCCGCAGGTTTTGCGTGATGAAAACCAACAAATTAGGGTGATTCGGGTCAGCCCAGGTCACGCAGTACCACGTGATACACCACTGGTGGTGCCTGGCGATGAACACTGACGATGAGAACCTCAACATTGTGCACATCCCCGATCACGTGGATGCTGCAGCGGCTACATTGATGAGGTTCCGCCAAGCTGCTGAAGTTCGTGGGCAAGGACGAATATACGGAGCTGCAGCTAAAGCTAGTCTGCGCCATTTTGGTGCAGCTATGGAAGCAGTACGAGCCTCCCCGGTACGTGAGCGGGAAGAACAGGCTGACCCTCGCCAAATGGGGGGGTATTCCGGCGCGGGTGTTTCCCGGAGGGACCCCCAAATTATGGGTGCGGTGTTGGACAAGTTCTTGGCAAGCCGAGGATGGCGTACGCCGGTTAACGTGTGGTCGGTTATGGAGCAGTGGCCGCATATTGTGGGGGAATCCGTAGCACAGAACACCGTTCCAGAAGTTTTTGAAGACACTGTGCTGACGGTGCGCTGTTCATCGACGGTGTATGCGTCGCACCTGAAAATCATCGAATCTGATGTGCTCCAGAAAGTAACTGATCACTTGGGGCCTGGCATTGTCACGCGCTTGCTCATCCAGGGTCCGGTGGCCCCTAGCTGGAAACATGGCCCACGAACGGTGCGTGGACGTGGGCCCCGTGATACCTATGGATGAGTGTGACCTACAGGTTCATTCATTCTCCTGTATTAAAGCCCTGTGTAGCTGATTGACCGCATAGAGTCTGCAAAGACGATAGGGGACACACGAGTCCGGGGATAAATCGCTCTGGTGCCTGGTTTTTGCCTGTTAAAGGGCATTAATGGTGGGGTTTGCCCCCGGATACTGCGACAGTCCGGTACCATGAGTGTCGAGTCAACAATACGCGTGGACCACACTTGGTGAGCCTGCTTTCCTCTGAAGGTATCCGGTGTGATCTGTGCTGCCCGATCCACACCTCATGCTGTGACACATATCGCTCACTCGGTGTTGTCTCTACATGCTGTGGAAGGGTGCAAACCCAGGAGGAACCAAGAGCTCGTGGCAGAAGAGCAGAGCCAAAACAGCAGTTACGGCGCCAATGACATCACAGTCTTGGAAGGCCTGGAGGCGGTTCGTAAGCGTCCTGGCATGTACATCGGGTCAACAGGCCCCAGGGGTTTACATCATCTGGTGTATGAGGTGATCGATAACTCCGTCGACGAAGCCTTGGCAGGCTACTGCGATCACATTGAAGTTGTGCTGCAGGCTGACGGTGGAGTTCGTGTGACCGATAACGGCCGTGGCATTCCCGTGGACATGCACCCCACCGAAGGCAAACCGACGGTGGAAGTGGTTATGACCATCCTGCATGCTGGTGGCAAGTTTGGTGGCGGTGGTTATGCGGTTTCCGGCGGTCTGCACGGTGTCGGTATCTCTGTGGTTAACGCGCTGTCAATGCGCGTAGAAACTGAAGTGCGTCGTCAGGGCCATGTGTGGCGCATGAGTTTTGCGAATGGTGGTGTACCGCAAGGTGAGATCGTTAAGGGCGAAGCTACAAAAGCCACCGGAACCACGCAGACGTTCTGGGCGGACCCCGAAATTTTCGAGACCGTCGAATATGACTTTGAGACTCTGCGTGCCAGGTTCCAGCAGATGGCGTTCCTGAATAAGGGATTGCGCATCACACTGACGGATGAACGTGCGTTGGATGAATCCGGTGATGAAGTCGCTGGAGAAAAACGTGTGGAGATCAGTTCGGAAGATCCTGCGAACGACACCGCTACAACCACTGAAATTGATCAAACTTCAGCTGATAGTAACGTGCTGAACACCGTGGGCGTGACTTCTGAAGGTCACCGCAAAGTGATCTATCAGTACAACAATGGTTTGCTGGATTACGTCACGTTCATTAACAACGGGAAAAAGGCTGAGCGCGTTCACGATGACGTGATTGCCTTTGAGACTGAAGATGACGAGCGGAAACTTTCGTTGGAAATCGCGATGCAGTGGACCACTGCGTATAGCGAATCCGTGCACACGTATGCGAACACCATCAACACTCACGAAGGCGGCACTCACGAAGAAGGTTTCCGTGCGGCACTGACCACGTTGATCAACCGCAAGGCCCGCGAATTTAAGCTGTTGCGGGACAAGGACGACAACCTGACCGGTGATGACGTCCGTGAAGGTTTAACCGCTGTGATCTCCGTGAAACTGGGCGAGCCCCAGTTTGAAGGGCAAACCAAAACCAAGCTAGGTAATTCCGAAGCCAAACCGTTCGTGCAACGAGTGGTGACAGACCAGTTTGGTGACTGGTTGGAACGCAACCCCGCTGCGGGCAGGGATATTATTCGGAAAGCCATCAGTGCTTCTCAGGCACGTTTAGCCGCACGTAAAGCTCGTGAAACGACGCGGCGTAAAGGGTTGCTGGAATCCGGTGGGATGCCAGGCAAACTCAAGGACTGTTCTTCCAAGGATCCCTCACGCTCAGAAATTTACTTGGTGGAAGGGGACTCGGCAGGTGGTTCTGCGGTGCAGGGGCGTGACCCCGCACATCAGGCGATTCTTCCGTTGCGCGGCAAGATTCTGAACGTGGAACGTGCCCGCTTGGATCGAGCGTTGTCCAATAACGAAGTCCAGTCCATGATCACTGCTTTTGGATCGGGTATCGGTGACGACTTTGATATTGAGAAAGCGCGCTACCACAAGATTGTGCTCATGGCAGATGCCGATGTGGATGGTCAGCACATCACCACTTTGTTGCTGACCTTACTGTTCCGCTTCATGCGCCCGTTGATTGATCACGGATACGTGTATCTTGCCCAACCGCCGCTGTACCGCATCAAGTGGTCTAATGCTCCGCATGACTACGTGTTCTCTGACGCTGAGCGGGATGAGGCCCTGGAGGCTGGGTACGCCAAGAATCAGCGGTTACCCAAGGACAACGGGATTCAGCGTTACAAGGGCCTTGGTGAAATGTCCTACACCGAGCTGTGGGAAACCACTATGGACCCACAAACCCGCACGTTATTGCAGGTGACCATGGAAGACGCCGCAGCTGCTGAGCAGGTGTTTTCTGTGTTAATGGGTGAAGACGTTGAGTCCCGTAAGGAATTCATTCAACAGAACGCTAAGGACATCCGCTTCCTGGACATCTGATCCACATATTCCCTCAGCGACATGCTCACTTGTGGCAGTTGGTTTGAGGGACGGTACAGCAGGGAGTAAAGACATTCTGAGACAAGAACGGACCAGGCAGCAATGAGTGATAAAACTCAGGAAACGCCCCAGGAACCCACCACACTGACCGGCGATTTGATCGCTGAACGTGTGGAGCAGGTTGACCTACAGACCGAAATGCAACGGTCCTACCTGGATTACGCCATGGCGGTCATTGTGGGACGTGCATTACCGGATGTGCGCGACGGATTAAAGCCCGTGCACCGGCGCGTGATTTACACGATGTACGACGGCGGCTTCCGTCCGGACCGTTCGTTTAATAAGTGTGCGCGTGTGGTGGGTGATGTCATGGGGCATTACCACCCCCACAGTGACTCGGCGATCTACGATGCCTTGGTGCGCCTGATCCAAGACTGGGTCATGCGTTACCCCTTGGCGCTTGGTCAGGGCAATTTTGGTTCCCCCGGGAACGACGGGGCGGCTGCCCCCCGGTATACGGAAACCAAGATGGCTCCCCTGGCCATGGAGATGGTCCGGGATATCCATGAAGAAACTGTGGATTTCCAGGACAATTACGACGGCAAAAACCAGGAGCCCGTGGTTCTGCCATCACGGTTCCCGAATCTGCTGGCTAATGGGTCTTCCGGTATTGCCGTGGGTATGGCTACCAACATTCCGCCGCACAACCTGCGGGAACTGGCAGATGGTGTGCAGTGGGCGCTCAAGAACCCAGAGGCATCCCGAGAGGAGTTACTCGAGGCCCTACTGCAGCGAATCAAGGGGCCTGACTTCCCGACAGGTGCACAAATCCTGGGCCACAAGGGCATTGAAGATGCTTACCGGACCGGGCGTGGTTCCATCAAGATGCGCGCAGTGGTGAACGTGGAAGAAATCCATGGCCGCACGTGCCTGGTGGTCACGGAACTGCCCTACATGGTGAACCCGGACAACCTGGCCGTGAAAATCGCCGAACTTGCCAAAGACGGCAAGATTCCGGGGATTGCGGATATGCGCGATGAAACCTCCGGGCGAACCGGGCAGCGTCTGGTGATCGTGCTCAAGCGTGACGCCATTCCCAAGGTGGTGCTCAACAACCTGTACAAACACACACCACTGCAGGAAAACTTCTCAGCCAACATGTTGGCTTTGGTGGATGGTGTGCCGCGCACGCTGTCCTTAGATGCTTTCATTCGCCACTGGGTTAAACACCAGATTGAAGTGATTGTTCGACGGACCCAGTACCGTTTGCGGCAGGCTGAGGAAGAAGCGCATATTTTGCGTGGACTGCTCAAAGCGTTGGATGCGTTGGATGAAGTCATTGCGTTGATTCGACGTTCTCCGACACCAGATGAAGCCCGCACGGGGTTGATGGAGCTTCTGGATATTGATGAGGAACAAGCACAAGCAATCCTCAACATGCAGCTGCGTCGCTTGGCTGCTTTGGAGCGGCAAAAGATCCAGGACCGGTTTGCGGAACTCGAAGAGATGATCCGTAACTACCAGGCGATTTTGGCGTCCGAAGAACGTCAACGGCAGATCATTTCCGAAGAACTTGCGGAAATCGTTCAGCGCTATGGTGATGACCGCCGTACGGAAATTCTGATGGGCTTTGACGGCGATATGTCTGTTGAAGACCTCATACCGGAAGAAGACGTGGTGGTCACCATTACTCGCGGTGGGTACGTTAAGCGCACCCGTTCGGATGAATACCGTGCCCAGCGTCGTGGTGGTAAGGGGATTCGAGGGGCCACATTGCGTGGGGATGACGTCGTAGAGCATTTCTTTACGACCACCACCCATCGGTGGATTTTGTTTTTCACGAACTTTGGCCGCGTGTACCGCATTAAGGCTTACGAACTTCAGGAAGCCGGACGTGATGCGAAGGGCCAACATGTGGCTAACATCATGGCTTTTCAGCCTGATGAACACATTGCCCAGGTTATGGAGTTGGAGACGTATCAGGACGCCCCATACCTGGTGTTGGCTACCCGCCGTGGTTTGGTGAAGAAGACGCGACTGGAAGATTACGACACGAACCGTGCCGCAGGTGTGATTGCGATTAACTTGCGGGATGGGGACGAACTGGTGTCAGCCAAGTTGGTATCTACTGATGACGATTTGCTTTTGGTCTCCCGTCATGGTCAATCCTTGCGGTTTAGTGCCACGAATGACGCTTTGCGGCCAATGGGTCGTGCGACATCCGGGGTGACCGGTATGAAGTTCCGGGCCGACGACGAACTTTTGGCCGCGCAGGTGGTGCGTGACGGTACGGAAAGCTTTGTGTTTGTGGTGACCGAAGGTGGTTACGCTAAACGCACGATTGTGGACCAGTACCGTGTGCAGGGCCGTGGTGGTTTGGGGATTAAGGTTGCCAAGCTGGACGACGACCGTGGCAAACTCGCTGGTGCGTTGATCGTGGGTGAGAATGATGAAGTCATGGTGGTGATGTCATCCGGCAAGGTGGTGCGTTCTGCTGTTGCAGAAGTTCCTGCGAAGGGGCGTGACACCATGGGCGTGATTTTTGCCAAGCCCGCTGCGAACGATTCGATTGTGGGCGTGGCTTGGAATGCCGAGCGACAAATGGAAGACGCTGCTGTGGGGAGCGCGGATGAGGCAGTCGAGGGTGAAAATCCTGGCGCAACAGAGCCGGAAAGTGGAGTGCCCGTGGCAGCATCAGCTGATTCGGATGACGTAACGTTGGACGAAGAACACAACGGAGGTGACGAATGAGCCCGGAGGCAGGTTCACACACGAGCGGCCGAACCACAGCTAAGTCGGCTGCAAGTGTCAAAGGCAACCCCAGGTCTTCCACTAAAGGCTTGGTGCGGCCAGCCCCCCGGGCCAAGGTACGCCGCGCGCGCTTGGTTGTTTCCCGGGTTGACCCTTGGTCGGTTTTAAAACTTGCCTTCTTGTTCTCCGTGGCTTTGGGAATCATCACGTTGGTGGCTTCCGTGCTGCTGTGGATTCTGATGGACCTCACGGGTCTGTTCGATGGCATTAACGAGCTCATGGGCATGCTGTCCGGGCCAGAAGGGTCAACGGATATTCGTGATGTGGTGTCGCTGGGTCAGGTGGCCGTGATGGCGACGGTGGTGTCGGTGGTCAATGTGATTCTGTTGACCTTGGTGGCTGTGTTGGGGGCGGTGCTCTACAACCTGGCGGCTGGTTTGATTGGTGGCATTGGGCTGACACTCACGGACGACTGAGCCGTATCATGCTGGGGTACCGGTTTGTAGAGCCGGTAAATCATCGTGTAGTGTCTTTTCTCGGTCCTGGGCGTAGTTCAGGGTTGATGGGCGTATAGCTCAGACGGTTAGAGCGCTTCGCTGATAACGAAGAGGTCCCAGGTTCAATTCCTGGTACGCCCACGCAATTGATTGGCCAGAGCAAGGATTTGCGACGTGAAGAAAGTTTTTCTGACCGTAGCGGTGCTTGCTACGGGAGCGATTGCAGCAGGGTTCGCCAACCAGCGAATCCAGACGCAGGAAGCTGATCGTCAAGCATGGCGTGAAGCAACCGATTCTGTTGAGTAAACTACTCAGCGACCGTGTCGGTTTGTCCGGCAACACGGGGGCATGGCGCAATTGGTAGCGCATCTGCTTTGCAAGCAGAGGGTTAGGGGTTCGAGTCCCCTTGCCTCCACCACACTGGATGTACCAGAACATCTGACATCGTTGGGTGCGAGGGCGGTGGTCCAGCTCAATGAGCTGGACCACCGCTTTTTCGTCTTCGGTGATGAGGATGCGCTGGTGGAAGGCTTGCTTGGCGAGGTGTTTGCTCAGGTTGTTGGTGCGCTCGTACATCGTGGTCTGGCGGGCACTACGGCTACGGCTGCGGGCCCTTGTGCTAAGGTCCTCAAATAAACTCACGCCAGGGAAGAATCATGAAAACTACTTATTCGCTTGTTTCGGGAGTGTGTTTCTGATTATCGGGGCATGGTTCATAGTGATTGATTCCATTACTATCCCCGGGGTGGTTTTGCTTGCATCTGGGGCTTTGGTTATTGCTGCGGGGCTGTTCGACAGAAGGGTTCAATCGAAGCGAGAGGGTGATTCGCGAATGATTCAGTCTTGAGTTCGTGAATAACCGCAGACTTTGAAGGGGTCGACCATTCGGTTGGCCCCTTCCAATATTTCAAATCCCACCATCAGCGAAGGGCTCCCGTGATGTTCAATGCAATTAACATTGCTCGATATGTTCTAGGATTTTGCCTGGGTGGGTTGTTTATGTTGTGGTTTTATTCGCTCAATGTTTATATGGAAGCCGAGGATCTTGGACTTGTGAATAATCCTCGAAACTTGGAGATATTACGTTTGAGCGATGTGATAAGGGGCAGTGCGTTGACTCTCGTCTTGGGTTTAGTTATTTCTGCCGCCTTCATCATCTGGCATAGTTTCCGCAGTCGTCGCGCACCTTGAGTACGGTGCGCATCAGGCCTCGGCGGAGCCCACGTGGGCGCGGTGTTGATCACTGTGTGGTGTGTCTGGATGCGGGGCAGAGCGTTCCCCGTGACTTGCATAGACACTACGTAAGCCAAAAGTAGCCACAATGACCCACAAAAAATTACCGCTCATCGTCACCCGTTTCGGGGTAAAGGGGTCTACTGTTCAATTGCGCAAATAGCGCTCGCCCCTAATCAACAGGAGAGAACGAGGGACGCCATGAGTGAGCCCACAACGGCCACCACAATTGATGTCATCGCACCCATGACCGGTGTGCTGGTGCCGATTGACCAGGTACCGGACCCAGTGTTCGCCCAGAAAATGATGGGTGAAGGGTTTTCGATTGACCCCTTAAGCGGTCAACTCGTGGCACCCTTGGCCGGTGAGGTCGTGGACCTCCAGCAATCAGGCCACGCGGTTACCATCCGCTCCACCGAAGGCCTTGAGGTGCTAATGCACATCGGCCTGGACACCGTTGCCTTGCAGGGGCAAGGGTTTACCCCCTTGGTGGAACAAGGAGCCACAGTCACCGTGGGTCAACCACTCATTGACTTTGACATGGACTTCCTGGCCACCCGTGCCAAAAGCCTGCTAACGCAGATCGTGATCGTGAATTCTGATCGGATCTCCGCCCTCACACCTGTATCTGGTGTGGTAACCGCAGGTCAAGACGCCGCAGCGCACATCGCTTTGGCAACGGAAAACGCCACCGCTGAGAATTCCAGTGCTGCTGAGAACTCCGGGGTTGCCACTGGTGCTGCCGTCGGCGCCGGAGCAGCCGCTGGTGCTGTTGCAGCAAGCCAGGGTGGTTCTGATCAAACCGCCACCGCTGAGGTGATGATCCCTAACCCCACCGGCATGCACGCACGTCCTGCTGCCAACCTGGTGAATGTGGCCAAAGAATTCCAATCAGAAATTCAGCTGGATAAAGGCGAAGAATCCGGCAGCGCCAAATCCATCGTTTCCATCCTGGCCATGGCTTTGGCTTATGGGGACAAGATGACTATCACCGCCACGGGCTCTGACGCCCAAGAGGCAGTGGATGCTCTGGTTCAGGCGATCAAGGACGGATTGGGTGAAGAAGTTGGTGCCATGCCGTCAGGGACCGCAGATACGGTGGCCACGCCGGCAGTATCCACTCCTTCTGCCGCAGAAGCTCCGCAGGAAACTCGGGCAGCCCCCCGCTCCGGGGACCCCAATATCTTGATGGGCGTAACCGCTTCACCAGGCCTGGGAATTGGACAGGTGGTGCAGCTGCGCCACACTGAAATTGAGGTACAAGAAACCGCATCCGATCCCACCCAGGAACGGTCCGCACTGGACTCAGCCCTTCAATCCGCCATTGCTGAATTAGCTGAGCTGGACCACAAACTGACGGCAGAAGGTTCCGCCGACAAGGCAGAAATTTTCCGCGCGCACCAAGAAATCCTGCGTGATCCAGAGTTGGTCAACACTGCTCAGAAGCACATTGATGCTGGTAAAAGTGCTGCGTATTCCTGGCGGGAGTCCTACACGGGGTTTGCCACCCAGCTGGAAGGCCTGGATAACGAAGTCATGGCAGGCCGGGCCGCTGACATGCGCGACGTCGGCCAGCGTGTGTTGGCTGTGTTGACCGGTCACCGCCAGGAAAAGGCTGAACTGGCCGAAGGCACCATTCTGGTTGCCGAGGACCTTACCCCGTCAGACACCGCGCAACTGGACCGTTCCAAAGTGGTGGGCTTTGCCACCACACAAGGCGGGGCATCCTCCCACGTGGCGATTATTGCCCGCTCCATGGATATCCCAGCCGTAGCAGGCATTGAAGACCGTGCATTGGACATTCCGGAAGGCTCCCGCGTGGTGCTCGACGGCACCGCCGGAAAACTGCAGCTCAACCTTTCGGACCAGGAAATCGCCAGTATCCAGGACCGCCAGCGTCGCATGGCAGAACGCAAAGCTGTTGAAGACGCCGCCAAGGATGAACCCGCCGTAACCACCGATGGCCACCAGGTTGCCGTCGTGGCGAACATTGGCGGTGCTGACGACGCCCACGACGCTGCATCCCATGGTGCTGAAGGTGTGGGGTTACTGCGTTCTGAGTTTGTGTTCATGGAACGCCCCACCGCCCCCACCGAACAGGAGCAAGCTGCGGTATACGCTGAATGCTCCAAGGCACTAAAACCCGGCCAACCACTGGTGGTGCGCACCCTGGATGTGGGTGGCGACAAACCCTTGAGCTACTTGCCGATTCCCCACGAAGAAAACCCATTCTTGGGGCTACGCGGCGTGCGGGTTGGGTTGGAACAACCGGAGGTGCTGCGCACACAGCTACGTGCCATTTTTGCGGCAGCTGACGCCGGGGCCGAGTTACACGTGATGTTCCCGATGATCGCGACCATTCAGGACTGGCGTGCCACCAAAGCGATTTTCGACGAAGAAAAAGCTGCTTCCGGGATCACCACCGCAGTTTCCTGCGGAATCATGATGGAGGTTCCCTCCGTTGCTGTGATGGCCCGGCAGTTCGCTGCCGAAGAAGGCTGTGATTTCTTCAGCGTGGGTACCAACGACCTCACTAGCTACACCCTGGCCATGGACCGTGGCCACCCCAAACTGGCATCCCAAGTGGACTCCTGCAACCCCGCTGTACTCACCCTGATCGGTCAAGCAGCAGCAGCTTTGCATGAGCACGGCAAATGGTTAGGCGTTTGCGGTGGTGTGGCATCCGACCCCCAAGCCGTTCCGATTTTGGTGGGGTTGGGTGTTGATGAACTGAGCTGTTCCATCCCGGCTATCGCCTCCGTTAAGGCAGCGGTCCGGGCGCATTCCCTGGAGCACTGCAAAGAACTGGCCACCAAGGCCGTAGCTTGCTCCACCCCTGAAGAGGTCCGCTCACTCGTCCCTATGGATGAGTACTGATTCCCTCAGCCTGAGCAATAACTGACAAGGATCCCTCCATGAGTAATTCAGCACAGCAAATTGTGGACGCCGTCGGCGGACCGAACAACATTGCCAGCCTTACCCACTGCGCCACACGTCTGCGTTTTCAACTCAACGACGCAAGCGTGGTGGATGCCAAAACCGTTGATTCCATTCCCGGGGTGATGGGCTCCGTGCCGCAGTCCGGTGAACGGTACCAAGTGATCATCGGTGGCGCGGTGCAATCCGTGTACAACGACATCAACGCCCTGCCAGCCATGGCGAATGCTGGTGGTGCCACGGCTCAGGACGACAACCAGTCTGCTGAAGACGTGAAAGCCGCCGCCCGTGCCCAAGGACCGCGTGGCAAATTCGCATGGTTGGATAACTTCTTTGAGTTCCTCTCAGATTCCTTCCGCCCCATCCTGGGTGCCCTGTTAGGGGCCTCCCTGTTCATCACCTTCATGGCGCTGATGAGCACCTTGGGTGTGATTGGCAACTGGGCGGACCCCCGCACAGACCTGCCGCCGTCATGGCAGTTTGTGAACTTCATGTGGCAGTGCGTGTTCACATTCCTCCCGTTGATGGTCGCTTACAATGCGACCAAGAAATTGGGGGCGGATCCCTGGGTAGGGTTTGCCGTGATGGCGCTGGTGATGTTGCCGGGCTACTCCGCGTTGGCGGAAGCCCCGGAGGCTTACCAGGCCAATATCGCCGGTACGGACGTGACGTTAATCGATATCTTCGGTATCCCGTTAACGGTCTTTGGCTACGGTTCCCAGGTGTTCCCGCCGTTATTGATGGCGGCCGTGTTGGGGCCGCTGTATAAGGGTCTGAAGAAGATCATCCCCGCTAACCTGCAACTGATCTTCGTGCCTTTCCTGTCCATGCTCATCATGCTGCCGCTCACCGCGTTTTTGATTGGCCCCATTGGTGTGTTCGCAGGTGCTGGTGTGGCCAACGTGTTGCAAGCGGTCAATAACTTCTCCCCGTTTATCTTTGCGATCATCATCCCGTTGGCTTACCCGTTCATGGTGCCGCTGGGTCTGCACTGGCCAATCAACGCCATCATGCTGCTGAACATCCAGACCCTGGGCTTCGACTACATCCAGGGCCCCATGGGTGCCTGGAACTTCGCATGCTTTGGCGCTACCGCCGGTGTGCTCTTCCTCGCTATCCGAGATCAGGAAGTGCAGATGCGTCAGACCGCCACCGGCGGCTTGGCCGCAGGCCTGCTGGGTGGTATTTCCGAACCTTCTCTGTACGGCATCCACCTGCGGTTTAAGCGGATCTACCCGCTGATGCTGGTTGGTTGTTTAGTGGGCGGTTTGATCCAGGGCTTTGGTGGTGGCCAGGTGCACACCAACGCTTTTGTGTTCACTTCGTTGCTGACCATCCCGGCCTTCGACCGGTTGGGGCTTTACACGCTCTCCATCGGTGGCGCATTCCTGGTGGCCATGCTGTTGGTGATCTTCTTCGACTACCGGACTCCCGAACAGCGTGCCGAAGCCAAGGCCGCTAAAGCTGCGGTTGCCGGTGAATCCACCACGGATGGCTCCGCGACTTCCGGCGCTGCCGCTGTTGAGGGCACTGCGTCCGCACAGGAGCAGGCCAAGGCAGACCAGTGGTTACATGCGCTAGGCGGCTCGGAGAACGTCACCCAAGTAACCGCCGTAGCTGAAACCCGTGTGCGGGTGGAGGTCAAGGATTCCGCCAAGGTAGATCAAGCCGCTTTGACGGCTGCTGGACTGCCAGGTGCGGTGCAGGTTTCACCCAACTTGTGGCACTTAGTGGTAGGTGCGCAAGCCCCGCAGTACGCAACCGCCATGGGGGCACAACCTGTTGCTGGGTGAATCCGTCTTACCCATTCATTAAGTCACCAGAAAACCCGCTTGTACACAGATATGAGCGGGTTTTCTGATCGTTCAGTGGAGATGAGATGGGGGGGCTGGAAGAACACGGGAGCCTGCGTGGTTGTTCCTTACGTGTCAGACTCCACTACCTCTCAGAAAACCAGCTCAGTTCTCGTGTTTCTCCACGCCCACCCCGACGACGAATCGTCGGGAACCGCTGGCACCATGGCCAAAGCCGTGCGTGATGGGCACCGTGTGGTGGAAATCATTGCCACGAACGGAGACCATGGAACCCCACCACAACCGAATGACGATGGGACACCCACGCTATCCGTGGTGGAGCATCGCCGACAGGAAGCGATCCGTGCGGCGGAGATCATTGGCATTCACCGGGTGGAATGGTTGGGTTATTCGGATTCAGGAATGACCGGATGGGCACAGAATTCAGCAGAAGGCTGCTTTATGGGGGCTGATGTTGATGAAGCTGCTGCGAAAGTGGCGGCTATTTTGGATGAAGAATCCGCAGACGTGCTAGTGGGTTATGACTGGCACGGCAACTATGGACACCCGGACCACGTGAAGGTGCATGCGGTGGCGCACCGTGCAGCGGAGTTGGCGGCCAAGCCAGTGCGGTTGTTGGAAACCACGATGAATCGGGACGCGATACGACGTCTTTTTGATGCTGCGGTGGTAACAGGAGCTGACCCCAAAACCTTGCTTGATCCTGATCACCCGGGGGATGACGGCAATGGCCTGGGACTGCCGGAAACGCAATTGCACTGGGCAGTGGAACTGGATGCTGACCAGCTGAGGATTAAGCGTGAAGCGTTAGCCGCCCATGGTTCCCAAGAAGACGTTCAGGAGGTGTTGGCTTTGCCCGACGATCAATTCGCTACGGTGTTTAGCGCCGAGTATTACCGTGAAGCTGGGCGTCCAGATGGGTTACAGAAGGCTTGGCCGTTCTGAGTATTTGTGGTGATCAAAGCTGAGTAATGACCTCGTTGATAGTGTCCCAGCTTTGGTAAACCCCCAGAACGAGGAACAAAATTGCACACAGCCCCAGCATGAGGTTGGTGAACCATCCGTTACGCCATTGTTTAGGCACCCGGTCCGTATTAAGCAATCCCAGCAAAGTCACCGCCAGGAATGGCATGAACAGTGCCCCCAGAACGCCGTAGAGCAGGATGAGGAAAATAGGGCGGTCCAGTAGTAACAGGAGCATGGGCGGAAAAGTGAGCCACAACAGGTAAAACCGGGTGTATTTACCATTCGCCCGAGTATCGGGGTGACCAGCGGGTTTGTTTCGAAGGTTGCCCCAAAAGTCAGCAAACATGAGCGATACCCCGGACCACACGCCAATGACCGAAGAAAACGACGCTGCCCAAAATCCCACCAGGAACAGAACACCGATTAGATCGCCGTAGCGCTCCCGTAAGACCATATCCAGATCCAGCAAGCCTTTGTCGTTAGAAGAAACAGTGATGCCTGCGCTGTACAGAACTTCAGCCCCAACAATCAACATGGCCACCACAAATATTCCGGTGACGACATATGCCGTGGTGTTGTCGAGTTGCATAACACGCATCCAGCGCGGTGTGGCCCATCCTTTTTCACGCAACCAGTACCCGTAGGCGGCTAGTGTGATGGTGCCGCCCACTCCTCCCGCCAGAGCCAGCGTGTATATCAACCCCCCTTCAGGAATGATCGGGACCAACCCCCGGAGCATCGTGGGAATGTGAGGCAACGCGAGGATGGCAAGCCCTACGATCACAACGAACATCAGAGCAACTAGAACTGCCGTGATTTTTTCCACCGCTGCGTATTTGCCAAACCAGACCAAAATGAAACCGGTGATACCGGACAGGATCGCCCAGGCCCACAAGGGAACCCCGGGTATGAGTGCAGCCAGGGGAAGTGCTGAGGATGACATAGCCGTTGCCCCATAGATGAACCCCCACACCACGATGTACGGGCCGAAGTACAGTGAGGTCCAGCGCCCCAACGATCGCCAGCCTTCAAAAATGGTGCGTCCAGTCGCCAGCGAGTACCGACCAGCGCCTTCCACCAGAACAATTTTCATGGCTGTTCCGACGATTACTGCCCATAACAGTGCATAGCCGTATCGTGACCCAGCAACCAGTGTGGCGACAAGATCAGCCGCACCCACCCCCGTAGCGGCAACCACCAGGCCAGGGCCAACGATTTTCCAGCCTCTCAGTTTCTCCTGTGGCTCATTGGGATCAATATTCGGCAGTGGGCCCAGAATGTCCTTGTTCATGGTGTTGTTCCTCAATCTTCACCGTCCGGGGTCCGATGGTATGACTGCTAGTCAGTACAGCACATAAGGGACGGGTCGGATTGCTGGAAGACCATGGCGGCGACGATTTCTTCACAGTTCTACTCACGAGTATTTTGCATTATTCTGCATGTATGACTTCACAGCCTCCTATGCAGCAAAGCATTCCACCTCAGACTGGGCCCGGTGGGGGTCCCCCTCCAGGTGGCTACTATCTACCCTCGACAGACAAGGGGGTGAGTCGAACAAACCCCCTTGGAATTATCGCCTTGGTCACTTCCGTAATTGGGTTTATTTTTTGCTGTATTCCAGGGGCTTTTATTATCGGATGGATCCTCATCCCTATAGCATTGATACTGGGTATCGTTTCGCTATTCCTGAAGGATAAATCAAAGTGGATGGGTGTATCCGCTGTTGTGATATCAATAGTCGGCACAGTAGTAGGATTTTCGGTATTCTTTTTTGCTCTAGCAGGTTCCCTTGAAGATTCCTTCAGTAAAAGTGACGTATCGGTAAATCAGAGCACTGAGGGGTCAGGTTCGAGTGGAGGTTCATCCGATGGTGATTCAGCAGGCGGCAGCGGCGAACCTGGTACTCGCGGAAACCCGCATCCTCTGGGAGCAGAGCTTGAGTCTGATGATTGGCGAGTTGTTGTAAACTCCGTGGATTTTCAAGCCACAGAAAAAATTCTTGCCGAAAACGAGTTTAACGATCCCCCAGAATCGGGAAATGAATATATTATGGTCAATTATTCTGCTACTTATATTGGTGATGATCCTGATGGTAGCCATGCGTGGATGATTGGCATCGATTATGTAACTCCCGAGAATACAACAGTGACTTCATATGACTCGTCTGTTGTGATTCCTGATTCTATCCATGAATCTAATGCTCTGTACACAAATGGCGTTGCAACAGGGAACATCGTATTTGAAGTGCCTTCCGACTCCGCTCGTGACGGAGTGCTGGCAGTACGACCAGATTTTTTGGGCGATAAAGTATTTGTGGCCTTGGAGTAATTGCTGACTCTGGTATGAAAAACCGGTGGTCCCATACTCGATTAAAAGTATGGGACCACCGGTCAGTCAGTTTTCGGAACCTAACGGTCAGGCCTTGTGGTTGCCGCCGCCGTCCTTGCCCTGAATCTGCTTCTTGATGTCAGCAGCGGTGCTCTTGGCGTCTTCTGCCACGGACTTCGCCGCATCCACGGGGGAGGCCGGTTCCTTGGTGTCATCAACCTTGACCCCGCTACCGGCAGCAACAGTGGTGTTAGGGGCCACCGGGGACGCGGTTACTTTGGGTGCCGTGGAAGCCGGAGTCTTCCACGGGTCCTGTACCGGACGGGAAGCCTTGAACGCGGCAACACCAGCGATAGCGCCGGTCACCACCAACCCAAGCACAAGCCAGCCCTTGCCGGACTTTTCGGCCTTCTTCTGCTGCTTGGCGTAATCCTTGGCAACCTGAGCGGCAGCTTTCTTAGCCTTGGCAACAGCTTTTTTGTCTCCGGTCAGACGGGTCACGATAGCGTCCAGCTGTTCAGGGGTTTCAGCGTTGGCAAACTTGCCGGCTAACTGTGCGGCAGCGGCGTTGTAACGAACCGCAGCGGCGTCTTTGCGTTCCTGCAGCGCCTTGGCAGCGCGTTCAGCCTGATCAGTGCTCTTCACGCGAGACACAGCCTGGTCTGTGGCGGCAGACACCTTTGCCAAGGCGGGGGCAGCGTTCTTGCGGGCCTTATCTGCAGCACCCTGCGCACGGCCTAAACCACCCTGAACATACGGGCTTGCGGTATGCAGCCCACCGGCCAAGGTGGCTGCACCGGATCGGGCACCCTTCTGCAGAGCTGGGGCGATTACGCCGATTTCCTTGGCGACCCAGTCACCAGCATCAACAATGCGGGTTTCAACGGTGTTCTGCTGCAACTTGGCTTTCTTCTTACGCAAGCTCATGGAAGCTCCCTCCTATGCTGACAACTCTCCTGTCCCAGCATACGGGTCCGTTCGTGCGCCGGCGTGATCGACAGTGCGCTTACATCGCATAATCCGCATAAATACGCGGATTTTCACTGTGCGCTAAACGGCGCATCACCGGTTGGTTGCCAGGTCATGCAGACGACGCTGCGTGCCATACTGGGCACTATGACTGCTATTGCAACTGCCAAGGCAACTATTCACACTAACCACGGGGATATCGTGGTCAACCTTTTTGGCAACCATGCCCCCAAGACGGTGAAGAACTTCATCGGCCTGGCCGATGGTTCTCAGGAATGGGTACACCCTCAAACCGGTGAAAAAGGGGAAGGCCCGCTGTACAAGGACGTCATCTTCCACCGCATCATCAAAGACTTCATGATCCAGGGCGGCGATCCCTTGGGTCAGGGTGTGGGTGGCCCCGGCTACATGTTTGATGACGAAATTCACCCGGAACTTTCCTTCAACAAGCCCTACCTGCTGGCCATGGCCAATGCTGGCAAACGTGCTGGCAAAGGCACCAACGGCTCACAGTTTTTCATCACCACCGCCACCACCGAATGGCTCAACGGCAAACACACCATTTTTGGGGAAGTCGCGGACGATGCTTCCCGCACAGTCGTTGATGAGCTCAACGGTGTGAGTACCGGCAGTGCAGATCGCCCGGTGGAAGATTGCGTCATTTCCTCAATCGATATCGAACAGCTCTGACGCGAAGAATCACTGAATAGCTCCATGGATCATCAGTCGGCGTACCACACCCCTGAGCCCCGCGACCCCACACCGCAACGCAGTCCCATGCTGGTCACATGGACACTGATCGGTATGAACTTGGGCGTGTATGCCCTGATGTGGTTACTGCAGTTTAGCAGCGGTGTGCGGTTCATCTACTGGTTGGGTTTGGCGCCAATCGTGGCGCTGGATGAACCGTGGCGCATTCTGACCAGTGGATTTGTTCATTCGATGACAAATCCAGCGCATATCGCACTGAACATGTACACCCTGTGGGTTTTCGGGCGGATGCTGGAAGGAGGGCTGGGGCGTGCACGGTTTGTGACGCTCTACATGGTTTCTTTGGTGGGGGGTGCTGTCGGGGTCATCCTGCTATCACCCCCCACCAGCCTGACGGTGGGTGCCTCAGGCGCGATTTTTGGCCTCTTTGGTGCGGTACTTGCCATCACCCTGTGGGGTCCCAAACAGTACCGCTCCAACTTGGTCGGGATTTTGGTGTTGATTGGCATCAATGGGGCGTTCGGTTTCCTCGTCCCTGGAATTTCGTGGCAAGGCCACGTGGGGGGATTGGTGGCCGGGACGGTCACTACGGGGATCATGCTTGCCACCAGCAAAGCTATGCGGGGCACCTGGTTGTGAAGCTTATCCACAGTACTGTGTGGCTCCAATCGGTGTAATTCCACACGTGTGAATAGCCTTGTGGACGGTCTCACCACTGTTTCTGGGTCCCGTTATCGGTGTTGCGTGGCATGTGCACAACATTTTCCACACCTGTGGATAAATTTCCGCATAGAACGGGAAGTGATTCTTCTCTGATCGTCAGCAATCGGTGCGCACATTGGTATTTAGCTCATGAACACCAGTGTGGCGGCGATTAACACCATGACTAATCCCACGCTGATATCAATCACTTTCCACGTTCCTGGCCGGTTCAAGGGCTTGGCCAGGGCACGTGCACCGACTCCCAAAGCCGAGAACCACAGCACCGAACCCATAGCTGCTCCCGCAGAAAAGACCCACCGCAGATCACCTTGCTGGTTAGCAAGATTGCCCAGCATGACCACTGTGTCCAGGTACACATGAGGATTAAGAAAAGTCAGTGCCAACGTGGTCGACAAAACACGCCCCACGGGTGTTGAGATCTCGGTGTGATCAGTGTGGCTTAAGGACTGGTCAGTGAACGCGGAGCGGAATGACCGGAACGCAAACCAGATCAGATACGCCGCCCCGCCCCACCGCAGCGCGATCAAGGCCCAAGGGACTTTTTCCACAATCGTCCCAATGCCTAAGGTGCCGAGTGTGATCAATAACGCATCGGATAATGCGCAGACGACCACCACGACCCCTACGTGCTCACGCCGAATGCCTTGACGTAGAACCCAGGCGTTTTGGGCACCAATAGCAACGATCAAAGCCAGACCCGCTGCCATACCTGCGAAGAAAACTTCCATACGTCAAAGACTCTATGCGACTGACCATGTACGGCGGGAGTCGCTCATCATTCATGCTTAATCCACGCGACCACCACAACTTCGTGCAGATTTGCGCACCGTGGGCCTGCGATATGGCTGTAATTACCGTCCTGTGATGTTCACACTCCACTGGATGCTGAACTTGTCTACCAGATCACCGTATTCGTCGCCCCACATCTGCTTCTCCAGCGGGGTGCGGACGGTGCCGCCCTCGGACAGTGCGGTGAAGTAGCCACGTAGGGCTTCGGCGTCGTCGCCGTGTAAGCACAGGGACACCCCGCCGTTGCCGCCAGTGGGGGCGTCCATGAAGGACGGCACATCCGATGCCATGATGCGCATGCCGGTGGGGGCATCCAACTGACCATGCATGACCCAGTCCGCTTCCGGACCCTCGGTGCCCATGGCGCTGTGGCGCATGATCTGGGGTTCCCCGCCCAAGATCTGCGCGTAGAAGTTCAGGGCGTCGGCGGCCTCACCGCGGAAGTTGAGGTAAACGGTCAAGAACTGATCAGCCATGGGGCCTCCTTGGGGTTAGGTGCAGTATCCGCACCGGTGTATGTCTTCGCAAGTGTAGGGGTGAGACTGGGCCAGGATGCAGGCGATCCGCCGTGAACTGTCCCACAGGTGGGCATAGAATCGACCTACCCGGTCCAAAGATCCAGTGGCCGGTGACCCAACAAGGAGGTTCATGCCATGAAGGCACTCGTTTACCACGGCCCCGGCAGCCGGGTCTGGGAGGACGTTGCCGATCCTCAGATCCAGGACCCCACAGACGTGATCGTCAAAGTGGAGACCACCACCATCTGTGGAACTGACCTGCACATCCTCAAAGGTGATGTTCCCGCCGTGACAGACGGCCGCATTCTGGGACACGAGGCTGTGGGCACCATAACGGAAGTCGGGGATGCCGTGACTGGCTTGTCCGTGGGGGACCGCGTGTTGGTGCCTGCAGTTACCAACTGTGGCAAATGCTCCTACTGCAAGGCCAATCAACCGTCTCACTGCCAGACGGTGGGTGGCATCGGTTGGGTGTTCGGTCACCTGATCGACGGTACCCAGGCAGAGTACGTGCGGGTGCCGTTTGCGGAGACCTCGGTGCATCGCGTTCCCGAAGGGCTCGATGACGAAGACGTGATCTTCCTGGCAGACTCGCTGCCCACGGGCTTTGAGATCGGGATTCTCAACGGCAACACCAAGCCTGGGGACACCGTGGCCATTGTGGGTGCTGGTCCTGTGGGCCTGGGTGCGATCATGACCGCTAACCTGTGTGGTGCCGGGCGGGTGATCACCATTGACCTGGACGAGAACCGCATGAACAAGGCACTGGAGCTCGGTGCCACGGACAAGGTCAACGCAGCGGATCCGGATCTGGTGGAGAAGGTCCGCGCTATGGCCCCCGATGGACTGGGTGTGGACGTGGCCATCGAAGCGGTGGGCATCCCACAAACATTCCAGACTTCCCTGGACATTGTGCGGCCTTACGGCACCGTGGCCAATGCTGGTGTGCACGGCAAAGCGGTGGAGTTGCCGATCCAGGACATGTGGATCTCCAACGTGACCCTGCGGATGGGACTGGTGGATTGCAACACCGTGGGCAAGCTGCTCAACATGGTGCGCGCCGGCCGCCTCAACGCCCGCGCCATGGCCACCCACCACTTCCGTTTGGACGAGATCGAGGAGGCCTATGACCTCTTTGCCAACGCCGCCGATCACCAGGCGGTCAAGGTGGTCCTGACCGCCTGAGCGTTACGGTCTTCCCCGCATTCCGATGGCTCAGGGGCGGGTGAGCTTTGAGGAGTTCGCCTCCACGCAGTGGGGCCTTGTGACCACCGGCCAGGCGCAAATGTTGGGAGTCTCCAGGGTGGTCATGAACCGCCTGGCGGCCGATGACGTGGTGCAACGCGTACGTTACGGTGTCTATGCCCTGCCATCGGCAGGCGCCGAGCCACTCCAGGATCTCCACGCAGCTTGGCTGGCCACCGACCGACAGCGCGGTGCTGAGGAGCGAGTGATGGCGGGAGTCGACGTGGTTGTCTCGCATTTGTCGGCTGCGGCGGTCCACGGGCTGGGGGATGTGATTCCTCTGCACCATGAGTTCACCTCAGAGGTCCGCAGACAATCGGCGCAGGATGATGTTCGCTTCCACCGGTTGACCGTGCCCGATAAGGACATTGCTGTTGTTGACGGATTACCCGTGACCTCGGTGGTCCGTACCCTTTCCGATGTCGCCTCTTCCGCAGTCGATTTTGACCATTTGGCAGAGATGGTCCGCGATGGTCTGTCCCGTCCGGGGGTTGAGTACGACAATGCGGCCGATGCCCTTAATCGCAGCGCAGGTCGATTCGGCCGCGCAGATGGGGCTTCCTTGATTGAAGCGTGCTTGGACAAGGTCGGTGACCCTGAGCTAGCCGCTGATTTTCTCTCTACCCCGGTCTTTGAGCGTGTGTTGAGACCAGTCATGCAGAGGGTGGCGGAACAGTACATGTCCGCCGTGATGCCAGAAGCCCTGCGTCAGGTGCTCCGGGAGGCCGCACGACCGGGGCAGTTAGCTGCTGCCAGCCTCCAGATTCCGCCAAGTGTGGCTAATCGTGAAATCGAGGCCAATGACGTAGGTCCGGCCACATCTCGTCCGCCTCGAAATTAAGGCGTGGCACAGCGTAGCGCTCGATGATTCTGGGTGGAATGATCAGGGTATGACGTCCACAGCATATGAGTCCGCCGGTGTGAACCTGCCGTCGGGGCCTACGGTTCAGGTCGATTGGCTTGCCGCCAACCTAAACCGGGTGGTTGTAGTAGATGCTTCTGCCATGGACTACCGGGGCGGTACTACTGGAATTCCCGGGGCCCGCCGATTTGATCTTGATGGTTCTATGTCTGCGAATCACGACCTACCGCACACCATGCCCTCAGAAGCTGACTTTGCGCAGCAGCTGGGATTGTTGGGCATTGGTCAGCACACAGTGGTGGTGGCGTATGACCGGGCAGGCATGTTTTCTTCTGCCCGTGCGTGGTGGATGCTGCGGGCCACGGGGGTTGGTATTCCGTACGTACTCGACGGCGGGTTGCCCGCCTGGCGTGCCGCAGGGTATCCAGAAGGTCCGTTAGATCTTTCCCCCGAACCCGTACCCGCACCGGTGGTTCGCTTGATCGAGGGGTCTTTTGTGTCTGATGCTGAGGTTGCTGCGCGTCTACAGAATTCCGATGACGCCGTCGTGGATGTGCGCAGCGCACAGCGGTTTGCTGGGACCGCACCCGAACCCCGGACTGGAGTGCGATCCGGGCATATGCCCGGGGCGGTCAACATCCCGTTTACGGACCTTGCCCCGGGCGGTTTCCTGTTAGATGCCCAACAAATACGGCAGACATTCGCGGATCGGACCGGAAGCCCACGGCGGTGGGTTTTCAGCTGCGGTTCTGGAATCACAGCCTGCGTGGGGGCGCTGGCTGCGGTGGCAGCTGGTGAGCAAGACGTCAGTGTGTACGACGGTTCTTGGGCTGACTGGGGGCGTGAAGACCGTGATCTAGCGGAACGACCGGTGGTCACCGGCCCATGACGTTCACACGCCGCCGCCTATTACATGGTGCAGGGGCTTTAGTGGTAGGTGCCGGTGTGGCTGCAGTGCTCACCACACCGATTTCCACAAAAAATGCACAGTCACGTGTGGTCTCAGGCCACCGACGCGCAGGCCAACCCGTGGACCGCGGCCGGATTACATGGGGTCGTGATGACTACCGTCAGACAGGGTGGTTGTTCGTCCCGGACCCGACGGCGTGGTCTGGTGGTTCTCGGACACCTACTTACCCCGTGGCGGTGGTGATTCACGGCGGGTCCTGGAATGACGACTCCACCCCCAGCTATATGGCAGATATTGCCATTGACTTGGCGCGCTATGGGTTAGCGGTGTGGGTGCCCACGTATCGTGGGTTGGAGGGACCGGGTGGGTGGCCGGAAACATTCCAGGATGTTTCGGATGCAATTGAGTACATTCCTGATTTAGCGGAGGTTGGCCGGTTCGCACCAAACCTGGACCAGATACATTTGCTGGGACACAGTGCTGGTGGCCATTTGGCCACGTGGGCTGCGGGTCGTGACCAGTTACCGGATGATGCACCGGGAGCTGGTGGGCGCATCAAAGCACAGAGCGTGACGTCCATGGCAGGTCTGTACGATCTCGCTTTTGCGGAGGAACTTGATGGAGGCGACGTGGTACGCAGTTTGATGGGGGGTGTGGAACCCGATGAAGATCCCCAACGGTACAACTGGGCTTCCCCCATCGATCGGTTACCTATGAATATCCCCGTCAACGTGCTGCACGGGACAGCGGACACGGTGATCCCTCTGGAAGCTGTGCAGGGGTTTTTGGATGAATTAACGGCCACGAATACCCCGGGTGTGGTGGAAGTTCTGCCAGGAATTGGCCATGAAGAATGGTCCGATATTCACGGAGAACCGTGGGCTAGGGCGCGGCAAGTTTTTCTAGACTGCGTGAGCTCCCCGTGAAGTCCCTGACCCGCCGTGCTGTACTGACCGCCGGTGGGCTGGGTGCCCTTGCGGGGGTTAGTGTGGTGGGCAGCTCGATCCTGCCGACTGGGAGCATACATGCCAGGGTGGTTGCTGGTCGGCCGCGTGCTGGTATACCGACGGAAACCACAATCCAATGGGGTCAGGATTCCGAAAGACAGTCGGGCCACCTCTTCCTCCCGGATGCCCACCACTGGGGTGATGGTTCGCAAACACCCACCTATCGGGTCATCATGTTCATCCACGGCGGTGGGTGGACAGATCGCTCCAGCCCGGCGTACTGCCGGGATGTGGCGGAGGACTTGGCTCGCTACGGGGTGGCCGTGTGGTTGCCTACCTACCGTGGGACGCCGTCGCCGGGTGGTTGGCCCATGACATTCCATGATGTTTCCGACGCCCTTGACTATATTTCTCACTTGGGAGAACACGCGGATTTTCATCCAGATCTAAAGGGTGTCCACGTCGTGGGACACAGCGCTGGTGGGCATTTGGCAGCGTGGGTGGCAGCCCGTGACCAAATACCAGGGTTTATGTCAGGAGGGCGTGAGCGTGATTCGGGCGGGCAGCGGCGTATTGCTGTCCGCAGTGCCACCCCTTTGGCGGGGGTATTGGACTGCGAAAAGGCGGTTTATGAGGATGACGATCAGTGGGTGGTGCGTGTTATGGGTGGCCGCCCTGAAGAGCAACCGGACCGTTACAAGGTGGCGTCCCCGATCCATCATTTACCCCTGGCCACTCCCGTGAATGTGCTGCACGGTAAGGATGACTCTGTGGTTCCGGTTTCCACGGTGCGTGATTATGTGGCGACGCATCAACGCACGGCTAATCTTGGGCGCGTGATGCTGCTAGAGGGGGTAGGGCACAACGATTTTGTACATGTGAACCACCCGGCATGGTTTGTAGCTCGGGAAGTGTGTTTGAAAAGCGTGGATTCCTGACACAGGAGGTGTTTTGTGATTGCGCACCCTCGGAAAATTTTCATGGGATAGCATTTACGCGTATCCACCCCCCAGGATGTTCAATGTTTAATTCCCTATGTGCTGGCCGCAGGCTGCAGCACGATGCTGCGCTCGGTGGGCCCACGCGGCGTGCATTTTTGATGGCAACTGGAATGAGCAGTGCCGTCGCAGCAACCGGTTGTGGTGCTTCCGATATTGCTGAGGTGAATGCTGGGCCGTCCCAAACTCCAACTTCCAGACCAAAGCCGACGGTGCGTCCTACGGACCCACCCCTAAAAATCGTGCCGGACGTCACCTATGCCGTGGGGGATCCTCTTGCTGTGCCCTATGGCCAGCACAGTAGCCGCCAATACGGTGAATTGATTGTTCCCCAAGGCCTACCGGAAAACATAAAGGTCCCCGTGATCATGCTGCTGCACGGTGGGAGTTGGAAAAACAGTTCCACCCTTGATTACATGCGGGGAATTGCCCAGAACATGGCTGCGCACGGCATTGTCACATGGAACGTTGAATACCGGGGTATTGGGGGTGGTGGCGGCTGGCCCAATACCTTTGCGGACGTGGCTGCTGCTATGGACCACGTGCCTGCGTTGGCGGAAAATATCGGGCGCACGATTGACCGTAAACGGTTTGTTGTCAGTGGCCATAGCGCAGGTGGGCATTTGGCCGCTTGGGCTGCATCCCGCCACACCAGGGGGGCTGAACAACCTGGTGGACGCCCGGTGCTCAGGCCTGCTGCCTGTGTCACGTTCGCTGGTGTTTACGATCTTGCTTTTGCGCACCATAGTGGGCATCGCCGTATGGTCACGCTGCTTGGTGGCACCCCGGAGCAAATACCAGAAAGGTACGAGCTCGCTTCTCCTATTCACAATATTCCGCAGGACGTACATTTTGTGTGCTGCCATGGCTCCGATGATTCTGTTGTGCCCGTTAGCCAGCTGTACAACTACGCAGCACGTGGCGAGGGTGTGGGGAACCAGGTAGAAACCGTAGTGCTTACGAATGGGGACCACCTGGACTGGGGGGATCCAACAACGTATGCCTACGGCGTCGGCCAGCAAACACTTCTGGAATCCGTCATGGCTGTTGACATTGCGTGAGCACGTGTTAGTCGTACATGTCTTCTAGTTCCACCCCACGTGTTTCCCGCACGGCTTTGATGACAAAAAACACGGAAATGAAGGCAAAGAACGCGTATAGGCCGTACGCAAAAACCAATGAGACTTCGGAAATCGCAGGGAATGTCACAGCCACTAACCAGTTGGCGATCCACTGCACAAACCCGGCAACGGCCAATGCGACCCCACGAATCTTATTGGGGAACATTTCGCCCAAGAGCACCCACATCACGGGTCCCCAGGAAATCCCAAAGAAGATCACGTACAAATTGGCTGCCACAAGGGCGATAGGTCCCGCGATCTCACCCAAAACCGGGCCGGCGTCGGTCACGGTGGCCGTGGCGAACACCGCTGCCATGGTTCCCAGGGTTAAGGTCATACCAATTGAGCCGATCAGCAGCAGGCGTTTGCGGCCAATCTTGTCTACCAGTGCAATGGCTGCGATGGTGACCGCCACGTTGGTGACGGATGTGATGGTGGAGATGGTGAAGGCATCTCCTTCCTGGAATCCCACTGACTGCCAGAGTTGGTTGGAGTAGTAGAAGATCACGTTGATACCCACTAGCTGCTGTAGCGCAGCCAACCCAATGCCGACCCACAAGATTGGTTTGAGGCCAAAGGCTTTGCCCGCAAGATCACGCAGGTGTGGTGTGTGTTCTTTGTCCAGGGTCTGGTCGATTACGGATAAGCGATGTTGTGCGGGGCCTTCTCCCTGCAGGTGGACCATCACAGAGAGGGCTTGATCTCGGCGTCCTTGTTGGACTAGCCACCGTGGGGATTCAGGAATGGTGTACGCACCGATGAGGTAAATGGTGGCGGGGACAGCTTCGAGGAGGAACATCCACCTCCAGGCTTCTAAACCAAGAAGCCAAGGGGCTTCTGACGAGCCGGCCAGGGCCACAATAATTTGGTTGGCGATTTGGGATGCAAAGATGCCGAGCACAATGCCCATTTGTTGTAGCGATCCCAACCGGCCGCGAATGTCTGCGGGGGCGATTTCGGCGATATATGCCGGGGCTATGATGGATGCCACCCCCATACCAACACCCCCGATTATCCTCCAGAACACCAGCCAATAAAATCCGCCGGTATCTGCGTCAAAGAACGGGTCGATGGCGCAGAAAATGGAAGAGATCAAAAAAAGTACGGCAGCGATTCGCATGACTCGTACCCGCCCCAGCTTGTCTGCCAGGCGCCCGCCGACAGCTGCACCGATTGCGGCTCCGATGAGAGCGGATGCAACAGCACTACCCAAGGTAGTGGCACCAACTCCAAAGTATTCGCGCATGGCGGCGGTTGCTCCGTTGATCACGGCTAAGTCATACCCAAAGAGGAAGCCGCCGATGGCCGCCACAATCGTGATGCGAATAACTGCACCCGTGTTAGCGGTATGGCCCGCCACGGACGTCGGGGATGTGTAGGTGGACATGTGTTGCTCCTTGGCAATCCGGAATAACCCGGGTGGTGTGCTGCGACTCACCTGAGTTCCAGCAAGGGTAAACGGCAGCATCGTGAGTGTCCACACGGTGACTTCCCGATGTTTTCGTATGACGCGCTGCCGCTGACTACAGAGTTTGAGGTTTGGGGGTGCGCTCCGGGGCTTGACCGTTCCACGGGGATAGATGTGCTCCAGCTCCTTGAAGGTTGTGCAGTGGCATTTGTAAAATCCCCATGTAAAGTACATGTTGTTTCGGCGAAATGTCCCCACATTGGTTATCTGACAAGCTGTTTTGTCATAAACCCGCAGGTGAGGACGGGTGTGAAGGTAGGAGGGGAGCGCGTGGGCGGCAGCAGCCGAACGCGTGGCCTCATCAAGGGCCATGGGCGTCATCGGGATTCGGAGGCCAATGCGGCGCGGTACCCCCGCGCGTTGGTGTCCTCCAGCGGTGTGCCTGTTTACGTGACTATGGCAGCAGGCGCTGTGGTGGCCGGATTGATCACCACAGCCGCGCCCAGCACTACCGCTGAAACGCTGCGCACGGATTTGGTTCCGCCGCAAGATATTCCCACGGGACAGTTCAGCGCAGGTGCGTGGGAAACCATGCCGCATTCTGCGATGACTGCGTATCCCAAGGAATCAGGGGGTGCGCAGGCCTTACGGACTGGCCCCACGGCTGAAAGTTCCTCTGCATTACCCAAAGTCACTACTTCCGATGAGGACAAAAACAAAAATTCTGCCCGCCCTAGTCGGCAAGGTGTGTTGCGTGCTGGCGCGAAAGTACGGGATGTGGGCCGTGGCATTGGAAGCGTCTTTAGCGCGGAAGAGCACCGAGCGTCGGCTAAGCAGTCGGAGCAATCTGCTACGTCATCGCCGGCTCCAACTGATGTGGGTCGTTTGAGCGCTGAGGATTCCCCGGGTGCGGGAGTGCTTGATCGCCATCGCGCGGAACCTTTCCCGTCACTGGGTGACGCGCCAGCTGCGACGAGTCCTTTTGAGCAAGTTTTTGGATCTTCACCGGCTTCCGAGCCCCCTATGGCTCAGCCACCCAGTCCCGGTACTGCGGAACCTGTAGAGACACCCACTGACACGGATCACAACACGCCGAACACACAGGGTGACCCGATCACTGAACCGGATGCGGGTTCTGAGCAACCGACATTTCCCTCCCCGAACGAGGAGTCATCGGATTCGTCGGCGGATACTGATGAACAGCCAGATGACTCAGCTCCTTCGGACTTTCCTGAACCGATGCCAGGCTTAGCACCTACTCCTTTGTCGGATGTGACCTCGTGAACATCGGAGCAGTGAAATAACTGGGAATTCACTGGAAAATACGTATTTTATGCTTTAACCTCGACGTGTGATTTAGACATTTCTGCCGGTGGTGCCACAATTGAAGAATGTCTTCCCCGGCGCAGAATACTTCCCCCTCGCCGGACCGGACGACGTGGCAGCTGCCGCAGCTGGAGCAATGGGTCATCGTTCCCATGATTGTCATCCTGGCAATCGGAACCTTGGGACGGATTATTAGCTTCACTCCGCAGCTCGGAGCCGCTGAGTCTCAGGTCCTCGCGGTACTGGAACCCGTGCGATCATCCGCGATTCTGGCAGTAGCCAGTTTCTTTCACGGTATTTTCAGTGCACCCATGATCTTTGCTGTGATCGCAGCGTTAACCGCTTGGCTGGTGGTCGTCCGACGATCCGCCCGCGATGCCGCCGGGTTTGCCGTGACCGCAGTTGTGGCGTCCATGGTGTGTTTCCTCACCCAACAGATCGTGGCCCGTCCAGCGCCTTCGGCACCCGGTGAGTCCCTCACGGCCGCTGAAACTGCTGCTTCCATGCCAGCTGGTGCGGTGTGCGGGGCTATCGTGATTTCCCTCGCTTTACTGGTCACGGCAAGGCATCACGCCAGACCCACTTTGTTATTGGCTGCTGGAGCGTGCATGACTCTATTGGCTGCTGTGGCCGCGCTCGCGGGATTTTTTGCCTACCCGATAGACGTTATTGCCGCGTTGCCTGTGGCATGGGCAGGGATCGCTTTTGGTTGTGGTGTGGCCAATCGTGTGGTTCCCGCTATGGCTGAGGTTTTTGGGTGGGACCTCAGTCAGACGCAGCGCAAACTGAATTACCGCGCACCTGATCGCAGTGTTGCCTATGCGCAAGCGCGCACTGCAACAGCCCAAGGGCCTCAGGAAACTACGGTGCATCCGGTTATGGTTCATGCCGCTGACCCGCTGGATGATGGCCCCATCACCGAAGAAATCCCCGCTATTCGTTACGACGCCGCCTGACACCGCCGGCATCAGGGGCGGATCATTTTGTGCCAGGGCCACCAGATGATCCGCCCGGCGTCGTAGGCCAGGGCCGGAACTAGCAAAGAACGAACTAACAAAGCATCCAACAGGACCCCAAAGGCCACAATGAAGGCCAGCTGAACCATGAACACAATCGGGATCACAGCCAATGCCGCGAACGTGGCAGCCAGGACGATTCCTGCGGACGTGATAACACCCCCGGTGAGCACCAAACCGCGTAGAACGCCTGCCTTCGTTCCATAGATCAAAGATTCTTCCCGCACGCGAGACATCAAGAAGATGTTGTAGTCAATTCCTAACGCTACGAGGAACACGAAGGCGTACAGCGGCACAGAAGCATCCGACCCTGGAAATTCCCAAACGTACTGAAATAGCAACGCGGAAACCCCCAGCGCTGAGGCAAAGGAAATGACCGTCAGCACAATGAGTAGCACCGGGGCCAGGATCGAACGCAGCAGCAGCATTAAAATGAGCGTCACCACCCCTAAAACCACCGGAATAATCACATTGCGGTCATGGATTGACGCCGCTTGAGTATCTAGGGAACTGGCGGTTTCGCCCCCCACCAGGATGCTTGAGTCAATCTTCTTGAGATCTGAGCGCAGCTGAGCGACGGCAGCCTGTGCTTCATCTGAGTCGGGAGCCACCATGGTGGTGATGTTGATCTGCACAGTTCCATCCACTACTAAGGGGTCAGATCCTGGGAATGGGTCTGACGCCGCGACGGTGGCGGAGTCGGTGATGTCCATTTTTTCGGCGTATTCAATCACCGCCCCTTGTGCGTTATCTGGTGCGATGACTGTGATCGGTGAACCTGTGCCACCCGGGAAATGAGCGGAAAGGGCATCTTGCCCGTCCGATGCCGGTGAGGAACCAAGCAAAGTTTCTGACTGTTTGAGACCGGATGCCTGCAATGTGGGGGCAAAAGCAGCCATGACTAACAGTGCCAGCGTTGATATCACCCACACTGCGCGGAAATGCTTTGCGACAAATCGTCCGATATTAGCCCACAGGCCTTGACCGGTGATGCTAGATGCGTCCCAAGGCACCATCCTGCTCAACTGCACGGATCGATCCGAATTTTCCGGATCGTAGTGAGGGCGGCTTGGCCAAAATCCTGCTCTGCCAAGCACGTACAGTACAGCTGGCAGGAAAGTCAGGGCAGAAAGCATGGAGAACGCAATGCCGGTGGCCGCTGTGGGTCCGAGTGCTTTAGTGGAACCAAGATCTGATAACAACAAGCACAGCAAGCCCGCGATCACGGTGGAACCTGATGCTAAGACGGGCTCTACCGTGCCACGAATGGCCACGCGTGTGGCCGTGGCTGTGCTGCGATGTTCGCGCAGTGCTTCCCGGTAGCGGGCGGTATACAACAAGCAGTAGTCCGTGGCGGCACCAACCACCAGAATGAACAAAATGCCCTGAACTTGACCGTCGATTTGGATGAGGCCCCCACGGGCCATCAGATACACCACAATGATGGCGGCGCATAGTGCTGCCATAGCGGTGATCAGCACAATGATGGGCAGCAGCGGCGACCGATAGACGATCACCAGAATCACAAAAACAACAACCAAAGCCACGAGCAACAAAATGCCGTCAATTCCCGCGAAGCCTTCAGCTAGTTCTGTCGCGAACCCTGCGGGGCCGGTGACAAAGGTATTCAGGCCACCCGGGGCGGTATCCGCCATGGTGGTGCGCAGTTCAGTCACCTGGCTGTCGTAGTCAGACTCGTCCATCGGGACGAAAATCTGTAGTGCTTCACCGTCTTCCGAACCCACCGGCGGGGATGCCGCTTGCGCAGCAAGATCGTCAGCCACCAAGGACGAACTGAGTTCCTCAGCCCACTCCCTGTCCGCATCTGTCAGACCACCATCACGTTCAATCACCACAATTGCTGGAATAAACGGATCATCCACAAAGTCGTCAGCGCGATCCGATACTTGGGTGGATTCAGCGGTTTCCGGTAAGAAAGAAGACTGACTGGATTCGACAACGTCACTAATCCGCCCGAAAAAAGGTCCACCGAGACCGATAACCACAACCCAGGCCAAGATAGCGAAAGCCGGAAGTAGCACACGCGCCCATGGGGCACCCTCTCTGGGGCTCATTGCCTCAGTTTAGCTCAGTGGGGTCCGGTCCGAGTCGGCCGTTGTCCCGCCCCAAAGCGGTGAGCAGTTCTAGTTGTTCCTCATCCAAGGTGACATTTAAGGCTCCCCAGTTTTCCCGAATGCGTTCTGGGGTGACTGACTTCGGGAACACAATATTGCCGATTGCCAGGTGCCAGGCTAATACGGTTTGGGCGGGGGTAGCCCCTACTTCCTCCGCAATCTGTGTGACCGTGGGATCAGTGAGGATCTCACCGCCCTGGCCCAAAGGGGACCATGCTTCCGTCAACACACCGTGGGAGGCATTAGCGGCACGCAATTCCACTTGCGGGAAGTACGGGTGCAGTTCGATCTGGTTAACCACCGGGGTCACACCAGTGCCTACAAGTTCGTCCAGTAGATCGGCGGGGAAGTTGGACACCCCTATGGAGCGTGCCCGGCCGCTGTCCCGCAACTGAATCAGTGCTTCCCAGCTGGAGCGGTATAGGTTGTTGGCGGGGCAAGGCCAGTGAATCAAATAGAGATCCACATAATCAGTGCCGAGTCGTTCCAGTGACTCGTCAAAAGCTTCCAGGGCACGGTCCTGATCGGTGTTCCATAGTTTGGTGGTCAGGAAAATGTCCTCACGCGCTAGACCGGACTCCGCGATGGCGCGGCCAACACCTTCCTCATTGCCGTAGATCGCGGCGGTATCGATGTGCCGGTAGCCTGTTTCCAGGGCCGTGATCACGGAAGCCTGAGCGATGTCAGGCTCTACCTGCCAGGTGCCAAAACCCAATTGGGGGATCGTGTGCTCGTCATTCATGGTGATAAGCGGCGACGCCGTCATATGGTGCTCCTTGTGTCATGCGGCACGAGGTGCCGTGATTAATCATTCGGAACCCAGTCAACTCCTCCATATCCACAATCACAAGCTCACTGCTGATGCCGAAGGTATCCGGTGAATGCGGAAGTATGTGATGGAATGGGATTCATGACGTTTGACTTCCGTCGCTTGACGCCCGCTTTGGCAACCTCACTTGCATTGATGTTTTCTGCGCTTGTGTGCATCAGCATCGGGTGGACCGTTGTGGGGTGGTTCATTGGTCTTGCCGGCTTGACCTTAAACGTTGTGGGCGTGGCTGTGACGCAGGTCAATGACCCCCATGATTCTTCTGGCGCGGTGGGTGAAAATCCGTGCGCATCTGAGGATGTTCAATCACCGTCCACGGAAGTTGTTGAGGAGTCACCACGGTAACGTTGCGCCACCGCGATGGTGCATAGTGGCTAATTCAGCGCTGCTGCCCGGTAAATCTTTTGAACAGCTTCTGGTTCCAGGTCGGTTTCGATCACCGTGGTGGTTTCCGGGTCACGGGTGAGGTACCGCACGGGACCATGTTGACCCACGTCGAGCTGTAGCGCATCCACTGTGGCGTAGCGCTGGGTGGAAGTAGCCGTGAATCGGTTCCCTCGGACGGGGGAAACGGAGAGCGTTAGTTCCACGTCAGTGGTGGGTACACCCGCCTGGGCAGGTTCCTCATCGTTGATCAAGGCCTCTGGCTGGTCTGGGAACTGGATGGATCGAATGACTCCCACGCCGTACCCCACGGTTCCAGCCACACGAGAACTGAGAACATGTCGCGCCTGTTTCAGGACGGCTTGCACACGCGAAATCCAGACCAGTGCAGCAGCTATAAGAATGACAGCGATGACAGCTAGCCACAGGATGGAACCCGTGGTGCGCCATTGCATCCAGGTGGGAATCAGCAGGATCACGGCGATGAGCGGCGCCAAAAGAATCCAGATGTTGCCTTTGATCCCACCAATGGACTTCAGCGCTTGGGGGTCGGAACGTAGATCCTCCATGGCCTGTTGATTGAGGTCGTGGGGGGTGGGACCAGCATCCGCAGGCAGGGGTGTGGGCCAGTTTCCCTGATCGTCCATGGGCCATATTCTGACAAAAACTTCCCGTGCCCCCAATTTTTTCCTGACGTACTGGCGATGTGCACGGTTGAACTTCTCCTGGGCCAATAACGACCGCAGCGTCAGTCTGTATGTATGTGCTTTGCGGTAGCCCTGATGGTTATTTGTGTGGCCTAGTGTGTAGGGGTGAGTATGCACAATTCTCCGATGACCGTGCTCTACAACGCCACACACGGTCAGGAGTTCAAGAACGGCAAAATTTCCAGGCAAACGCTTGGAAGGATTTTCCGATTCACGGCCCCTCACCGCCGCATGACCATCATTTTTTTGGTGATCTCTGTGTTGGTATCTGTACTAGGTGTGCTGACCCCGGTGTTGGCGGGACACGTAGTCAACGTCATTACAGACGGTGGGCCCACCGAGCTGGTAATCCAACTGGCTGTACTCATTGCTGTAGTTGCTATCGCTACAGCGGGGCTTGGCATCGTGAACCGGTGGATGTCGGCAACCATCGGTGAGGGCTTGATCCTGGATCTACGCACGGCTGTGTACAACCATGTGCAAACCTTGCCCATCGCTTTCTTCACTCGAACACGCACTGGAGCGTTGGTTTCCCGGCTCAACAACGACGTCATTGGTGCGCAACGCGCGTTCTCCAACACCTTGTCCGGGGTGGTATCCAATCTGGTGTCCGTGGTGCTGACCATCGGCATGATGTTCACCATCTCCTGGCAGGTCACGCTGCTGTCACTGCTACTGTTACCGATTTTCCTGATCCCTGCCCGCCTCGTGGGCGGGCATCTCGCTGGTCTGCAGCGTCAGGCCGCTCAAGACAATGCAGATATGTCCACCCAGATGACCGAAAGATTCTCTGCCGGTGGAGCCACGCTGATCAAGCTCTTTGGTGACCCCCACACTGAGTCCCGCGAATTTGCTGATCGGGCGGGGCGCGTCAAAAGAATTGGCGTGCGCGTGGCCATGCTGCAAGCCACGTTCGTCACCGCTCTGACACTGGTATCCGCCTTGGCTCTAGCACTCGTGTATGGGGTGGGTGGTGTGCAGGCAATCATCGGCAACCTTGATACGGGACAAGTGGTCACTTTAGCTATGCTGCTGAGCCAGCTGTACACCCCACTGACCATGCTGGCCAACGCCCGTTTAGATGTTATGAGCGCCTTGGTGAGTTTTGAGCGCGTCTTTGAGGTTCTGGACCTTCAACCCCTGTTGACCGAAACCCAACAGCCCCAACCCATACCCGATGGGCCATTGGCATTAGAGTTTGACCAAGTCACCTTTACTTACCCTTCCGCTGACGAAGTTTCCTTAGCGTCCTTGGAAGACGTTTCGGTGATGGACACCCGAAGCAACGAGGAAGTCCTCCACGGGGTGGATTTCATGGTTCATCCAGGGCGGACCGTGGCTTTGGTGGGTTCCTCCGGTGCCGGTAAATCCACGATCGCTTCCCTAGTGCCCAGGCTCTACGACGTCACCGAAGGTGCCGTACGGTTGGGTGGAGTGGATCTGCGGGAAACCTCCTTTGAACAGTTGCGCCACACAGTGGGCATGGTCACCCAGGACGGACACCTGTTCCATGAATCCATCCGCACCAACCTGGCCTTGGCAAACCCCCTGGCCAGTGATGATGATATGTGGTCTGCGCTGCGGCGGGCCAGGATGGATCATGTGGTGGCTGACCTACAAGATGGGTTAGACACGGTGATTGGTGAACGTGGCTATCGCCTTTCCGGAGGGGAGAGGCAGCGGTTGACTATCGCGCGCTTGTTATTGGCTGCGCCACGCGTCGTGATCCTGGATGAAGCTACCTCCGCCCTGGATTCCACCAACGAAGCCCATGTGCAGGCGGCGTTGGATGAAGCGATGAGTGGCCGTACCGCGCTGGTGATCGCACACCGGCTTTCTACAGTGCGCACGGCGGACCAGATCCTGGTAATTGAAGATGGCCGTGTGGTGGAACGCGGCCAGCACACTGACCTCCTAGAGGCTGGTGGTCGTTACACGCAACTGTACGAAACCCAATTCGCAGAACAGGAATGAGTGGTTTTGCGTCAGATTTCTGTATTTGGTGTCCAGGGGAAGACCACCAGTGTGGCAGGTAAAGCTGGTAAGCCCGCACCTCAGCACCACGATAAGGCAAACTGAAGGACTACGACCTTGACCATAAAACCGACCTGCAACTGGCCTGATCTTCTTAAATCTGTGGGATTGGAGGCACACCCGTGATGTCTCAGCGGTCTATTATCCGGGAAGT
>JAUNHG010000007.1 GCA_030524035.1 Kocuria sp. | reverse complement strand
ATTTGGTATCAACAAACATGAAACACTATTGAGTTCTCAAACAACAGACCAGCAAAGAAAAAGACTGCATATAAAGCACCCAGTAGGTAGCCAAATAAATAGCAGTGACTTACATGAGATCTTTGCCAGATGCGTTCCGCAACTGTACCGGGGAGCTTTCTACACGTCAATTTCTGACTATTGAGAGAATGACGTAAGCCAACGGCCCCATCGGCAGTCACACTCACTCACAGGTGAGCGCTGGAACAACGGGGTGAAACACTACACCAAAGTCCCGCGTTGATGCAACTGCCCACCAGTTACTCCGTCAAAGGTCGCAACCATAAGGCACCCAACGGTGGAACCGTGATCACCGCATGCGCGGGCTGTCCATAGTGAGATTCCCCCACCGCAGTGACGACGCCTCCATTGCCCACACCGGACCCACCGTACTCTTCAGCATCCGTATTCAGGACTTCCTCCCACTGCCCTGCACGTGGCAAGGCAAGACGGTAACCATGATGAGGATTGCCTGCGAAGTTCACCACACACACCAACGGCTCACCAGCACGACTCCAACGCACAAAGCACAGGGTGTTGCGAAGAGCGTCATGCGCATCAAGCCACTCAAAACCCTCGGGTCCATTGTCCAGCTCCCACAAAGCGGAGGTGAACTTGTAGACCTGATTAAGCTGCGCCACCAGGCGCTGAATTCCCTGGTGAGGAGGAGAGTCAGCAAGCCACCAATCCAAGCTGCGTTCATTGTTCCATTCAGACTCCTGGGCAAACTCCTGCCCCATGAACAACAACTGCTTACCCGGATGAGACCACATATACGCAAGATAAGCCCGCACACTAGCCAGTTGCTGCCACCGGTCACCGGGCATCTTGCGCAGCAAGGAGCCTTTCCCATAGACGACTTCATCGTGGGAAATCGGCAGCACAAAGTTCTCTGAGTAGGCATACACCAAGGAGAAGGTCAGTTTTCCATGGTGATGATTGCGATACATGGGGTCTTCTGCCACGTACTCCAACGAGTCGTGCATCCACCCCATATTCCACTTCATACCAAAGCCCAAACCAGTGTTTTCTGTGGGTTGTGTAACCCCAGGGAAAGCCGTGGACTCCTCCGCAATCATGACAATTCCCGGATTACGCCGATACGCAGTGGCGTTAGTTTCCTGCAAAAACTCGATAGCTTCTAAGTTCTCACGCCCACCAAACTGGTTAGGAGCCCACTGACCATCCTCACGGGAGTAGTCCAAATAGAGCATCGAAGCCACAGCGTCCACTCGCAGGCCATCGACATGGAACTCTTCAAGCCAGTACAAAGCATTGGCCACCAGGAAGTTCCGGACCTCCTTACGGCCGTAATCGAAAATAAGGGTTCCCCAGTCCTTGTGCTCCCCCCGTCGCGGATCTGGATGTTCGTAGAGGGCTTCACCGTCGAACTTCGCCAGAGCCCAGTCATCTTTCGGGAAGTGACCAGGAACCCAATCCACCAGAACACCAATGCCTGCTTCGTGCAAAGCATTCACCAAATACTTGAAGTCATCAGGCGTACCAAACCGTGAGGATGGGGCGTAGTACCCCGTCACCTGATAACCCCACGACCCACCAAACGGATGCTCAGCCACAGGCATAAACTCCACGTGAGTGAACCCATGTTCCACCACGTAATCAACCAGCTCCACAGCAAGATCCCGATACGACAACCCTTGCCTCCAGGAAGCGATATGAACCTCATACACACTCATGGGGGCGTTATGGGGGTCAGCCTGTGCGCGCTTATTCATCCACACGGAATCAGTAAACTCGTACTTCCCCTCCCACACCCTAGAACCGGTACGCGGGGGCTCCTCTGCCCAACGAGCCATAGGGTCCGCTTTATCCCGCCACTGACCGTCCTGACCAAGGATGCGGTACTTATACGTAGCGCCTGCTCCAACATCCGGGATAAAAAGCTCCCACACACCGCTACTCCCTAGGGAACGCATGGCGTGCTCGGTACCATCCCACCCGTTAAAGTCACCAATCACACGTACTGCTTGCGCATTAGGGGCCCACACAGCAAAGCTGGTGCCCTGAATCTCACCACGGGATGACGACCAGCGATGTACGTGAGAACCCAGGGTTCCCCACAACATCTCGTGCCTACCCTCCCCGATCAGATGTAGGTCCAACTCCCCCACGGTAGGGGCATAACGATAAGGATCATCCAACTCGACGGGGTGCTGTTGGCCCCAGGTAACTAACAACCTGTAATCAGGAATGTTGTCCCCATCCATCGGAATTTGTCCGGAAAAAATTCCACCCCATTCATGGGTCAGGACATGTTCCGTACCGTCGGGCAACAGCACAGAAACTTCCCGTGCGAATCGTCGCAACGTACGCACAACAGCAGCCCCACCCCCCACGGGATGAACACCCAGCACCCCATGGGGGTCGTAGTAACGCCCCTCAGCTACAGCAGCCAGAATATCTTCAGAAATGGTGTTCACCACGGGGTACTCACTTCCAATGTCTGCCCCATGAACAGCGGCCGCTGCCCACGGTAGCGAGTCCTCTGAAGAACTCCCCACCGCACCGGGGATGTTGATATTTGTGACTTCGTTCTGTGTGACGCCCCAATTGAGCCCACCTTCGCAACACAAACTGTCCACCGCTCGTTTCACAGCGTTCAGCGGAACCTCAACCCAATCAGGACGGTTATGAATTTCATAGACCACCTCGTAGAGAGCTTTGTCAAGCCACAACGCATGGAAAATAGGGTCCGTGAGCGCCGCAGGACTACCGCTAGCAGAAGACCAGCCATCCAGGAAAGCCGCAACCGCCGCATCCGCCCACTGCCCGGTGTCAGCCCCCGATTGTCTGTGTCCACAGGCAGCGGCGTATTCCAACGAACGCACCATGCCCGCTACATCACGCAGTGCGAAGTCCGTGCTAACTCGCTCCTCCAGGGGCCGCAAAGGCTCACCTTCAAAATCTAAGATCCGGTACGTGCTATCCGAAGCCTGTAACACCTGCCCCAGGTGGTAATCCCCATGAATGCGCTGTACCGGCGGAAGCTCTTTTGCTTTGGCCAAAGCGTCAAACACGCCATCAAGCCTCTTCAAGTCAAGAGAAAACATTTCTGACACCTGAGCAGCCGCCCAGGTAATTCGCTCGGTGATAGCCTCGACCGCACCACGACGCTCCGACTCATCCAGGTTGTGCATGCCATAGGCCATAACAAGATCACGATGCATCACCGCAGTTGCCCGCCCCAGCCGCCGGGCCTCAGCAGAAAAGTCTTGGCCAGCAGCTGCCGCCCGCGTGGCCATTGCCCACACATCTGTTGCCTCATCCACTAGTTCCGTGACCACCAGCGCCTGCCCGGTGACCTGCGACGCTATACCGCCCTCTTCAACACTTTCCTGCGGCCAGCTCACATCAGCCCATCCCCAGGTACGGGGCACAACAGGACATCCCAGAATGGTGAGTTCCCGCCCCACCTCAACATCAGGATTCACTCCAGGGGAAAGAACTCGAAAGAACTTCACCATAACGGCAGAAAATTCCGGCTGCGCCGATCGAATCATCACAGACGTGTTGGACTGTTCCCCCGAGACCACCTGAACAAAATCAGCGTGAGCCATATTCACTGCATTTACTGATGCATTTGAAAAACCAGTAACTGTTGCATTACTTGAACTCAGACGACCAAATGTGTGCAACATATGCAGCACAGCTCCCAAAAACTGGGGACTATCCACCGCTTCACGCACATACCATTCGTGCCCCGCTAAAACCACACGACCAATATCTGTGGGAGACGGTGTGGAATCAAACAGCAGTGGAATCTGCAAGACATACTGACGCTGCCCAGTTATGGCGCGCACTATATAAATAGCAGCTGATTCGACTCCTCCATGATCAGCAGGATCTACCACAGGAACATGTGCCATCAAACTCAGCTGAGGAGTCTCATTCCCCGCACCACCGGGAAACCAACGGCGTCCCGGTAACCACTGCTGTAATAACCGCTCAAGGGCACGGCCTACATGAGAATCGTCATGTGCACTCGTATGCAATGTCACCGTCCCCGACGAACATGGACAATGTGGACGGGTTCATAAAACGGATCTAGGCGCACCCACACGCCCCCACTCCATTCCCAGGAGGCGCCGGTGAGCAAATCGTCCACTACAAAATTTCCATCGTCCGTGAAGTCTTCAGTCCGCAAATCCAAAGCAGCCACATTAAGGTCAATATTCGACATGCGAACCGATTGCGGATCAGTATTCACCACAATAATCATGGTGTCCTGATAATCGCCATCCTCCCCCATCACGGTTTTCGTCTTTGAATAACACAAGACGGCATCGTCATCCGTAGGATGCAAAGTGAGGTTCTGCAAATCCATCAGGGCCGGATGCTCACGGCGAATCTGATTAAGACGTCGTATATAAGGAGCCAGTGAGTCACCCCGAGATTCCGCACCATCAAAGTCACGAGGACGGTACTGGTATTTTTCATTATCGTTTGCTTCTTCAGCACCAGGACGCTGAACGTTTTCATATAACTCATACCCTGCGTACATACCCCACAAAGGAGATGCGGTGGCAGCCAAGGCCGCACGAATTTTAAACGCTGGCCGCCCACCATGCACAAAGTAATCCGTCAGGATATCTGGAGTATTAACAAAGAAGTTGGGGCGATAATGTGACGCAGTTTCACGCGACACTTCGTAGAGGTACTCTTCCAGCTCCTCCTTCGTGTTACGCCACGTGAAATAGGAATAGGACTGCTGAAAACCAGCCTTAGCCAAGCCCTGCATCATCGCTGGTCTCGTGAATGCTTCAGCCAAGAAAACCACACCGGGGTCAACTTTATGCACTTCCCCAAGCAGCCATTCCCAGAACCACAAAGGTTTTGTATGAGGGTTATCGACCCTAAAAATTCGAACCCCGTGCGACATCCAAAGATTCACAATCCGCAAGATCTCGTACGAAATACCTTCGGGATCATTGTCAAAATTTATAGGATATATGTCCTGATATTTTTTGGGAGGGTTTTCCGCATACGCGATACTGCCATCTGCCCGCGTGGTAAACCATTCCGGGTGGGACGTCACCCAGGGGTGGTCAGGGGAGGCCTGTAACGCCAGATCCAATGCCACCTCCATGCCAAGTTCTCTAGCGCGGGCCACAAAAGCATCAAATTCGTCAAAACCACCCAAATCTGGGTGGATAGCGTCATGGCCACCCTCAGCCGCGCCAACAGCCCAGGGCGAACCTGGGTCCCCGGGCGCAGGAGTCAACGAGTTATTTGGACCCTTACGATGCGCCACACCGATGGGATGAATCGGCGGTAAGTAGATGACGTCAAATCCCATGCTCGCAACCGCATCTAAACGCTCAGCAGCCGTAACAAAAGTGCCAGACCGCCACAGCTCAGTATCTGGGTCCCACGTGGCCCCCTCCGACCGGGGGAAAAATTCGTACCACGCTCCGCGTCCTGCCGCCTGACGCTCCACTCTGATGGGGTAGGCACGTGACTGGGTGACCAAATCCCGGATCGGGTTCTTAGCCACGGAGTCCAGGACGTCCCGCCCAGTGGCCTCCGCGAAACGCTGACCAGCAGGAACGGAACGCTGCGTAAGGTGCCCAGCAATATCAGTAAAGAGCTGACGTTGCACCTGCGGTCGATCAGCCTCAGCTGCCGCCTGCTCGAAAACCGCAGCACCCTCATCCATCATCAATTCGACGTCCTGGCCAACTGTCAACTTGATAGCAGCGTCGTGGTGCCACGTACCAAATACGTCCGACCAACCTTCAATCGTGAAGGTCCAGTCTCCCTCAGATGTGGGGGTCAACCATCCCTCATAACGATCAGTTCCCGGTCCCTTCAACTTCAACAGAACCCGCTGTTGCTCCACACCATGGGGATCACGCAAGACAGCGGAAACCCCCAAAGCATCATGGCCTTCGCGATACACCGTGGCTGCAACCCGAATGGATTCACCCGGCACAGCGGTGGCGGGCCGCAACCCACCGTGAACCACAGGAGAAACCTGTTCAATAGGGATACGTCCGTAAACCAACTCTGAGCGGTCAACAACGACAGAAGGTGGAATGGAAGCGGCGGTGGCAGCTGACTGTTTTGATGTAGAGGACCTCACGGATCTCACGGTAGTCACTCTTGGGGATTGAACAGAAGTCTTACCGGAGATCCCAGTCACAAATTTTGAAGCCACACGTCCACCAGACCACCCACACACCATGGTCAACGCATCCGCAATACCGTCACAGACAAGCCAGGGGCGACCGTACGCTCCCCATATGGCACACATGTGCCATAGCTCGGATGCAACGCAGCGTCCGTGGAAAACACCAGCTGAAACCCCATGTGGGAGTCGCTAAAAGAACGCCCCGAAGCCTGGGAATGCCTCACGATTTCCTGCACAGCATCCCGCGACGGCACGGTGACCTCCACACCAGTGGGGTTGCCATTCACCAACACCAGGGCGGTCGTTGCCCCTTCCCGCGCGCCAACGAGCATCTGCACGGTACGGAATCCCGCTGTCTGCCACTCGTGTGCCTGCATGTGACAGCCACTAGGGGCAAACCACTCCATCCGGACATCGTGCACACGACGCATGTAGCTTTCGGGTTGGTCCTGTAAGAACTGACGCCGCAAACTCAGCAACTCCTGGGTACAGGCCAACATGGCCCGATCCGTGGGAGTCATATCCCAATCCACCCAACCCAGTGGTGAGTCCTGGCAATACACGTTGTTATTGCCGTGCTGAGTGCGCAAAAACTCATCCCCGGCGGTAATCATGGGGACCCCTTGCGATAACAACAAGGTGGCCATCATGTTGCGCGCCGTGCGGGCACGCGCCGCGCGCACAGCGGCCGTCTTAGCGGGTCCTTCTTCTCCGTGGTTCCAAGAACGATTGTTATCCGTACCATCACGGTTATTTTCTCGATTAGCCTCGTTATGTTTCTGGTCGTACGCCGTGAGGTCATGCAGCGTGAAACCGTCATGGGCAGTCACGAAATTAATCACGGACAACGGAGTGCGCCCCGATGCTTGGAATCTGCTGTTAGATCCGGCCAAAGCGTCCGCCAAGCGCGACACACTGCCACCTGTCTCACCGGTAGAAATCATGCGCTGGTCCGTCAGCCAGAAATCCCGGACTGTGTCCCGATAAAAGTCGTTCCAGTCAGCCCACCCCGGTGGGAAATTGCCGGTTTGCCACCCACCCATCCCGACATCCCACGGTTCAGCAATGAGCTTGGATGCCCCAATGATGGGGTCTGCTACGGCAGCAACCAAAAAGGGATGTTTAGGCGTAAAAGTATGGGTGGAATCACGAGCTAGTGTTGTAGCCAAATCAAACCGGAAACCATCCACATGAATCTTTCGCACCCAATAGCGTAGAGATTCCAAGGCCATACGGACCACATTGGGATTAGCAAAATCCATCGTATTCCCGCAGCCAGTAGTGTCTAGGTAGTGACCATCATGGTGGCGATACCAGTGCTCATTACCCAATCCGCGCCAACAGTATGCAGGTTCTGTCGGCCCGCCTTCCGCTGTGTGGTTGTAAACCACATCGAGGACAACTTCCAGGCCCGCTGCGTGGAGGGACTTGACCATGGATTTCACTTCGCCCAGAACCCCTTGTGTTCCGCGAGCACGTGCACTGGCCGTGGCATAGGCGGAGTGCGGGGCAAAATAGGACAGCGTGTTATAGCCCCAATAATTACTCAATCCGTTGGCACTTAAATGCGCCTCATCCATATGTGCATGGATGGGCAGCAATTCCACCGTGGTGACGCCCAAGGATTTTAAGTAATCAATCATCACCGGATGCGCCAGCCCTGCATACGTTCCCCGGAGTTCCTCAGGAATCTGCGGATGCTGAATGGTCAAGCCTTTGACATGAGCTTCATAAATCACCGTGTCGCGCCACGGGATATCCGGGTGAAGGTCCTGCCCCCAGTCAAACCGTTCATCCACCACAACGGAGACGTACCGACTTCCATAAGCATCCACGCGAGAATCGTGAGCCGGGATGCCATCAGCGCGCGCGACTCTGTCCAGCCCTAACCCATGTGGATCTAACAGGATCTGTTCAGTTTCCGGGGTCACATTACGTTCCCGCAACATAGTGGACGACGAAGCCACAAAACCGTAACGGGTTCCGGGTGGCAACGCCATAAAAGTGTATGGGTCTAGATCGCTTGTGGCAGCAGCTAGCGCACGCTCCGGGCTAACGTGAATAAGATCAAAATGGACGCCACCTTCCAGATGCCGCAGAGTATGCCGCTGCCATGGCTGCCCGGGTTCGGACCAAACCAAGTCCACTGCGTCGAGCCCGGGGGCCCATACCGCCACGTTAGCCGCCAGACTATCTCCCGGAGTGCGAGAAACCCCCCACGGTCGAGGACGTGGGCGGGGGTGCGCAGCGCTGACCGGGCGGTCAGGAATCTGCATGGCAGAACGGTCACTGCGCACGACGTCGAGCAATCTCATACAAAGCAATACCAACCGCCATAGAGGCGTTCAAAGATTCCATAGCGGAATCAATGGGAATGGACACAATCTGATCGCAGTTTTCTGTGACCAGCCGAGACAGTCCTTTGCCCTCGGAACCCACAACAACCATTAGCGGTTCAGTGGCCAATTCCAGGCTCGGAAGCTGGACATCTCCTCCACCGTCAAGCCCTACGACGAAATACCCTGCGGCCTTAGCTTTTTCCACCACGCGGTTCAAGTTGGTGGCCTTAGCTACAGGAACACGAGCGGCAGCACCAGCACTGGTCTTCCAAGCCGTAGCGGTAACCCCCGTGGAACGCCGCTCCGGAAGAATCACACCACCCACTGCAAATGCGGAGCCACTGCGGATGATGGCCCCCAGGTTGCGAGGGTCCGTGATCCCATCCAATGCCACGACCAAGGGAGGGAACTGCTGACGGTCTTTCTTCCACGAATTCATCAGCTGCTGCACCAGGTCCTCAGCGTCCCGGTAGTCATACGGAGGAACTTGCAGCACAACGCCTTGATGAACAGCGTCCTCCGTCAACCGGTCTAACTCCGGTTTGGTGGCTTCCAACACCGGAACCTGGGATTCCGCACATAGTTTGAGGGTTTCCCGGATACGGTCGTCCACCTCAATACGCGTGGCTATATATAGCGTTTTTGCCGGAACACCTGAGCGCAAGGACTCCAACACTGCGTTACGCCCAGTCACCAAGTCTTCTGTTTTGCCGGGGCCACGTCGGTGATGCACTTTAGTCGAGGTGCGGTCGACTGCCCCTTTAGGCCTGGCGGCTTGACGGCGCTCCGCAGCCTTCTTCATTTTGTATGCCTTGTGATAAGGACGATCTTCTGCTTTGGGGGTGGGGCCCTTGCCTTCCAAACGACGCCGACCATGACCTCCCGTACCCACAGTTGGGCCTTTTTTCTTGCTGTTTCCCGCGCCTGGACGGCGACCTGCTGCCATGTGGTTCCTGCCTGTTCTTCACGTGACGTTTGTCTTTTTGTGATCTACTCAGTAATAGCGAGCTCACCAACTATTACTGACAACGAATCAAGAACTTAGCCCAGATTCCATGTGGAACCATCTGCACCATCAGCTACCTGTATTCCAGCGGCAGTCAGAGTGTCACGCAGCCGATCAGCTTCGGCCCAGTCCTTCTGCAGCCGTGCCTTGGCCCTCCGTTCTAGGAGATCCTGCACCAAGTGATCCAATGCTGCGTGTTCACCCCCGCCAGAGATCGCACTATCAATGTCCATCAACTGACGTAACCCCAAGATCTCAGTCATCGCTGCCACAGCGCGCGCGTGGCGAGCGGTCTCGTCGGTGCCTTGCCCAGGATGTGGGGCGGCATTCAGTGCCGTATTACCGGCGCGGACCGATTCATGGAGCGCGCTCAAGGCTTTGGGCACGTTGAGATCATCATCCATGGCTTCAGCGAAAGCTAGAGGAAGATCGTCAGGTTTCCATGCCAGGTCAACCCCAGAGTTCTGGGCTATTTTCAGGAATGTTTCCACACGTTCAATGGCAGCAGTAGCTTCTGCCAACGATGTGGGCCGATAGTCCAGAACCGAACGGTATTGCGCCTGCCCTAGGTAATACCGCACTGCCAGTGGCCTGGCCTGTTCCAGCATGCGTTCTGGGGAAATGGTGTTACCCACCGATTTGGACATCTTTTCCCCCTGATACGTGACCATGCCGTTGTGTAACCAAAAGTTGGCAAAACCACGCCCAGCGGCAGCAGATTGAGCTAGTTCGTTTTCGTGATGGGGGAATCGCAAATCCAAACCACCACCGTGAATATCGAATCTGTCCCCTAAGTATCGGCCCGCCATGGCTGAACACTCGACGTGCCACCCGGGGCGCCCAGGACCCCATGGAGAGTCCCAGGCAGCGGTTTGCGGGTCAGTGTGCTTATGACCTTTCCATAATGCGAAATCACGGGGGTCACGCTTACCTCGCGGGTCAGCATCCGCGGCGTCCTGCATATCTTCCACCCGCTGATGAGTGAGTTCGCCGTACCGTGGCCAGGAGTGGACATCAAAATAAACATCCCCGGAGCCGTCGGCGGCAGGGTAGGCATGGCCTGCACTGATCAACTCACTGATCAGTGCATGCATCTGGGGGATATGTCCGGTAGCACGGGGTTCATAGGTGGGATCTTCAATTCCTAATGCGGAATAGGCTGCCGTAAAAATTTTTTCACACCGGTAAGCCAAGGCCCACCACTGTTCCTGGGCGTGGTCACCGCCATAGTTCCGCTCGAAAGAAGCGGCAGAATTCGCCAGGATTTTGTCGTCGATGTCCGTGACGTTACGTACCGAAGTTACTCGATACCCCCGAAATCGCAGCCAACGGGTCAGGACATCAAAAACCAATGCAGAACGGATGTGGCCGATATGTGGCCCACCCTGCACGGTGGCACCGCAGTAGTACAGCCGCGCCTGCCCTTCGTGCACCGGGATGAAATCACGTACGGAAGCGGTGGCGGTGTCGTAAAAACGCAGGGTCACAGGCTCTAGTCTAACGACGGCGCAGGAAAGACCAACGCCGTAGCTACCGCCGCAAGTCCTTCGGCTCTACCGGTAAACCCCAAATGATCAGAGGTTGTGGCCGCAACGGTGACCGAGCAGCCTGCTGCTTGTGTCAGTATTCGCTGCGCCTGCACCCTGCGCGGGGCAAACCTGGGTTGTTGGCCAATCAGCTGAACAGCCACGTTGCCCGGGATAAAACCAGCGGAGCGTACGATCCGCACCGTTTCGCTCACAATCCGCACCCCGGAAGCGTTTTTCATATCAGGACGATCCACCCCGAAGTTTGATCCCAAGTCCCCACAATCTGCGGCAGAAAGCAAAGCATCAGCTACCGCATGCGCTACGACGTCACCGTCTGAGTGTCCAGACAATCCCCGTTCACCTGGCCAGTACAAACCGGCCAACCACAGGGGCACTAGGCCTTCCGGATGCTGCTGGCACTCTGCATCTGAGGCGAAAGCGTGCACATCCACTGAAATACCAGTGCGGGGCAAAGCCCCCCATGGTTCATCGTGGTGTGCGGGCTCAGAGTTCATCAGAACTTCCCCTGCGGAGTTGTCACCTGGGCATTTTCGACGGCATCCACGATGGCATCCGCCAAGAGTAAATCTAGGGGGCGTGTGATCTTCAGGGCTGCTTCATCACCCGCCACGGTGTGCACGACAACAGTGGAACACTGTTCTACCAACGATGCATCGTCTGTGATGCGATCATCCACCTCATCCGATGCCTTATTCACACTCAACAGAACATCCCACTCAAAACCTTGTGGAGTCTGGACGGCGCGTAGACGACTACGGTCCACAGCGCCCTGGCTGGTTCCCTGATCATCCACAGAGCGGATGGTGTCCACCACGGGCATGACGGGAATGACTGCCGGATAGCCCTGATCCACTGCTTGAGCCACACGGCGGAACACATGAGGAGGGGTAAGACACCGTGCGGCGTCATGCACAAGCACGCCGCGCGGTGGTACAGGATGTTGAGCCACGAGGTTTTCGGCTGCCTGCAACGCCTGCCGCACGCTGGCTGCCCTCGTGGAACCACCTTGCACAGCGTGCGCTCCATGTTGATGCGCAATGTCGGTTAGTGCGGTGTCCCCCGCTGGAACAGTCACGACCAAGGGAGCTTCATGCCCCCCATGATCACGCAGCACCCCACTGGAGATCACGGCTCTCAAGCTGTGCTCAAGAATGCTCCGCCCTTTCAGCATGACCTGAGCTTTAGGCACCCCATAACCCAACCGAGAGCCAGAACCCGCCGCCACCACAATGACGACGAACCCACCACGTATAGATGGGTTCGTCGTCATTGTGGGCACAAGATTCTCCGCTGACTCCCCGTCAGACGCAGGCGCAGGGAACACAAGTCTTCTGTTTCAGGCCGCTAAAACGTCATCCAGACGTTTTTCAGCCTCTTCTTCATCAATATCTTTGGCTAAGGCCAACTCCGAGGTCAGGATGTGGCGCGCCTTAGCCAACATGCGTTTTTCGCCCGCGGACAGACCACGATCCTTGTCACGACGCCAGAGATCCCGGACCACTTCAGCGACCTTGAGGACGTCACCGGAGGCCAGCTTTTCAACGTTAGCCTTGTAACGCCGTGACCAGTTGCTGGCTTCTTCCACTTCCTGCGCCTGCAGAACATCAAAGACCTCTTTCAGTCCTGCTTCATCAACGACATCGCGCACACCGACTAAGTCAACATTGTCCGCAGGTACCTCAATCACCAGATCACCCTGAGTGACCTTCAGCTTGAGGTACATTTTTTCCTCACCCTTGATGGTGCGGGTTTTGATCTCCTCGATCAGTGCCGCCCCGTGGTGGGGGTAGACGACTGTCTCGCCAACCTCAAAAACCATGTAACGTACCCCTTTCCGGCCACTGAATTCTAGCACGGCACGGCAGACCCCCTTATGGTCATATGGTCGACATTGACGGCGCAACGCCTCTATATCTCCCATGCGTGAACCGTTTCAAGCACCCGTCACACAAGCAGATGCAGACGTTGCGTCAACAAGCGGATAGCATGAAGTACAAAGCCACCGAACCGCCGAGGAGTTCGCGCCGTGAAGACCGCCCGCAAGAAGGCCACCATGACCGGCCTGTGCGCAGCAGCCCTTGCAACCGCACTGTCTATGACAGGCTGCTCATACATCAATGCCGAAGCAACAACGCTGGAATACTCCCCCAGCGACGGCATCGTCGAAAACATGGATCAAGTGTCGTTGAACAACATCTTGATCGTGGCTGAGTCCCAAGATGCCCCTGGACGCCTTCTTGGAACGGTCCTGAACAAAACGGATCAAGACATCACCCTGCGTATCACCACGGACCAGGCATCAGCTGATATTCAGGTACCGGCTAATGGGGAAACACGCCTGGAAAACCCCACCAACGAAATCATCGTGGAACCTGCGGGCGCTGAACCCGGTCTGATGGTGGAAACCACGTTCAGCACCGGAGAGTCTGAACTCACCAAGTCGGTTCCAGTCCTCGACCACACTTTCCCCCGTTATGCCGAATACATTCCCGGTGGTGCGCCAAGCATCCCGGCTAACCCATCCAACACGCCACGTAGTGACGACCACGGCGAAGGTCACGGAGGCGGTCACTGACCTTCAACGTCGCTTCTGGCGTTGAAATCACAGCTCAAACTTGTACCCCAGCCCCCGTACCGTGACCAGATGGTGCGGTGCTGATGGGTCGGGTTCGATCTTGGCGCGTAAGCGTTTGACGTGAACATCTAAGGTCTTGGTATCCCCGACATAGTTTGATCCCCACACGCGGTCAATAAGCTGCGCACGGGTCAGGACCTTTCCTGCATTGCGCAACAACATTTCTAGCAATTCAAATTCTTTAAGGGGCATACTGACGTTCCGTCCGTCGACGGTCACTACATGACGTTCAACATCCATTCGAACCGGACCCGCGACCACAGTAGTGGACTCGTGATCTTCAGACTCAGTTCGGCGGCGCAAAACAGCCCGGATACGTGCCACTAACTCCCGGGAAGAATAAGGTTTCGTCACGTAGTCATCGGCACCAAGCTCCAGCCCCACCACCTTGTCGATCTCAGCATCCTTTGCCGTGAGCATGATGATCGGGACCGTGGATTTTTGCCGGATCTGACGACACACTTCCGTGCCCGACTGGCCCGGAAGCATTAAATCCAGCAAGATCAGATCCGCACCACCACGGTCAAACTCCGTCACGGCATCCAAGCCGTTATCCACCACCCGGACCTCAAAACCTTCACGCCCTAACAGGTAAGACAGAGGATCCGATAACGATTCTTCGTCCTCAACGATCAGGATTTTGGTCATACGTATTCTCCAGATATCTAGGGATCAAGAGGCTCCGGTTCTTCCATCACCGGCACAGAGAGGGTGAATGTTGAGCCCTGACCTTCCCGGGACCATACCGTGACTTCCCCGCCGTGCTGTTGCATGACATGTTTCACGATGCTCAGCCCCAGGCCAGTCCCACCTGTATGCCGAGAACGTGCAGCATCCACCCGGTAAAAACGTTCAAAGATTCGATCTTGTTCTTCCTCTGAGATACCGGGGCCCTGATCCGTGACCGACATATGGATCATGCCATCACGCTCCTTCACCCCAATACCGACCCGCGTACCCGCCGGTGAATACCGAATGGCGTTATCAATCAAATTGCGCAATGCCGTGGTGAGCAAATCGACGTCCCCAAACGCCTGGGCATGAACCTGACCACCAGTCACGATCCTGATATCGCGGGACTGAGCAGTGAGCCGATTTCGATCGACGGCTTCATTAACCACCCGGCCCAAATCAACCGGCCGCCCCTCAGCCACCACATCGGTACCCTGCAGCCGGGACAATTCCATGATGTCCTGCACCAATGCACTCAAGCGCTCAGACTCTTGATGCAAGCTCTGGCTGAAATGTTTAATGGCCACCGGGTCCCCAGCAGCATCGTCAATAGCTTCCGAAAGCAACCGAATAGCACCCACAGGGGTTTTAAGTTCGTGAGATACGTTGGCCACAAAGTCGCTACGCACGGATTGGGCGCGAACAATCTCCGTTTGGTCTTCGGCCAACAACAGCACGTATTCATCCCCCAAGATGGCCACACGAATGTCCAAGACCAGCGCACCCGACTGACTAGCACCACGAATGATCTCTAACCGGTATTCCTCTGTGACTCCAGTAGCCCGGACCCGGCGGATCATACGCAGAAGCTCTTCCTGCATCACCGAATACCCCCGTACCAGCCCAAAGGCATAAGCCGCCGGCGAAGCGCGAACCACACCGTCCACACCATCAACCACCACGTATGCCTGACCAATCACAGAAAGCACGTTCACAGCGCCGTCCGGTAGGCCCGGTTCACTAATCCCAAGAGCGTCCGCGCGGCGGCGCGACGTCCCCCGCAGCACTATCAGGCCACTCAGGCCGACTAACACACCGATCAACCCTGCGGCTACTGCAACAACCGATGAATCCACAGTCCCTAGAGTAGGTGGGGACCGCCGTGTTTTTCCTCCATTGGCCAGACGTTCACCTACAAGACCCCTGGTGTCCTCTCGATAGTCCACCCATGCCACACTCCCCGGCGGTAGGCTCTCTGACTGAGTCTGAATTGGCACGACCGAGATTCGAGAGGAGCGCTGCATGCGCAAAGTTTTTCAAGCTGAACTCAAACAGGTTGGCCAGGAGCTAGTGGACATTACCACCTTGGTTCACAAGGCTCTCTCGGAAGCACGCCGAGCTTTTCTGGAAGCTGATTTGGAGACCGCTCAGGAAGTGATTGTCGGAGACGCCCGCATCGACTTCATGCAAAACGAATTGGATGAGCGTTCGATCGACATCCTGGCTCTCCAAGCCCCCGTGGCCTCCGACCTTCGCATGATTGTGGGAGCTCTGCGCATGAGCTCCTCGCTGGAGCGGATGGGAGATCTCGCCCGTCATTTGGCACAGGATGCACGACGCCGATACCCGGAACCCGTCTTGCCCCCACAACTGGAGGAAACCTTCCGAAGGATGTTTGATCTGGACCTGGAGATCATTCAGGGAGTCATCAACATCCTGGAAACTCGCGACATGAGCATTGCTGACCACATTTACGCGCAGAAAGCAGAAGTCAACATGCTGCACCAAGAGGTTTTTAACGCCTTGGGCAGTGATTCGTGGGACTCGCCTGTATCCACCGCCGTTGATGTCACGCTATCGGCCCGCTATTTAGAACGCATTGGCGACCACGGTGTATCCGTAGCACGCAAAGTGGCGTACCTGGTCACAGGTGAATGGACACCGTCTGCCACCATGGAACGCCCCACAGGCCACGGGCACATTTCCTCCCCCTGATATCTGTGGAGTTCATGAGGGGCCTAGACAACACAGTGTTATCCAGGCCCCTCATGGCAATAAGCCGTGTTGACGAACCCTGATGGATCAGGACTATTTCTTACCCTGGTTAGCCACCGCTTGGATATTGGCGGCAGCAGCCTCAGGGTCAAGATACTCACCACCGGGCGTGACAGGCTTAAAGTTCTGATCCAGCTCGTAGTACAGCGGGATACCAGTGGGAATGTTCAGCTCGGCAATGGCATCGTCGGAAATACCGTCAAGGTGCTTGACCAAGGCCCGCAAAGAGTTACCATGTGCTGCCACCAGAACAACCTTGCCCGCCTTCAGATCCGGCACAATCTGTTCATCCCAGTACGGCAGAAAACGCCCCAACACATCTTTGAGGCATTCTGTGCGCGGTGCATTCTGTACATCCGCATACCGGGGATCGTGTGCCTGGGAGTATTCATCGCTGTCATCCAAGGCAGGCGGCGGGACATCATAAGAACGGCGCCAGGTCATGAATTGTTCTTCACCGTACTGGTCTCGAACCTGGGTTTTGTCTTTCCCCTGAAGATCACCGTAATGGCGTTCATTGAGGCGCCAAGAACGCTTGACCGGAATCCAGTGCCGGTCTGCCGCATCCAAGGACAAGTTAGCGGTCATGATCGCCCGGCGCAACAAAGAAGTATGAACAACATCCGGGAGGATGTCGCGCTCCTTCAGTAATTCACCACCACGAGCAGCTTCCGACCTGCCTTTGTCCGTGAGGGGGACATCCACCCACCCGGTGAACAGGTTTTTTTCGTTCCAGTCCGACTGCCCGTGGCGCAGCAGGATCAGCTTGTAATTCGCATCATTGGCCATAGGGCAAGTATGTCATTGTGGCGCGGCATCGCAGTTCGTATTGCCGCGCTGTGTTTGACAGTAAAGGCAGAGCGTCACCACGCAGAAGGACCCTGTGATTCCACATCCACTGCAGGTTTCACATCGGCCAGGTACACCCCACACACCGTAGCCGTCAGAAGTGCCAGAAAAAACCCGCTATTCAACATCATCTGCCCCTGCAAGCCAGCAATCACAGCGGAAGCACCACTTAAGACCGCCACCGAACAACACGCCCCAGTCACCACCAACCAGAAAGTGCGCGTGCGCTTGAAAGCACGTTGAAACTGCACCGCTTTGGTCCTGACCAAACAATGGAAAAACGCCAGCGAGCAGATCACTGCCACACATACCAAAACAGCCACATTCGTCCACGACACAATGGCAACAACCAAGAACTGAAACGACGGGGAAACAGCCATGCTTACAGCTTAACCGTCTCAAGCCCCTGGGCTAGGTCCTGCCAGAGGTCCTCCACGTTCTCAATCCCCACCGATAATCGCAGCAGGGCCTCAGGAACTGTGTCTATTTCGTCATGATGACGACGCCGTCGCTCAATCAGAGACTCCACGCCACCCAGTGAGGTGGCTGGGGTCCATAATTCCAGAGCCTCAACAACCTTCTGCGCTCCGGCTGCGTCCGTGGCCAGTTCCACACTGACCACGGCGCCATAACCTCCGTTCATCTGCGCCGTAGCCCGTTCATGCCCGGGGTCAGTAGACAGTCCGGGGTACCGCACCCGTTCCACAGCAGGATGCTTACTTAACCGACGGGCCAACTCAGCTGCATTCTGCCCACTACGCTGTATCCGCAACGCCAAAGTGCGCATGCCCCGCAACGCCAGCCAGGTTTCGAATGGACCAGCAACAGCCCCATGGATACTCCGATGGTGATGCAATGTTTCGCGTATCTGCGGATCCTGGGTCACCGCGGCCCCCAGAATGACATCAGAATGCCCCGCCAAATACTTGGTCACCGAATGGACTACGATCTGGGCACCGATCTCCAGTGGCTGTTGCAGCAAAGGGGTGGCAAAGGTGTTGTCTACAGCTGTCAGAATTCCTTCACGCCGGGTGGTAGCGAGCAGTGTGGGAAGATCAGCTACCTCCAACATGGGGTTAGTGGGAGACTCCACCCACAGCAGATCGGTACCACGTGCAGCCTGAAGCACCGCTTGCGTGTCCGTGATGTCCACGCGGGTTACCGTAAAACGTCCAGTAGCGACGGCGTCGTCCACCAACACCTGCGTTCCCTGATAAGCGTGAGTGGGCACCACAACTTTGCCGCCCACCGGAACCAGCGAAAACACTGCAGCCACTGCCGCTAAACCAGAGGCAAAAGCAAGCGCCGGTAATTCAGAACCTTCCAAGCGCCCCAGAACCTCTTCAAAATCGTCCCACGTGGGGTTGGATATTCGCCCGTACCCGCGGTCACTTGAAACCATGTCGCTCGCGCCCCGGTACGTAGAAGTCAGCACCACAGAAGGGCTGACGGCAGCATCATGGACAGGAGCCGGACGACCACCGGAGACAACAGTGGTTTCCGGGTGAAGATGCTGGGTACGCGACATGCCTTCCAGCATAGGCCCGACCCGTATGCCGTCGCCCGCCACCGTTACAGTTATGCCGTGACCGCAACCAGCCCCCACCCCAAACCCGACGCATCCCAGACATCCACCGCCACAAGGCCCGGTGCTGCTGGGTACCCTGGCCTATTCGTGGCGTTGGAAGGTGGCGACGGCGCAGGCAAGTCCACACAAATCAAACGGTTAGCTAAAGCGTTACAACACACCACACGGGAGATCCTGCTGACACGTGAACCTGGTGGCTCTGACCTAGGCGATCAGCTACGTTCGCTGGTCTTAGATCCACAGATGGCCGTGGACCCCCGCACAGAAGCATTGTTGTTTGCAGCATCCCGCAGTGCACATGTGCAGACCGTGATTCGCCCCGCCTTAGAACGCGGTGCCATAGTGATCACAGACCGCTATGTGGATTCCTCCGTTGCGTACCAGGGAGCAGGTCGCGAACTGGGCATAGCTGCTATTCGTGAGCTCAACGACTGGGCAGTGGATGGGGTGCTCCCTGATCTCACGGTGTTACTGGACGTCGCCGAACAGACCGGCCGGCAACGGCGCGACCAGCGGCATGAGGATCGTATGGAACGGGAGTCGGCACAGTTCCACAACCGCGTCAGACAAACTTTTATGGCCTTAGCTCAGGAAGACCCCACGCGATACCTCGTGTTGGCGGCTGATGAACCTATGAGCGTCATATCCGCTCATATTCACCACCGTGTTCTGGCCCTGTTAGATGAGCGAGGGCTGGCATGAGCGTGTGGGATGAACTTGTGGGCCAGGACGCCGTGATCCATCAGCTCAAACGCGCGGTCCTGGATCCCGAACCCACACACGCCTGGTTATTAACAGGACCCCCGGGGTCAGGACGCTCCAGCGCCGCATTAGCCTTGGCAGCAGCGCTGCTCTGCGAACACCCCGAACCTGCCCACCGTGGCTGTGGTCAGTGCACTTCCTGCCGCACCGTGGCATCCGGGACCCACGCGGATCTGACTCATTTCCGCACGGAACATAACGAAATTCGCATTGACGATGCCCGAGAGCTAGTGGTCAGAGGGCAGGACAGACCATCCGTTGGTCGTTGGCGCATCATGGTGATTGAAGACGCCGACCGCATGGTGGAACGCACCTCCAACGTGATGCTGAAAGCCATTGAAGAACCCCCGCCCAAAACCATATGGCTATTGTGTGCACCCAGTCCCATGGACGTTTTGGTGACTATCCGTTCGCGTTGCCGCCCCGTCACCCTACGTATTCCACCGGTGGCTGACGTAGCGCATTTATTGGAAACCCGCGACGGTGTGCCCCGGGAATTAGCCGTGGAATGCGCGCGCCTGTCCCAGTCACATGTGGGAGTAGCACGCCGTTTGGCCCACTACGACGATGCACGTCAGCGACGACGCCAAGTGGTGGAAATGCCGCTGAGACTGAATGGGGTGGCCGATGCTGTCCGGGAAGCTGACCGCCTGACCAAACTGGCGGAAGAAGAAGCGGCTGCCGATGCCGATGCTCGCCATGAAGACGAAAAAGCCCACCTTTTGGTGGCGCTCGGGGCCCCAGAGTCTGGGCGGATGCCCCCCAGCGTGCGCAGTGCTATTAAGCGGCTTGAAGACGATCAGAAACGTCGGTCGAAAAGAATCCGCACGGATACCCTGGACCGGTTCCTCATTGATCTGACGACGTTCTACCGCGACGTGCTGAGCCTTCAGCTGCAGACCGGCTCAGCATTAATCAACCACCACTTGGGGGAGGACTTGCGTGATTACGCTACCAACACCACCCCCGAAGAATCTTTACACCGTATCGATGTGATTGCCCGGACCCGTTCCCGTATCCGCACCAATGCCGCTGCGGGACTGGCCTTTGAAGCCATGGCAGTATCTCTGTTATGAAGCTACGCCGCCGACCATCCGTACTCATCACCGTCGGGTTGTGCAGTGCCATGCTGCTGGCAGGCTGCGCCCAGCACAACGATTCTCCCACCGAATCCACCGAAAAATCCCTGCAAGGCACCGATCCTGCTCTAGCCACCTACTACCAGCAGGAGCTGACATGGGGAGGTTGCAGTGAGGTTCGGGGAAACAGCGACCTTGAATGTGCTGATTTAACCGTTCCCGTGGACTACGACAACCCGGATGGGGAAACCACCACGGTGGTCCTGGCACGCCTGGTTTCCACCGCCGATGCTCCACAGGGGTCGTTGATTCTGAACCCCGGCGGACCTGGTGGCTCCGGGGTGGACCTGCTACAAAGCGCGCCGCTTTTTCTGGATTCTGCAGTGCAGGAAAACTACAACGTGGTTTCTTTTGATCCCCGTGGCGTGTTCCGTTCCCAGGGGATTACCTGTCTGGATGATGCGGAGTTAGACCGTTGGAGGGAAAATTCACCCTTCGGCGGCATCAAGGATTCCATTGATGACATCCGTGAAGAGTACGGCGATGTTGGCGAAGCCTGCGCGCAAAACTCCGGGGAGCTGCTGGGGCACATGAACACTGATTCCGTGGCGCGGGACATGGACATCATGCGAGGTGTTCTAGGGGACGAACGCACTCATTACTTGGGGTTTTCCTACGGTACGCAGATTGGTTCGGCCTACGCCAGCATGTTCCCTGACCGGGTAGGCCGTTTTGTGCTGGACGGCGCTGTGGACCCTTCGCTGAACAATCACGAGGTGGCTTTGGCGCAGGCGCGCGGTTTCGATGCATCTCTGCGTGAATTCGTGCGGGATTGCGTTGAAAACAACAGCGAATGCTTTACGGACGGTTCCGTGGATGAGGGCCTAGAGGAAGTACAACGCATCCTGGACCACACCACCAAAGAAGATGTCACCGCTGATGACGGTCGCAGAGTCAGTACGGTCAGCGCAGCGGAAGGCGTCCTAACCCCCTTGTACAGCACCACCCAGTATTCAGCCTTGAACCAAGCGCTCCGTGATGCACAGGACGGTGACTACACGGCGTTGTTGCTGAACTCCGACCAAAACCACGGGCGCTCAGCTGACGGCACGTATCGGGGTAATTCCACGTTCGCTTTTTCAGCAGTCACCTGTGTGGATTTCGATTCCCGCACCGTCAGTGATGAGCAAATGGAAGCCGACCACAAAGAACTGGTAGAAGCAGCCCCCGTATTTGGCAAGTACTTGGGTTACACGGATGCCGCGTGCCAGCAGTGGCCGGTTGACCCCGTTGATTCCCCGGAACCGGCGTCCTACAGCGGCTCCAACGAGATTCTGGTGGTTGGCACCCTGCACGACCCCGCTACCCCATATGCGTGGGCCGAATCCTTAACTGAACAATTAGGCCAGGCACGACTGCTGACCTATGACGGTTGGGATCACGTCGCATACACGAGCGGCGACGCATGTGTTATTGATGCTGTCAATACTTATCTGATCGACGGCGACCTCCCACCGGATGATCAGATATGCCGGTGATTTTGGGGACCGGGCCGACGGCGGTAAAGTGGCCTGCGCTGAACCGCACCGCTACATGGTGTTCAGCGCAACGCCGCCTTAGCTCAGTCGGTAGAGCGATTCACTCGTAATGAATAGGTCGCCGGTTCGATTCCGGCAGGCGGCTCAAGGTGTTGGTCCGTCACCGTCAGGTGACGGACCAACATTATTTTCACTGGTGGGAGCGCATCAGACGCTCCGCATGTTCCACCCGTTTTACGACAGCCTCTGAGCGGCGCTGTAAGGCACAGAAGCTAGCATCACATGCTCCCTGGTCCCCTACCCCGGCACTCTGGAACCTTGCCATGGCAAGGGCTTCTGCCGCCTGCGCCAGATCATTTCCGGCGCGGGAAAGCTCACGGTGCAGATCATGCAACCAACCACCGTCCGACTGTGGAATTTCCTGCTTGTGGTCCGGGGCAATTCCCTGCGCTTCCGCGCAGATCCAACGCACCGTCGGAAGCAGATCTGCTAACAAGTTGGCTACGGGCACGGCACGAACCGCCAAATCATGGTCCTGAACATGCTCCAGTACTTGATGGAACCGGTCTAAACCACGGCGAAACCGGTCATGCGCTCGCCGCCAGACCCCCTGGCCCAGCTCCTTGTTATCCCGGCGATCCGCCAGGTGCTCTGTCAAGAATCCCATCGTGGAATATATGTTCTCAGACAAAACCACACCCCCTGACCTGTCCGGGGGTGCACGTCAGATGTTCAGCAACATCGTCCCTGAGGATTGTTCTGCTGATGATCCTGCCACTGCCGCCAGAATTCTTTTTCTGACAAAGGCATAACTCCCGGCTGGCCGTGCGCAGCATGGTACTCCAAGTACCGTTGGTATTTGTCTGCGCCGAGCACACCGGCGAACCAGTGGTTGGTGCGTGTAAGAGCTGACGTCACCGATGCCCAGAGGCCGGGGGCTGGGGGCTGCAACCGATCAGTGTCCATGGCCATGAACCCCACCCGGCGTGCGGACCTCCAAAGGCAGAGCAGCCCACCGCTTGTCTAATTCTCGTTCTGCAGGGCTTGGGATAAACCCTGCAGGGGCAAAAAATTTCGACGGAACATAGGGATCTTCGTGCACTTCCGGTTCCCCTTCCCGCAGACACCGTACCGTGCGCGCCACCGCCGTCACGGCGACGATCAAAGCCAACAGCACAAATACGATAGACAACGTTCCTTGCACTGCGGTGTTACGCACCACCGCTTCCATTGCTTCCACGGTCTTGGCATTACCCATGCTGGTTTGCCCTTGTGCCAGAGCTTCCCGGAACGCGAAATGGTTAGCCCAATAGCCCACCGTGGGATCGGTGGAGAAAATCTTCTGGTACGACCCCACCAGAGTCACCACAAGATCAAAAGCCAACGGGAGGATGATGATCCACAGGTATTTCACACTCCCCCGGGATGCTGCAATCGCCAAGCACACTGACAGCGCGATAGCTGCCAACAGTTGATTAGCAATCCCAAACAACGGGAAGAAAGTATTGATTCCGCCCAGGGGATCCGTGACTCCCAGAATCAGGATGGACCCCCAGCCGGCCACCATGATTCCGGTGGTCAACCAGCTACCCAGACGCCAGTTGGTATCTGCAAACTTGGGTACTACGTTGCCCAAGGAATCCTGCAGCATAAAACGCGCCACACGAGTTCCGGCGTCCACCGCTGTGAGGATGAACAGGGCTTCGAACATGATTGCGAAGTGATACCAGAAACTCATCATCGATGCCCCGCCGAACCACTGCTGCATGATGTGCGCTAATCCCACGGCCAACGTGGGAGCGCCACCGGTTCGGGACACAATGGTTTCTTCCCCCACCGCGTCTGCTGTGCCTTGCAATAGCTCCGGTGTGACGTTCACGCCGGTCAATCCCAAGGAGTTCACCCAGGCCACGGCGCCTTCCACGGTTCCCCCAGTGGCTGCCGCCGATGAGTTCATGGCAAAGTAAATTCCCCGGTCAATCGAAATAGCTGCCACCAGGGCCATGATGGCCACGAATGATTCCATGAGCATGCCGCCGTAGCCGATCATGCGGGTCTGGCGTTCTTTTTCAACCATCTTGGGGGTTGTTCCGGAAGCTATCAGCGCGTGGAACCCCGATAAGGCACCGCAGGCAATCGTCACGAACAGGAAAGGGAACAGGGAACCCGTGAATACCGGCCCGTCACTACGGCCAGCGAATTCCGATACTGCGGGCACTGCGATTTCCGGACGCACAACCACGATGGCTAAAGCCAGTAGCACAATCACCCCCACCTTCATAAAGGTGGATAGGTAGTCACGCGGAGAAAGCAGAAGCCACACCGGCAACACCGCAGCAATAAAGCCGTAGAGAATCACGCACCATGCCAGGGTGGTGCGCTCCAAGGTGAATAGTTCGGCACCCCACGTCGTATCAGCAACCCATCCGCCAGCGACGATGGCCACCATGAGTAGAACGAAACCGATCACGGAGATCTCCATGACCTTCCCCGGGCGGATGTACCGCAGATAGACACCCATGAACAGCGCAATGGGAATGGTCATGCCTACGGAGAAAACACCCCACGGCGATTCACCTAAAGCGTTGACCACCACCAAGGCCAGGATGGCCACGATGATGATCATGATCGCCAACGTAGCGATGATCGCAGCCCATCCGCCGATGACACCGAGCTCTTCGCGGGCCATTTGTCCCAAAGAACGGCCCCCGCGACGCATAGAGAAGAACAGCACGAGGTAGTCCTGCACCGCACCGGCCAGAATCACACCTACAACGATCCAGATGGTCCCGGGCAGGTACCCCATCTGTGCGGCAAGCACCGGGCCCACAAGTGGTCCAGCCCCTGCGATAGCGGCAAAATGGTGTCCGTAAAGGACACGGCGATCTGTGGCGAGGTAGTCACGCCCGTTGGCTTTGTATTCGGCTGGTGTGGCCCGGGTGTCGTCCGGCTTAACGAGCTTATTTTCAATGAACTTTGCGTAAAAACGGTAGGCCACCAGGTAACTGCACACTGCCGCTAACACAAACCATATGGCGTTGATGGTTTCCCCACGAACAATGGCAAGCATGGACCACGCCACACCACCCATAAGAGCGATGATCAGCCACAACGCAATTTTAGTGGGAGTCCATTGACGTTGCTCTGCCTCCAAAACCTCGGAGTCAACGGCAACCGGCGGAAGCTCCGTTTCCGGTCCGTGACCGTCGGAAGCTTCTGAATTAGCGATGGTGCTCATGGTGCTCCTGCTGACAAGAAAGCCGTGTTGTGTACGAACGCTGTGAGTGGGCACAGCCTGAAGAACGCGGCCATTGTAGGCAAATATGACATGGAACACGTAACAGGCATAAATCCAGTTGCCGGCGCGCCACATCCATGCAGCTGCGCAGACATTTGGGGGCATCCCACCAGAGGCCTTGCCATGGCACCCACGGTGTGTGCTAACGTTTCCAACCGTGCACGAACGGCAAGCGCCGGTAAGCACTCATGGAAGGTTGTCCGAGCGGCCGAAGGAGCCGGTCTTGAAAACCGGTGTGCGGTAACCCCGTACCGTAGGTTCGAATCCTACACCTTCCGCTCTGTCGCAAAGGGCCGGATACCAGCGTAAACGCTAAGTATCCGGCCCTTTCGCCGTCTGCCGTGAGTCCGACCTCTCGTGCGGCTGGGATTATGCGTCCGCGAGCTCTCGGGCCGGGGCGGTAGCCGTAGACGGAGCCCCGGCAAACGCCCCACGGTATTTGGCGGCTGGGTGGGTATCCAGCACCTTGGATTGGCCAGCGCCGTAAAGGTTTTCACGCAGCGTGGTGCCGTCGTACTCGGTACGGTAACGCCCACGCTTCTGCAGCTCAGGGACCACGTAATCCACAAAGTCCTCAAAAGAGCCCGGTGAGACGTGGTAAGCAAGGTTGATGCCGTCCAAGCCTCCGTCGTCAATCCAGGTTTCCAGTTGATCCGCCACAGTCTGGGGCGAGCCCACCAGCACGGAACCCATACCACCGATTGCACAATGGGCAGCGATGTCCCGCCGGGTCCAGTTGCGGGTGGTGTCCTGCATGGTGAAAGGGGTCAAGAAGGATTGAATGGATTCAGTTTGCACGTACTTGAGCACTTCGTCCTCGTCAAAGCGCGATAAATCCACACCAGACCACCCGCCGATGATTGCCTGGGAAGACTCCAGGTTCACGTATTGCAGGTAGTCGCGGTATTTGGCTTCCGCTTTCGCGTCTGTTTCATCCACCACCACGGACAGCATGGCGTAAATTTTGAGGTCATCACGGTGACGGCCTGCTTGCTCCACGGTGTCCCGGAAACGGTCTGTCATATACCGCGTCAGGTCAGGGCGCAGTGCGGTAATGAACGCCGCCTCCGCGTGCTTACCCGCAAATTCTTGCCCCCTTGACGACGCCCCGGCCTGGAAAATCAGCGGAGTGCGCTGCGGACTAGGCTCCGTGAGCGCGGCACCTGGCACCGTGAAATGCTGCCCATAGTGCTGGATGGGGTGCACAAGGCTGGGGTCAGCGTACACACCGCGTTCACGGTCTTTCACCACGGCACCGTCTTCCCAAGAACCTTCCCACAGCTTGTAGCAGACGTCCAAGAATTCATCGGCGATCTCGTAACGCAGGTCGTGGTCGATTTGTCGTGGTAGTCCCTGGTTTTCTGCCGCTGAGGCCAGGTAGGAGGTCACCACATTGAAGCCCACGCGTCCACGCGTCAGATGATCTAAAGTCGCGTATTTACGAGCCAAGGTGTAGGGCTGTTCGTAAGTTACGGCACTGGTCACCCCGAACCCCAGACCCTTGGTGACGGCAGCCATGGCCGAAATCTGCATGAAGGGGTCATTCACCGGAACCTGTGCGCCATCGGCAATCGAGGGGGCCGCAGAGTTCTTGTAAACATCGTAAATTCCCACCACGTCAGCCAAAAACAAGGCATCAAACTTGCCCCGTTCCAGGGTTTGAGCCAGGTCAGTCCAGTACTCGATGGTGTTGTATTCGGTGGCCCGGGAACGGGGGTGGCGCCACAGCCCAAAGCTCTGGTGCCCCACACACGTCATATCGAAGGCATTCAGGGAAATCCGCTTGCTCACGCCAGGTCTCCTTAGATCACTGACCCGCGCCCCGTATGCCACCAGCGGTGGCCTTCTGCGGGTCCAGCGCCTGTGAGCGCCGTACTTGCCACACGCGGTATACCGTGCGGCCAGATCCTCACCTGGGGCACCCCGCTACGGGAGAGGGTTGCCGTCCGGCTAGCCAGGGCTTCACGCCGGAACTCATGATCGTTACTCCTTGAGGGTAGAGCATAGCGATAACTCCAACACTGCGCGACCCTCCTATATACATGCACCTGCAAACACCGCCAGGGTCGCGTCCGCGCACTGTTGTTCCCTACCAAAAGCCTGCTACATTCCACCCAATGTTCAGTTTGACTAGGTAGGATGTTGAAATCCACCGCCCCTACATTCCCCTTCCTTGCACTAGCGAAAGGCGAAGTACTTGGTATCCCATGCAAAGGAAATATGGTCAATAAGATCAACAAAGATTTTGTTGATATTGTCATTCGCACTACATCTACTCATCGTCGGAATATCAGTTAAATTTCGAGACGGCGCCGAGAACTTGCCACTCGAACAGCACCTCAGAGTGTCTATTGATACCCCGCCTATGATTTTTGCAATATTAGGCACAATTGCAACGGGGAGTGTAATATCAAACAAAGCAATAAACTATTCACTACTGGCAACACCTAATCGGAATTTAGTATTCACTCAACGGTCATTAGGTATAGTGATATGCGCTCTGATAACAAATTTGAGTGGTCTCATCGCATCATCAGGGTTAGCATGCATTCTGATGCTTATCCAGCACCAAAGATTGCCCCAAATCAACGCGACACCCCTTATCGTTACTTTACTCTCTGCCATTGTCTTGAGTTTTACACTAACCATACTTGGCACTGGACTTGGATTCTTAACAGGCTCCACAGCATTTGGGGTAGTCATTTTAATGTTCATACTATGGGGTTTACCGGTAGCCATACTGATAGCAGAGATTGGCATTGGTCAGGGTGAAAATCTTATAAATTGGGTTCCCGCTATGATTTCACAAAACTTAAATTCCGAGATTGATCGAAAGTGGTTAGGCGCGGCAGCTGGGCTAATGATTTGGGCTGCGGGCTCAGCAGCGGCAGGAATTCTTAGCTTCAGGAGGTATCAGGGATGAATATACCAATGCGCATAGCAAATGTCAGCAAATCATATAATGGGCGCCAGGTCCTCAAAGATGTGAGCTTTGAAGTTCCGGTCGGCAAAGTTGTTGGCCTCCTGGGCCCCAATGGCGCAGGGAAAACAACGCTTATGAAAATTGCAGGGGGAATAAATAGCCCACAATCTGGAACTATTGAGTTTTTTGGTCAACCGTACCATACTTTAGATAATCCGTTGTCCAAAGTAGGATTCCTCTTAAGTGCTGAGTGGGTCGATAAAAGATTAACCTGTGCAAGTGCACTCAAGGCGCAAAGCGCACGAGCGGGTAAATCCCTGACCAAACAGGCGGTCGAGAGTACATTGACATCCGTAGGGCTTAAAGGGGAGGCTAGAACAAGAGTATCTCGCCTCTCCCTGGGCATGAGGCAGCGATTGGCTTTGGCATTGGCATTTATGAGTCGCCCTCGTTTACTCATTTTGGATGAGCCGATTAATGGGTTAGATGCTGATGGAGTGCTATGGGTTCGGTCAGAAATCAGAAATTTTGTTGAATCTGGCGGGTCAGTACTACTATCTTCACACTTAATGTCGGAAATGTCGCTTGTAGCAGATCGAATTGTTATCCTGCGTGATGGATGTATCGTTATGGATAAAGATTTATATGAGATTGCGGGCTCTTCTGTTGATACTTTCATAAAGTGCGACGATCATTGGAAACAGGAAGATATCGCCCACCTGGCTAATAGCTTGGCGGCATCAATAGAACTACTAAACACCAATGAGATTCAAATTTTGGAAACACACCCTGCAGACGCATACCAGGCCTTACGGCCTCTGGATGTCCGTGTCACTGAGCTAAGAGGGACACAACAGTCTTTGGAAGATGCTTACCTTGCGTCCAGCACTGCCGGAGACGATCATCGGGCAGATCATGACCGAAGCTAGGAAATATAAAAGATCTCCTAGGCTACCCCCAAAAATACTCACCCCGCGCGCATCACTCCCCACCAAGTCAACGAAGAACCAGACTACTCAACACATACCTGTGAGGACGCAGCGTCAACAGTCCAACGATTTGCCAGGTCGGCACCCAAGAACCTTGAATAGAGTATGTTCCCATCCAGAGCGGCTTAGAGACCTGGCTCGTTGACGCCGCAGCAACCTGTTCGTGGAAGGTGTGAACTTTCGCAGACAACGGTGCTCATGCCAGGAACGATGGAGTGATACTCGTGAGCTTTTCCGCACCCGCGTCCGCATCCAGCCCACAGCACTCGTGGTCAGACCCCGTGTCCCCCACGCCCAACCCCGCGTTGATTTCCGATGACGCCCGGATTGAGTTCTGGGCGTCACAAGCCACACGCCTCGATTGGGCCGCACCATGGCATACCACCCACCGTTTCGACCGTCCCCAGGTGATCGGCACCGACAATGACGGCAACCCCACCTACTCCGTCCCGGAGATCGCTTGGTTTGAGGGCGGACGGCTCAACGTGGCCTATAACTGCGTAGACCGGCATGTGGAAGCAGGCCGCGGTGATCATGTCGCCCTGTACTTTGAAGGCGAGCCCGGTGATCGCCAAACCTACACCTATGCGGACCTACAGCGGGAAGTAGCCCGCGCTGCACACGCCCTCACCAACTTGGGCGTGGTGCAAGGCGACCGAGTGGTCATCTACCTTCCGGTCATCCCAGAAACCGTGATCATCACGCTAGCCTGCGCACGCCTTGGTGCCATCCATTCGTTGGTTTTCGGGGGTTTTTCTGCAGAAGCCCTGAAATTCCGGGTAGAAGACACCGGCGCCAAAATATTGGTGACCACCGACGGTCAAAACCGCCGCGGCACAGTGGTTCCGGTGAAAATCAACGCCGATGAGGCCTGCCAGGGCAACAACACCATCGAACACATCGTGGTAGTCCGGCGGACATCCCGCCCCGGCAATACGGAGTTAGCCACTGGTGCCCGTGGGGCACGTTCTCATGACGAACTCAACGTGCCGTGGACCCCCGAGCGTGACCTGTGGTGGCATGACCTTATTCGTGACGTCCCCACCACCCACACCCCAGAATTCTTTGACGCAGAAACCCCACTATTCATCATTTACACCTCCGGAACCACGGGCCACCCCAAGGGACTGGTGCACACCATGGGTGGATACTTGGTGCAAGCCGCCTACACCCACGCCCTGTTGTTCGACCTTCTCCCGGACACCATTCAGGCTGACGGTCAGGTACGACCTGACGAACTATCCACCGTCAATGATCCCCACAAGGTGGATGCCGCAGTCCACTGGTGCACCGCAGACCTTGCATGGGTTACCGCCCATACCTACGAAATTTACGGCCCCCTGGTGAATGGGGTGTCTGAAGTGATCTACGAAGGCACCCCCACCACACCGCACCCTGGGCGGCATTTTGAAATCATCGAACACTACGGGGTCACCACGTACTACACCGCCCCCACGTTGATTCGTTCCCACATGGCAACGTTCCCGCACGGTATTCCCCAGATTTACAACTTGAATTCAATTCAGTTGCTGGGCTCTGTGGGCGAGTCCATCAACCCGGAAGCCTGGAGGTGGCTGCGCACACAAGTTGGCCGGGACCAGGTGCCCTTTGTGGACACCTGGTGGCAGTCAGAAACCGGTTCCTGTGTGGCCTCACCCCGTCCGCATGATCCACAATTCGCCCCGCCGGGAACCTTCGCAGTCGGCACCCCACACACCACCCTGAAACACGGGTGCGCTACCCGCGCTATCCCCGGCGTCAGCGTGCGTGTGCTGGATGACGCCGGCGACCCCGTGCCACCCGGGGCGCAAGGCTTGGCCGTGGTGGATAAAATCGGCCCGTCCATGGCCCGCACCGTATGGGGAGACCCCCAGCGGTACCTGAGCTCCTACTGGCAACAGTACGGCGAGCGCGGTTGGTTTTTAGCCGGCGATGGCGCCCGGGTAGACGACGAGGGTGACCTCTACATCCTGGGGAGGGTGGATGACGTCATCAACGTTTCCGGCCACCGCCTGTCTACCATCGAAATTGAATCCGCCCTGGTCACTCATCCATTTGTGGTGGAAGCCGGAACCACTCCGGTTGCAGATCCCATAACTGGTCATGCTGTTCTGGCGTGTGTGGTGCTCACCAAGCAAGGCGCGGCCCTTTCCCCCACTGAGTTGCACCGTGAGCTCTGCACCCACGTGACGCGAGAAATCGGCCCGATCGCCAAACCACGTGAAGTGATCGCAGTCCCAGATCTGCCCAAAACACGGTCCGGGAAGATCACCCGGCGCCTGCTGGCGCAACTGTACGAAGGCACTCCGCTGGGAGATCGGTCGTCGTTACAGAACGAAGAAAGTCTGGATGCGATTGCGCAAGTTATCGCGGACCGGCGATCCTAAACACACCACCCCGTCCAATCCACGTCACACTAGGAGGACCGTATGGCTGAGCACCAGTTCGGGTTCCGCACCCGTGCCTTACACGCCGGTGGCACCCCCGACGCCGAACACGGCGCACGAGCAGTTCCGATTTACCAAACCAGTTCGTTTGTCTTTAAAGACGCTGAAGACGCGGCAAACCTGTTTGCCCTGCAGAAGTACGGCAATATCTATTCGCGCATTGGCAATCCCACCGTGGCGGCGTTTGAAGAACGGATGGCTTCCCTGGAAGGTGGAATCGGTGCGGTGGCCACCGCCTCCGGCATGTCCGCAGAGTTCATCACGTTTGCGGCCCTATGCGGGCACGGGGACCATGTGGTGGCCTCTGCCCAACTCTACGGCGGCACTGTGACGCAGTTAGATGTCACGTTACGCCGATTTGGGGTGGACACCACGTTTGTTCCCGGCACTGAACCCGCCGATTACGAAGCTGCGGTGACGGAGAAAACCAAAGCGATCTACACCGAATTGGTGGCCAACCCCTCCGGCGAGATCGCTGACCTTCAAGGCCTGGCGGAAGTTGCCCACCAAGCCGGTGTGCCGTTGATCGTGGACGCCACACTCAGCACCCCGTACCTGTGCCGCCCCCTGGAACACGGCGCGGACATCGTCATTCATTCAGCCACCAAGTTCTTGGGCGGGCACGGCACTACTTTGGGCGGCATTGTGGTGGAATCCGGGCGGTTTGACTGGGGGAACGGAAATTTCCCGTCCATGACCGAGCCGGTACCGTCCTACAACGGTGTGAGCTGGTGGGGGAACTTCGGTGAATACGGGTTCCTGACCAAATTACGTTCGGAACAGTTGCGTGACATTGGGCCCTCTCTCGCCCCTCAATCCGCGTGGATTCTTCTGCAGGGCGTGGAAACGCTCCCGCAGCGCATGGATGCCCACGTGGCGAACGCACGTACGGTAGCTGAATGGTTGAACACCGACCCCCGGATTTCCTACGTGAACTACGCGGGGTTGCCAGAACACCCGCACCATCAGCGCGCCGCCACGTACCTGCCACACGGTGTGGGGGCGGTCTTCGCCTTTGGGGTGGCCGAAACTGATGCGCTCCCCGCGCGGGAAGTCGGTGCGCGCTTCATCGGAAACCTCCAGTTGGCTTCACACCTGGCCAATGTTGGTGATGCCCGCACCTTGGTTCTGCACCCTGCCTCCACCACTCACCAGCAGCTCAGCACCGAACAGTTGGCGACCGGTGGGGTGACAGAGGATTTGATCAGGATATCCGTGGGGTTGGAGGACCCTGAAGACATCCTGTGGGATCTGGACCAGGCATTAACGGCAGCCACCGGCACCACTCGGGACGGGACAGCCACTCCTGTCGAAAATACCGTTGAGAACGGAGGCAACTGATGACTGAACGCACGTGGGTGGGGCCTTCAGCCCCTGAGCGCCTGAATATTCTGCGTTCCTCCCATTCCGTGGCCATTGTGGGTATGTCCGACAAACCATCACGGGCCTCCTACTTCGTATCCACGTACCTTTTGTCGTCTTCCCCGTACACGGTGTACTTCGTCAACCCCGTGCTGGCTGCTAAGGGGAGCACGGTGCTGGGGCAGCCGGTGTATGCGTCTTTGGCCGACCTACCGGAGGTGCCGGACGTAGTGGACGTGTTCCGTAAACACGATGACCTACCGGAGGTGGCCCGTGAGGCAGTGGACATTGGTGCCAAGACTCTGTGGCTACAGCTGGGCTCCTGGAACGAAGACGCTGCTGCTGTCGCTGAAGAGGCCGGGTTGAACGTGGTCATGGACCGTTGCGTGAAGATTGAGCACGCACGTTTCCACGGTGGTCTGCACTTGGCCGGGTTCAACACCGGGGTGATTTCTTCGAAACGACAGGTTCTGGCCTAACGACGCACTCGGCAATACGGTCAGCATCTGCCAGAGTGCGGGTGCCGAGTTCGCGGGGAGCGTGTGCTTCGGCTGCTATTGCGGTTCCCCACTGGGCGGAAGCCAGTTGCAAACCAAGCACCCAGATCCCGTCACGTACCGTGCCGTCGGTGCCCACCGCACGGTACGGTGGCGCGGAAACATCCAGGCCAGGGCCGGGAACATGCGCAGCGCCGTCGTCAACACGCAAGGATTTGGTACGCACTAACCCCTGTTCGTGCATGGCATTGAGCAAGGGAGAGATGTTGCGCCGTACCTCATTGGGTGGGGCCATGGCTTCCACCAGCCAGTGCGCTCGGTATGGTTCATCCGCTACCCACGGGGAACTGGCTTCAAAGCAACCACGTTCCCGGTCTACTCGAAATACCGGGTCCGGGCCTAAGAAGCGCACCACACCGGCCCGGGCCAACGCTGCCAGCTGCCGAATACGCAGCGCGGGCGGCCCGGAGGCAAGGCCTTCCACCAGTGGGGAGAAGCTGCGCATCAATTCCTCATACCAGGATTCATCTTGCACACCGCACTCCGCCACGACTCTTTTGATCAGGGTCCGTGACCAGTTCAAGGAAGAAAACGCCACTTTGGCGGGGTCGTCCTCCCCCGCAGCTGAGCCAGCTGCATCCCGATCCAGCCAGTGCACCAGCGCCGCCGCGTATTCCTCATGTGATCCAAACCGTTGGTCCCGGAACGGGTAGGACTGCCAGGTAATATTCATGCGGTCTTCGGGAACCACAGCCTGATTCACGAGCTTTTCCACACGGACATCCCACGGAGCGGGCTCGTGATCCGCGACGTCGCCAAGGCCCAGTGCCGCGTCCAGGTCCGCAAGGAATCTGGCAGCTGGTCGGTCAAAGGCATCAGGACGAATACGAGCCAACGTGCGGTAATAGGTCCGGGTGGCGTCCTTGCGGACCAGCGGCAGGATGTCGCGATCAAAAACCACCTCAGAGCCGCACACCAACTCAGCCACAGATTCTTCGGTCAGGAACTGGTGGTCCAGTGACCGTGCGTAATACCCGGTGATCTCCGCTTTAGCCCGGTACGGGGTACCGCGCCTGGAACCCACTACCACAAAAGGCTCGTGGCCCGACGGCTGATAGAGCAACCGGTTTGGGTCCTCCGTCTGCTGAAAACAACCACCACGGCCTTCCGTGAGTTCCGTGATGACGTCGTGAAAGTTCAGCCCCATACCCCGCACCAGCACGGTTTCCCCGGTTGGCAATTCGTCCCAGTGGACGTCCGCTGGAACAGCGGGCGGACGGTAATTCAGACCGTGTTCAGCGGCGGCATCCACCAGCTCTTTTTGGTCCCTGCGTAGGTGAGCGTCCAGGTGGCCCAATGCCAAGACGACGTGGTCAGCGGGGAGTTCTTGTTGGCCGGATATTTCGACCGCGTAGCGGTGGCGTCCATGGGTTACGGGCCGTACCGCCACGGCTTCGTCCTGGTGCACGGCAAGATCAACAGTAGGTGGGCAGTGGTTTTGTAACACCCTAAAAACCCATTCCAGGTACAGCCCATAGACCCTGCGGGGTGGGAAGTCCACGGTTCGCATGGCCCGGAGTGTGTGCACGTCAGTATCCGATAAGTTCGGGGCCTCTAAGTTCTGATGTGCTGTTTTCTGTCGCCATGCATCAAAAGTCATACCGCGTAAGGGACTGATGGGAGCGACCCTCATGGTGGAGTCATCGGCGATCACTGTGGGAAACAAACTGGGGGTGTTCATTAAATAGCGTGGTGACTGGTCCACTCGCCACACATGACCCGGACCAGGTGGAAAAGGGTCAACAACGTCCACCCGCACCCTGGCCCCGGACTGCGCTGAATGCGCCACCAACCGCTCCACAATAGATAGGCCACGGGGTCCGGCTCCGATCACCACTACCCGGGGTTCCGAACGAATATTCGGCCCGGAGGGTGTGGGCAGATGGCTGGTGGAGCGCGGCGGGACGGTCATGGTTTCCAGGATAAATCGGTGCTAATACTGCCCGCGCCGCTTAGGCTTGAGGGCATGGATGCTCAGCTGCCTCACGATGATTTCTTGTGGTTGGAAGACATTCACAGTCGTCAGGCCATGCAGTGGGTTCAGTGCCAGAATGAGCGTACAGAAGCTTTGCTGGTTACACCTGCGCTTGAGCGGCTGGAAGCTCGTGCTTTAGAGGTCATGGATTCCACGGACAAGATTCCCATGGTGTCTAAACACGGCGATTTCTATTACAACTTCTGGCGGGACTCTGAGCATCCACGCGGAGTGTTCCGACGCACCACGTGGGAATCGTGGATCACTGATGCCCCACAGTGGGACGTGCTGTTAGATCTGGATGCTCTTGCCGCCCATGATGGTGTGCCGTGGGTGTGGGCGGGATCGCTTTTGTTGAAGCCGCAGTACACGGATGGGCAGTGGCGTCGTGCACTGATTTCGCTGTCACCGGATGGTGGGGATGCTTGTCGTGTTCGGGAGTTCGACCTGGTGGATCGGGATTTTGTGCCCCCGCAGAACGGCGGTTTCGATCTGCCCGTGGCCAAGACCACAGCCACGTGGGAAGATGCCGACACCCTCCTGGTGGCCACGGAAACAGGGCCAGGTTCGTTGACCTCTTCTTCCTACCCAGCTCAGGTGCGCAGGTTGGCACGTGGGGCACGGTTGGAGGATTGCCCTGTGGTGTTTGAGGTTGCCCAAGATCACGTCAGGGCATGGGCAACCAAGGACCACACACCGGGGTACGACCGTGTTCTTGCGGTGGATGTCATCGATTTTTTCCGCTCCGTGACTTACGTTCTGCAACCCGATGGCACCCGTGTTGCTGTTGAGGTGCCGGAATCTGTGCAAGTGGACATTCACAAACAGTGGGTGTTGTTCCGCCCCCGGGAACCCTGGACGGAGCAGGGCACCACATATGCGGCGGGGACGTTGCTGGCTGCTGAGCTGTACGGTTTTCAGGCCGGTGACCGCCAGTTAACGGTGGTGTTTGAACCTACGGAGCGCGCCAGTCTTCAGGGGTGGTCTTGGACCGCCGATTACCTGGTTTTGCAGGTACTGCATAACGTGTCCTCTGAAATCTTGGTGGTCACACCGGGCACGTGGCATAGTGCGTCGTTTGGTACTGGGCTGAAGCATCAGTCCGCTTCCGTGTGGGCGGTGGATGGTGACGATTCACGGCACGGCAACGATGTGTGGGTTTCTACTTCTGGTTTCCTCTCCCCTGCCACGGTCATGCGCGGCCCACTGACGGTGCCTTCTGCTCAGGACCGCGACGAGGAGCTACGGGTGGTTAAGCAGGCACCGTCGTTTTTTGAGGCAGGATCACTGACCGTAGAACAGCATTGGGCAACATCTGCCGATGGCACACAGGTGCCGTACTACCAGGTGGGCCCCGGGGAGCTTCCGTTGGATGGCCGTAATCCGGTGTTGTTATCCGGTTATGGCGGGTTTGAGGTGTCCCGCACGCCCGCCTATTCAGGGGTCATGGGACGCTCGTGGCTCACACGGTCATTCAGTCCGCCCACTGATCTTACTGACGACACCGGGGATGCCCCCGTTGCTCCGGGTCGCACAGGAGTTTATGTGGTCGCCAATATCCGTGGTGGTGGTGAGTTCGGACCCGATTGGCACCGTGCTGCTCTGCGTGATCAACGCCACCGCGCTTACCAGGACTTTGCGGCCGTAGCCCGTCATCTACAGGATCGTGGTGTGTGCACCCCACAGTCTTTGGCCTGTTCGGGTGGATCAAATGGTGGGTTATTAGTGGGCAATATGTTGGTGCATTATCCAGAGCTTTTTGGTGGGATTTCGTGCGGGGTGCCGTTGCTGGATATGCGACGTTATACGCGGCTTTCTGCTGGAATGTCGTGGATTGCAGAATACGGTGACCCTGATGACCCTGCACAGTGGGAGTTTATCCGCACATTTTCCCCGTATCACTTAGTGGAATCGGGGGGTGATTATCCGCCGGTGTTTTTCTGGACGGCTACAAGTGATGATCGTGTTGGCCCGGTTCAGGCGCGAAAAATGGCGGCTTTGATGTTGGAACAGGGGCACGGTGCTGTGTGGTTCCACGAAACCTTGGAAGGCGGGCATATTGGCGCGGGCGACAACCGACAGGCGGCCCGATCTTACGCCCTGTCCATGGAATTCCTGTGGCGCGCCGTCACCGGCACGTTAACCAAGGCCACGTACTAGATAGGCCACCGCTAGAGATTACGCAAGGAAACCGGTCGCTTGGAAGACTTTTTGATCACCTAGGTGCACGATAATCTCCACGGGGCCAAATAATCCTTGGTGAATATGCGCGGTGAGGGTTTTTCCGTCAATTTCAGTAGATAAGGAAAATTTTCCGGACTGGTTGACAGTGTCAGCCGGGGCTCCGTCGACAACAAGGCCCCACTGTGGGTGGATTGCCGCGGTTTTGCCGACTACCTCCACCCAGTGTGACCCCACAAGGAACCCATATTCCTTTTTCGTGATACTCATCAAGAGCTCCCTTCCTGCGTAACGCTCGGGCCAGGGCGGTTGTGACATGAATTTTACGAGCTTTCGGTGCGGAAAGCACGAGATCCCCGGACCATGAAGGCCCAGGGATCTCAAGTACCCCACCACGGGGATAAACGCGGAGACGGGGGGATTTGAACCCCCGGCCCAACTTTCGCCGGGCCCTTCATTAGCAGTGAAGTCCATTCGGCCGCTCTGGCACGTCTCCCCGCTGTTCGCCAAAGCGGAACCAACCGGCACGCTACGAACAGCATGGCCAATGGTAGTCGGAGGCTGCGATCCGGGTCAAAAATGGCATAGGGGTTGGAATTAGCCCCCCGACTAATTCCAACCCCGTCGGCTCGCCGTCTCTCCCCAGATTCGACGAGCCGGTCGCCGCGCCCTGCACCCCCCGATGCTCGGCGCGCCGAGACTCAGTCACAACAGCCGGACGGTAGAACGAATTACCGTAGGGCTTCAACAGCGTGATACCGAGCCGTTGTATGAAATCGTGTCAGATTCACCCCAGGACAGCACCTTAAGCAGGCACCTCTTTCATGAGGGCACCACATAACGGTGATAGTTGGAAATTCGTGGTCTGACTGAGGGGTTTACCCCGTTACTCACTAGTCTTCTGGGCAAAAACATCAAATTTCGTATACCTAAGTGGGGACGTATTTTGACGTAGATATACGCGGTTTAGTGGACACAAAAATTGGCTTATGAGTACACCGTTGTGTCATGAAGTGTCACGGATGCATACGTGACCCACTCGTAGGATGGTTTTATGAGTGCTCACTGTCTGTGGTGACTGCCACGAACTGTCCTTGGGCACGGTCCTTAATTACTGAGCCGACAGGGAAGATTCGTCCGCTCATTGCAATGTAAATTCCCGGGTCTAACAACTGAACCGCTGCGAAAGCCGCACCCAGGTTGAAATGTGAGTCGGTCACTTTCAGCGACGCTGGCTGCATAGCTCCGGTAAAAACAACAACTCTGTCCGTCAGGTTGCGCGCGTGGGCCTGGAGGTAGTCGGCAGTTACCGTCATGGTGTCCGTGCCGTGGGTGATGACCACGCGTTTTTCTGTCACCTGGTTCAGGTGATCGCAGAGCAGCTGGCGGTCGTCGTCAGTCAGATCCAGGCTGTCTTTACGCAAGACGGAATCGACGGTGAATGAGAATGTTGGGCGCACGATACCCAGGATGTCCGGTGCGGCGGGGTCGCCGATTTCAAGCTCCCCAGCAAGCGAATAGATTTTGTCCACTGTACCGCCGGTGGTCAGCACTTTGATGGTGTTGGTTTCGCTCACAGATGGCTCTATCTTTGCTGGCGTTTTTACGGAAGCGGCCCACACGTGGTTTGACCCGTGGGCTCGACGCTGAGAATACCGCGCCTCACCGGCCACCGGCACATCACCTCTTGAAATCGCGAAGCATTGAGCGGTGATCAGGGGCTCGGGTCAATAACCCCAGAAGGTGAACCCGAACCCCCGACCGCTACCCAGCGTCAGGAATTGGGCAGTTTGCTGTAGCTCGCGAAGTTCTGGGTTGCGTAGTACCCGCCCTGTGAATCAATGGCCACACCAAAACCGATGGCATTAGAGCTGCCATTCATGATGTTGGCGCGGTGACCGGGGCTATTCATCCACTGGTCAAACAGGCTCTTGGCGAATTCTTTGGGGTCTTCCGGGGTGAGGGACCCGTAGGCAACGTTTTCGGCAGCACTGTTAGCGCCGGTGGCGAAAGTCTGCTCCCCGAAATTCGGGTTGTGGTACAGGTTGTTTTCCTGGGCCATGACACCGCTCCAGTCACCTGCAATTTTGTCCAGCGCGTCCACTTGAGTCAGTGGCTGGGAGCCCTCTTTTGCACGCTCCTCGTTCATCAGGCGCAGCATCTCCTCGGCAACAGCCTCGGTCTGCTCATAAGTATCCGCAGAGGAAGTGCCACTGGAGGGGGCAGTTTCACCTGACGGCACAGGGGTAGGGACACCCTGGGATGGTTGACCCTGGGGACGCTCCACCGGGCCCGATGCCGCTGTTGCAGGAGCGGCAATACCGCCCGCCAGCCCTAAAGCCAATGCAGAAGAAATAACGATCTTCTTCACAAGAAAACCTTCCAGATAGGGGATGAAGGAGCCTCCGGTAAAAACCGGAAGCCACAGGAGAAACTATGAACTGAAATCCATCAGATCAAATTCCTGTGCATCTTCCAAGGTCCCCACAAATTCTATGTTAAGGAATATTGATATCACTCCATCAATGCCGCTTAGCCCTAAAACTCAACACTCCGGGAAAATATTTACTGGGGCATGATGGTGCAAGTGACTGGCATCATCCACAGAAAAGCTTACAAAACTGTTCTGTGCGGGTCAGATGGGTGGATCCTCCGCATCATGAAAACACGGAGCTGATACTCGATCTACTCACGCGAACCTTGGATGGCTTGAATAATACAACGGGTTATAGTGAGGAATATAACAGGTAAAAACTATGGTTTTATTTTTACTGAGTATCGAAGGTTATGCTCAAAACTCTGCTCCCCTGCACCACAGAGGGCAATTAATCCGCCAACAAATTGAGCAAATGCATCTGACTCTTCAAGAATGGAGCGAGTCTCTTCAAAATCTTCAGGTGTCGCGTAGCCGGGCGCTGAACATCCTCAGCCCGGTTGGCGTCTGCGCCCTCCGAGAGTGGTCTAGTCGACGCCACCATGAACGGCGAAGGTCCGTCTGTCGGTGCGTAGCGTCACCCGCCCAGTCATAGACGTCCTGAAACAGATAACGGTGGATCGCGCGCAACTCATCAAGGTCACCGATCGACTTCATCGAGGGCTACCTTCGTCCGTGCGCCGACCCTGTTCCTCAGCACACCCGCCTCGGGATCGAGATACGGGTCTACAAACTCAGTCGAGGCCACAACGTGCACGCGCGCGGGCCACCAGCTCATCAGAGCCGATACGGCCAGCGACGTACTCGGCGGCGTCCTGACGGCCAGTAGCCGGCACCGACAGGCCCATGAACAATCGTTAGTGGACAGGCCCCTACAGGGCGGCGCTAAGAAAAATCCAAATGTTCAAGACGGCAACTCCCCAAGACAACAACGCCACGCCTTCGGGTAGCGTGAGGGGCTGAGCGCTCCTGCTGTGTTCAGGGGTGCCGCACCGTCGCAGACCGTAGCAAGCTCTGGCACAACGCCCTTCCCTGGTTCCATTCCATGCGGTGCAGGTGTGCGTCAGCCAAACTCCCAAACCGGGGGGGAAGCAACATAAGCAAGACGGCGAACAGAATTGTCCCGGTGTTGATGGCGTCGGGGTTGCCATCCCAGACCGCAGCCAGAATGAACGCCGCCAGGACGTCGAGGCCGTCGACTCCCACTGATACTGCGGCAAGCCGATACCGATACCGTCGCGTCTGCTCGAGCCCCCCCCGATGCTAGACCAGAGCTTCCAGAGGGAGGGCTGGGGTAGCTTGGTTCGGGTCGCGACGAACCGGCATACCGGCATACGGTTCCGGACCTATGTTGGCCGACCGGGCATCGGTCGCTGTACTGGGACATGGTTACTCCCCATCGATCACATAGACACATGTGTAGACGTCTACAATTCGGGTGATTCTCCAAAGTGCGCCCCACACCGCCTCGGCACCCAAGGCCCCGCAGCCTTTGCCTGTAGCGGTAGCAAAACGATCCAGGTACTCGGCTGTTTCCGGTGGGATTGACGTTTTAATCCAGGGGGTCGGGCTCATCCCCGCAGGCGCGGGGAGCACGCCGCAGCTGTTGCGGAGCTCCTGTAGGTACCAGGCTCATCCCCGCAGGCGCGGGGAGCACTGGCGGCGCTTGGCCGTATGGGCGAAAAGGTCAGGCTCATCCCCGCAGGCGCGGGGAGCACCCGTCCGGACCTAGTGTGCAGCCTGGAGGAGTCGGCTCATCCCCGCAGGCGCGGGGAGCACGACGTTCTGCGAGTTCTTCCCTAACCAAATCGAGGCTCATCCCCGCAGGCGCGGGGAGCACTACCCGGAATCCCCCCACCAAAATTATGGAGCGGCTCATCCCCGCAGGCGCGGGGAGCACGCCGAAACCGTGTCGTGGTCCGTCCCTGTGCGGGGCTCATCCCCGCAGGCGCGGGGAGCACGCTCAGCTGGCGGCAGTCTCGGCGTTCAAGCTGGGCTCATCCCCGCAGGCGCGGGGAGCACATAGCGCCGTACCCGCCGTTTGTCCAGACCGGAGGCTCATCCCCGCAGGCGCGGGGAGCACGTCCATTAGCAACCACAGTCCGCGCTCGAAATAGGCTCATCCCCGCAGGCGCGGGGAGCACTCTGGCTTGACGGCGGGTGCCGCGAAACGCGGCGGCTCATCCCCGCAGGCGCGGGGAGCACCGGGTCGCCTTGCAAAAAGCCCAAGAACTCAACGGCTCATCCCCGCAGGCGCGGGGAGCACTATCACGGTACCAGGGGGTGTATACGGTCGAGGGGCTCATCCCCGCAGGCGCGGGGAGCACAAGTTATTGTGTGTTGTTCCGGTGCGGACACCAGGCTCATCCCCGCAGGCGCGGGGAGCACTGGAAAGGTATCAGCGTAATAACATCGCTGATGGGCTCATCCCCGCAGGCGCGGGGAGCACAGTTTTTTCCTTGTAGCGGTTGCCTCGAACATGGGCTCATCCCCGCAGGCGCGGGGAGCACGGCAATCGCTTGCAAACACAAGCAAGTCGCCGCGGCTCATCCCCGCAGGCGCGGGGAGCACCGTATCGGTGCCAGCTGGTCAGCATGGAAAGAGGGCTCATCCCCGCAGGCGCGGGGAGCACCAATACGTCACGGACCGTGGCGCATGTGGCGGAGGCTCATCCCCGCAGGCGCGGGGAGCACCCCTGTGCCCAACTCGCGGAGACCGTATTCACGGGCTCATCCCCGCAGGCGCGGGGAGCACAAGTCCGTAAAGGGGAAAAGGCTCTCTATATCCGGCTCATCCCCGCAGGCGCGGGGAGCACACTTGCTGACTAGGAGGTCTACAAGTGATCAATACCTTCTACCATCAATATTAGCCACTTGTTACCATCAGCGGCCAAACCGTTTGGCCCGCCGCGCCGAACCCGCAATACTCCAACCTGGGCGGCGCTGGGACGAGATATTGGGCTTTTGTCCCCTAGCAGGACGGCGCATGAGCGTAACTCCATCCAGGTCTACAGTGTCCCAATGATGTTCATGAACATCGAACATCAGGCGTTGCTCGTTTTTTGCGCTCCAAATCAAAATGGCACGCCCACTGCCAGCGGTGCCCTTAACTCGCTCCCAAAGTTCCTCCCGAATGCGAGCGCTCACACGACCAATGAACACTCCCGCAGAAACCTCAATCAACCATTTTGTAAGATCACCACGCAACCCAGGTGGACATGCGGACAACACCAAAACCATCATGGCGCATCCACATCGTAATTTTGCCCAGTGGCCCTTCGGCTTTCCCCACGACCACTCCAAATGGACATGGAATCCAAAAATACGAGTTCCGCTTCTTGAAGAGCCTCTTCTTCCGTAAGAAATAGATCACGTAATTGATGTACGCATGACTCCATGAGCTTTGACTCGAACAACCGGTCCCTCAGCATACGACGCACGTCGCTCTCCGGATCATCCGACCCCTGCGCAACAACATCGAAAGCGGCAGGAATTGTGGTTGTCGCTTTAAATAGATCAGCAACGTCATAGAGAAAACTCTGATCATGCCCAACATGCACAAACCCAAGCCCTGGGGACATTCCCAACCCATGAACAACTGCAGCAATAACCCCATAAAGGCAACTGTTAGCGCTGGATAGAGCCCTATTAACTGCATCTGATTGCTGAATTTCGCCTGGCTTATAACTACGACGACGCCACTGCACTCCAGTCCGCTCGGCATGCTCAGCATAAACCGCCTTGACCCTGGCTCCCTCTCGCCCCCTCAGTTGCTGCATCGTCAAAGAGGAAACGTCCTCTCCAGGAAAACGAATTTCATACATCCGACGCGCAACCGCCAACCGTTTGGACTGATTAGCGAAAGCCCTAGCCTGCGCTTCCAGCATTCGGCTGGATCGAGCCAGCGGACGCCCACCGGCATAGAACCGCACGCCTCCCTCCCCCACCCAAGCCACGCTGGCACCCGATGAACCCAACAGAGACATAGCCGCGTGCGTAACCCGTGTGCCCGGACCCAGGAGCAAAACACCGATGATCGCAGCAGGTATATGGACTGTGCCACGCTCATCGGTGGCCGTCACTGCGTTAGCGTCACGATGGACCGTGCACCGTTCCACATAGATAAACGACAAACGGTCACTCAACGTACCCAGCTCACGCGATGTGGGGGGCTCAGCACCGACGCTCATAAAATCACCGAGCTAAGGTCATAAGACCCAAGCCGTACGCTTTACCCCGCCCCATGCCACGGGTCAGCGATTCACGGAGCTTACCGGCATCGACGACCTCCAGGGTCCCCATGAATGCCACTTGGCGTTGAGTAACAATCCGAGTTGCACCATCATCAATCTTCCGGAAATGCCCGTCCTGACGATAGACAACCCGAACGTCTGGCCGCTGGTCAACAACACCCTGAGCCATACCACCCGCAGCCTGCACCGGGCATACTGCGAACCCCCAAGTCTCAGCACGGGTCATGAGCCAGTTGATCTGCTGCTCTTCAGTCACATGCGGCAGAACGCGACCCCGACCACCTGCGACGAACTGACGCTTTACCGGATTTGCCGCCAACCGGAACGAATAGCGTTGACCGCGCTGAATTGACCCCAAAAATCGCCCATAATCTGTGGAATCCGCAGGTGCAGACTCCCACCCCGCTTGCTCCTGAATATGCCGCAAATCTGGGTGGTGTTGAGACACCACATACAACACCACCTCGTGTTCTACCCGGTCAAGCCGCCACAAATTCCGCACTTCCTGCGAACCCAGCCCTGGGGGGAATGCAGCTTCAACCGCCGCATGCATAGCTCGTGCGTCCGCCATAAACCGCTTGGCCTGCCGCCGCTGAGGATTAAGCACCAAACGACTGAAGTACATTAGGCCCCCTTGACCGTCTCAAAAAAGACATCAACCGGCTGTCTACCATCAGGATTCGCCACAACAACCGGCTCCGGCCATGCCACTCCCCGCCGCAAGTACACGCGGTGCCGTGGATCAAAACTGACAGGTACGTCCTGCACAGATTCGGAGTCCTCACCCTCACGCGCATCCCTGGCCAGTGGCAGGTAAACAGTCCGACCCACCTGCTTGCGGTGCCATTCAGCAGCCAACCACGGTGCAGCTTCGAGGTCACGTAAGGCACTTTCGACGTCGTCGTGATCAGTGATGCCACCAAGTAGGTCCACCGGGGCGGGTGCTGAACGCCGTCCCAGGTACAGAGGAAATCGTGGTGACTCAAGAGCATCGCCAATCGCCGCCAAGAGCTCCGAATCACCACTCAGCGCAGCGGTATACGCCGCATCCTGACGGTAATGCCGGTAGGAGAGCATGGTTTTCTTCTGATTGTTTTGGCGAGCGGTGTGAAAATCACTAAGCAATTCACCTGGCTGGTCCACCCTGATTCCGAACTCCAACCCCGCCAAATCCACCAGTTCACTACCACGAGCACGCCCCTGAGCCGCAGCAATCAACCCAATCACACCCGATTTACTGGGCGCGGTTCCGGCTTCCCGCGTCTGGAAGCGCGAGGTCACGCCCCATGACTGCTGGGGACCTTTGAGTCTGAGCAACAGGACCGTCATGCTTCCACCTGCAAGCCAGCAGCGGACTCTTCGACAACGCGCTGCAACTCAGCTGCGAACTCGTCGCGCGAAACCCCACGCCCCAAGGGGTCTACGGCTTCCCGCAAACTCGGGATAGCCATGACCAAGGCCACCTTTGGACTCAGCCCATAAGTATCCGACACAGACACTGCTTCTGCGGCCATAGATTGCGCCGCAAGAAAACGGCGATCCTCCCCTTCGGAAGCCTCGATGGCGCGTTCAAAGGCATTGACGTAGGACACGGGACGTCTATCGCGCACCGCCACAGCGACTACCTCCGGCAGCGTGTGGGAAGCAAAGGTGTTCTGCTTGCCTGTTGGCAGTGTCTCCACGAACGTGGTGGCGAACGCTTGAACAGAACGAACAGCAGCCTCCACAGAACCGAGGTTTTGGATCAGCTGATCGACATTAATCGTGGCGTAGCGATAAAAGGTCGAGGACATCATTTCCACGGTCCCGATCATTCCTGCGCCCGTTTCTTCGTCCTGGCGTTGCAGATCGTCGACAGCCGTGTAGAAATCAAAGTCAGGTGCCGCGGCATGGACACCCAACGCATGGGCAACTTGCACTGCCGCATCAACGTTGAGGGTAGCGTTATTGGCAACCATTCGACCAAACAAAGCAACATCAATGGCATGCTCGGTATCCAGCAAATTTTGGGCATCAGCTCTAGACTTCAATCCCTGTTCGCCAGCATCTACAAGGGCCTGGGCCAAACGATCCACCTGATGACGCCCCAAAAACATCAAATAGTCAGCTGTTGCAGCCTTAGCCTCTTCGCCCTTTTTCGCCTTGGGCTTAACAAGCTTGATCTTGGCTTTTTTAAATGCGGCTTCGGAACGCGCCAACGCTTCGGATTCCTCCAAAGAATCATCCAGTTGGAGCATTCGCCGGGCCACCAGTTCAACCACCCGCTTGGTCCGCACACCAAGTTCAGATGAATCAAAATACTGTGCAAAACCGCGGCGTTGCGCCGCCTTCAACGCTTGTGAAGAGATCCTCTGCCGACGCACACCACCGAAAGTGGCGGTTTTAGGAGCTCCATCCTCACCACGGTTGACGTTGCTAGGAGCCAACGTGTGCAGTGCGTGAAAGTCGATGAACGTGGTCATATCAAAGTCCTACCTTTCAGGTTGAGATGATGGGTGAGTTAATAGCTGAGTGCTTAGGCGACATCGTCGTCTAATACTTTTGTTCTAAAGGCACGGTAAAAATCGCGGCCCCACCGGCGCTGAACTGAGTCACGATGAGATGCTTTCTTCAGTAACAGCAAATCCAGCGCAAATTGGCCATAATCCAGGGGTATTCCATCCGTGGATAACAACCCGACCAGCGAGCGCAGGTGTTGGGCTCGGCCAGCGTCAGAAGTCGCCATGAGCAACGCGTCATAACGGCCCTTAACGGATGCAGTGCGCCCCTTAGCCAGGCAGCCAATCGCACCGCCAAAGCTGTGCTCTGCGCGACCAGTCACATGCATTTGGCGCGTGTTACCGCGTTGATGCACGGCATAGAGGGTGAGCGCCTGATGCACTGCGGTCTCAGAATCCGTGGCGTCATCCCCAGTGCCAATCAGTGCATCCGGCACTGCATCTAAAACCATGGCCCATACCTCTGGGCTGTGCCCCGGAGGTTCATCCACTGCACCACGCAAACGCGCCAGCTGTCCACGAGCTTGAGGCAGATCCTTGTCCAGAAAATCATGTTGCAAAATAGACACGGCGCGCCTGACTGTCGAGCGCAGATCCGGAGTTTCCGGGCTAGATGGCTGATTCATCGCTCTCCTTCTGATTCATAGTGGGATTCGTCCTCCGTGCCCGAAGAAACCAACTGTTCAGCTTTGCCCGCACGCACACCCGTGACCTCCGTAAGTTTTTGTTTGGCCCAGGTTTCGTACCGCGCAGACGAATGCAGTTGACCTCGGCTACTTTCGTCAGCTTCCATCCACCCGATCGCGGCACGAGGACCAGCTGTCTGCACCGCAGATTCAATGTGGCGGACGGTGATCAAATACATGCTCTTGCGCCAGGCCTTACCTGCCTCATCTGCATCACGGTCAGGTCCAAGATTCATAAGCCACTGGGTAAAAGCACCTTCCATTTCCGAAAGCCAACTGTGAACACCAGCTAGAGACGCGGTCTCCCCCGAACCCCCCGCACACACCTCCAGTTGTTTGGTGAACCAGTTCAACGAGCCTCGGAAGGACATCACCAAGGCAACAGCCTCAAGGGCCTCCTGCCTAAGATCCTGACCATGACGCCCCAGGACAACCGGGTGCATACGGAGGACCTCCTCAATTTCGCCGACCAGGACCGCGCTTTGGGTTCCGTACTCGGCACCCACCAATCGAAGTCCCAAAGGGTCGGAGCCGTAGGCCTGCTGCACGAGGTCTCCAAGCACCGGGTCGGTGCGTAACTGATCGATCACAAGAGCAGGACGATCTGTGGCCTGCGCTCCCTCTGCCGTGGCACCACTTTCCAGAAACAGAGCTTGAACGCCGCGCCATACGGTCAAATCAGGATCGTGTGTCCTCGCGAAATAGACCGAAACGCCTTTCTTGGACTGTGTTTTGGAATAGCGAAACCCACTCAGTGGCTCAATGAACTGGTTGGTGAGACGAAGACGATCACCATTAGCGACCATCACTTTGGCGACGGCACCTTGATCATCAGCCCACAGGCGGATACGTCGCTGTTGCCAGGTCAACAGGTCAACCACACCCCATGGATCCACCTCATCCATGCCACGCGGCGCAGAGGTGTCCGGTTGCCGTTCCCACGGAGGCAGGTCCCGGTCCATCTCATGCGTGTCAACAGTGAATGCAGTGAGCGGGAGACAGAGAACTAAAGTGTCACGCAACGTCGGTCCCAGAACCTGCACAGAACCTAATGCTCCCGCCCAGCCCGTTCCGATCGGGTAGCCTTTGCCCCCTTTGACCCTCGGGTCCCCTTCCGCCCCCGTTTTGATGCCAGAGAAGCTGTAGGCCTGTTCACGGACCAGCCACCGAGCAGCTTCTGCTGGCTGTAACGTGCGGGCGTCCTCTGCAGTTCGCGTGGAAAACAAACCCGGTCCTATATCAGGAACCAGCACACCCGCCGAAGGGTACTCCCCCTTCTTGGTATGCAAGTCCGCGACCTGGTAGAACGGGGCCTGGTCGTCAAAGAGGCGAAACCGATCAGCCATCGTGTCCAGATACTCACCCACGAACTCTCCGAAGTCCGGCATGGTTCGTAGCTCTTCCCAGATCACCGGCCCGGGTTGATCCACTAACTCAGTGGTTCGGACTGCTCGGATCAAGACAGCAAGCAGCATGCGTAGTATCGCGTTGTCCTGGGTAGCAGATTCACCTTCCAGTCCCGCAATCTCACGAGCACTACGGAATAGTTCACGAAGACTTACCTCCTGGACTTGACCATTCACCATACGCACCCGAATCCATGGTTCGGTAAGCAGATCAAACTGCCTGTCAGCCACGTGTTCCCTCCTTGTCTGCATCACAGCCCACGTCACAATTCATGTCGCCCTCCGCTGTCGCCATCTCCTGACCCAAGCACCTGGATTCCCAGCTCAGGGTCGTAGCGAAATCGTCGGCCCACCACTTGGCCAAGTAACTCCTCGTCAATGGTCAGCATCAGTTGACCTTTAAGAAGGTGGTGCTGACCCCACGCCACGGGCGTCTGCTGTTCAAGTTCCTCGATAGCTCGATCGAAAGACCCATCTCTAGTCGAGACGAGAGCCTGAGGCAGCCGCACGGCAGAGCACGCGATCGTTTCAATCACCTTTGGTGGCGGTAGCTGAGTTTCATCCACCAACACCTGCAGTTCAGGGTCGTCATCAGCCAACCAGGGCAAAATTCGTAGCGCACCGAAATCATTTCGTTGCACCAGCAGTGCCTCCAAGGTTGGACGGATATCGCGCACATGCGCCTCAGCGGCGACGGCATCACGATCTGTGTCCACAGCGGTCATAGCCTGAAGAGCGCGCTCCAGTGTGGCGGATTCCCTGACGGACTTGAGCTGAAAACCATCCGCTCGTTTCAGCGCGGAGTTCTTCGCTTCTTCCGCTTCCCTCACGGCATCTGTATACGCCTCGCTCCAGGCCGGTATAGCAGCCCCCGGCGAGGGTGACCCATAGGTCAGCTCCACTGATTTCGGTACATCGTGCCGCAAGCACCACGTGCCACCACACAATAAAGACCGCATAACAGCGAGGGTGTCCAAGAGGATTTTGGCCCCGTAGATGGCCTGTCCACCGGGCTCTAACTCTGGTGCCGTGTCCACCATGGCTGCCGGGTTCACCCCACGCACCAACATATTCGGTGTTCGCAATGCAAGTGGGCGGTCTGCTACGGGGCGGTCATGACGGTGCAGGCGTCCGGCCCGTTGCGCCAGTGCATCAGTAGGTGCAAGATCCGTGATCAACAGATCGAAGTCCACGTCCAAAGACTGTTCTAAAACCTGAGTCCCCACAATGATCCGGCAACGAGGTCGACCTTGGCTCCGTGTAGTTTTGGGACCAATCAATTCCACCAGACGTCGCTCGCGGGCCGCCCGGTCAAGGGCAGTGAACTGCGAATGCAAGAGCTCAACATCTTGCAGACCAAACTCCGCAACAACCCACCCATAAACCTGCTGAGCTCGCCGCACCGTGTTACACACGATTCCTACGATCCCGCCGTCTTGATGGAGAACAGACAGCTCCCGCAACAGTGCATGAGCGTCATCATCGATGGCACGTAACACCACGTTGCGGTGCCCGGCACGGTCGGACAAACCAGTGGTCGCCACCCCATGGATAGTGGCAGTAGTAGCTCTAGGGAAAGCTTCCTCGTGCGCTTCAGCATCCGCAAAATCATTCCGACCACGGCGTCGCCACCGACCACCGTCCGACCGCGAAACCATGGGCTTCAGGGGCGCAAGCCCAGCCCGGTACGAACTCACCAAATCTTGGCGCTGTTGCGTCGCAAGAGTTGCTGACAGCAGAATGACGCTGACCCCGTGTGCGCCCAACCATTCAAGCGCTTTGCGTAGGTAGGACGAGGAATAAACGTCGTAGGAATGCACCTCATCGACGATCACCACTTTGCCGGCTAATCCAAGATGACGCAGCGCGACGTGTTTAGTGGCCAGCGCCATCATGAGGACTTGATCCACCGTGCAAACAACGAATTCTGAAAGCAAACCACGGCGGCGGCCCATAAGCCACTGGTGGGCAACAACAGATCCTTGTCCAGAGGAAGCATCATCGTCGTTGGCATCCACGTTCCTAGTGGCCCTAATCAAATCCTCGTACCCTTGGTGGAGACGGGCACGCGAATGCCCAAGAAACAACGAGTGCAATTGTCCGTCTTCATCACTGATAGCCCGAACCCACCTCTGAGCCCGGGCAAACATCGCATCCGATGTGGCCATCGTCGGCAGAGCCAAAGCCACACCGCCCGCGCCACGCGTCGCTGCAAGAATCTCTGCCGCAAGGAAAGCAACTTCTGTTTTGCCTCCGCCGGTCTCCATTTCAAAGATCAACAAACTGGGCTCTGCAGGTAGCTTCCGGACGACCTCCAACGCTGTTTTTTGAGCGGGCCGCAACTGGGCTCCCAGTGGCCATGCAAACCTCTGCTGCAAATCCGGTTTTTCATTGAGCTGCGCGTTCCAAGCGCGCGTAAGGCACAAACGGCTTAGTGCGCTCTCGGCGCGTGTGCCGGAACTGGAGTGCATTCCCGTGCGAGTTAATACAAAAAGGTCTTGGTTAGAGGCAATCCAGTCAGCCATGGTGACTAGACCTGCCATAAGGAACTGATCGGAAGATGACAGACCGGGACCGGCCAGTACATGATCGAGGGCAGGTCCGGCACCAGAGCGCTCTAGTACGTCGTCGAAAATCTCGCCCCACAGCAGATGCCAATCCGCCCCATGTTGGTCTAGCCACCGCTCAACAAGTGCGCGGTCTGGGTTGCTACCGGGGCTGCCTGCAACAGCCCGTGATGGTTTACCGTGGTGAGCTCCTGCGGAGGCAGTCAATGTAGCTTGAACACGATCCCGCGATTCGGGCCACCTTGCTGATAGCAAACGGCGCAGGATTAGTTCAGAGTGAATAGAGTGCGGCTTTGGAACCAGAGGGTCGAGTGCAATGTTTGGAGTTTCCGGCAAGTCCCGCACTTTTTCCCACTGCCAAGAATGTATAGAGCCCGCGATCTGGGAAAGAAAAAGTACCTGCGCTTTCCCAAGATCGTGGACACCTGCCGCCCAAGCTGTTAGCTCTCCCCCATATCCACCACTGACATCGTCCAGCCGGGCCTGAAGCTGACGCGGCAACCAGAGACCAAAGAGTCGCCCACCTACATCCGCAGCATCACGGCAATGTTGGACTATCGATAACCACAGGCGGGATTCCACAAGGTCGTCATCACGGCCAGGCGTCTTCGCCCACAATGCACGTGCAGACTGCGTCAGCTCCATGGATTAATCCCAAATCTCAATATGCGTGTTTCATATCACTTTCTACCAGACTGGGGGATTAAGAGCAACGCAAAATATATCAAACAGTTAAATACTTGAGGGATCAGCGCTGGGAATTCCGACGCATTTGCGAATGTGCTAAATACTCCATCACCTGGCTGTATTCGAGCGTAGGATGTTCGCGGGCGGTGGAAGGTTGGTTTCCAAATTGGATAATCAAAGAGCTACGTCCCGGCGCTCCAATCAGCTCAACCTGATCCGCAGCGTCCGCTCCCACCAGGCGCTGAGCAAATGCCAAAGCTTCCTGTGCACCACGGTGCGCAAGAGCCTCCGGGCCGAAAACAGCCACACTCGGCACCGGGATCCCCACATAGTGAGGAACTCGGTAAGCGGGATCGAACCCCAACACATGCTGACTGACCGCCCACCGCACACCGTGCTCATGCATATGACGGGCAAAAGCCAACCGTTCATCTTGGCCCCACGGTTCCGTGCTTTTGAAACCAGCTGTGACACGCTCAACCACTCCACGCTTGGGGCGTTCTATTTGAGTCACCACAGCAAGGTGGTCAGAGCCAAAACTAGAGGCCGCATGCATCACATTCATCGGGGAAGGATCACGACGATACCGCTGTGTGATCTCCTGCGGTGACCACAACTGCGACACAGGCTCCTGGACACCCCACGCGTGGGGAGCCTGCCCCGTCAGCACACGGGCTGTGGTCTCAGTCAGCGAACCAACCACAGTACTGCGCCGCGCCGGATACAGAGTCTCCGCTGTCACCATCACACCGCCAACGCGGGGCCTGGTCCCCTCTTGAAAGGCCACAGAGATCTCCTGAGCCTCGCAGTAAGACTCACCGTCCCATCGCACCATGGCTCCATTGAAACCGTTGTACGGCAGACCATCTGCCCCAGAAACCACCCACAGCCCTCCGACAAGTTCTAACAGGCGAGCCAGCCCAAGCGTAAGCCGCGTGGTCGGTGGTGTAACCAACACAAAACGCAACCTGGACTTGGTGCACTGATCTATGGCCCTGGCAATCCACGTGTTGTGGTGAACAATCGCAGCGTCATTAAGCATCACACCAACAGCCGATGTGGTGATGTCACATCCCAGAACAGTCATGCCCGCCACTCCTGTCGCAACTTGTTCTCTTCTTCACCCAAATGGTGAAAATCCGGGCCATGCTCAACGCAGGTGCCCACGCCAAGGTGCGCCATGAGTTTGGCAAAAGTCGCGGCAGCAGATTCCGCTTCGGGAACCGGGCTGACCACGTGCACATCCTGCCAGTACGTGAAGGCCGTAGGAATCTGCGTCTCCGTGTCCCAGGTCTGCTCTGAAACCTGCCCAGTCTCCTGCATCTGGCGACGAGCCGCCACGATGGCCTCCTGCGCAGCTACGGCATTGAGTCCCCCGCGGGTTCCAAAAAGCCGCAAAGCCTCATCCGGCGCTTGGACGAACAAGGGCGTTTCAATCACCATGATTGGCGTGTCCTGATCAGGTGCGTCTATCCGCCATACCTGTGCCTGATCGTCCACTGTGACCCAGTAATCGGGGTTAATTTCCGCAATGGCCCACGCCATGGCCACGGGGTCCGGTTCTTGCGTGGTGATGATAGTGAACGTCCGACTCACGCGTCATGCTCCTTTGTGTCCGCACCTTGGGCACATTCCACGGGGCTGATCGCCTCAGCCAATGCGGACTGAACAGTCTCGGCTGACCGACCACCACGCACATACAAGCCGCGACCGGGCGGAAAGTGTCGGGCACGGACATTGTTGACCAAACCACCCTCCGAGCGATCACCATCCATAATGAACGTGGCCGCGCCGGCTTCCCGAATTGAGCCGATCAAAGGCTCATACATAGCACGGGCGGCACCGGCAACACGACGAGTCATGACAACGTGAAAACCGATCTCTAACCCCATAGTCACGTACGGGAGTAGCGGCGCCAACGGTGAGCTCCCACCCGCCGTCAGAACGTCGTAATCATCAATCATCACCACGATCCGTGGCCGGGGAACTTCTGTGGGACCACTACTGGCGTGGCTGTGAGTCATGCGGCGCTGCAGCTCGGATGCTATGCCGTTGGCCAGGCCAGCAGCCGTTGGAGAGCTCGTGGCACGACCCCCCAATAGATCGGGCGGAACCGCATCCGCCAATTCTTGACGCGGATCCACCAGAGCAATAGTCACATCATGCTCGGTCTGCCCTGCACATAATTGTTGGGCGATCAAACGAATAATATTGGTTTTACCAGAGCCAGTATCGCCCAGGACCAACAGGTGCCGGTCCCTGCCAAAGAGTTCAAGTGTTCTGGTAGCCAAGTTCCGCTCCGCTTGGCCAAAGGCAATCATCCCTGGCCTACCGCCGCGTTCAAGGGCGCTCGCGGGAAGTTCCGTTGGAAGAACACGAATCCGGGGGGCCGCTTCCCCCTGATGTTGTTCTTCCAACTGTTGACCAATAACCCACAGCTGGTCCCCCAAGTACTCTGTGGTGGCCTGCGAATCCATCCGGGGCAGCGCGAAGTGACCCATCAACTTTTCATTCATCAAAGCCCGGCCCGGACGGTCCTGGGGCACCATCTCAGCGAGTTTTTTACCAAATGCCGATTCAGCAGGTTCACCCAACCGGAACTCCACACGGTGACCGAAGAAGGACTGCTGGGCAATGCGGATGTCATTCCACCGAGTGCCGGTAGCAATCACATGCACCCCGTAACTGCCACCGCGGGCCACAATTTCCTGCACCATGGACTCGATTTCATCAAACTCATCGCTGATCTGGCCGTAACCATCCAACAGCAACACAACATCACACACGTTGAGTTCCGGCATCTTACCTTCGGCAAACCACTGGCGCATGGTGCTCAGGGAGTCCACCGCGTATTTTTCGAAGATGGATTCACGGTCCCGAACCATGTCCAGGACCTCTTCCACCGTGCGGCGAATGACCTCACGCGCGGCACGCACCCCGACTCCACCCACATGGGGCAAAGCTTCCAGGGGACGCAGCCCGCTGCCCAACAGATCGATCCCATACATCGCCACCTCCCGGGGACCATGCGTCAAGGCAAGAGATGTAGCGATGGTTCGCAGCGCCGTGGACTTGCCGGTTTGCGGCGCTCCGATCAGGGCGACGTTGCCACCTGCCCGTTTGAGGTCCAGATACCAGGTCCCCTGCCACTGTTTGGAAGGGTCGTCCAGCAACCCCAACGGCACCAACAGGTCCCCGCCGCGGGCAACAGAAGGCCCCTGGTTGGTATAAACAACCTCCCCAATCACGGTGTCCAGGGCCAAGAAATCCGGTAGAGGAGGTAGCCAAATCTCGGACGTGACGCGGGGAAATTCACGCATAGCCTCCACCATGGAATCCATGACGGTGGGTTCGGTATTGCGCCGCTGGGCAAGTTGAACCACCTTGGCTTCGTTCTCCTCCCGCGGCTGCTCCTGACGTAGAAGGAGATGACCGTACTGAGGCATCCGAACGGGTTGGGGCACGGCCGGTTCCAGATCAGGGTCCACGACGTCATCCGTGGGCCGTGGACCGGACACGTAGCCTGCACGGAACTTCTGGTACACAGTGGTGTCCACCTTGAGATAACCGTATCCAGGCACAGAGGGCAGATGATAAGCATCTGGTGTCTCCAACACGGTACGGGACTCGGCTTCGGAGAGGGTGCGCAAGCCGAGGCGGTAGGAAAGGTAAGTATCTAATCCGCGCAGCTTTCCCCCTTCAATGCGCTGGCTAGAGAGCAACAGGTGCACACCGATCGAACGACCGATACGGCCAATGGAGAGGAAAAGGTCGATGAAATCCGGCTGGGCGGTCAATAGTTCACCGAACTCATCAATGATCACCAGAAGGTGAGGCAGGGGATCCATCCAGATCCCCCGATCAGCCTGCTCCTCTCGAATCGCTTGATAGTCGGTGATATTCGCGATGTTCCCAGCTTGCTTCAGAACTTCCTGACGGCGCTGAATCTCACCGGCCAGACTGGCATGGACTCGATCCACGAGAGAGACATCTTCGGAAAGGTTGGTAATAATGCCGGAAACGTGCGGCACCCCTGCAAAGGGGGCAAAGGTGGCACCACCTTTGTAATCCACCAGCACCATGTTGAGCTGCTCAGGGGGGTGGGTGACCATTAGCGTCAAAACCATGGTCCGTAAGAGTTCAGACTTACCAGAACCTGTGGCACCCACGCATAAGCCGTGGGGACCCATGCCGAACTGAGCAGATTCTTTCAAATCCAGCAGAACAGGTTGACCTTTGTCGTCCGTGCCCAATGGGATACGTAGAAAATCCACGTGAGAGCGCGGTTGCCATCCGGATTCGATGTCTGAGCGGTCAAAGGTGTTCAGCCCCATGATTTCCGTGAACTTCTGGGCATCAATAGCCGCATTATGTTCCAGCGAATCCGGCGACAACCGCAGGGGCGCCATGGTACGGACCAGAGCTTCCACGCTGGCTGCCGGGGCACTGTCCAGGGTAGATGTGCTGCGCTGCGGATCCAGTTGATCCTGGGCGTAATCCTCTATCAGGATGCCCCGTTGCTCTCCTTGATCATCACGTCGCGAAAGACGCAAAGACACAACATCTGGCTCATCCACCGTCGAAGAAAGCAGTCGAATGACCGTGATCCCCAGCATAGCCAGCGAACTGGATTGGTCAGGGATGGCGAAGCCCTGAGCTGCACCATCGTAGGTAGCATCCACCACCAGAAGGCGCGGTAGCTCAACACCCTGTGGGCGCACACCAGAACTACGCCTTGCCTCTGCCACAGTCAGGGCGCGTCGTCGAAACTCATCTTGCAACAAGCCTTGAAGGTCTGTGACTGAACCGGCAAACCTCCTCATGGGCCCGTAACTCTGGGGGATCTCCTGATCAGCTAAGTGCGGTAAGTGGTTGATCCAGGACCAACTTTCACGCCGCCCAGGTGGGACGACCACGGCCACAAACAAGTCCTCAGGCGCATGGAAGGTCGCCGCCTGAATGACCAGAATTCGTGCAAGGTCTTCACAAAAACTTAGATCGCCTACGACGCTGACCTCGCCGCGCGCATTGAGGTCCACTGTCACAGGCATGTCCGGGGATATGTGGTAACGACGCCGCACCAGTTCAACCTCATTCTGCAGAAATCGGTCAGGGCGCTGGGTACCACTTTCATCGGATTGCACCGTCACAGTCCGTGTGGACACGTCTCCCACGCCCACACGGACTCGCAAGAAGTCCTCGTGCGCTCTGCGCCGTTCCCAGAGTCGACGCGGATTCACAATGATGTTCAGGAGGGCTTGAGGTGAGGGGTTGCCTGCCAGAGCACGAGCACGGATTTCCTCCTCTGAGCTCAATAACTGCGCACGTTTTTCCTCCAGGTACTCAAGGTAGGTATCCCTGGATAGAGTGCGCTGTCGTCGCGCTTTGCCCCGTTGGGAGAAAATCATGAACACGGACGCGATCACGGTCAAGACCATCATCATGGCCCCCACCGCGGCCAAGGATGATCCTCGGAAGATCATCATCACGGTCATGGACGTGGCCGCCCCCAGCAATGGCACTAAGGCAATAAAGTTGGCCTTGTTTCCGCCGTCCACGATATCCGGCGCGCCTTCCAATACCACCGGATCAGCCTGACGGGCCGGAGTGGTGGTGCGGGCCGGACGGTGAATGATTGTGGTGCTCATCGTGCGGCCCCGTAACCGCGGGCCAAAGTTAGCGCTGTGGCTGCCAGCCGGACCCATTCCAACCGGTGACGCTCACTCAAGTGATCGATGCGAATCCCCCTACCTGTAGACAAGTGACGGTCGTAGGACATGCTGTGATGAAACCGTCCGTGTTGGTGCAGAACCCGCCGTAGCTCACGAGCGCTCCACGGGTTGTCGCTGACCCGGTTATTCATCACGGTAGCGACCGGAAGGTGTTCCTGATCGGTACCGTCGGCAAGGAAGTCGTGCAGGGCCAAGGCATTGCGCAACCCGTTACCCGTGGTCGACCCGATCACCAACACTGCGTGAGCAAGGTTCAGAGCGGCCTGAGTGCGGGGGTCTTCCAGTACTGGTGGGCATTCCACCACCGTGACCCCGCATTGCCTGGACACCTGGGTGAGCAGTTCTTCCACTTCTAGCTCGGTGACGGGATCCTCGGGGGATTGCGCATGGGTCACCCAAACACCATCACTGGGCTGGGCAAAGATCAGCGCCATGTCCTCAGGGGTGGAAGGATGGTTCAACACGATGGATCCGATGGCCTGTTGTGGCGACACAGGGGTTTCCACGGACAACCGATCCCCTAATGGCGATGGAGCAGAGGCCAAATCTACGGCGCACACCCTGTCGTCCCGCAGTGCGCCGTAGATCGCCGTCAGTGTGGCCACAGTGGTGCTGCGCCCGGACCCACCCTCGGTGCTCATAACCACAATTCGCCGACCAGTGGTTACGGGTTGTTGCACTCCCTGAGTGGCCCGTTCTAGGTCCCCCGGGTACGTGTCTGCGCGAACAGCCCGGGATAGGGCACCCGCCCATCGATGGATAGCGTGTTGTCCGTGACGGGGAGTTGGTGATTTCGGTTGCATTCGCAACGTAGGGCGTGCCTCGTTGCGTGCTGGCGTGAGCACTGCATGACGTTTTTCGGCTCGGCGCCGTTCACGTCGACTCACAGGCTCCATGGACGTTGCGGCCGGTGTATCCGCCGTATCCTCCCCAGGCTGGTCGCCACTTTCCGGTTTGTTCCCCACCTGTTCAGGGACGGGTTGCGATGGATCAAGTAGTGAGCGAAGAACTCCATCTCGCCAATCAGCTGGCGTAGAGGCGTGGCGAGGCCTAGAGGCCGCAGGGCTGTTCTGATGCTCTAAGGGATTCTGTTTCATGATTGGAAAGTGCCCAGTAGGACGGAATAGACGCCGAACAAGCCCGCCACAAGCGGGAGCATCGATAACGTTGCGATGGTCTCGGTCCGATCAGCCGCAATACGTAGCCGGGCCCAAAAGTAGTCAGGCGTGGTCAGCACCAATGGCGCAGCTGCAAGAAGCGCAGCAGCCAGGAAAACGAGTCCCAGCCACCAGTAAAATTGTGGGAAATGAACCACAAGGTCCGTGGCGATGACCACCATTCCGGCGGCAGCTGCCGCCACCAGGGCTGCACGCTGTGAGGTCAGGGGGAAGGCACGAGCACGCAGCGCCACGGCCACCAACCACATGGCGATCAAGGGAAGACTCCAAGGGTCCAGGGGTTGATTCCACAGCATCAGAACCACGGCCGCTGTGACGCTGGCGCCACACCACAGTGTGGCGCTGGCCATTCCGCGGTGGGCTTGTTCCAGCCTTTGCTGGACGTCGCTGGTGGCGATCACCTGACCGGCAGCGCGCGCATCGTCCAGCGCATTGAGCCCTGCCCACCCCATGGCCAAACGCGGCAGGTATCCCAGCAGGGCTACCGTTAACGTCCCGGTCACCGCTGCTGCTTGCGCCGAAGTCCCGGCGACCAGCAAAGTCAGTACCCAACAACCCGCCAGAGTGGCAGCCACAAGCAGGCTCGTGACGGCGGCTTTAACATCCCTGCGGGAAAAGTGTCGACTCACCACGGCCCCCACCCCCACAGCAACCAACAAACCAATCTCAGCAGGGGTCAGGCGACCATCGGGCAGTGCGATCAGGGCTGCGATAGCCACGGCCAACGCGGCTAGGGCAGCTGTGAGTTTCAAAATCCGCTGCGGAACAGTGGCAGCCGCCAGAATCAGTGTGGTGGTTGCGGCCACTGCCAGCCAAAATGTGGACTCGGTTGAAAGCTCTTGGGTGAGGAGCCAGAAAGCAGTGGTGGCCAAACCGACTAGGGCCGCACCGCCCACCCAAAAGCGCCCGTCCTTGCCCCACCGTCCGGGGTCACGGGTGTGCATCAAGGCAGCATGATCAGCGACGTCGTAGACCACAGGCGAGGGCACGGAGTCTTCCCGCGCAGTCAGGAGCAGCACTGTTCCATCCACCACGTGCGATTCAGCCAGAGAACGCTGCTCATCCAATGCCGGCCCTCCCAGAGGGCTGAGGCCCATGCGCCTCAATTCACGGTCAGAGCCATGGTCCAACAAATCCAGCACGGAGGGCATCAGAGCACCCACGGGTGTGTTGGAGGGCAGCAAAAGTTCAACATTGCGCTTCTGACTAGCCAGTGTCACGCGTGTGAAGCGTTCTGCCATGGAAGTTCAGTCACCTCCGGGGGTCGCCTGGGCAGGTGCCGAGGGTGTCTGGATCACGGTCGGTCGGAGTTGCTGCGTCTGCGCACGACGCTCCCGCTCCCTATCAAAAAGTGTGGTGACAAAGGATGTCGCCACACATCCGGCGGCAATCAATGCTGCGATGATCAGGCCGATCAGAAAGTTTCGCACCAGATCCGTGAAGTTCCTGCGCGATCGATGAGGGCCATACAGGACAGCAGCCACCAGACGGTTGCGGCGAACCCCAATGGATTCCAGGAGTTGTTGATCGTAATCGTGCACAGAAATACCCCTTAGCGCCCTTAATTTACCAGGGTGGCATTATTAATGCTTTTACATTTTTGGCGCGGAAAATCTCTAGCGCGAGCTCGCCACGGTGCAAACATACCTGAGTTCTTGCGCAACATGGGGCACAAGAAACCATTAATCTTTAGGTGGTTGACGGGGGCTACGGAAATAGCCAAACTGGTTCATCAGTGATTGGCGCTACACAAAAGGCATTGCATGGGAGCTGTAATAGATCCTTATTCATCTATAAACAGCGTCACCGTTTCCGTCAGCCACGCATCCTCGGTCCTAAACCGCATTGAAGGCGAACAACGTTCTAAGGAGCATGCTCGTGAAGTTTGATATGGGTAACACCACCCTGAGCACTTTGACCCAACAGACCAGTGGTTCTCAGGATGAATTGACCACGCTGATCCGTCAGCTAGTTGACGCCGTCACCCCGCTGGAAGGCAAGTTCAATGGTGCTGGTCGCGCCGCGTTCGACACCTTCAAGGGCCGTGTGGATGAGATCAGCAATGACCTCAACTCGGCACTGGCTGCTGTGAACTTGGGGCAGAGCGAAATGGACCTGGCCACCCAGACCGGCGACCAGGAAACTTCCGACAACGCCGCCCGCGCAGAAGGCAGTGCCAACTTTGACGCCGCTCGGTTTGCTGCGCGCTGATTGACCAGCACTCACAACGTTTTACGCCCGGGGGTTATTACCCGGCCTGAAGATTAGGGAGTTATGACATGGCCACTAATGACCGTATTTCTTTTGACACTGATGTTTCTTCGCAGGTTCAGTCCGATATCGGTGGCATCGTAAGCCGCCTGGAAGGGCTGCTGGGTGAGCGTGACCGTCAGGTCTCCTCCGCTTTGGCTGATTTCCAGATGGACGGAGCCTCAGACGAGTACCAGCACGTGGAACTGCGCTGGAAGAATGCTTCCGACGAGGTCCGCAACATCATCAATCTGGTCAAGACCACCCTGAGTGAGAACGATCAGACTGCGATCACCACCCAGGGCAAGACGCGCACAGCGATCGCTAATATCGGGTAATCATGCAGTACAACATCGATGTGGCTGGTGCCAATAATGTGCTGATAGATGTTCAAACTCGCAGTGCGGATTATCAGGACTTAGCCGATGACATGGTTGCGGGCATGCAACGTGCCGCAGAGGGGTGTCAGGCCCAGCCGGTGGCTGAGGCCCTACGCGGTTATGGCGAGGAAGAGTTCGGGCCGGCCTTGGAGGCCATTTCGAATCTCACGGGCACCGCTTTGACAAGGACTAACGAGGCCTTGACGTACTACTCGGAGGGGGATCTGGCTATGGTGGATGAAAGCGTGAAGGCTTTGGCTGTTACTGAAACTGCCCCTGCGGATTTCCGGCAGGGTGGTTCCACGGGTCCGCAGGCTGTGTGAAGTCTTGCTGAACAACACCCCCGTCCAGTTCAAGCCTTAAGGGATTCATTCAGATGAGTAATTCGGGTATTGACTTCAGCGAGTTTCCCAGTCTGGCCGATGCTGATGCCGTGGAGGAAGGCGCCAAAAAGATCCGTGACGCCGGTCAGGCTGTCCAGGACAAAGCCAAGGATATTGACGGCGCGTGGCGCGCTCTGGAGTATTCCTACTCCGCACCTGAAACACAGACTCTGGTGACGGCGCTGCTGCCTACCACGCGTGATGGTGAGAGCGTGAGGGACAACGCTAAGACGGTGTACGACGCGTTGAAGACCTACGCGGAGACCGAACGCGATCTTAAAAAGCAGTTACAAACCCTCAAGAATGATGTGGGTGCTTTTGAAGCCTCGATCGCAGGCGATGATGAGTGGGATAAAGACGAGCACAAGATCAATGAGCGCAACGGGCTGATTGATCGGATGAACGGGCTGAAAACCGCTCATGACGAGGCCGCGAACACGTGCGCTAATACGATTAACAATATCTACGGTGGTGTGCAGTACCGCACCATGCCCGATGACGGCGCCCCAGCTCCACCCGGCGTGGAGTACAACGGTATGTCTAAAGACCTTCTGAACTCGGCTACCGCTGCTGGGCACACACCGTGGGCTACGAACGTGGAATGGGACAAACCTTGGTACCGGGATACCTGGGATGGGATTACCCAGTTCGGTGTGGGGTTGTGGGAATCTCTCAAGGGCGCGGTGACTGGAACTCTGGCTTTAATCAATCCTTTTGACTGGGATACTTTCTCCTCGACGTGGAAAGGCATCGGAACCCTCTCACTGGATGTAGCCACCGTCATCACGCCAATCGGGTTATTCCGCGGCGCTGAGGCCCAAGCTGAATCGCGCGACCGCCTCGTAGAGGTCGGTAAAGCGGCGGTCAACCTCGAAGAATGGAAAACCGATCCCGCTAAAGCAGCCGGAATGCTCACCGGTGACGTGTTACTCGCCGTCGGTACGGGTGGCGCCGGAGCCGCGCTGAAAACCACCAGTGTGGCGGGTAAAGCCGGCAAGCTTGCTGGTGCTGGTAAGGCTGGTGGGGGCCGTGCTATTGACTTTTCTAAAGCCCTGGCTGCCAACCCAAAGGCCGTGGTGGGGGATATAGCGTTCGACACCAAGTACAAGGCTATCGATCTGGGGCTCTCCATGGCCGAGAAGGCAGTACCCAAAATCGCGCCTGCCGTGCAGACCATTAACAAGTTTAAGAACGATGTGGTGGATTACTCTTTAGCTGCTAAGGACACCATTTCCTCTATCCACTGGAAACCTACGCATGGACTTTCTTTTGAGTTTGGTGGGCAACCCAGGATGGCTGATGGTGGCCCAGCGCTTGGTGATAACTATCGTCTTGAGATGAGCGCCCCGCCGTCCTTGCAGGCTGGCACATCGTTCCGGGACGCTTTGACTCACCGAACAGAGCAGCGAGCCGCAGCGGTGGCAGCCAAACAGAGTGAGCCCAACATTCTGGAACTACGGCCCAGTAAAAAATGGGCGAACGATCCCTCACGGATGCGTCAGTACCACGCTAAGGTGGATCACCTCAATAACGAAGCACGACAAGGCAAACTCGAATACACCAAGGTGGATAAGCGAAGCAGCCCACGCAGGCAGTATGTGGACCAGCCTGAACTACTTGATCGCCCGGATGACTTCAACCCCGACAAGCTCAAGGACTACGACCTTGACCATAAAACCGACCTGCAACTCGGTGGTTTAGATAACGCGGATAACTATCAGTGGTTGGATAAGCGTGTGAATCGCAGTGTCGGGGCGCAGTTACGGTGGCAAATGATCAAAAAAGGCCTCAACCAACCGCAGTCCCGTGAAGACCGCGGGGGTTCGAAGATTGACGGGATTTCTGATGCTTCTCGGCCTGATCTTCTTAAGTCTGTGGGATTGGAGGCACACCCGTGATGTCTCAGCGGTCTATTATCCGGGAAGT